>UQOE01000004.1 GCA_900542575.1 uncultured Oscillospiraceae bacterium
AACACGGTTCTCTCCTGAACCATGAGAAAAGAGGAAGCCACATGCAGTATACCGATCAACTCCCATTAAAACGGATTCTGTTTACCTCCGGGAAGGGCGGCGTCGGCAAATCGACGCTGGCGGCCGCCGTTGCCAAGTATCTGGCGGCAAATGGAAGCCATGTTCTGCTGATTGACTTCGATATCTCCCTTCGCACCCTGGACCTCATGCTTGGTCTCGGCGACATGGTTCTGTACGACTGGGGCGACATTCTCCGCGGCATCTGCACGGCGCAGCAGGCGGTTGTCCACAACGAGGACGGGCCGGACCTGCTTCCGGCTCCGCTGGAACCGGCGGAGTTTCAGGAAGATCAGGTGCGCCGAATGGTCGCCTCGTTTGACGATGCCTATGACTATATCCTGCTGGACAGCCCCGCAGGGGTTGGCCGCGGGTTCCAGGCCGCCGTCTGTGCAGCAGACACGGCGCTTGTCATCTCCACACCGGACAGCGTCTGTGTTCGGAGCGCCTCGGTTGCGGCGGACCTGCTTCTTCAGCGAAAGCTGCCGGTCCGGCTTATCATCAACCGGTTCAACAAGCATGCGGTCGGCAGCGGCCGAGCTCTGAATGTCGACGATGTCATCGACTCGACGGGTGTGCCCCTGATCGGGCTGGTGCCGGAAGACGAGACGCTGGTTCTCTCGGCCCAGACCGGTTCTCCTCTTGACCTGAACAGCAAGGGGGCCCGGGCCATCGGCCGAATTATCGGGCGGCTGCATGGGGAAAATATTCCGCTGAAAGTGTGACGTCTGTCAAATTGACATTGTCTATTTTGGTATATGAAAAGCAAAATATCAGGAGGTTTTTATATAGTTTTTATAAAAATTAGTTGTAAGACTTGCTTCTTTATGCTATGATAGGTTGTGGCTAAAAGAGCATATGAATTACTTTTGGTCGTTAGGAGGGAACATGCACCATGAACATCGCGTTAATTGCATGTGATGTCAAAAAGGAGCTCATGACACAGTTCTGTATCGCATATGCTGGCATTCTGAGCCAGCACAATATCTGTGCCACCGGAACGACCGGAAGAATAGTCTCAGAGGCGACCGGTTTAAAAATCCAGTGCTTTATGAGCGGGGACCAGGGCGGAGAACAGCAGATTGCTTCCCGCGTCGCCTGCAATGAAATTGACCTGCTTCTCATGTTCGGCGACCCGCTGAATCCGAAGCCCATGGAACCCATTGAAGCGGACCTGCTTCGTCTCTGCAATGTACATAACGTGCCGGTTGCGACAAATATTGCGACAGCCGAGGCGCTTATCCATGCCCTTGCACGGGGGGACTTGGACTGGCGGGACATCGTTAATCCGAAGGAGCGCAGTGCAGAGGTTGTCCGCGGCTCAATGTCCAGGGAATCCGCTGAAAAATCGGGAAATTAACATGGACCGCCAATAAATTTATATGTTTTGGCAATAACAAGTGAACAAAATACCGCTGTTCAGTGGTAAGATAGAAGCCTACGGGAATGCCCCGCAGGCTTATTTTTTCCTATCGAATCCAAAGGAGCCACAAATCCAATGAGAAAAACAAAAATTATCTGCACGATCGGCCCGGCCAGCGGCAGTGAGGAAGTCCTCACAGAACTGTGCAAGGCCGGCATGAATGTCGCACGTTTGAATTTTTCCCACGGAACCCACGAAGGCCATCAGGTCTATATTGACCGCATCAAAAAGGTGCGCAAAGAGCTGAATCTGCCCATTGCCATCATGTTGGACACGAAGGGCCCTGAGTACCGTATCCGCCAGTTCGCCAACGGTTCGGTCACCGTTCCGGACGGCGCAAAATTTACGTTTACCACGGACGATGTGGTCGGCGACGAGAACCAGGTGTCTGTCTCCTATCCGAATCTCATTAAAGATCTGAATGTCGGGGACATCATACTGGTCAACAACGGGCTGGTGGAGTTCCGGGTCGACGAGCTCAAGGGCAGCAAAGCAAACTGCACCGCTGTCGTCGGCGGCGAGCTCTCGGACAATAAAAGCATGAATTTCCCGAACCACCGCATGAGCAACGCCTACCTGAGTGAGCAGGACAAGAGCGACCTCCTGTTCGGCATCGAAAATGAAATCGACTTCGTCGCCGCATCCTTTGTCTCCAACCGGCAGGATCTCCAGGATCTCCGGGACTTCCTCGACGCCAACGGCGGAGATAATATTGAAATCATCGCCAAAATTGAGAACCAGTCCGGCGTGGACAACATCGAGGAAATCTGTGAGCTCGCCGACGGCATCATGATTGCCCGCGGAGACCTCGGTGTGGAAATCCCCTACGATGAGGTTCCGTCTGTCACAAAGTACCTCATCCGCAAGTGCCGGCTGCTGGGACGCCGGGTTATCACCGCAACGGAAATGCTCGAATCCATGACCAAGGAGCCGCGGCCGACCCGCGCGGAGGCCTCGGACGTCGCCAACGCTGTCTACGACGGCACTTCCTGTGTCATGCTCTCTGGTGAGACGGCAGCGGGTAAATTCCCGGTAGAGGCGGTCAAGGCCATGTCCGACATCTGCCTCAACACAGAGGAGCATATCGACTACGGGGAATGGTTTGCCGATACCCACTTCCACATCCGGAACAACCTGGACGCCATCTCCCACGCCACCTGTTCCATGGCCATCAACGTCAAGGCCAAGGCCATTGTGGTCAACTCCATCTCCGGGCGCACGGCCCGCATGGTCAGCCGCTTCCGCTGCCCCATTGATATCATCGGTATTACGACACAGGAGCGCATCTGGCGTCGCCTGAATATGAGCTGGGGCGTCACCCCCGTCATGTCGGAGGAATTCGACTCCACCGACGTCATGTTCTACCATGCCATGCACGAGGCAAAGCGGGTTCTGAACCTGTCCAAGGGCGACAATGTCGTCATGACCGGCGGACAGCTGGTCGGGAAAATCGGATCTACGAATATGATCAAAGTCGGGACGGTCTGAACGTCCCGGACCGACGCAGCAGGGCGGTTTTCGCCCTGCTGTTTCTCTATTTACAAACCGGGCCGGACAGGAGTATAATCTCATGGATTATTGATAAATTGAAATGATGATTCATGGAGGCGCAAGCATGTCGCTCATCACCAAGGCCATCAAAGGCACCCAGGACGCACTCCCGGGCGAGAGCAGCCAGCTCCGCTTTGTCGAGCAGACCCTGGCCGATATTGCCGTCAATTACGGGTTCCGTGAAATCCGCACCCCGGTCTTTGAACACACCGAACTCTTTGACCGCTCCGTCGGAGACACCACGGATGTCGTTCAGAAAGAAATGTATACCTTCCAGGACCGCGGCGGCCGTTCCATCTCCCTGCGCCCGGAGGGCACTGCGGGAGCGGTCCGGGCCTACCTGGAGCACGGCCTCTTCAACGAGCCAAACCCTTATAAAGTCTTTTATCATACCTCCTGCTACCGGTACGAGAAGCCGCAGGCCGGTCGTCTGCGGGAATTCCACCAGTTCGGCGTCGAGTGCTTCGGCACCGAAAACCCTGCGCAGGACGCGGAAATTATTGCACTCGCCGACGAAATCTTCGGTTTCCTCGGCGTCGAGGGCCTGGAGCTCCGTCTGAACTCCATCGGCTGTCCGACCTGCCGCAAGAACTATCAGAAAGCGCTCTACGATTACTTCAAGGCGCGGGAAGATCAGCTCTGCGACACCTGTAAAGATCGCCTGGAGCGAAATCCAATGCGTATTCTCGACTGCAAGGGCGAGGATAAGGAGCTGCTGGACGGCGCACCGGTTATTCTCGACTACCTCTGCGACGACTGCAAGGAACATTTCGCCAAGGTGCAGAGCTATCTGCAGGCCATGAATATTGAATTTACCATCGACCCGCGCATTGTCCGCGGCCTCGACTACTATACCAAGACCGTCTTTGAGTTTGTATCGAGCGAAATCGGCGCCCAGGGAACGGTATGCGGCGGCGGCCGCTATGACGGCCTCTGTGAACAGCTGGGCGGACGCAATATCCCGGCCCTCGGCTTCGGCATGGGCATGGAACGGCTGATGATTCTGCTCCGGGCACAGGGGGTCTCCCTTCCGGAGGAGCCGCACTGCGCACTCTATATTGCGACGGCCGGAGAGGCGGCGTCCCTGAAAGCGGCGTCCATTCTCCACAATCTCCGCGCACAGGGCGTCTTTGCTCTGACCGACACGGTTGGCCGCTCCATTAAGGCGCAGATGAAATACGCCAACAAAATCCACGCCGACTTCGTCGTCGTCATCGGCGACAATGAGCTCCAGAGCGGGAAGGTCCAGCTCAAGGAGATGGCGACCGGCGAGGTACAGGAAATCACCCTCCAGCAGCTGGAGGACGAATTTGACAGCATCTCCATTCAGAAAGCGGTCGCCAGTCTTTCGACCGAACTCGGAGACGGCGAGATGTATAAGGAAATTGACCTCAGCCAGATCATCGGCGGTATGCCGCAGGGAGGAAAATAAGCATGGACAGAATGAATGGCATGAAACGCACCCATTACTGCGGTGTTTTCGATATGTCCCTGGTCGGACAGGAAGTTGTCGTCGCAGGCTGGGCGGCCAAGCGCCGCAACCTCGGCTCGCTTCTTTTTATTGATCTCCGGGACCGCACTGGAATCGTCCAGCTCGCCTTCGACGACGAGAGCGACAGAGCGGTCTTTGAGAAGGCCGAGACCGTCCGCTCGGAGTTTGTCCTGATGGCGAAGGGCACCGTCCGCGAGCGTGCTTCCAAAAACAGCGAAATTCCGACCGGTGACGTGGAAATTTTTGTCACCGAGCTCAAAATTCTCGGAAAGAGCGAGACCACTCCGTTTGAGATCGTCGACGACGTCAACACTTCGGAGCTCACCCGCCTGAAATACCGCTATCTGGACCTGCGCCGTCCGCAGCTCCAGAAGAACATCCTTATGCGGCACCGTATTACCAAGATTGCCCGCGACTACTTCGACGACAACGGCTTTATCGAAATCGAGACCCCGATGCTCATCAAATCCACCCCGGAGGGCGCACGGGACTATCTCGTCCCGAGCCGGGTTCACAACGGCGAGTTCTACGCTCTGCCGCAGTCCCCGCAGCTCTACAAACAGCTCTCCATGGTTGCCGGGTTTGACCGCTATATGCAGATTGCGCGCTGTTTCCGCGATGAAGACCTCCGCGCCGACCGCCAGCCGGAGTTCACACAGATTGACTTCGAGATGTCCTTCGTTGAGATGGAGGATATCCTGAATATCGGAGAGGGATTCATTCAGCGCGTCTTCAAAGAGGCACTGGATGTCGATATCCCGCTGCCGCTGCCGCGCATGACCTTTAAGGAGGCAATGGAGCGCTATGGTTCCGACAAACCGGATACCCGCTACGGCATGGAAATCTATGACCTCAGCGACCTCGTCAAAGACTGCGGCTTCGGTGTCTTTGCGTCCGCCGTCGAGGGCGGCGGCAGTGTCCGTGCCATCACGGCGAAAGGCGGCAATGCGGCCATCTCCAAGAAAGGCATGAAGAAACTCACCGAGCAGGCCAAGGGCATCGGAGCCAAGGGCCTCGCTTGGATCCGCGTTGCCGACGACGGCATCACCTCCTCTTTCGACAAATTTGTCTCCGAGGACACCGTAAAGGCCATGGCCGAGCGCGGCGGCGCAGAGGCCGGCGACCTGATCCTTATCATCGCCGACACCGTGACCCGCAGAGTTCTGACGATTCTCGGTGCGCTGCGCACAACGATGGCACAGAAGCTCGACATCATTCCCGAGGGCATGTACAACCTGCTCTGGATCGTCGAGATGCCCTTCTTCGAGTGGGATGAGGAGCTTGGCGACTGGGTTGCGGCCCATCACCCCTTCACCGCCCCCATGGACGAATGCCTCGACTACCTGGAGACCGACAAAGAACATGTCCGCGCCCAGTCCTTCGACATGGTGCTCAACGGCGTTGAGCTCTCCTCCGGATCCATCCGTATCACCGACCCGGTTCTGCAGAAGAAGATCTTCGAGCTGTTGGGCCTGACCGAGGAAGAGGCCGAGGAGAAATTCGGCTATCTGACCACCGCCTTCCGCTACGGCGCGCCGCCGCACGGCGGAATGGGCATGGGTCTCGACCGCCTGTGCATGCAGATGCTCGGCGCCGACACCCTGCGTGACGTCATCGCCTACCCGAAGATCAAAGACGCCTCCGAGCCCATGACTGAGTGCCCGTCCCCGGCGAACCCGGTACAGCTCAAGGAGCTCGGCATTGCCGTCACCGAAAAAGAGAGCGAAGAATAAGATTTTTTTCGAACAGCAAAACAGGCCCCGCAGCAGCGGGGCCTGTTTTGTCTGTGCTTGACATCGAAGGCCAGCTGTGGTATGATTCCGACGCTAATTGAGAATGAATCCCATTTGCAAAGGAGAATCCACCTATGTGGAATACCATATTAGACATTCTGAAGGATACCGGCATGGACACGCTGAAGACCATACCGGTCCTTTTTCTCGCCTATCTGCTCATGGAGTTTCTGGAACACCGCACGGGAGAGCGGACCGCGAATCTCATCCGGAAATCCGGGTACTGGGGGCCGCTGTACGGCGGGCTGCTGGGTGTGGTGCCGCAGTGCGGCTTTTCTGCGGCGGCGTCCTCTCTCTACGCGGGACGGGTTATCACGCTCGGCACGCTGATTGCCGTGTACCTGAGCACTTCGGACGAAATGCTGCCGATTTTTCTCTCGGAAAATGTGCCGGCATCTACGATTCTGAAAATCCTTGGGACCAAGGCGGGCCTCGGTATTCTGGCGGGCTTCCTCATTGACGCCGCGGTCCGAATCTTCCGCAGCCGCCATAACCGGTCGACCTATGACAGTATGGATATTGAGCATGTCTGCGAACATGACCACGCCCACACTGAAGAGGACGGCGTTCTGGTCTCCGCGCTGAAGCACACGGTGAAGATTACGGTCTATCTGTTTCTGGTTTCCCTGATTCTGAACGGGCTGATCAGCTGGCTCGGCGAGGCACGGCTTGCCTCTATCCTGAGCGACCGGCTCGTACTCAGCGAGCTGCTGGCCGGAATCGTCGGTCTCATTCCGAACTGCGCGGCGTCGGTTGTCATTACGCAGCTGTATCTGGAGGGGATGATCGGGGCCGGCCCCATGATGGCCGGGCTTCTGGTCGGCGCAGGCATCGGCCTTCTGGTTCTGGTACGGGAAAATGAACCGCCGAAGAAAAATGCGGCCATCATCGGCATCCTGTATGTCACCGGTGTCTTTCTCGGAACCATGATCGACCTGCTGCATATCACATTTTAAGGGGGCGGAGATATGAATGACTGGCCGGAAGGGCTGAAACATACCCGTCAGCGGGAAGAGGTCTTTGCGCTTCTGCAGAGTGCAGACCGACCGATGCGTGCGCTGGATATCTATGAATCGCTCCGGGGAAGCGGCTGTGCGAGCATGTCCACCGTCTATCGGGTGCTGGATGCCTTTGAGAAGGCGGCCCAGGTGGAGAAGTTCTATCTCCCGGATGACGACAATGCCTACTATAAGAAGAAGGAGCAGGTGCACTGTCACTATGCCACCTGCCTGATGTGCCACCGGCAGATTCCGCTGAAAGGCTGCCCGGTGACCGCAGTGGAGCTGACCGAAGAGCTCCCGGACGAAGAATTTACGGTTGTGGGCCACCGCCTGGAGATTTACGGCTATTGCCGGGAGTGCCGAAAGAAACTGAATGGCGGGCACTCCGATAGTGTGATAGAATAAAGCTATACATCTCCACGGAAAGAGAGGCTCTAACTATGAAAGAAGAGACCAAGGCCATTATCGGCGGCTACCGCCCAAAGAACGGCGAGCCGCGCATGATTCCAATTATCCAGAGCACCACGTTCAAATACGATACCAGCGAGGACATGGGAAAGCTCTTTGATCTCGAGGCATCCGGCTACTTCTACACCCGTCTGCAGAACCCCACCAACGACATGGTTGCCGCAAAAATTGCGGCCCTGGAGGGCGGAACCGCGGGCATGCTGACATCCAGCGGCCAGGCCGCCTCTTTCTTCTCCGTTTTCAATATTGCCACGGCGGGCGACCACGTCATTGCCTCCACTGCCATCTACGGGGGCACGTTCAATCTGTTCAATGTAACCATGCGCAAAATGGGCATTGAGTTTACGTTTGTAGATCCTGATTGCTCCGACGACGAGCTGGAGGCCGCGTTCCAGCCGAATACCAAGTGCGTCTTCGGCGAGACCATTGCCAACCCGGCTCTGGTGGTTTTTGATATTGAGCGCTTTGCAAAGGCAGCTCACAGCCACGGAGTACCTCTTATCGTCGACAATACCTTTGCCACCCCGTTTAACTGCCGGCCCATCGAATGGGGCGCAGACATCGTCACCCATTCCACGACCAAGTACATGGACGGCCACGATTCCGCCGTCGGCGGGTGCATCGTGGACTCCGGAAAGTTTGACTGGATGGCCCACGCAGACAAGTTCCCGGGCCTCTGCACGCCGGATGAATCCTACCATGGCATCGTCTATGCGGAAAAATTCGGCCGGGAGGGCGCCTATATTACGAAGGCCACCTCTCAGCTCATGCGCGACCTCGGCTCCATCCAGGCCCCACAGAATGCCTTCTACCTGAATCTTGGCCTGGAGTCTCTCGGACCCCGCATGGAGCGGCACTGCGCCAACGCCATGAAAATGGCGGAGCACCTGGAGCAGCACCCGATGGTGTCTTGGGTCAATTACCCCGGCCTGCCCTCCAGCCGCTACTATGAGCGGGCGAAAAAATATCTGCCGAACGGCACGACCGGCGTCATCTCCTTCGGCGTAAAAGGCGGCCGCAAGGCGGCCGAGGAGTTCATGAAGGGGCTGAAGCTCATCGACATTGAGACGCATGTTGCAGATGCCCACTCCTGCATCCTGCACCCCGCCAGCTCCACCCACCGCCAGCTCTCCGACGAGGAGCTCCTGGAGGCCGGCGTCACGCCGGACCTCGTTCGCCTCTCGGTCGGCCTGGAAAACAGCGATGATCTCATCGAAGATATCGACCAGGCGCTTGCACTGCTCGATTAAGCACCTGTCCACAAAAAATTTACGGTCTCTTCAAAAAGAAGAGGCCGTTTTTCTGGTTCTGCATGGTAAAGTAAAGTGTATTCCCATAGATTACCAGTTTGGAGGATTCTAATTTCTATGACATGCAAGCACGTACTGCGGAGCTCTCTGCTCATGCTGCTGATCACCGCACTCACATTATCCATGAGCGGCTGTACGAAAACCCGGAGCAGCGCCAACGACACAGTGGAAATTCCCGCGAGCTATTATGAGTTTTTCGGGGATACGCCGGCGGACGACGTCGAGGCTGTCCAGGCTCTTGGCCCCGCCTTCTGTACCAGGTGCTACCGCAGCAATGGCGGCATGGTTATGAAGCTCAGCCCGCGCCAGCGGGAAAATCTCCGAAGCAAGTATCTGTCCTGGATTCACTATTACACCGACGAGCTGGAGTCGGCCGGCGAAAACTACCAGGTCATCGGTTCCAAAGACTACCGGGTTCTGACCCTGGTGTTTGACGAAAAGCTGGACGTCAATTCCACCAACGAACTGGTCCAGGGACTTGCTTACTACTATGTGCTGAACCAGCTGTTGGACGGCGCCGGCGAAAACTGGTCGCTGGACCTCCGCATCAAAAACTGCAACACGGGCAAGCTGGTCGCCAAAGTCAAAATACCGGAACAGAACATCGACTTCTCCGGCGCCGACTGGGACAGGGGTATCGACGAATGACAGCAGCGGACTGGGCTTTCCTCTACCTCCTGCTCCTCATCGTATTCGCTGTCCTGGTCGTGTATCTCTCCCGCAGCCGGGAGCGGACGGTGCAGCGCAATGTGCGGGGCAGCCGCATCCTCTCCAGCGAGCAGTTTGAGAAGAACTGGATCATCAGCGAAAAATCTCAAAAAGGCTATAAATACGAGGTGTTTTCCGGGTGCTATGTCATCTTCGTCTTTGAGCATCCAGTCACCAACGGCAACTATCGGCGCTTTGATGACATCTATATCGGTCAGTCGGTCAACGTCACCCGACGGGTCCATGGCCATTTTACGGGCAAAGGCAACGGGGACGTCTACGCGGACATCAAGTACGGGCGTTCCGTCTATGTGGAACTGGTTCCCTGTGACCGGGAGGACATGAACGAGACGGAAAAGGCGCTCATAGAAGTTTTCCACGCCACCGAATCCTACAACGCCACCCAGGGCGGAGGTGTGGACCGGACGCCGAAGCGGTTTTCGTGGCCGTGGCATAAAAAATGACAGAGTGAAAAACGGACCCCCTTTCGGGAGTCCGTTTTTCTGTGGTTAGAAGCTATACGGCAATGGGGTTATTCGCCCTTCATGCCAAGAAGATCAACTTTTCCGTCGACGACTTCGGAGGATACCTTGACGGAGTCAAAGATAGCGGCGCGGATGTCGTCCGGCGTTGCACCGAGGTCATGGAAAGAGGTCTCGGTGTCGAAATAGAGGTGCTCGTCCATAATGTAGGGAAGCTGCATGGGATCCATGCCGGATTCAATGTTGCGCTTCTTGTAGTCGAGAACGAACTTCGGCATATACATAGCCATCATCCAGGGGGCGATGGAGACGATCTTGCGGTCTTTGCCCATTCCGCGTGCGTCATAGACAATCTTGAGGAATTCTTTCCAGCTCATGTTGTAGCAGGAGATGGGGTATGCGCGATATCCTTTGGTAATCTGGGTAGCGCCATAGATGACCTCACCGACCTGACGGATGGTGAGCATGGCAGTACCGCCTGCCGGATAGAAGGTGCAGGGAAGTTTGTCCATTGGTTTGATCTGCTCAATGAGGATGGTCCAGACCGGACGACGGCCGGGCTGCGTGCCGAAGATATAGGGCAGTTCCATAACTGCGCAATAGAAATCGTCGGAAGCCTGGGACTCGAGGTAAGCCTCCTGGTCCAGACGAGAGCGCATGTAGGGGTTCCGCTCGGCGATCTTCATCTCGGGACGGTTCTTGGCGAGCCAGGAGAAGTAGGAGCCGCAGCAGACAACGCCTTTGTATCCAAGCTTTTTGGCCATGGGGACCAGGCGTTTGAGCGGAGCAATGTTGTACTTGTAGTAAGCGTCATAGACTGGCGGCGGGAACTCGGCGCGCTCATCGACACCGGCGCAGTAGGCAAGGGTGTCGCAGTCTTTCATCAGATTTTCGAGCTCTTCATCGGTTGCCTTGTTGACATCCTGGAAGATGATCTCCATCTCTTTCGGAAGCGGAGCTCCCTTCGGGAGAGGCGGAAGGGCAAGGGTTTTAACCGAGTCGCCGTGGGCGATAAACTGCTCTGCGGCTTTGGAGCCGAGGAGACCGGTACCGCCGATCATGAAAACTTTCATTGTTACATCTCCTTTTTCCATAATACGATACTAAATTGTATTCGTGTTCGCATAATTTGTTCATGTGTATATTATTGTAAAAGGCTGTCAAAAATAAGTCAATATTTTTTGTATGATCTGTAAAAAAATCTTTTGATTTGTATGATTTTCTATGATAAATTGTTGCAAACTGGCAAGAGAAAAGGTGCGCTGCAGAAGAAGTATCCTGCAGCGCACCTCTCAGAGGACGGGCCTTGCGGAGACCCGTGTACGAAGTCCGGACGGGACGGTGCAAAACTTTTTGTGGGAAAGTGGGAAAATCCGTAAAGTTGCTTACAGAGCCAGCTCTGTTTTTCGCGAAATGAGAATGAGATTCGCGCCGGGCCGTCGGAGAAGGGTGAACTTTCACTCACCCATTGGACATTTTTATCATACAAAAGAATATGGAAAAAGTCAATAGATTCTTGCCAAAACACTCCGGCAGTCCTCGTCATTGTGACGGAAAGGCAGTTGAACTGGGGGGTGGAATATGATAATATCAACATAGTGTTCTAATTTTTAGTCTAATTTTTTATGCAAAATAGATATTCGGCACTGTGCTGAATCGGGGGACACAAAATTGGCCAGGTGTAGAATTCCAGGTTTCCGCAGCCGGAATCTGCCCGGTAAACCGAGGAGGGTTTCTTTTGAAAACATTTCAATCCAACAACATACGAAACATTGCGGTAGCAGGTCATGCCAACCGCGGAAAAACCACTCTCTGCGAGGCCATGCTCTATACGGCCGGTGCATCCAGCCGGTTCGGCAGCGTAGATGAGGGCACAACCGTAATGGACTATGACCCGGAGGAGAGAAAGCGCCACGTTTCGCTCAAGAGCTCGGTTGCTTCCCTGGAATGGAATGACGTCAAAATCAACCTGATCGACACCCCCGGTCTTTTCGATTTTGCTGGCGGTCTCTCGGAAGCAGTCCGTGCAGCGGGCTGCATGCTCATCGTCACCGACGCTGAGAAAGCAAAATACGATGTCGGTGCAGAGAAGGCATTCGCGGCTGCGGAAACCCGCGGTCTCTCCAAAATCTTTGTCATCAATAAGACGGACGCCGAGAACGCCAACTTCGGCAACGTCTTTGATGCCCTGAAAGAGGTCCACGGCAACAAGCTTTGCCCGGTCGTCGTCCCCTATATTGAGGACAGCAAAATCCGCTGCCTGGTCAACTTCTCGCAGAACAAGGCCTGGAAGTACGAGGACGGAAAATGCGTCCAGGTGGAAATGCCCCAGAGTGATCGCCTGGACGAGTACCGCGACATGTTCAATGAGGCGGTCGCCACAACGGACGACGCTCTTATGGAAAAATATTTTGACGGCGAGCCCTTTACCGAGGTTGAGGCGCTGACCGGCCTCCTGGCGGGCGTCACGGCCGGTGATATCTATCCGGTCTACTCCTGCGCCGCCGAAAAACTCTACGGAATTGACCTGCTCCTAAACGGTCTGGTCAATCTGGGCCCGAGTGCCACCTCCAAGACCGGTGAGACAGCGACGGACCAGAACGGTGAAGAGAAGCAGCTTGCCTGTGACCCGAACGGCCCTCTCGCCGCCATCTGCTTCAAGACCGTCGCCGACCCGTTTGTCGGCAAGATGTCCTTCTTCAAGGTCATCTCCGGACAGATTACGCCGGAGACTCCGGCCTACAACGCCCGCACCGGCAAGACGGAGCGCATCGGCAAGCTGGCTATTCCCCACGGGGAAAAACTGGAGGACACCAAAGTCATCACCGCCGGCGACATCGGCGTTATCACCAAACTGGCCGGCTTCCAGACTGGCGACACCCTCTGCAGTTCGAAGCAGGTGCTTACCCTGAAAGGGTTAGAGTTCCCGGTGCCCACCTATACAGTGGCCGTCAGCGCCGTCAAGAAAGGCGACGAGGAAAAGATTGCCACGGGTCTGAACCGGCTGAAAGAACAGGATCCGTCCATCGAATTCCACACGGACCGCGAGACCAAGGAAATGCTTCTCTCCGGGCTTGGAGAACAGCACATTGACGTCATTATCTCCGAACTCAAGTCGAAGTTCGGCGTCGACGTAGAGCTCAGCAAACCAAAGGTCGCATACCGGGAGGCCATCCGCAAAACGGTAAAGGTCCAGGGCAAGTACAAAAAACAGTCCGGCGGCCACGGCCAGTACGGCGACGTCTGGATTCGCTTTGAGCCCACCGAGGGAGACGATCTCGTCTTTGAGGAGGAGGTCTTCGGCGGCTCGGTTCCGAAAAACTACTTCCCGGCGGTTGAAAAGGGACTTCGAGACGCGGTTAAGCACGGTGTGCTTGCCGGCTATCCCATGGTCGGCGTCAAGGCGGTTCTGTACGATGGCTCCTACCATCCTGTTGACTCTTCGGAGATGGCGTTCAAGACCGCTGCATCGCTCGCGTATAAACAGGGAATCCCCCAGGCGGGGCCGGTTCTCCTAGAGCCGATTGACAGCGTTGAGGTCGTTGTCCCGGACAGCGATGTCGGTGACATCATGGGCGACATCACCAAACGCCGCGGGCGTGTTCTGGGCATGGAGCCCATTGAGGACCGAAAGGGCTATCAGACGCTGACTGCCGAGGTTCCGGAGGCAGAACTCTCCGACTTCCCGACTACCCTGCGCCAGACGACACGCGGCCGCGGCTCGTTCACCAAGGCGTTTGCCCGCTATGAAGAGGCGCCGTCCAACGTCGCACAGAAGGTCATTGAGGCCGCATCCGCACAGTAAACAGAATCCAAATACCAGAGAGGGTTTTGCAAAATTGTTGTGCAAAACCCTCTTTTCGCTTTTTGTTGTCTGCTCGATGTGTTAAAATAAGAGTTACAAATTTGACTGAAAATCGGGAGCGAAACACCATGATTGCAACTGTTGTCTATACAAGTGAAACCGGCTTTACCGAAAAATATGCGAAGTGGATCTCCACTCAGCTCCAGTGCGACTGCTTTCCGGCTTCGGATATCAGCCCTGAGAACCTGCGCCGCTACGGCCTTGTTGTCTACGGCGGGTGGGTATTAAACGGAAAAATTCAGGGTCTTCGGAAGGCACTGCCCGTGTTTAAAGGCAAGCACGTGGTCGTTTTCGGAGTCGGGGCACTCCCGAGCACCGAGAAAGTCACCGCACATCTGGCGGAGCAGAATGGACTGGAAGATATTCCATTCTTCTACTACCAGGGAGGCGTCCATTTTGACGACCTGACCCGCAGCCGCCGCAACGGACTAAAAGCTCTGCAGCGGGGCGGGAATCGCGGCAGCCTGGCCAAACTGGGGGACGAGGTCCGCTTTTTCCGGGACCATTACGGCGAGACCTTTGACGCCTCTTCCAAGGCGGCAACGGCCGAACTGGTCGCCCTCTCAGACCAGATCCGCTCCCAGAAACCCGGGCTGAAGCACGGGGTCCGCTCCGACATCCGCCCGGAAAAGGATCTGAGCTAATCCGACAGCGAAAAATATGGCCGGCATACCGTTGGCATGCCGGCCGCTTTTTTATTTATTCTTCTGAGTCTAAGGGGAGCTCCTTGAGCAGCCGGACATTCGGATCGGAGAATTCCACCTGCTTGGAGTAGAACTGGACAAGTTCTTTCAGGTCTTTGAGGGAGAACTGTCGGTCCTGTGTTGTCCAGCGGTCAATGACCATGAGGCGCAGGAACCAGAGGCTTTTTTTTACCATGAGTTTCTCCGGGAGGAGTGAGCCGTCAAACCAGGAATCGATGAAATAGCGGAAGGAAAAGTAGGCGCCGAGTTTGCGGAACCACTGCTCCAGTTCCTCCGAGTAGACCTCCGGCCAGAGCGCCTGATATTCGGAGAGCCGGTCGGAAATGCGTTTTACGAGAACGGTCCAGGCATCTTCCAGGGGCTCCATGCGGCAGAACTGCTCAATCCAGACGGGGTCGTTGCTCTCCGGCAGGAGGTTGAGAAAGTGCGGATGATCCGAATGCTTCTGACAGCCGGCCATTGCGGTGTCACGAAACGAGATGATTTCGCTCAGGTCGGCGGCGTCGCTGACCGACATGTTCTTCCCGGGGCGCTCATCCTCGACCCGGCAGACGGTGATCATACCGGGATTCTGGAAGAAGAGGTCGGCGGCAGCGGGACAGGCAAGGCTGAGGTCGATTTGCTCGTAATCTCCAATTTGGGTGACAAAGCGTGGGAATTCCCGGCAGGTGCGGCAGAGATTCTCCGGCCCCAGTGTGCGGTAGATCTCACAGAGATTCTGCGTATCCAGAAACGGACAGCGCTGCTCCGGGGTCAGGCGGAACGCCTTCTCTCCGTTTTCGTCCTGCAGCATGCTGCGCAGCCGCTCGCCGAAAGGCCCCTGCACGGTCTGGTAGCGGTAATAGGGCTCGTCGTCTACATTGATATCCCAGCCTGCGCAGCAGGTATCGGGACAGCGGTCGGCGAGACAGGTGAACGATTCATAGTAGTCGGGGTATTCAACAATCACAGCGGTTTCCTCCTGAAAACAAAAAAGGGCAGAGACCCGTGGAAACACGGGTTCTCCGCCTTTGGAGCTATGTGACTTATTTATGTTTTTTTCTGCTCCGGGCATACGAGCGGTCCGCCTCGGCATTTTCGATGGCGCCGTCTTCAACCCGCAGCTCTTCGAGTGCCTGTCGGTCATCTTCATTCTGCTTCCGATAAGCCCGTTCCCGGAAGAAGGCGTTGGTCTCCCGGGCTATGGTGCCGCTCAGGGTGAACAGGCAGATCATATTCGGGATGGCCATGAGGCCGTTGAAGATATCGGCGATGTTCCAAACTGCGCTGACCGTGAGGAACGGCCCGATGAGGATGTTCAGAATGTAGAGCCAGCGGTAGATTTTGATGCCGGTCCGGTTTCCGTTGGTCAGGTATTCGAGGCAGCGTTCGCCGTAGTAGTTCCATCCAAGGATAGAGGTGAAGGCGAAGAAAATCAGTGCCATCATGACGAGAAAAGCCGAGACATAGTGCGGGAACGGAAGTCCCATCTGGAAGGCACGGACGGTGATTGCTGCACCTTCCAGCGAGGTGTCCTGATAGGCTCCGGTGATAACGATGGAGAGTCCTGTCATGTTGCAGACGACGATGGTGTCTACAAAGGTGCCGGTCATGCTGACCAGACCCTGGCGGACCGGAGATTTCGTGGTAGCCGCTGCAGCCGCAATGGGGGCGGAACCAAGGCCGGCCTCATTGGAGAAGATACCCCGGGCAATACCGGCCTGCATGGCCACGAACAGGGTAGCCGCAGCGCCGCTGCCGAAGGCCTTCGGCCGAAACGCCTCTTCGCAGATAACGGCGATGGCATGCGGAAGATGGGTGATGTTGGCGAAAATCAGGATCAGAACGAAAATGATATAGGCAGCTGCCATAAAAGGCACGATAATCTGGCTGACGCTGGAAATGCGCTTGATGCCGCCGATGATAACCAATCCGGCTAAAATAGCACAGACGGCGGCCGTGATAATAACCGCCCAGGTGTAGTCGCCGATGGCTCCCATATGTACGGTGTGCGATTTGTCTGCGTCAAAGAAGGTCTCAACCGTGGAGGAAATGCCGTTGACTTGCGTAATGGTGCCGATACCGAACAGGCCGGCGCAGGCCCCAAACACCGCAAAACACTTGGCGAGCCATTTCCATTTCTTTCCCATTCCGTGCTCGATATAGTAGAAGGGACCGCCGAGTACGTGGCCGTCTTCATCGACAGAACGGTACTTGATGGCGAGAAAACCCTCGGAATACTTGGTGGCCATACCGAACAGGGCGGCGATGAGCATCCAGAACAGGGCACCGGGGCCGCCTGTCTTGATGGCAGTTGCGACGCCGACAATGTTGCCGGTGCCGATTGTGGCGGCGAGGGCGGTACAGAGGGCCGCAAAGCTGGAAACCTCTCCGGTCCCCTCCTCCTCGTTGTGGACCATCCATTTCAGCGCGAGGGGCAGATGATGGATCTGCAGTGCGTGGAGCCGAATGGTCAGGTAGATGCCGCCGATGAGGATCAGGAGAATGAGGGGGAGTCCCCAGACGTAGCCGTCAACGACCTCCGCGACATGATTCAGTATTTCCATGCAGGAAGAAAACCCCTTTCCAAAACAAAAAGCGGCCGGGGCAGCAGCCCCGGTCGCACCTTTGCGCGGGTAGTTGTATTATTAGTATTTTAGCTACAATGGAAAACCGCGTCAAGCACAGGAGGAAAAGTCTGTACGTTTTCCCAATCAGGAGAGGCTTTCTACATACCTGGAATGGTCAATAAATACATTAACCGGCTCATAGGTCTTATTTTTCTCCTGGAAAAAGCCGGCGGAAGCGGAGTGCTCCAGGTATTTGAGCTCCGGCATATTGACCCAGACGCCGCGCTGCGGGGTCATGCTCTCTTTGTGATCCACCGATTTGGAGAGGCGGGGTGCACTGGCAAAGACCGTATTGACCATGCCGTCGTTGACGTAGTAGCTGTCATCCCAGCCCCATGCGGTCTCGGTTTTATAGTGGCCGAGGATATCGATCAGCGGAGTGAGAACCAGTTTGGTGCTGTAGGATTTCTGCTGGGGACCGCCGTTGTCCGGAACACTGGCGACAGCGGATAGGCGAAATAGTATGCATCCGGGTTGGAGGGATGTTCTTTCTGTATCTCTTTGGCGCCCCAGGTCGTCATATCCCACCAGCAGACATCACGGCACTTCCAGATATTGCTCTCGCTGATGCAGCGGGCAATATAGTGGATGTTGGTCTCACCTTCCTGCGGCTGCAGGTCCCATTGATCAAACATGGTATCCAGATAGGCGGAGAGATCGATCCCCTGGCAGGCGAGGCCGATGACGCCGCATAATGTGGAGGCGATATCCATGATCTTTTCGTGGCCGCGGGTCATCTGGTCGATCAGGTGGAAGCAGAGATCCGCAAAAGTGGTGCCGTTGTTGATGCCCACAATCGTGGAGACGCTGTTGACCATCTTGCCGTGTCCGCCTTGGAAGAGGATAGAGCAGTCGTCGGGAGATGCTTTCCGTTCGTCGGCGTCGCCCCATGCCAGAAGGGAGGAGAGAATCTGCAGGGTCTCTGCACCCATGGAAAGGCCGAACAGGTCGATGGAGTGGCTGTCATCCCATTTCGGATAGAGGCCTGGAAAAGTGCGTCCGAAGCGGCTGTGACCATATTTCTCAGAATGTGCTTTGCCGTAGTCGACCCTGCCGCCCTTGATGTTGGCGAACAGCTCGCAGGCCTGGTCCCAGTTGGACCTGTAGGGCGCCTGGGTGGACTCGTAGGCCGGGATGCCTTTTTCCCGCAGAATCTTGGCATAGTCGCGGTAGTAGGAACAGCCCATCATGTGACCGTTCTTTTCTGCCAGTTTGCTGTCCGGCGCGTAGGAGGACAGGCCGCCCACCAGAATCATCGGGCGTTTTTCAGCCGTTTTGGACGCGGCGACGGCAGCGGTGCTTCCCAGGCTTGTTGACAACTGACAAACTTTTGGAGAAAGTGTCAGGAAATAGACAGGCAGAACCGCCGCCCGGCAAATGCCGGACGGCGGTCCTTCGCATGGCTGTTAAATTATACGAAATTAGATTTTATGCGAGAGCCTGTACGTAGCGAGCCTGGTTGGAGAAGAGGTCGAGAATGTCGACGGTCTTGTTGATAACCAGATAGAAGCCTGCGACGCCGGAGTGCTCAACCTGCTGAACCTTCGGCATGTTGACCCATGCACCGCGCTCGGGGACAATGCCCTCTTTATAGTCGGTACGCTTGGAGTTGAACGGAGCAAAAGCGAACTGAGTATTTACCATACCGTCGTTCTCATAGTAGCTGTCGTCCCAGCCCCATGCAGTGTTGCATTTGTAGTGACCGAGAATGTCGATGAGCGGAGTGAGCAGGAACTTGTTCGGACCGGCTTTCTGCTGCGGGCCGCCGTTGTCCGGCTGGCTTGCGGAGCAGGCATATGCGAAATAGTATGCGTTCGGGTTGTCCGGGTAAGTCTCGTTGATGGTCTTGGAGCCCCATGTGCTCATGTCCCACCAGCAGACGTCACGGGATTTCCAGATGTTGCTCTCGTTGATGCAGCGGGTGACATACTCAAGGTTGGTCTCGCCGGCTTTCGGCTGAAGTCCGTACTGGTCGAACATCGGGTCGATGAGCGAGGAGATGTCGGTGCCCTGTGCGGCAAGGCCGATGACGCCGAGAAGCGTGGAGGCGATGTCCAGAGTCTTCTCATGGTCGCCGGTCAGGTCGTCAATGAGATTGAAGATGCCGTCGGCGAGGGTAGTACCGTTGTTAGTACCGGAGATGGTGGAGACGCTGTTGATCATCTTCGCGTTGCCGCCCTTGAAGAGGTCGGAGCAGTCATTCGGGGATGCGGCCTGCTCGTCCTTGTTGCCCCATGCGAGGAGGGAAGCAAGAATGCGGGTGGTCGGAGCGCCCATGGAGTAGCCAAAGAGGTCTACTGGATGGTCGTTGTCCCACTGGGGATAGAGACCCGGGAAGGTGCGGCCGTAGCGCTCATGGCCGTATTTCTCGGAATGGGCTTTGCCGTAGTCAACACGGCCGCCCTTGATGTTGGCGTAGAGTTCGCAGGCGCGGTCCCAGTTGGAACCGAACGGAGACTGCGTGGACTCGTAAGCAGTAATGCCGCGGCCTCTCATTTTTTCAGCGTAGTCATGAGCTGCAATGCCGCCCATGTAGTGGCCTACGAGATTGCCGAGCTTACTGTCGGGTGAGTAGGAGGAGAGACCGCCGACCAGAATCATTGGCTCAGAGGCTTTCTTCTCCGAAATTGCTGCAGCGGAAGCGGCGACGCCGCCGAGGCTGAGCAGCATGGCAAGAGCGAGGACAATGGAAAGCAGAGTTCTCGCACTCTTGCGAATGTGTTTTCTATTCACTTTTTTCACTCCTTATTCTCCTATGTATCCAGCCAAATGCGACTTCTGTACAAAAGAAAAGGCAAATTTTGCACAGAAATATTGCAACTTCTATTATAAATCTATCGATTTTTTCGAACAATTGTGAAAAAGCACAATATTATCAGAAAAAGTTTTATGCATAAATTTCGAAAAAATATTTGACAATAATGGGCTGAACGTCGGCTTACAGACAAAAATTCAGCCCTGTTTATTTTGATTTGTACACATATAAAGATAAAACAAAAAGATAGAAGACGAGTAGGACATACGTCCAATACAAATCGTCTTCTGTCTAAAATGAAAATTTTTTATTTGGATTCTTCAACATACCTCTGCGCGAACACAGAAGCGACTGCGCCGTCTGCTGCAGCAGTGATAATCTGGCGGAGCGGCTTGGTCCGGACATCTCCGATGGCAAATACGCCCGGTACGCTGGTGCAGGTGGTCTCATCTGCAACCAGGTATCCGCCGGCATCTTTTTTCACGGAGTCCGGAACGATGCCGGTATTCGGAATGCGCCCGATGCTTACGAAAAGCGCTTCGGCCGGGAGATCAGTGAGCTTCCCGTCCAGTTTATTGCGGACCTGTACACCGGCGAATGCCCCGTCCTTTGTGAGCGGGCCCTCTACGGTGCTGTTCAGGACCTCTTCAATGTTGTCGGCCGCCTTTACGCCGTCAACGTAGAGCTTTTCGGCGCGGTAGGTATCCCGGCGGTGAACGACATAGACTTTCTCACAGATGCGGGAGAGGTAAAGCGCGTCCTCCAGCGCTGTGTTGCCGCCGCCGACCAGTACAACGGTCTTGCCGCGGAAACGCATGCCGTCACAGGCGGCACAATAATGGATGCCCTTGTCCTGAAACGGCTCCATGGAGGGGATGTCCAGTTTCCGGGCATTGGCGCCGGTGGCTACCATGATGGTGCGCGTCTGAAAGTCGCCGAGATCGGCGGTGTGCACGGTCTTGACCGGACCGTCCACCTCAATGCCGGTGACCTCCGTGAGTTCGGAGACTGCGCCGAATTTTTCGGCCTGCTTCTGCATCTGTTCTCCGAGGGTAAATCCGTCTACGCCGTCGGCATAGCCGGGATAGTTCTCAATGATCTCGGTCAGGGTCATCTGGCCGCCGGCGGAGAGCATCTCCAGAACAATGGTATTCAGACCGGCCCTTGCACTGTAGAGTGCAGCGGAATAGCCCGCGGGGCCGCCTCCCAGGATGATGGTGTCATAGATGGTGTCTGGCATGGGAATCACCTGCCCTTAGAGCTCGACATTTTTGCTGATGAATTCTTCCAGTGCAGCTTTGCCTGCCGGGGCAACGACGGAGTCGACGACATTGCCGTCCTTGTCGAGCAGGACGAACGTCGGAAGGTACTCGATGTTATATTTCTGTGCAAGGCCCGGCTCTTCGTCACTGTCCACTTTGCCTACGACCATACGGTCGCCGTACTCAGCGGCAATCTGCTCATAGACCGGGGCAATCCGTTTGCAGTGCGGGCACCAGGTGGCCCAGAAGTCGAGAATGACGGGTTTGCCTGCGTTTTGAACTTCGGTCTGGAAATTATCTGCGGAAATAACGGTAACAGCCATAAGAGAGGCTCCTTTCATAGATCAATTATATGGGTTAGTTTTAACTAACCTCTTTGCTTATCTTCCATTATATATTAGATTGTGCAAAATTCAATCCTTTTTTTCGTCAAATATATTGTACACAATTAATTTATTGTTGTGCAGAATGCGAATATATTTAATGAGGCGCTCCAGCGGCTGTTCCATATTGGGATATTTCTGCCTCAGGCGTTCGTAGATATCCTGAACGGTGCGCTCGCCGTCCATCTGCTTCCAGATGAAGCTGCCGATGTCGTCGAGATCGATATGGCTGACGGAAGGTCTGTGAAACAGAACCGTCGCAATCTTGTGATACGGTCCGCGCCATTTGATGTGGACCGTAACTTTCCCGTCTTTGCCGACCGTCACCTCATTGGTGCGGTTGGGGCGGGGGACATAATCCATGAAATTCTCCGGCTTTTTCTTACGGCTCATGCGATTCTCCCTTCTTTTTCTTTCCAAAGCAGACGTACGCCAGGGAACCCAGCAGGAGCAGGAACATGACGAAGGCACCGCCCTCTCCGATGTGGAAATGGGAAGAGAGGTCCAGCGGAACGCCGGCGGCCGCCAGAACGGCGATGAGAATTCCCATCAGGCCCTCGCCTGCGACGAGCCCGGATGTGTAAAGTGTCCCGCGGTCCAGAGCCTCTTTCCGCGCGGCTTCGTCCGGGTACTTCTTCTTCTCCGCGATCAGGCGGATGATTCCGCCGAACATAATGCCGGCGCTCAGTGAGAAGGGAAGATACATGCCGACCGCGAAGGGCATGACCGGGATGCCGATGAGTTCAATGACAATTGCAATGAAGACGCCGGTCAGAATCAGGCCCCAGGGCAGCTGTCCGTTCATAATGCCCTCGACAATCATCTTCATCATGGTGGCCTGCGGGGCCGGGATCTCTTTGGAGCCGAATCCCCAGACGTCATTCAGAAGCTTCATGACATAGCCGATGGCGCAGGCGGCGGCCAGTACGCCGATCATCTCGCCGAACTGCTGCTTTTTCGGCGTGGCGCCGACCAGGAAACCGGTTTTGAGGTCCTGGGAGATGTCGCCGGCCAGGGCGGCGATAATGCAGATGATGCTGCCGATGACAATGGCACCCTGCATACCCTTTGCACCGGTGGAACCGGTGAGTTTCAGCAGCAGTGTGGTGATGAGCAGTGTGGCGATAGCCATGCCCGAGACGGGGTTATTGCTGGATCCGATCAGGCCGACCATCCGGGCGGAGACTGCGGCGAAGAAGAATCCGAAGATGACGACGATGAGGGCGCCCAGGAAGCTGACCGGGAAGATGGGGGTCAGCCAGATGACCAGGACCAGGAGCAGGATGGAGATGAGGATGATGGGCATCGGGATATCCTGCTGAGTCCGCGGCAGCGCTGCCTGCCGGGAACGGTTCTTTTTGGTCAGGGCGGAAAAACTCTGTCGGAACGTTTTGACGATGAGGGGACTGCTTTTGATGAGGGAGATCACACCGCCCGCTGCGACGGCCCCCGCGCCAATGTAGCGGATATAGGTGCTCCAGAGCCCGGCGGGGTCCATGGAGGAGATGATTTCTGTCCCGGGGAAGACGACGGCGTTTCCGCCGAACAGCGAGATCAGGGGCATGAGGACAAACCAGCTCAGCGTGCCGCCGGCCAGCATGGTGGCGCTGATCTTTGGACCGCAGATGTAGCCGACTCCGGCCAGTGCGGGGAGCACCTGGACGCCGGCGCTGGCGCCGCGGAAATGGGGGAAATCGTGGCCGATCTCACTCGGGAAGAACTGGAAGCCGTCGGAGAGCAGCTTGTAGAGCGCGGCGATGCCGAGTCCGCTGAACACGATGCCGGCCTTGCCGCCGCCCTCTTCGCCGACTTCGAGCACTTCGGCGCAGGCGGTGCCCTCGGGGAACGGGAGCGTGCCGTGCTCCTCGACGATCAGTGCCTGCCGGAGCGGAATCATGAAAAAGATGCCGAGCAGGCCGCCGACCAGGCAGACGAGGAAGATGGTGAGCATGCTGGGAGATGCCATTTTTCCCTCGCGCTCCCAGAGAAACAGCGCCGGCAGCGTGAAGATGGCGCCCGCCGCGAGGGATTCTCCGGCAGAGCCGATGGTCTGCACCATGTTGTTCTCAAGGATGGAATCTTTACGGAGGATGATGCGGACGATGCCCATGGAGAGTACCGCTGCGGGGATGGATGCGGAAATCGTCATTCCGACGCGCAGTCCGAGATAGGCGTTGGCGGCACCGAAAACCACCGCAAGCAGGACGCCCAGGATGACTGAGAGCGGCGTGAACTCCGGAACGACTTTATCTGCCGGGATAAACGGGCGGAAAGATTCTTGCTCGGCCATGGCTTACCGGTCCTCCTTTGCCAGTCGGGTAAGGACGTCGCAGATCAGGCGGAAGAATTTCTCATTGCTCGCGAGATCAAAGGCCTCATCCGGGGTGTGGACATTGCGGAGCGTCGGACCGACGGAGATGGCGTCGAGCCCCGGCAGGTTCTCGGCGAAGAGGCCGCATTCGAGTCCGGCATGGATGCCCTCGATTCGGAGCTCGTCCCCGAAGAGAGACCGATAGCTCTCACAGAAAGTGTCCCGCAGGACGGAGTTCGGGACATACTCCCATCCCGGATAGACGCCGGCGGTGGAAGTCTCGAACCCGAAGGTGTCAGCGGTGAGCTGCAGTGCTTCCAGCGTGGCGTCCTGGAGCGAGTCGATGGAACTGCGGGGTGCAAATGTGAATTTGATGTGGTTGGCGCCGACGCGCAGGATGCCGAGGTTCAGCGAGGTGATGACGAAGTTGTTCTGGGTCGGATCCCGGCGCTGCACGCCGTTGGGGGCCAGCAGGACGGCTCCGATGAGGCGGAGGCTGTCCGCACGGGTCAGAGCGCTGACGACACGGCCGTCGATGCGGGTGACCGTAATCTTTAGATCTGGCTCGGAGGAGGCGTACTCCTTCTGAATGGAGTCGATGAGGGCGAGCAGATCGTCTTCCGTGAGCTCTGCGAGAACCGTCGGCAGCAGAACCGTACAGGAGGCCTCACGCGGAATGGCGTTGTCCTTGGTGCCGCCGCTGAAGTCGACAATGCAGGCGTCGCGGTGCTGGATCATGTGATTGGCAATGCGGCCGGCGAGCTTGATGGCGTTGACCCGGTCGAGGTCGATATCGGAGCCGGAGTGGCCGCCGAGCAGGCCGCAGATCTCAATTTGGAAGAGCGTGCCGGTCTTTTCCTCCCGCACGATATTTGTGTCGAAATAATATTCCATGCCGCCTGCACAGCTGATGCAGGCAACGCCCTCGTCTTCCGAGTCCAGATTGATCATGCGGCGCGCGGAGAGCCTGGAGAAGTCGAGCTGGGAGGCTCCTACGAAGCCGATTTCCTCCCCGGCGGTGAAGACCGCCTCGATGGGGGGATGGGGCTGATCTGCATCGTCAAGGATGGCGAGAATAGCCACTGCTCCGGCGCCGTCATCGGCGCCGAGGGTGGTGCCGTCCGCGGTGGCCCATCCATCCGGCCCGATTCGGATATCGATTCCGTCTTTGGTAAAGTCATGGGTGCTGCCGGCGACTTTCTCGCAGACCATGTCAATATGCCCCTGCAGGATGACCGGAGGCTTGTCCTCTCCGCCATGGGTTCCCTTTTCATAGATGATGACGTTGTTGGCGCGGTCGCGAATGCAGGCGAGGCCGCGGGCAGAGGCGAACTGCACCAGGTAATCCGCGACGGCGGCCTCGTTTCCGGAGCCGCGTGGGATGGCGCTGATCTCCTCGAAAAAGTGCAGGGCCTGTTTCGGCTGGAAGCCGTTCAGTTTGTACTCCATATTATGAATCCCCTTTTCCTTAATAATATGTATTTTAAGATACCATACAAACCGGTCAATTTCCATTGCGGCGGCGCCGGAAATGGTATAAAATCAAGGCATCGCAATGAGGAGCGGGAGGGACCCGCAGAAAGGAGCGCAGAATGGCAGACGATACAATGGTGCTCTATGATGAGGACGGCAATGAAATTCGCTTCCAGTTTCTGGACGAGATGAAGGACCACGGAAAACAATACGTTGCCCTTCTTCCGCTGGATGAAAAGCCGGGCGAGCAGGAAGTGCTGATTCTCGAAGTACGGGACAATCCGGAGACCGGAGAGCAGGACTTTGCCCTGGTGGAAAACAAAAAAAAGAACAGCCAGCTCTATGAGCAGTTTAAGCGGAACCACCGCGGAGAATATGATTTCCGGGACTGAATGGCTGAAAAAAGAAGTGCCGCATTTTCTGAAAAGCAAAATGCGGCACTTTTCATTTTTGCCTCAGAAACGGGAAAAATGATAAAAATTTTGAATAATGTTAAATGTTTTTATATATTTTACAGCCATTCTCAAAATAGTTGTTTAAAACTTACAACAAAACTACATTTTTTTAGATATTGTCACCAAGTTGTGGTCGACAAACCAAATAACAGATGATATAATTTCGTTTACATAGACAGCGCAGTTGTCCACTGACTTGGGACGACATTAAGGAGATGCGCTGTGGAGAATAAAGGAGAATGGTGTAAATGAAAAAAGTCAAGCATGTGCTTTCACTGCTTCTGGCTCTGGCAATGGTCTTCAGTGTCCTTGCCGTCAATGTCGGTGCAGCGCAGGAGAAAAACAATGAGACCCCGACTATCCTGGTCCACGGCTTCAACGGCTATGGCCCGGAAGCAAAGGCCGACAAACTTATCGGCAACTATTGGGGCGGCTTTGCCGCAGGAAACCTTGCCGAAGTACTCCGCAACAAGAACGAGAGCGTCTATGAGGCAAACATCAGCCCGCTGGCGTCCAATTGGGACCGTGCTTGTGAGCTCTATGCCTGCATCAAGGGCGGCCGTGTCGACTACGGAGCAGCGCATTCCGCCAAATACGGCCATGCGCGGTTCGGCCGCAGCTACCCCGGCATCTATCCGAAGTGGGACAACGACCATCCGGTCAACATCTGGGGCCACTCCCTCGGTGCACCGACCGGCCGTCTGATGATCTCCCTTCTGTACTATGGCAGCAAGGAAGAGCAGGAAGCGGCTCCGAATGACTGTTCCCCGCTGTTCAAGGGCGAAGGCAAAACTATGGTCAATGCATGCATGACCGTATCCGGCGTCAACAACGGTACTTCTCTTGCGGACCTCGGCTATGACCTTTTCGCAAAACCGTTTGGCGAGGCTTCGGCAGACAAGATGTTCAGCTACATCTTCTATGCGTTCGGCTTTGCTATGACGCAGACGGAGGCACAGACCATCGACCTCACCCAGCTGTGGGATCCGGAGCTCGAAGAGTGGGGCTTCACGCCGGTACCGGGCGAGAGCCTGAAGAGCGCGTATGACCGCGTCAAAGCTTCCGGCGCCTTCCAGACGAAGGATATGGCCTTCTACGACATGACCTCCGAGAACTGTGCAAAACTCAATGCAGAGTACCCGGACGCTCCGACGGTCTACTACTTTGCCCGTCCGACCCAGTGCACGCATGACCTCAACGGCGGACCGAAACAGGTTCAGGACAAGACCGCCCTTCTGCTTGGGCCGCTTTCCTCTATCCTCGGTACTGTTAAGTGCGACCGCACCGGCGGCGGCTGGAAAGACAGCTACTACAAGAACGACGGCATGGTCAACACGGAACTCACCAAGGCCCCGTTCAACAACGCCACTTCGGAAGTCGTCACCACCCCGACCAGAGGCAAATGGGTCAACCTCCCGCTCTGGCACTGCGAACACGCAGCTGCGGTCGGTTTCTACTTCCCGATGGTAAATCAGACCGTCAACATCGTCGACGAGTACGCAAAGATGTATACTTACATCGAATCGCTCAGCTAAGATTTCTTATCTCCGGAGAAATCGGAACCCAAAAAGAAAACCCTCCTTACCGGGCAGCCGGTAAGGAGGGTTTTGTCATACATTTTTATTTTTCTTCCATCAGAGGATCAATCTGGTCGGCCTGGCGGAGGGCCCAGTCAATCCAGTTGCGGTCGACTTCTTTCCCCCTCTGCTGCTGTACGTCGTCGACATAGATGCGGATCGATTCGGCGAGGCGGTGCATTTCCGTCTCGTAAAAGAGGTCCTCGATCTGCTGATGGCTTTGCTCCGTCCCGCTTTTTGTTTCCGGAGCATCGGCGGTGTGTGGGAGGTTACGGGAACTTGCACAGATGGTCAGAAGCTATATGAAGAGCTCACTCAGTTTCCGTTCCAGGGGGAGATCGTTCTGATCGGCCTGGATTTCCTGATTGGCCTGCAGTTCCAGCCGGCCGTTAAACTGGCGGCGGTAGGCGGAGGCATCGGGCAGGCGCCGCTGGGTAGAGCGCTCGCGAATTTTCAGTGTAAGCGGAACCTGAAAGAGGTTCAGTTCGATCCCCTGCGGGGAAATGTTTTGGACCTCAGCTCCGACGGCATGCAGGCAGTGAATCAGAGAGCTCAGGATACATCCTGCCCGGGGCGATTCGGATTTGGAGATTCGGGACGGGATCAGGGAGAGATAGCCGCTGACGGCGGGCAGCATTTCCTCACTGGAACATAGCCGAATATGTTCGGTCAGATAGACGATCTGCCTGGAGAGATCATCTGGCAGAAAGGAGAAAAAAGCAGCGTTCTGCTGCAGCTGCCCGAGCGCCCGGCCGCGGGAAGCCAGTTCGACTTCCTCGTCCGAGAGCGGCTGCGTGGTGCTTAACTGTACCATCTTTTGGGGGTCGCCGGGAAGAGGCTCTTTCTCATCGGAGACATCCTGGCCGTGATTACGGCGAATCAGATAAGAGTTATCCGGATGCGGAATGTTTTCATCTCGAACCGTGCGGAACAGCTGGTCGTAATTCAGTTCATATTTCTTTGCGACACCGGACATGGAGTCTTCCCAGACCAGATCATACAGCTGCCGCCGGGTCATCCTGATAGATTTATAAAGTATGGTGCTCCTCCCCTTCACTTCTCCTTCTCTGCCTTGGGAGTTCATTAATACGATAGATTGGCTATTTGAATAGTTCGAAAAAAGGGACCTGCCTTTCGCATCTGTATCGGAGATTCTATCGGAGCACCGTGGGAGAGGGAAAAGCAAAGAACCTCTCCGCTAATTGTTGACAAAGTTTGGAGTTTTGGAAATCGACAAAGAGAGTGCAGGAATAAAAAGACCAATACAGATGCGAAAAGCAGATCCCAAATGAGATCAGCGGGCGAGAATCGCTTCCTCCGCGCAGGCCTGACGGTCCAGGAGCCGTTCTACGGCTACCATGTTGCGCTTTCCGCTTGCTGTAACCGGGAACGGTTTCTCCGGCGTAAACATGCGGTAGAGGATGCGGCCGCGCAGCTCCGGGAACGCGCGGTTGACGCGCTCGACCATTGCGGCGAGGATCTGACCCTCCTCTTTTCTGTGCAGAGGGGAGAGGTCAAAATTGATGATCAGCTTCGTCGCGCCGTTCTGTTGCGCAGAGGTGACAAGGCAGGTCATGATGTTGGCGGAATCCTTTTCCACTACGTCGGCAATGCGATAGGGAAGAACAGAGGTGCCGTCCTCAAGCCAGATGGCATTGTCCTTCCGGTCCTTGATATGGACGGAACCGGCGGAATCGATATAGCCGAAGACATCGCAGGACACCCAATCGATGCCCCGGTCATCGGTTATGACTTTTTCCCGGGTCTTGTCAAAATTTTTGTATCCCGCCATGGTCAGCGGTGAGTTGGCGACAATAATGCCGGGCTCGTTGTAGCCGACCTCAGAGTAAGAGCCGTCGTCGTTCTTCCGGAGCACGGCGGACTGGACATAGGGCAGAGGATCCAGCCCGTAGGGCCGGCCGCGGAGCTTCAGTGCATGCTGCTTCTCGTACATGCGCTTCATAAGCAGATAGAAGATGCCGCCGTGTTCGGTATCACCTCCGGCTGCACCCAGTGTGGTGTAGGGAAGATGGAACGGCCCTTTGATTTTTACGCCGCTGCCGGCTTTTGCCGCCTTCAGGAACTGATTGATAAATCGCTCCTCACCGGGCTGGCACCCTTCCCCGACGGCGAAGGAGACCAGAAGGAAGTCCAGCGGACGGCCCTTCTTTCCATCGTGATATTTTTTCTCAATCAGGTACTGCCCGGCCGCCTTCAGGAAGAAACTGGTGGTGGCGCAGACGTAGTTCGGCTTGTTTAAGTAGAGGTAATCCAGGAAGATCTCCCGGCCGTACTCCGGCTCGAGGGCCAGGGGCCAGCGCTGCATCAGGGCATTGCTGATGATGGAGATCAGATCGGTCGCGGTGTCCGTGTGAATGTGGGCCATCGTGCGGAACCCGGGGATGGCCGGGTTGGAGCACAGCTCCTCGTCGTGGAAGACGCCGTCGGTGATGAGTCCCCGGTTCTTGTGGATCATCTGCTTCGGGAATCCGAGCTTTGTGGAACCGCTGGTGTAGGTGATCAGGAATTCCGTATCCAGGCCGCAGTCGCCGTCCAGTGTTTCCGTATAGCCGTCTCCCTCTTTGAGAAAGTCGCGGAAGGTGATGACGCGGCTGTTCCCGTCGGCATAGACTGCAGCGCGGTCTTCATAATGGTAGTAGCGGTCCAGATCAGGTTCGTAGCCCCAGCAGTTTTCCGGATGGTCCGGAAGGGAGTCTGCCAGAGAGCTGAGGACGATTTTTCGGACGCCACTCTCCTCGACAATCTTCTGAATCTCGCCGTACAGGTCGTCGGTTGCGAAGAAGATCTTGTCACTGCATCCTGCGAGGATCTGCTTCTGGTAGTCCGGATTATAAGCGGCTCCGAAGAAGTTTAGTTTTACGCCGATCCGGTTCGCACCGAGCATCAGATAGATGAGCTCCGGTGTATTTGTAATACAGCAGCCGATCTCATCCCCCTGTACGGCGCCGGCGGCTTTCAGCGCCCGTGCAGTCTGGTCGGCTTTTGCAAACATGACTTTCCCGGGAATCTGGTTTCCGCGGTAGTAGAGCGCCTCGTCGTCCAGATGGCCGGCCCAGCGTTTTCTCAGCACTTGATACCAGGAGGTGTTGTCTTCACTTTCAATGCGCTGAAGAGCCGTCTTTGCGGTGTTCCAGTATTTTGTCGTATAAATACGATACGAGGGGAGCGTCTTATCTGCGGCGAAGAAAGCTTCATGCTGTTCCGGATGATACGTGCGGATCCGCTGCGTTGTTTCGTCCAGAAGAGCGAGTCTTTTTGCAGGTTTTGCCATAAATCGATTCCTTTCTTTTTCCAAACCCTGAAATTGTCTATTTGAATTAAGGCAAATTATAGTTAGAAGAAATTGCAAAATGAATATGCAAAATACGATGATCCGATCAAAGTTCCATCCAAAGTCAAAGAATGGTTATTTCATCTTCCATAGAGCGGGGCGTATAAATACCATTGTGCGAATTTCACACAAATTTTTTGGAAAAAGAGAGATGAAATCGAATGAAAAAAAGCATTTGGAGACGCATAGTCGCTGCGGTTATGACGCTGGCTATGGTGCTCTCAGTCGTTTCGGTCTCTGCCTTTGCAGCACAGAACGACACCGTTAAGAAATGTAAGAAAACCTACGATGTCTACACATGCATCGGAGACAGTATCGCAGCGGGCTACGGAATGACTGGGGAACCGGACAGCCTGCAGACTCAGTTCACGCTGACGCACGGCGAGGAAGTTCCGAACACGTATCCGCTTCTGCTCAAAGAGGCCGTCCATGCGAAGAAGCTGAACCAGACGGCACGTGACGCCTATACGATTGAGAACTATCTTCGTTTTCTGGATGACGACTATGAGCACGAGCTCAACCATCCGTCCAACTACTATGAGCGTTTCCTGAACGACTGCAACTACTTCCAGCCGGAGGTCTCCAAGCCGGGCGATTTCGCCTATCAGAAGGCCCATGTCCGCAATGAGGTGAAAGAGGCCGATCTCATCACGATCAACCTCGGCAACAACGACATTGCGACGAACGCACTGTTCTCTGCCATTTATAAGGTTATTTACTATACCTTTGGCTGCAGCGCGCAGGCCGCTTTCTCCATGGCGGAAAACGACTTCCAGAAAGCCGACTCCCTCGACGATCTGGTCAAGATGGTCGGCCGCGGAGATGAGGATCTGACCTACAAGACCATCATGGACGAAGTCGATGTCAATCTTGCCATGTACAAGCGCAACTATGACCGCCTGATCCGTGCCATCAAAAAAATCAACCCGGACGTCGACATCTACACCATCGGCATGTATGATACCTTCCGCCAGGCTGATCCGCAGGGCTCCTGGATTCAGAAAACCTGCTCCGACGCCTCCGTCAAAGTCTGCAATGAGGTCGGTGACTATCTGAAGAACGGCAGCTCCGTCCTCGGCCAGTACACCTTTGTCGATGACACCTACACCGAGTGTCATCCGTCTGCCCCGATGACAACCCCGAACTTCTGGGTACACTACCTGGTTCACTGCCATCCGGACGCAAACGGCCATCGCTACATTGCCAACCAGGTCATTGACGCTATTAACGCCAACGCGAAATAATTGCTGTCCTCCAAATAGAAAGGGACCGCAGTACAGCCGGTACGGCTGTGCAGCGGTCTCTTTTCTTTTGCTTCCAACATTCCTTTCGAATTGTCTATTTTTCCGCGAAATGGCGTGCGGGATAATGAAACAATAGAAAGGTTTTGGAGTTTATGACAAAAAAGCATATCGTACGCCGTATTCTGGCTGTCGCACTGGCTGCGGCGCTGGCGCTGAATGTATCTGCGCTTGCCGCACTGGCCGCCGGCCGGAGTACTCACTATTCGGTCTACACCGTCATCGGAGACAGTATCCCTGCAGGATACGGCCTGGAAGGCGGTGCACTCAACATTCCCCATGGGGAAGTGGTAAAAGGTTCCTATCCGGAGCTGGTCGCGGAGGGGGTTGGCGCCAAAACCGTCTACAATACCTCTCGCGTCGTCTACACAGTAGATGAGTATCTGCGGTTCCTGGATGAGGACTATGAACGTGAGCTGAATCACCCGGAGAACTACTATCAGAAGCTCCTGACGCAGGGAGATGCCCTTGCGGCCGAGCTGACGGAGCCGGGTGACTTTGCGCGCCAGAAGCAGAATGTTGCAAAGCAGGTTGCGGCGGCCGACCTTATCACGGTCAATCTGGGCAACAACGACCTCGCCACGAACGCGCTGCTCTCTGCGCTGTACAAGACGATCTACTATACCTACGGCATTGCCGGCGAGGCGGCCGTCTCCATGCTGGAGAACGACTTCCACCGCGCCGACTCACTGGAATCCCTGGCCGCCATGGTCAGCCGCGGCGAAAATGATATCCTCTTTACGAATATGTTCCAGGAGTGCAGCCGCTATATTGCACGGTATAAGACCGATGCCTCACGGCTTATCCGGGATATCCGCAAATGGAATCCAAATGCAAAGATTCTGGTGCTCGGCATGTATGACACGTTCCGAAATGAGACGCCGCAGGATTCCGCGGTCCGCAAAGTGTGCAGCGATGTCTCCGTTCAGGTCTGCAATGCCCAGGGCAGCTTCTGGAAAAACGAGTGCCCGGAGCGGAATACTTACACTTATGTGGACATTTCTGACACCGAAATTCACCCGTCCGCACCCATGACCTCGCCGCTCTTCTGGATGCAGCGAATCGTCAACGTCCATCCGGACGCCAACGGCCACAGATATATTGCACAGCAGATTCTGCGTGCCCTGTAAGGGGAGAAAATGAGATGAAAAAAGCGGGAAAACGGCTTCTGGCCATCGTCATGGCTCTTGCTATGACGATGGGATTTACGCTGGTCAGCGCCGGGGCGAAACCAAAAACCTTTCAGACATATACGGTTATCGGCGACAGCATCGCAGCCGGATATGCGCTGAGCGGAGACGATTTTGCATCACAGCTGCTGAATGTGCCGGCGGGCGAAGTGGTACAAGGTTCCTATGCGGACCTGGTCGGCCGGGCGCTGGGGGTGCAGAAGACTTACAACACGTCCCGGGTCGTCTATACGACGGAAAACTATCTCCGGTATCTCGACCCGGACTATGAGCATGAGATCAACCATCCGTCCAACTACTATGAGCGCTTCGTCACCGACTGCGATCTCTTCCAGACCGAGATATTCCACCCAGGCGACTACGCGCGGCAGAAGGCTGCTGTACGGGAGCAGGTGCAGCAGGCAGATCTGATCACCATTAATCTCGGCAGCAATGATGTCATGACAAACGCCATTTTCGCCGCGGCCTATAAGATGCTCTACTGCTCGTTCGGCATCGCCGGCCAGGCGGCTCTCTCCATGCTGGAGCAGGATTTCCAGACGGCCTCCTCGGCGGAGGATCTCTTCCGGATGCTGTCCTGCGGGAACGAGGATCTGTTCTTCCGGACCATGCTGCAGGAAGCCGATCTCAATATGAAAAAATTCCAGCGCAATTATCCGCGGCTGATCCGGGACATCCATGCGCTGAACCCAAATGCCAGAATCCTGGCGCTCGGAATGTACAGCATGTTCCGCCTGGCGGAGCCGGAGGGGCAGCTGAAGGACTTTCTCTACGGCGTGACAGGGCAGTACGCACGCAATTTCAATCTCTATCTGCAGCAGGAGTGCCCTGTGCGCAGTCTGTACACGTACGTCGATGTCTACAACACCGAGACCCACCCGGCGGCCTCCCTCACGACACTTAACTACTGGACCTGCCTGGTGGTCAACTGCCATCCGGACCGGAACGGGCACAAATACATCGCCAGTCAAATACTGAATGCACTGAACTAAGAGAAAGGGCCGCTGAAAGCGGTCCTTCTTTTTGCCTGTCGGGCGGCTGCCGTCCCAGCCTCTGAAAAAGATTTTGTATTTTTCTGTATTTTTGCTTGACTATAAATGAATGTTCATTTATTATAGAGACAACGAGGTGATGAAATGCGGCAGAAAGACGATGAAAAGAAGCAGCGCATTGAGTCCGCCGTTATTCAGCTCATCTTGAAAAACGGGTTCAATGGACTGTCCATGTCAAAGATTGCGCGGGAGGCAGATGTCTGTCCGGCAACGGTTTATACCTATTTTGACAGCAAGGACAGCATGCTGCAGGAAATTTACGTCGAGTATTCGCAGAATGTCTACGATTATCTGCAGAATCACGTGGACTCTTCCATGTCCGGCGCACAGACAATCGAATCCCTCATCCGTAATTATTATCAGTATCTTGTGGAGTACCAGGACGTATTTTCCTATGTCAAACAGTATTCCATGGTCGCCTCTCTGGCGGAGTCCTGCTGTGGGGACAACGGCTCCTGCTACATTACAGGCATTATCGACGATCTGAAGAACCGGCACGTCATCCGGAATTACAGCAATGATATTCTGGAGGCCATTATTTTTTATCCGGTTCAGCACATTGCGGAACAGCAGAAGACGGCAAAGGGCGACAAGGACCGGGAGCTCGACGAGCTCGTAGAAATTGTCCAGCGTGCACTTCTGACTTAGAATTGAAAAGTCCAATTTAGCGGCGGGTACTCTCATCTGACAGGAGAGGCCCGCAAAAAAAATCCAAATTAATTAAATGAACATTCATTTAAGTTCAGGAGGTTGAACCTATATGGACAACACCATGATCAAAAATGCAGTAGCGGTACCAGTTTTCGACTACGTCCTTCTTCCGGGGGTTGACCAGGTCCTCCGGCTTCAGGAGCCGGCAGACGAGCTGGCCACCTATTTTGCGCTTGGCAACAAGACGGCGGTTGTCGTTCCGCTGAAACACAATGTCGCACAGGGCGACACCAACGAATCCGAATACCGCCCGATGGGCATTGTCATGTCTTCCGGCGGCGTCGAGAAAAATGACAAAGGCACATTCCTGAAGGCCCGTCTCCTTGAGAAGGTAGATATCAAGTCCTTCAGTTTCCAGAATCATATGGTCTACGTCGAGTATTCCGACCATCCGGCCGACCCCGATATCTCCCAGGACGAGCAGCAGCAGATGCTGGACTATATGAAAAACCAGATCCGCGAGTTCGCAAAGCAGTTCCAGGGCTCGGAGCGCTACATGGGAATGCTGGACCAGATCCACGATCTCAACAGCCTCATGACCTACCTCGGCAACTACTCCGATCTCTCCGCCGAGGACCAGTATGAACTGCTGGCCACGGACTCCCTGCGGGAGCGCAGCCTTCATTTTATCGATCTGATGATGAAACAGAAGGAGCGCATTGAGCTCAACATGGAGCTCAACGAGCGCATCTCAGAGAAGTCCAACCAGTATTACCGCGAGCAGGTCCTGCGGGAACAGCTCAAGGCAATTGAAGAGGAGCTCGGCGAGACGACGGGGGGAAGTGCGTCCATCGGCAGCGGATCGGACGGAAAAGACAGCTATGAGGACCGTATCAAGGCCGCCGGTATGCCGGAAGACATTGAGAAGGCCGCCATGGAAGAGGTGGAGAAGCTCAAGATGCAGGGCCCCGGCAGCGCCGAGGAGAGCGTCATCCGCAACTACCTTGACTTTATGCTGAAACTCCCGTGGAAGAAGACCGAGAGCAAAGACATCGATCTGAATGAGGCGGAGCGCATTCTCAACGCGGACCACTACGGCCTGGACAAGGTGAAGGAGCGCATTCTGCAGCATCTGGCTGTCATGAAGATGAAGAAGGACAAGCAGGGCTCCATCCTGCTCCTCGTCGGCCCGCCCGGAACCGGCAAGACCAGCCTTGGCCGCAGCATCGCGAAAGCCCTTGGCCGGAAATATGTCCGGATCAGCCTCGGCGGCATCCGGGATGAGTCCGAGATCCGCGGCCATCGCCGCACCTATGTCGGCGCAATGCCAGGCCGAATTCTCCAGAGCATCAAGCAGGCCGGTACCACCAACCCGGTCATGGTGCTCGATGAAGTCGACAAGCTCCAGGAAGGCGGCTTCGCCGGCGACCCGTCCTCGGCCCTTCTCGAGGTCCTGGACCCGGAGCAGAACAGCACCTTTACGGATCATTATCTCGATCTGCCCTATGACCTCTCGGACGTATTCTTTATCGCCACGGCGAACACGCTGGAGACCATCCCGGCCCCGCTTCTGGACCGGATGGAGGTCATCCAGATCTCGAGCTACACCGACCAGGAGAAGTTCCATATCGGAAACGAGCATCTGCTCGGCGAAGTCCTGGACGACACCGGACTTACGGCCGATCAGCTGGTCATCGAAGATGACACCATGCGCCGCATCATCAGTGATTACACCATGGAGGGCGGCGTCCGCGGCCTGAAGAAACAGCTTGCGACCATCGCCCGCTCTGCAGCGCAGAAACTCGTATCCGGAAAGGCGGAGGCGCCGATTACGGTGAAACCGGACGATCTGGAGGAGATTCTGGGCCGGAAGGTCTCCTACCATGAGAAGATCCATCTCAACAGCCCGGCGGGCGTCGTCACCGGCCTCGCCTGGACCCAGGTGGGCGGCGAGATCCTCTTTATTGAGACCACAGCCATGCCCGGAAGCGGCCAGATCATTCTGACCGGCCAGCTCGGCGACGTCATGAAGGAGTCGGCCCGGATTGCGGTCAGTCTCCTGAAGTCCCGCCTTCCGCTGAATGCGGCGGCCTTCAAGGAACAGGACATCCACATCCATGTCCCGGCCGGCGCCACCCCGAAGGACGGCCCGTCTGCCGGCATCACCCTGTTTACGGCACTGGCTTCGCTGTTCACCGGCATCAAGGTAGATCCGCATATCGCCATGACCGGTGAGATCAGCCTCAGCGGCGCCGTACTTCCCATCGGCGGCCTGAAAGAGAAGCTGATTGCGGCCGACCGCGCCGGCATCACCAAGGTCCTGATCCCGAAAGAGAACGAAGAGGATCTGCGCGATGTCCCCGAAGAGGTCCGCGGCCGTCTGAATATCATCCCGGTGGAGACCGTTGAGGATGTTCTCCGCGAGACCATCCACATCAAACTCCCGCGGCCGGAGCACGTATTCCTGCAGAATGCGGACGGCTCCAGCCCGTTCGGCAGCACCAACACCTCGCTTTCCTGAGGCGATTCACATATTGTCAAAACGTCCGACCGGTTTCGGTCGGGCGTTTTTGTGATAGAATAACGGCGAAGGAGGCCGATATTATGAGAACTATTCGACCCGGAACCAGAGAAGACCTGCCGCGTATCATGGAAATCTATGCCCGCGCGCGGGCCTTTATGGCGGCGCACGGCAACCCGAACCAATGGGGCGAGTCGTGGCCGCCGAAGAGTCTGATTGAGCAGGACATTGCACAGGGGCATTGCTATGTCTGTGACGAAGACGGCCGGACCGTCGCCGTTTTCTATTACAACTATGCGGAAGATCCATACTACCGGAAGATTGAGGACGGCGCGTGGATCGGGGACGAGGATTATGCCGTGGTACATCGAATTGCTGCGGACGGAGCGGGTAAGGGCATTGGGAGTTTTTGTATCTCCTGGGCCTTTCAGCAGCACCCGCATCTGCGCATGGACACCCACGGGGACAACAAGGTGATGCAGGGTATGCTGACGAAAAACGGCTTCCGCCGCTGCGGGACCGTACACGTCCCGGAGGACGATATGCCGCGGATTGCATTTGAGAAGATCGCAGAGGAATAACGTTCTTTTTCTCACAATCGGAGCAGGTCGGCTGGCCCCTATACTCTAAATCAGGGAGTATGAATCGAAGGAGTCGAACGTCATGAATCACCTGCTGTTTGTCAACTGCTGCATCAGCCCGCGCGGCGACCGCTCGCGGACCAACACCATATGCAGTGCGTTCCTGGATGGGTACCGCAGATGCCATCCGGCAGATGCCGTGGAAATTGAGGATCTGCGCAGCGAAATTCTGCTCCCTATGAATATGCGCATGTTAAAGGAGCGGGACCAGCTCGCATCCGAAGGCGAGTACGACAACCCCGTTTTTCGTTTCGCACGGCGGTTTCAGCGCGCAGACCGCGTTCTGATCGGCGCCCCGTTTCAGGACCTGAGCTATCCTGCCCAGCTGCAGCTGTACATTGAGTACATCTCTGCGGACGGCATCTGCTACCGCAGGAAACCTGACGGGGGGACCTGCGGCTGCTGCAACGCGGAAAAACTGGCCTACCTGACCGTTGGCAGCCCGCCGGAACAGGATAACAGCATTGGCGTGGAGCACTGGCGGCAGCTCAGCAAAGCCTTTGGCATCCCGCATTTTGAATACCTCTACGCGGGCGGATTCGAACAGTACCCCGGCGAGAGCGAAGAGCTCATCCGGACCGCCGCCGCTCAGGCCCGGCGGATGGGAGAAGATTTTTAAGATTACAGATGACAGAGAACAGCTCCTGCCGAGTGAACGGCAGGGGCTGTCTTTTCTTTTGCGGCGCAGAGTGGGGAGACCCTCTGGAGTCAATAAAAAAGACTGCCGCACAGCCCGGTGGACCTGTGTGACAGTCTTTTGTTGGAATGCTTTGCCGAATTAATCAGCCAGGGAAACGGAAACCGCTTCCGGAGCAGGCGTCGTTTCAGCTGCCGGCGGGATCTCAGGATCGGAAGTCGGAGCCTCGGGGGTCTCCGGTTCCTCTCTCAGATTCTTGACGAGTTTGACGCCCTGGACACCAACTTTAACTGCGTTGATGCCATCGGACAGACTCGGGCCGGAAGAGAGTGCGGTGCTGCCAAGTTTGACCCCGTTTTTGACGATGTCGAAATCTGCCTTGGCATTATCACCGACTGCAGAGGTCCCTGCAGCGCCAAGCTTGATTATGCTCGGGATGTACTTGATTGCAGCAGGTGCAACCTGTGCGGCTGCAATGCCGAGTTTGGCATCGCTGAGAAGTGCCTGCGGAATAACGGAACCAACCGAGCTCTTCAGCTTCAGTGCACTGATGGCGGTCGTCGGAAGAACCGGAAGTGCCTCAACAGCTGCTTTTGCAAGGTCACCGTTCGCTTTTTTGCTGTCGATTACAGCTTTTCCAAGCTTAATGACATCTTTCGGGACGGTCCCCTTGGCCTGCTGGAGGTCAATGTAGGATGTGCCGAGCGTAACGAGAGATTTTGCATAGTCAATGTTGGTTTTGCCCATTCCTGTGACAGCCTTAACGGAGTCACTGCCGGTGCTGGCAAGGTCAACGTAGGATTGAACTTTACTGATTGCATTTGCGAGCTGGAGTATTGTACTCAGGCCCTGCGCAGAGGCAGCAAGCGCGGTGCAGCTGACGAAGAGAGTCATGCTGAGGATAACGGCAAGCACTTTGGCAAGTGTCTTTTTCATTATCTGGGATTCTCCTTTAGTTATGCGTCAACAGCAGGGGTGGTGACTTCTTCTGCAACCTGCGGATCTTCCGCCGGTGCATTTTCAGAGTCTTTGCTGCTCTTCAGTTCCTGGACGTTCTGGTAGAGGTCGATGCCGCCGTTGACAAGGCTAAGGCCTGTGCTGATCGTGGAGAGCGGATTCAGCGCGTCTGCAACGGTGTTGAAGACTTTGAGGCCGCTGTTAGCGACACCCAGGCCGGAGGCAACGCCGTTCTTAACGCCGGAGTTGACTGCGCTTCCGAGTTTGACGCCGCTGGTGGTGACGTCGAGGCCGGCTTTGCCGAGGTTGAGACCTGCAGTTGCAAGCTTTGTGCCGCTTGCAGCGGAGTCTTTCAGGCCCTTGCTGGCAGTCGTGCCGAGCTTAACTGCACTGTTGGCAACGTCAAGACCGGTTTTGCCAGCATTTGCAGCTGCGGTGCCGAGCTTGATGGAAGCGGTGGCGCCGTTCTTGACAGCCGTTCCAAGATTGAGAGCCTTGGTCGGGGTCTCAAGCAGAGCCGTAGTGCCGAGGTTCAGGCCCTTGGCGCCGACGTTCATGAGGCTGGCTCCGAAATTGTTGAGGGTTGTCAGCTGCTCAACCGGCTGCTGAGCGGCAGAGCTTGCAGCGCTGTACACTTTCAGCGGCGCAGTGAAGAAGTCTACACTGGCAGCGAACGCAGAGACACAGACACAGCTGACCATCATGGCAGCAGCCAGAACGAGGCCGAGCACTTTAGCAATGGTTTTTCTCATGTTGTTCTTTTTTCTCCTTTTCTATTTTTCAATTCAGAAGGGAAAAATCCATTTACCTAACAAATTTTTTCCAATCTGTACCATTGAACATAGCATATTTAAAATTGGACAAAAATGAAACAAACATAATCAATTTTCAAGGAATGATAAAAATATTTGCATGTTATAGAAATTGATAAATATCGGAACATCGACATTGTTAAATTTGGTGTTACAATAAATTATTTTTCGATAAAGCGGCTGGGCGATTTTTTACATGTATTCAACAATTGCCTGTATTACGATAGCAGTATCCAGAACTCCGGAAAGGGAGGATTACGATGAAAAAAAGATTGATTCACATGGAATACCGCACTGCTCTGCAGATGGTCTCTGCTGCACTGACGTTTGCCGTTGTGCTCTCAAACATTGCTGTACGGGAAATCGGCCGGGTTCTGCAGGAGAGGGCGACGATCTCCATTGATGTGAAATAGGACAGAATAACGGAATTTTGTATGGAATTTGCCTTTCCCCCTGTCTACCTGACAGACTGTAGGATATAATATGATTATACGGTGATATCGATGTTCTGCGGTTATCGGTACCCGGGAGAAACGAAAACGGAGGAAAACTTTATGAAAACGCACATGAAATCTGCCTGCCGCACGGCAGTCGCCGCAGTTCTGGCCGTCCTTATGGTCCTGACCTGCTGTGCCTCGTTTGCTTTTGCGGCCGGCCCGAAAAATGTCTACACCGGCGACCCGCACAGCTATCGGGTTACCCCGAACGATAAAGTGGTTGCCATCAACGACAATACCAAGGTAACCAAGTTTAAAGGCGACGACAAAGTCGACGAGTTCCTTGAGCAGGGCGGTGCAGGCTCCATTCAGGATCTGGTTCTTTTCCTTGCCAGAAATCTCGCGGTTCCGGCGCTGGCGGATACCCTGAACATCCCGCAGTTCGGCTGCAGCTCGCTGCAGATCTCCAACGGCCAGGGCGGCTATCTCTTTGGCCGCAACTTCGACTACAGCCCCTGCGGCATGTATATTGTCGAGGATGAGCCGACGGACGGCTACAAATCCATCTCTACTGCAGATATGGACTTCATCACCAGCAGCCTCGGCGACCTCGCCGACAAGGTACCGGATTCCGTCTACAAACGAATTGCACTTTGGATCCCGCTGGACGGCATGAACGAAAAGGGACTGACGATCTCCGTCAACATGATTGCAGACGATGCCGTTGTCAATCAGGATTCCGGCAAGACCAACCAAATCTGCATCTCCGCCATCCGCACTATTCTCGATAAAGCGGCAACCGTCGATGAGGCGCTGAACATCCTGAAGAACAGTGACTTCCACACCTGGGACGGCTTCATGATTCACCTGGCCATCACCGATGCTACCGGCAAACACTGCGTTGTCGAGTACATCAACAACCAGATGAGCGTGGTAGACAGCCCCATCAACACCAACTTCTACCTGACCCAGGGTCCGAAGTACGGCATCGGCACCGCGCAGTCCATGATCCGCTATAAGAATCTGGTCAAGGCGATGGCAGACCATCCGACGATGGACAAGACCATGCTCCGCGACACCATGCACTCCGTTGCGAAGAGCAACTTCAGCGACGATGAGCACACCACCGAGTGGACCTCAATCTACGACCAGCAGAATCTCACGGCAACCTATTACCGCCAGGAGAACTACAAGGTCGCATACAACTTCTATTTTTAAATGAAAAATTGAAACCGCAGAATTCCAGGGCGTACACTCTTTCGAGAGTGTGCGCCTTGTGTTATAATCGGATAAATCTTTGAAATTGAAGATATGTTTGAATCGTTGGAAGGATGAATTGCATGAAAATTCTGGTTATCAACTGCGGCAGCTCTTCCCTGAAATATCAGCTGATCGATATGGACGGCGAGCAGATGGTCGCGAAGGGACTCTGTGAGCGCATCGGCATTGACGGCAAAATCAAGGCCAGCACGGCGGACGGCCGGGAGAAGAAGTTTGAGATTGACCTCCCGAACCATACCGCTGCATTTTATGAGGTCAAAAAGCTCATCACAGAGGGCGACCTGAAAGTGGTCGACTCGCTGGATGAAATCACCGCCATCGGCCACCGCGTCGTACAGGGCGGCGCCCTCTTCAAAGAGAGCTGCCTCGTCACCGAAGAGGTCAAAGCGGGCATTGCTTCTCTGAACGATCTCGCACCGCTGCACAACCCGGCCCACATTGAGGGCATCAATGCGGCGCAGGAAGTTTTCGGAATGGACAAGCCGGAAGTCGTCGTCTTCGACAACGCCTTCCACAGCACAATGCCGCCGAAAGCGTATATCTATCCTTTCCCGTATGAATATTATGAAAAGTATCAGGTCCGGAAATACGGTGCCCACGGCACTTCCCACCGCTATGTCAGCACCCGGCTCCATGAGCTGCATCCGGAATACCGCAAGGTTATCATCTGCCATCTCGGCAACGGCTCTTCCATCACTGCCGTCAAGGACGGCAAAGTCATCGACACCTCTATGGGCCTGACCCCGCTGGACGGCTTTATCATGGGTTCCCGCTGCGGCGCTGTCGACCCGTCCGCCGTCACCTTCATCATGGAGAAGGAACATATGACTCCGGCTGAGGCCAGCACTATGATGAACAAGAAATCCGGCTTCCTCGGTGTCTCCGGCGTCTCCTCCGACATGCGCGACGTCGAAATTGCCGCAGCCGGCGGCAACGAGCGTGCCCAGCTCGCACTGGACATCTTCTACTATCAGGTTCCGAAGATTATTGCCGGCTACATGACCGCTCTCCAGGGGCTCGATGCACTGGTCTTCACGGCCGGTATCAGCGAGAACGGCGCCAATGTCCGTGAGGGCATCTGCGAGAAGCTGGAATTCCTCGGCATTAAAATTGACAAAGAGAAGAACGACGGGCTCCGCGGCAAAGAGGCACAGCTCAACACCCCGGACTCCAAGGTCGACATCTTCCTTATCCCGACCAACGAAGAACTTATGATTGCCCGCGACACCAAGGCAATTGTTGAAGGTATGGCAAAATAATTATGATCTGTAAATACTGCGGAAGACAGATTCCGGAAGATTCCCATGTCTGCCCGTACTGTGGGAAAAAACTGGAGGCCTCTATCCACTCCCCAAACCATTGGAATTCGGAAGAACCTGCGGAAAATACACAGGCGGATGAGCTGAGGCGGCGCGCCGCAGCGGCCAATCAGCAGGATGCGGAGCAGAGGGAATCGGCCAGCCGTCCTTCCACATTTACCACGGAGGAAAAAGAGGCCGAAGAGGCGCCGCCAGAAGAAGGCGGACCGGACCAGGAAAAGCACCGGAAACGGAACCGCATCCTGATGATCGTCCTTATCGTCCTGCTGGCTGCCATTATTGCAGTGGTCGTCGTACTGGCGGTCAACAGCGGGCACTCCAATGGGAACCGTTCCAACCGCCCCAACCAGAATGCCCAGTCGCATGACTACAATAATCTCCCGGACTTTTCCTATGAAGATGCGTCGAACCAGGATTCCAGCTCCGCCAAAGATATGGTGAAATCGCCGCCGAAGGCGAACAAAGTCCCAGCTGTCTCTTCGTTCCGGCCTCAGCTGGAACGTCAGGATACGCCAGGCGTTCCGGACAGCCGTGAGAAAGAGGCACCGAAGCACTATTACTTCGACGATGTCAAAGACACTCTGCCGGATACCATTGTCCAGAATGTCGAGGCGGGCGCCGGCGACCTCCAGATTATGCCGATCAAGGCCTCCTATTCCGGAGACAAACTAATCGTCAATGCCTATATCTACAACGGTCTGGACACGAGAGCCTATTTCGACATCGACCACATTGAGCTCTATGCAGCCAGCGACGACAGCGACCAGGAGCTTCTCGCCTGGTCCAACTCGGACCGGATTCTCACCGGGGAGGACTCCGACGACCCGTGGATGTACTATCCGGGTGAAATCGGCTATGTTACGCTGACTTTCTCTAATCCGTACTCCCCGCCGGCCGATGAGACGGAGACAGACCCCTCTGAGGAGACCACCGACCCAACCGAGGAGACGACTATTGTCGAGGACGCGGTCGGCACGACGACCGACGATGCTTCCAGTTCCATAGATCCGAACCGCGGCGAAGGTTTTGTCACCGGATTCGACCTCAGCAAGCCGTCGTATTACTACGTCATATTCAATTACAATTCTCATTACAACGAGTAAAAAACAGCGGACAGCCGGAAAGGGCTGTCCGCTGTTTTTGTGCTGTCTGTCGGAAGCTCAGTCAAACAGCTCGTGGACTTTCGTGGAGATCTGTCTGCCGTAGCGGATGCACCGGTCTCTGCAGGAAGCCAGATTGCCAGCCGCCGCGGTCGGTCCGATGTGGATCGGCGGCATGCCGTATTCGGAGCCGCTGGAATAGACCAGCATCCCGTAGACCAGAATGTGGTTGTAGATGCTCATGATGGCCAGCTCGCCGCCGCCGCCGAAAGGGCTGTTCTCGGTGGCAAATGCAGAGCCGATCTTGCCGCCGAGTTTGTATTTGGCGCCTTTGGTGTCAAACCATTTCTTCATCTGCCAGCACATATTGGCGTAGTAGACCGGGGTGCCGAACAGGACTGCCCGGCTCTCCGCGAGGAAGTCTGTGTCCCAGTTTTCTTCGTCATTGAGTGGAAAATACCGGACCTCGGTGTCCGGAACCGATTCCAGACCCTCCCGTATCATGTCGGCCATCTTTTCTGTGTGGCCGGTCTCGCTGTGAAAGATAATGCTGATTTTCATATCGTTTCCTCCTGATATCCGTTTTCCCGCAGCCATTGCTTTTCCTCGTCGGTCAGTGTGCGAGCCTGCAGCAGATCGGGCCGGCGGGCTGCGGTGCGCAGAAGCGCTTCCCGGTGCCGCCAGCGTTCCACTTTTCCGTGGTCGCCGGAGAGCAGGATCTCCGGGACTTTCTCGCCGCGGAAATCGGCGGGTTTTGTGTACTGGGGATACTCCAGCAGGCCGTGCTCGAAGGACTCCTCCTCCAGCGACGCCGGGCGCAGGATGTCCGGCAGCAGCCGCGCGATGGAGTCGATTATGACCATACAGGCAGTTTCCCCTCCGGTCAGAATATAGTCGCCGATGGACACGGTGCGGTCCACATGTGAAAAAATGCGCTCATCCATGCCCTCGTAGTGGCCGCAGACGAGGATGAGGTGTTCCTGTGCGGCAAACTCGTGCGCTGTCTGCTGGCTGTAGACCTCGCCGGCGGGGGACGTGGCCACGGTCAGACAGCACGGAGTCGCTTTGTCCGCCAGGGCATCCAGTACGGGCTGACAGCGTAGCACCATGCCGGCCCCGCCCCCGAAGGGAGAGTCGTCCACATGGCGGAAGCTTCCCGGCGCGTAGTCCCGGATGTCGACAATTTCCACTTCCAGTGCGCCTTTGCGCTGTGCCCGTGCCGGGACCGGCATGGCGAGGAGGCTGTTAAACGCCTCCGGGCAGACCGTGAGAACCGTCAGCTTCAAGCGTTGGCCAGGCGCCGAACGGCCTCGTCCTCCGTCGGTGCGAAGAAGACGTCCTTACCCTGGTTGCTCTCATAGATGAAATCATGGAGCGGCTTGCTTGTGTAGTTCGAAAAGTCGCCGAATACGGCGAATTTGGCCTGATAGTTGATGAATTTCTGCAGGACCTCGCCGGCGAGCCCGGAGCTGAGGAGGAAGAATTCTTCGGAGACAGCCTCTTTGGCGAAAGCAAGACGGTCTGCATGGTACTCGTATATTGCGGTCATGAGCAGATCTGTGGCAGACGCTGTATCAACAAGCTGCGGCTTCGAATCGGTGAGGACGGCGATGGTCCTGCCGTTCTGTGTAACGGTTTTCCAGGTCATGAAAATTCCTCCTTATCTCCTTATAAAAATTGCCCCTTTTGCCGGACGGACAAAAGGGGCTTCCTGGTGGACCCGAAGGGATTCGAACCCTCGACCTCTCGGATGCGAACCGAACGCTCTCCCAACTGAGCTACGGGCCCAAGAACGGTATCTATTATAATGGCAAACGGCGGCACCCGTCAAGAGAGAACTTTCCTGCAGATGCCGTCCGCAAGTACGCAGTTTTCGCAGTGGGGCTTCCTTGCAGTACATACCGCTCGGCCGTGCAGAACGCACCGGTGGCAGAAGTCGTTGCTCTCTTCCGGCGGCAGCAATTTGCGCATGGCGAATTCAACTTTCTTGGGGTCTTTGGTGTCTACAAACCCCATGCGGTTGCAGAGGCGAATGGCGTGGGTGTCGGCGACAAAGACGCCGGGTACGTGGTAGACATCGCCGGCCACGAGGTTGGCGGTCTTTCGCCCGACACCGGCCAGTTTGCAGAGATCGTCGATGTTGTCCGGCACTTTCCCGTCGAAGTCATCCATGATCTGGTTGGCCTGGCGGACGAGGTCCCGCGCCTTTGCCCGGTAAAAGCCGGTGGAACGGATCAGCTCTTCGACGTCGCCGACGTCCGCTTTTGCCATGGAAGCGGCGTCCGGGTATTTTGCAAACAGCGCCGGGGTGACCAGATTGACCCGCGCGTCTGTGCACTGAGCCGAGAGACGGACGGCGACCAGCAGCTGATAGGGGTTTTCGGAGAGCAGCGAACAGAGTGCGCCGGGATACTCCCTCTTCAGCGCTTCCACAGCAGCTGCTGCCCGTTCTTTTTTCGTCATAACGACCACGCTCCCCAATACAGATTGGAAAAATTATAGCAGAGAAACGGCGAAAACGCCAACTCACTGGTATAATAGAGTCATCCTATTTTATGGAGGCTGACTATGGCATCGTTTCGAACGGCGCTGTTTGATTTTGACGGCACAATTGCAAACACGAAACCGGGCATTTATAACAGCATTAAATATGCGCTTGCACAGGAAAACATTCCGGTGGGAGACGAGTCCCGGCTGGACTATTTCATCGGCCCTCCGCTCTATGACGGCTTTTCTACGATCTACCTGACCGACGAGGCCACTACCGAGGAGCTGGTCCGCCAGTACCGTGTCTATTACGAAAAAAAGGGCGTCTATGAATGTGAGTTCTACCCCGGCATTCCGGAAATGCTGCGGGCCGTCAGGACCGCCGGCCTGAAGACCGCTGTGGTTTCCTCAAAGCCCAAACATTTTCTCGACATCGTCCTGCCGCATCTCGGAATTGACTCCCTGTTCGACGCCGTCGTAGGGCCGGAGATGGAAAACACCAATTCCGACAAGACTCGTCTCATTGCAGATGCCCTGTATCAAATTTGGGGCACCGCAGATGAACACACCGCCATGTGCGGCGACCGGTTCTATGACATGTATGCTGCCAAAAAGGCCGGCGTCGTCGGAATCGGCACCCCCTACGGGTTTGGCTCACCGGAGGAACTGACCGGCGCCGGGGCAGAATTCCTCGCAGACAGTCCGGCAGAGCTTCAGCAAATTTTACTTTCCTGAATTCGGAGGATGCTATGAATACTTTTTTTGAAGTTGAGATGGACGACGATCTCCGCACCCAGTTTGACGAGGTGCTGAAAAAAGTCGGCCTGGATGAAAATACCGCCATCAACATTTTCGCAAAAGCTACCGTTCGCTACCAGCGCATTCCTTTTGAACTGGCGGCGTTCCGTTCTCACGCCATCACCGGTGCGGCGAAGCGGCCACTGAAGGCGGCCCGCCAGTTCTTCGTCGACGGTGCGGTCAATCTGAAGGAACGCATGAAAAAAGGGCTCGCCAAAGTTGGACTCGACGTGGACAAGATAGACCTCTCCCAGCTGAACTTTGCCAATATCGACCCCAATATGGTCCTGAATCTGACCGCCCAAATTCTGGATTTCATGAAGGACGGCTCTGCCTCCGGCAGCAGTGACCATCATGACAAGAAAGACGACAGCCGCTTCTTCTAAGCAGGGAGATGCCAGACAGATCTTATAACAGAGGACTGCTGCAGAAAAAATTCCTGCAGCAGTCCTTTTGTGCTTCTTCTGTATTGCGGCAATATTATACACTTTTTTCCGTCGGATTGTTCAGCTCCTGACTCTTCGCCGCATAGGCCGCGGCACTGTCGCGGTTTGCCTGAATTTCCTCCGGGGTCAGCGGGCGGACGACTTTGGCGGGGGAGCCCATCAGCAGGACCCCGTCGGGGAACTCCCGGTTCTGCGGAACCAGCGTGCCGGCGGCGACCAGACTGTCGTTTCCAATGCGGCAGCCGTTGAGGAGAATGGAACCCATGCCGACAAGGGTGTTGCTGCCTATGGTGCATCCGTGCAGGATAGCACCGTGGCCGACGGTGACGCCTTCCCCGATGGAGAGCGGAAATCCCCGGTCGGCGTGGAGGATACAGCCATCCTGAATGTTGGTGCGGGAGCCGATGCGAATCGGCGCACTGTCGCCTCGGATGACCGCGTTGTACCAGACGGAGCAGCGGGAGCCGAAGCGGACATCTCCGACAATGCGGGCGCCCTCTGCAGTGGGGACAAATGTGTGTTTCATAGGGGACCTCCTGAAAACTGCAGCCGTTTCCCACTTGGAGAAACGGGAAAGCATGTTACAATGATAACAATTACAGGGTAGCAGATACCTGTGAATATTTTTTGTCCGGAGGTGATCCCGTGGAGGACCGCGAGAATGAGGCGAGAGAGCTGGCCTATGATGTCCTGAAGGAGAGCAGCAGCCTTCTGCTCGTACGGCTTCGTTATCTGAGCCGGGCGGTGGCTCAGCTGCCCTGTGCTGCCAACGATAAAATGTCCTTCGGAACAGATGGCACTGCGCTCTACTTTGAACCGTGGTCGCTTCTGGTACTCTATCAGGCAGATCCAAAATCGGTGGCGAGAAACTATCTGCACAGCATCCTGCACTGTATCTTTCTGCATCCGTTTGTCGGAACAAATATGGACCAGGATGCCTGGAATCTGGCGACCGATATGGCGGTGGAGTATCTGATCAACGATCTGAATCTCCCGGAGCTGCAGTCCCGGCGGGCGGCGCAGCAGGCGGCCTTCCAGAAGGACATGAAAGAAAATGTGGAGATGGTCACGGCGGAGCGGCTGTATCACAGAATCAAAGAAAAACATTTTTCGCCGAAAGAGATGCACGAGCTCCGGGCCCTCTTTGTCGGAGATGAGCACGGTCTCTGGTACGGAAAGATGGATCCCGCGAACGCGAAACAGATACAGACGGACCGGGAGCAGGTCTGGAAAGAGGTCTCGCGCCGGGTGCAGACGCAGGCGGAGACGCTGGACCGAAATAAAGAGGGGAGCGGGGCCATGTCCCAGGCTCTGGCCGAGCTGCACCGGACAAAGGTAAGCTATGAGACCTTCCTGCGCAAATTTGGCACGCGCGGCGAAGCGCTGCGCCCGTCGGCCGAGGAGTTTGATTATGCTTATTACCTCTACGGAATGGAACACTATGGCAATATGCCGCTGGTGGAACCGCTGGAATACTCCGAACAGCGGCGCATCCGGGATTTCGTCATTGCCATTGACACGTCCGGCTCCGTCAAGGGAGACATGGTGCAGTCCTTCGTGCAGAAGACGTTTGAAATTCTGCAGCAAAAGGGCAATTTCTTCTCCCACATGAATCTTTTCCTCATTCAGTGCGATAATAAAATTGAGGAGGCAGTCCATCTTCAATCGGAGCGGGAGCTGGAGGAATACCTGAAGACGATGGAGATCCACGGGCTCGGGACAACGGACTTCCGCCCGGTGTTCCGCTACGTGGAAGATCTGCAACGCAGCGGAGAACTGCGGCAGCTCCAGGGACTGCTCTATTTTACCGACGGCAGAGGAACCTTCCCCAAACATAAGCCGCCCTACCCCACGGCGTTTATCCTGCATGAGAAAAATTTGGAGAACCAATCCGTCCCGCCCTGGGCGGGGAAGCTGATTGTGACAGAGGAGGAGATTCGCAACGGAACATTCTGAGATTCGTGACGGCGTCCTGATAATCCCGGAGTCGTGGGACGCCATCCAGGAAGGTTCATTCTCCGGCCAGGGCGGGTTTCAGTCGGTACAGTTCCCCTCCCACCCGATTGCACTGGAGGGAGAGGGATTTCTCGGCTGCAGCGACCTGCGGGAAATCCGTTTCCCGGATTGGGCAGAGGAGATCCCCGCCGGTTTCTTAAGTGCCAACGAGCGGCTGACCGCAGTCCGCCTTCCGGCTCATCTGCGCCGAATCGGCGAAGGAGCGTTTCTGCTCTGTGAAAATCTGGCTGAGATCGATTTCCCGGATTCCCTGGAATGCATCGACAATGTCGCGTTCTATGGAACTGGCCTGCAGCAGATTGCCCTGCCGGAGGCGACCGGCAAGGTTGGGCAGGCCGCGTTCGGCGGCTGTCCCAATCTGGTCCGCATTGAGGTCAACAGTCCATTGGTATCCGGGGACCCCTTTTTCCTCTCTGATCCGGACACCGGCGGAGAGGCGCTGCTCGGAGATGAAACGCCCTGCCGGATTCGGGAAGGCTATCTTGCAAAAGGGATCCCGGACGATCCGGACGATCTCTGCTGGAAATGGTATGCACTGCTCTGGGCAGCGGACCCCGCCCGCCACAGCGCGGAAGTCGGAACGGCGGTTGCAGGATGGATCTCACAGCATGAGCAGCTTCTGATGGAGCTGATCTTTCGCCAGGAGAACACCGCCGCACTGCGCACTTTGGTGGAACGGCACTGCCTGGCAGAAGAAAATTTGGAGACTTACCGCACCCGTGCGCTGGAAATTGGAAACCCCGAGCTCACCGCACTCCTTCTGGATGCGGCGGAGCCGACCGATACGGTCAGTCTGGAGGAGGAATTCGCCCTATGAATATCGCGGAGGCAAAAGAACAAATTCGCAATGCCCTTCGGGTCTACTTTAAGAAAGACGCATTCGGCAACTACCGCATTCCCCCGGAGGAACAGCGCCCGGTCTTCCTGATGGGCCCTCCCGGCATCGGGAAAACCGCCATTGTACAGCAGGTGGCCAGCGAGCTCGGCGTCGGACTGGTCAGCTATTCCATGACGCACCATACCCGGCAGAGCGCGTTGGGCCTGCCGGTCATAGAGGAGCGGACCTATGCCGGGAAAAAGACCGCCATTACGGAATACACGATGTCGGAAATTATTGCGTCGGTCTACGATCTAATTGAACAGAGCGGCGCACAGGAGGGCATCCTGTTTCTGGACGAGATCAACTGCGTCTCCGAGACGCTGACGCCCATCATGCTTCAGTTCCTCCAGTACAAACAGCTGGGTACCCACCATGTCCCCGAGGGATGGCTCGTGGTCGCCGCCGGCAACCCGCCGGAGTACAACCGCAGCGCCCGGGACTTTGATATCGTCACCTGGGACCGCGTCAAGCGCGTCGATATTGACCCGGACTACCAGGTGTTCCGTCGCTATGCCTGGGAGCGGGGTGTCCACGCCGCCGTCATCTCCTATCTGGATATCAAGACAGACAACTTCTACCACGTGGAGACCGGCCTCGACGGCATGGAGTTCGTCACGGCCCGCGGCTGGGAAGATCTCTCCCGCATGCTGGTGCTCTACGAGGAGAACGGCATTGAAGTGGACCGCAACCTGATTGGACAGTACATCCAGGCCCCGGCCATCGCCGACGACTTCGCGGTCTATTACGAGCTCTTCCGCAAGTACCGGGAGGACTACGCGGTTCAGGATATTGTCAAAGGAACCGTGCGCGATGAAATTGCGGATCGCGCCGGGGAAGCGCCCTTCGATGAGCGCCTGAGCCTCATCGGGCTCCTCATGGATGAAATTGCCAAAGAGGCCCGCGGCGCCGCAGATGAGGAGGACCGCCTCAAGGAACTCCACGGTCTCCTGCAGCAGGCCGGCCAGGGCACCTCGCTTGATTCACTGATGGACTCCGTGCGCGAAAAGATCCGCATCGGCCGTGCAAAGCATTCCCTCTCTCCCGAACAGCTGCTGCGGGAAGAGGAGGTACTGGCATTTCTGCAGAACGAAAAGGCGGAAGGCGCGGACTTTGAGAAGATTCGAACGGATTTTGCCGCCGAAGTGGCCCGGCTGAAGAAGGATGCAGAGACCGCAAACGCCTCCATTGAAAATGCGCTCCGGTTTGCCGACCGGGTCTGGCCGGGCGGCCAGGAACTGCTGGTCCTGGTCACAGAGATTGCCCGCAATGCCTGGACGGTCCGGCTGATCAGCCGCTATGGCAATCCCACCTTCCGGAAGTACAGCAAGCGTCTGATGCTGAAGGAGCGGGGCGCCGATCTGACCCGCCGCATGGAACAGCTGAATTTGAGTCTCAGGAGATGATTGCATGCCGTTTCAAAAACTTGTCACCCCATCTCTCACCGACCTGTTTGTGAGCCAGATGGAATCCATGATCCTCTCCGGCGAACTGAAGCCCGGGGAGCAGCTGCCGACGGAGCGGGAGCTGGCTGCCCGGACCGATGTAAGCCTGGCCGTGGTGCACAGCGGCATCACAAGGCTGGCGGAGGCCGGTTTTCTGCGGGTTGCGCCGCGCAAGGGCGTCTATGTCACGGACTACCTGCGCACCGGCAACCTGGAGACCCTGAATGCCATTCTGAAGTACCGGGGCAGTATTTTTTCCAAAGATCTGTTTCTGCCGACCATGACCTACCTGCAGCACCTGATGGACTGGCTGCTGGAGGCCGCCTGCCGGGAATGCGGCGGTGAGACCTGGTCGGCGTTGGAACAGATTCTGGACGACTATCGAAAATCCATCCGCCAGACCGAGGCGGCGGAACTGGCCTTTCGGTTTTACCACGAGGCCGCGGTCGGCTGCGGCAGCTATGTGTATCCTTATCTGACTGCAGCCGCAAAAGATTTGATTATGCAATGTTTTGCCTCTTCCATCCGTATTCTCGGGAAAGATCCATTCCTGCCGCCGCTGGAGGAGACGCTCGCCGCGCTGCGGGACCGGGACGCGGAGACCGCCTGCGGAGCCTTCCGGAAGATCTGCCGGCAGTGGGAGGAGATCTATACCAGTACCTTCAGCGAATAATAGACGGTTCAGTATTTTCGGACAAATATTTTATTGCGGAAAACGCATAGATCGCATATATATATAAATAAGAACGTGCGTACCACAATACTAAGAGGTCTTATATGAGTGAACTTCGTACATTTCGCAATTTCCGGGATATGGGCGGACTGATCTGCCCGGACGGCAAGCGCATTCGCCGCTTTAAACTGTTCCGCGCGCCGACCATCGCACCGCAGAACCAGGCGGACTGGGACTTTCTGGACGACCTCGGCCTGGACGTCATCGTTGATCTCCGGGACCGGGAGGAGCGGGAGGACCGGCCGGACCGCCTGCCCGCCGGCTGCGACTATATCCCCTCGCCGGTTCTGGAAGAGGGAAAATACAAGTACATCATCGTGTCCCGCAAGGCCCATCTCCGCCTGCTGTTTTTAAAGGGAAAGCGGGAAGGCATCGTCAAGGCTGAAAAAATGGCCTCGTACCGGGAAATGCCGTTTTCGGACGGCTTCCAGGCCATTTTCCGCTGTATGGATGAGGGCAGGACGATCGCCTTTCACTGCACGGAGGGAAAGGACCGCACCGGCATGGCGGCCGCCCTCATTGAATTTGCATTCGGGCGGAGCTATGACCAGATTCTGGAGGAATATCTCCGGTCCAATGTACTGCGCCCGGCCAAAGACCGCAGTTCGCTGAAATACCTTGGGTTCTCGGAGGAACTGCTCCAGGACATCCATTTCTGTGAGGAGACCCACGAGGAACTCCTGATGACCTTTAAGGCAGCTGCACTGGCGCAGTATGGCTCGCTGACCAATTATCTGGAAAAGCAGTTTGCCATTACGCCGGAGCGGGTGGAGCGCTGGAAGGCGATTTATCTCGAGAATTGCTGAAAAAATTGTTGACAAAGGGCGTACCGGTTTAATATAATAGATCTCGCTTGATACGGCGGCGTAGCTCAGCTGGCTAGAGCGACCGGTTCATACCCGGTAGGTCATAGGTTCAAGTCCCATCGCCGCTACCATGAGGGAACAAGCCTTAAACTTGTTCCCTTTTTTCAAACCGAATGACTCGTTGGTCAAGAGGCCTAAGACACCGCCCTTTCACGGCGGTAACACGGGTTCGAATCCCGTACGAGTCACCATATTTCACGCGTCTGTCCAATAGGGCGGGCGCGTATTTTTTTGTCTTTATTTACAACGGGAATATTATGTAAAGAAATATTCCAAAATGTAAAAATTGATTAAAAATCTTAGTCCATCTGCCACACATCAATTTTTGAGTTGTGTCGAAAATGCGGACGCCGCGGAGAAATTTCTCTGTCGGGGAAATGGAGAAAAAGCGCTAGATCATGCGGTTTTTTAGGACCACTTCACAAGATAGACGATAATTTTGCAGAGCACGGTCTATTTTTGACAATTATGAACAAATTATTATAATTAAAAGTAAAGCTGATCGCTAAAAAAATTATCGTGAGAATGGGAGGATTTATTGTGAAAAAGATTTCCAAAAGAATCCTTGCCATCGTCTTCGCTCTTTGCCTCGCGGTTACCTCTCTTGTTGGTACCTCCGCATTTGCAAGAGCCAAGGTTGACGGCAAGTACACTACTCTGACGAATGCTGCACAGCTCTGCGCATATCTGTTCAAGAACTACGATCAGGCCAAGACCGGTTCTCTGTCCATCACTCAGGGCACCCTCTTTTATAGCAATGACAACTATAATGAGGACTATCTCCTTGGTGGTCAGCATATGCCTTATCGTCAGTACACCGACAGACTTTCTGGTTCCGAGGACCTCGACAATCCGGAAGTCCCGGTTTACCTCGTCTGCATTGCAGGTACTGAGGTCATCGGCGGCCATGCCAACAACACGGACGCTGACCTTATGACTGGCTTCAACCTTCCGAACCAGTATGAGAGACAGATCAAAGCTGCCATCGAGCAGTCTGTCCCGAAGGGCTCCAACCTTATGCTCACCGGCCACTCCCTCGGCGGTATGGTCGCACAGCAGGTTTGCTCCGATCCTCAGCTCAAGGACGACTACAACATCCTCTACACGGTTTGCTTCGGTTCTCCGGTCGTTAAGGGCCAGAGCGGCTATGAAGGCACTCTCTACAGACTCTGCGACAAGCATGACTATGTAACTTATCTGTCCGGCAACCTCATTGAGAACGTTTCCAAGTGGGTTCTTGAGTCGAGCGGCATGGCTATGGCTTCCACCGGTACCGTTACTCGTGACGGCGGCTACAGCTTCCATGCTGAGCTCAACGGTCCGCACAGCGCTCATATGTCCTACATCAATGAGCAGACCTGGGGCGACGTTGATGTCTGCGGTATCCCGAACGGCTGCCACCAGCTGAAACTCGACAAGTCCACCTGCAAGCGTTTCGTAACCTTCACCAACTCCAACGGCCAGACCGTTGGCCAGAACCTGTACAACGGCGGCAACAAGACCGGCGGCCAGGTTTGGAACATGATCGAGCTCGCACAGATCCTCGTTCAGAACCAGAACAAATAATAATCCTGATCAGATTATTACCTTAAAATTAACTAATTAACTAGTTTCTTAGATAATTTTTTATCAGCTTTAAGTGCGGAGTGCTCCTGCCGAGAGGCAGGGGCACTTTGCTGTCCTGTGGCAGAAGATAAGCGCCTCCGTCTTGCGGCGGAGGCGCTTTGTCCGTATGATAGAAGGGAATCTTACCCGGGAGGCGGAGCAGATGACAGAAGCAGTACTTATGGATATGGACGGCACCCTTTTCGATACCGAGCGCCTGTCCCTGGAGGGCTGGCGCCGCGCCGGACGGGAGACCGGCTGTCCGATGACCGACGAGCAGATCCTCTCGTTCCGCGGCCGCAGCCGCACCGACAACTGCGCGCTCTTTCAGAGCTGGTTCGGGCCGGATGCCCCCTATAGGGATGCGCGAAGAATTCGCACTGCGTATATCCAGTCTTTTATCGCGCAGAACGGGGTGCCGCTGAAGCCGGGCCTCTATGAAATGCTGCGTACCTTCCGCCGGCTGCTCCTGCGTACCTGTCTCGCCACCGGAACTGCCCGGGCTACAGCGGAGGGCTACTGGGACCGGACGGAAATCCGCCCCTATCTGGACGCCTCCGTCTGCGGAGACGAAGTGGTTCACGCAAAGCCGGACCCTGAAATCTTTCTCCGCGCCGCTGCCGCCGTCCAGACCCCGCCGGAAAACTGTGCGGTTCTGGAGGACAGCCCCAACGGCGTACTGGCAGCCAGACGGGCAGGCTGTACTATTGTCGTCATTCCGGATCTGACGCAGCCTACACCGGAAATGGCAGAATCTGCCGACTTTATCGTGCCATCGCTTCGCGATGCGGCGGAGCTGGCGGAGAGGGGCTTTTTGTCCTGAGCGGGAACGAGCGATTTGGGGAGAAAGCGCGGAACGGGGCTTCTGTCCCCGCCAGCTCCCCGTTGTTCGGGGACTGTTCTCTCGAAGCCGTTTTTCTCCCCGAATTGTGAGATACACTTTTTAACAATATGTAGCATAACGCGGGTGCAAGATGCCATTTTACCTTCTGTTCCCCGAAATAGATACAAAATATGCGGGGAAACGCTTTGATCTGCCTGGCTATTCCCCGGGGCACAGGCAGAATACGGGGAAATAATAGGAACGGGACTTTTGTCCCCGCCAGCCCCGCCAGCCTGTCAGCCCTGCCAGCTCCGCCGCTATCTTTGGGCATTCCCTTTTCTCCGCATCCAGTCGAACAGATACTGCTGGGCAATGCCCTCAATGCCGCGGGTACACGGGGGCAGGCCGTTGGGGTAGAGCTCAGCCATGACCCGGCGGACCCAGGTGTCTACCGGGAAAGCGTCCATGCGGCCGAATCCATAGAGCAGGACACACTGTGCCACTTTTTTTCCGACCCCGGACACTTTGCGCAGCTCGGTTTCGGCGTCCGGCAGCGGAAGAGTATAGCAGGACGAAAGGCGGACTTCGCCGGAGGAGACTTTCTGCGCCGCATCAATCAGATATTTGGCACGATAGCCGGACCGAATCGGGGAGAGGTCTTCCACGGTGCATCGGGCAAGCGTCTCCGGCGCAGGAATCGTATAGCAGCCCGGGGCCAGCTCGGTGCCGAGCAGCCGGCAGAGGCGGTCGACGATGCCACGGATGCGCGGGATATTGTTGTTGGCGGAGAGGATGAACGAGAGCAGCGTCTCCCATGGGTCCTGCCGCAGGATGCGGATGCCGGGACGGGCAGCGATGGCCTGCCGCAGCGTCGGATCTTCCGAGAGGCGGGAGAGGATGGCGGTGTAATCGGCTGTCAGGTCAAGATAGGGGACCCAGAAGCCGGCAAACCGTCGGCGGTCCGTATCAAAGAAAAAGAATTCCTCCGGCCCGAGCTGCTGCAGGCGGGCGCAGGTATTCTGGACTACCGCGGTCCAGATGCCGGATTCCGTCTCATTCCAGCGAAAGGCCTGGCCGCAGAGAAAGGTATGTGCAGGATTCAGATGCGGCAGCCCGGTGAGCCGTATCCCATTGTTTTCTTCAAGGATTTCCAGTGCGATCCGCCTCCTCTCGATGAAATAAAAATGAAAAATGAATTTAGTGAATAAGACGAAAACAAACGCTGAAAAATAGTGATTTCGCCGAAGTTCTAAAATAGGCAAATGTAAGACTCAACGAACCGTAATGATTTTTCTGTCAAGGAAAAATTTTTCCGCATTCGGGTCGAAAATCCGGAAAAACCGCACTGTAGCGCAGGAAAAAAATTCTGTATTTCCACTTTTCCACAGAGTTTTGAACATGAATCGCGCGAAATATAATACAAATAGTATATTTCGTGCGCTGAAGTCCGAACTTTTGGACTTGACAGCAAGTTTTGGCGATACAGCGCCATTTTCCAAGATTTTCTCAAAAGTGAGTGGAAAATTTTACAATTTTCAGGTTTTCATCAGATCATGCGTACGGAAATTACGGTTGTTTTACACAGGGGAACCTGTTGTTATCAGGAATTTCCCTTCACAGCATCCCAATAGGCTCTGGCGGCCTTTTCTATCTTGTTGTCCCCGAAGGTGTAATACTCCGCATTTTTTATTACATCTGGTAAATATTGCTGAGAAGCCCAGTGCTTTGGATAGTCATGGGGAAATTTGTAGTGCTGCCCCTTGACGGCCTGGTCCTCGCCGTCGAAGTGCCGGTTCTGCAGCTGCCGCGGGATGGCGCCGTAGTTGCCGCTGCGCACGTCCTGAAGGGCCGCATCAATTCCGCGGATACCGCTGTTGGATTTTGGACTCGTGGCGACCAGGACCACGGCATCGGCCAGGGGGATGCGCGCCTCGGGCAGCCCGACCTGCAGCGCAATGTCACAGGCATTTTTGACGATGGGGATGATCTGCGGATAGGCGAGACCCACATCTTCGCAGGCACAGACCATCAGCCGCCGGGTGGCGGAGGGGAGATCTCCCGCCTCCAGCAGACGGGCCAGGTAGTGGAGCGCAGCATTTGGGTCCGATCCGCGCATCGATTTCTGGAAAGCGGAGACGATATCGTAGTGGTCATCTCCGGCCCGGTCGTAGCGCATGGCAGATTTCTGCGTCAGCTGCTCCACGAGGGCGTCATCAATGGGGATGCTCTCTGCGCTCTCATCCGCCGGCAGTGCAAGGACGGCAAGCTCTACGGTGTTGATGGCTTTTCGGACATCGCCGCCGCCGGCCTGGGCAATGTGGCGGACCGCCTCGTCGGTCGGGGCATAGGTGACGCCGTTCTCCTCCGATAGGATGCGGAAGGCGCGCCTTACCGCTTTCTCGATTTCCGGAGCAGATACGCTCTTAAACTCGAAGACGGTGCACCGACTGATGACGGCATTATAGACATAGAAGTACGGGTTCTCGGTGGTGGAAGCAATCATCGTGATGTCGCCGCTCTCGAGATATTCCAGCAGTGTCTGCTGCTGCTTTTTGTTGAAATACTGGATCTCGTCCAGATAGAGCAGGATGCCGTTGGGCGCCGCAAGGGTCCCGACGTCCGCCACGATTTCCTTGATGTCGCTGATGGATGCGGTGGTGGCGTTCAGCCGGTACAGGCTTTTTTCCGTCTTCCGTGCAATGATGCGGGCCAGCGTCGTCTTACCGACTCCGGAGGGCCCGTAAAAGATGAGGTTCGGCACCTCGCCCGATTCAATGATATTCCGCAGCGCCCGGCCGGGGCCGATCAGGTGTTCCTGCCCGACCATATCATCAAGTGATTTCGGGCGGATGCGGTCTGCAAGTGGTGTATTCATAAGTTCCTCCTCATTCCGGGAATCTATGGTATTTATTATATATACTATTATAATATAGGGAAGAAAAAACTTTGTCCGGCCGGAATTGTGGGCAATTTGCGCGAAAAATACCAGATGTTGGGGCGGCTTTTGTCGGTTCCGCGCATATAGCAGATTGCACAAAAATAAAGCAAAAAGTTTGGCAGAAAAGCAGATTTTTCTCTTGCATCTGCAGGGGCGCTATGGTATTATTTACAGGCACGTGAAAAGGGATTACTGTACCTGTTCACGAAAGAGATATGCGTTGATGCGGGAGGTGGCCGTCCACTGAGACGGGGAATTTCCGCGGAGTATGTCCGATTTTAAACCGGGCGAAACAAATAATTTAGTGCAAAGGATTCTTCTATTATGGGAATTACCGCGCACTTATGCTGTTTTTGCCACCCGGGTGACGAGCGCCTGCAACGTTCGAAACCCAGGTTTTTCTAAACGGGGAAGATGAAACACCCGGCTCGGTGTTAAAATCTCACGCGGACGAAAATGAAACAGCAGGCCCGCCATGAATTTTCCATCATTTTAGGAGGAGTCCAAATGGCAGTAAAAGAAAAGATCAGAATCAGACTGAAAGGCTATGACGCCAACCTGGTAGATACCGCTGCAGAGCGCATCGTTGAGACCGCTAAGCGCACCGGTGCCAAGGTTTCCGGCCCTGTCCCGCTTCCGACGGAGAAAGAGGTTGTCACCATCCTCCGCGCCGTCCACATGTTCAAAGACAGCCGTGAACAGTTTGAGCAGAGAACGCACAAGAGACTCATCGATGTCCTTCGTCCGTCCAACAAGACGGTTGAGGCTCTTACGGGTCTTGAGCTTCCCGCCGGTGTTGAAATCGAAATCAAACTCTAATTTCAGCATCGAAAGGTCATGTTGGTGAAGAGCCAACCAATAACCAAAGGAGGAAAGGTTAATATGAAGAAAGGTCTTATCGGTAAAAAAGTCGGTATGACACAGCTCTTCGACGAAAACGGAACCGTTATTCCGGTAACCGTCGTCGAAGCAGGACCCTGCGCTGTTGTCGCAAAGAAAACGGTCGAGAACGACGGCTATGAAGCTGTTCAGCTCGGTTTCGGCGACATGAAGGCACAGAAGGTCAACAAGCCTATGAAAGGCCAGTTCGACAAGGCAAATGTCGCTCCGAAGAAGGTTCTCAGAGAATTCCGTCTCGAGGATACCTCTGCGGTCAACGTCGGCGACGTCCTCAAGGCAGACGTATTTGCTGCCGGTGAGAAAGTTGACGTCATCGGAACCAGCAAAGGTAAAGGCTATGCTGGTGCCATCAAGCGCTGGAACTTCCACCGTCTCAAAGAATCCCATGGTACCGGCCCGAATGCCAGACATGCAGGTTCCCTCGGTATGTGTTCCGACCCTTCCCGTGTCTTCAAGGGAAAGAAACTCGCCGGTCATCTCGGCGACGAGCGCGTAACCATCCAGAATCTCGACGTTGTCAAGGTCGATGCTGAGAACAACCTCATCGCCATCAAGGGCGCTGTCCCGGGTATCCGCGGCGGAATCGTTCTCATCAAAGACACCGTAAAAAAAGCGTAAGGAGGAGTAAGACATGCCTAGCGTAAAAGTATACAGTGCTACCGGTGCAGAAAACGGCACGCTGGAACTGAACGACAGCATCTTCGGCATTGAGCCGAATGAGAATGTAGTTCATCTTGTTGTTGTCAACTACCTCGCCAATCAGCGTCAGGGTACTCAGTCCACTCTCACTCGCTCCGAGGTTGCCGGCGGCGGAAGAAAGCCGTGGAGACAGAAGGGAACCGGTCATGCAAGACAGGGTTCTATCCGCGCACCGCAGTGGAGACACGGCGGAATCGCCCTTGGCCCGAAGCCCCGCACCTATGGTTTCGACGTCAATAAGAAAGTGAAAAAGCTCGCCATGAAGTCCGTCCTTTCCGACAAAGTCGCAAATGACGCCTTCCAGGTTCTCGACGATTTTGCTCTCTCTGAGATCAAGACCAAAGAGGCCAAGAAAGTGCTCGACGCACTGGGCAGCGCAAAGAAGACCCTCGTCATCACTCCTGAGAAGGACGAGGTCATCTATAAGAGCGCAAGAAATATTGCCGGCGTCAAGGTCGCTCCGGTCAACGCCATGAGCGTCTATGACATCGTCAATGCTGACAAGGTCGTCGTCCTGAAGGACGCCGTCGCTAAGATTGAGGAGGTATTTGCATGAAAACCGCACAGGATGTAATCCTCCGCCCCATCATCACCGAGGAGAGTATGGGCGCAACTGCTCTCAAGAAATACACCTTCAAAGTTGCAAAGGATGCCACCAAAATTGACATCAAACGCGCTGTTGAAGAGCTGTTCGGCGTTGAGGTTGCAAAAGTCAACACCATGAACTGCCGCGGCCGTGAGCGCCGCCAGGGCCGCTTCGTCGGCACCACTCCGGCTTGGAAGAAAGCCATCGTCACTCTCACCGAAGACTCGAAGACCATCGAGTTCTTCGACGATATGATGTAAGAAGCTACCCACTGAAAACTATGCGGTAATGTATGGAGCGTCGACAGCTCCGCGAAGCCGCTTAGAGGAGTGAAAACTAGAATGTCGATTAAAGTTATCAAGCCGACTACCAACGGCACAAGAAATACTTCTGTTCTCGATTATTCTGAGCTCTCCAAGGTCGCTCCTGAAAAAAGCCTCCTTGAGTCCAAGAATAAATCGGCCGGCCGCAACAACTACGGCCGCATCACCGTCCGCCACCGCGGCGGCGGAAACCGCGTCAAGTACCGTGTCATTGACTTCAAGAGAACCAAGACCGGTCCTGCAACGGTAAAAACCCTTGAATACGACCCGAACCGTTCTGCCAACATCGCACTCATCCAGTATGAGGACGGCGTAAAGGCTTACATCCTCGCTCCCATCGGCCTGAAGGTCGGCGACGTAGTTGAGGCTGGTCCGGACGCTGATATCAAACCCGGCAACGCTCTTCCGCTTGCCAACATCCCCGTTGGTACCTTCGTCCACAACATTGAGCTCTATCCGGGCCGCGGCGGTCAGCTTGCAAGAGCAGCCGGCATTGCAGCTCAGCTCATGGCAAAAGAGAACGGTCTCGCTCTCCTTCGTATGCCGTCCGGCGAGCTCCGCAACGTTCCCGCCGAGTGCATCGCTTCCATCGGCCAGGTCGGCAACGTCGACCACGCCAATGTTAAAGTCGGTAAAGCCGGCCGCACCCGTCACATGGGCATCCGCCCGACGGTCCGCGGTTCCGTCATGAACCCGAACGACCATCCGCACGGCGGTGGTGAAGGTAAGGCTCCTGTCGGCCGCCCGGGTCCCTGCACCCCCTGGGGCAAACCTGCTCTTGGCTATAAGACCAGAAAGCACAACAAGAAGTCCGATAAGATGATCGTAAGACGTCGCAACGGCAAATAATCGTGAAAGGAGTTATGCATCATGAGTAGAAGTACTAAAAAAGGCCCTTACGTGCAGCCCAAACTGCTCGAGAGAGTTCAGCAGATGAATGAGCGCGGCGAGAAGACCGTTATTAAGACCTGGAGCCGTTCTTCCACCATCTTCCCTGATTTCGTTGGTCATACCTTCGCAGTTCACGATGGCCGCAAACATGTTCCGGTATATGTTACGGAGGACATGGTTGGTCACAAACTCGGCGAGTTCGCACCGACCAGAACCTTCCGGGGCCATTCCGGTTCCAAGACGACTGTATAAGAGAGGAGTGTGTAAGACATGGAAGCAACCGCAAAGGCAACATTCGTAAGAATTGCTCCGCGGAAAGTTCAGATCATTCTGGACCTCATCCGCAATCAGCCTGTCGACAAAGCCATGGGTATTCTGAAAAACACTCCGAAGGCTGCGACAGAAGTTCTTGAGAAAGTTCTCAAATCTGCCATGGCAAACGCCGAGCAGAAAGATATGGATACCTCCAATCTTTACGTTGCCGAGTGCTACGTAAACCAGGGTCCGACTCTTAAGAGAATCAGACCGAGAGCACAGGGCCGTGCATATGGCATCAAGAAAAAGACGTCTCATATCACGATCGTGCTCAAAGAAGCAGAATAAGGAGGGAATTAGACAATGGGACAGAAAGTTAACCCGACCGGACTCCGCATCGGCGTCATCAAAGACTGGGAATCCCGCTGGTATGCCAATGATAAGGACTTCAGCAAAAACCTCCTTGAGGACTATCAGCTCAGAAAGTTCCTGCTTGATACCCTGAAACCTGCCGGAGTACCGAAGGTTGAAATTGAGCGCGATGCAAAGCGCATCCGCATTAACATTTACTGCGCAAAGCCGGGCATCGTCATCGGCCGCGGCGGTTCTGAGATCGACAAGCTCAAAGCGGTTCTCGAAAAGAAGACCGGCAAGCCTGTCTACCTCAACATCGTAGAAATCAAGAACCCCGACCTCAATGCACAGCTTGTCGCTGAGAATATCGCAGGTCAGCTCGAGAGACGTGTCTCCTACAGACGTGCACTGAAGAAGGCCATCGGCAACACTATGCGCTTTGGTGCAAAAGGTATTAAGATTATGGTCTCCGGCCGTCTTGGCGGTGCAGAAATTGCCCGTAAAGAGAGCTATCATGAGGGCACCATCCCGCTTCAGACCATCCGTGCTGACATCGACTACGGTTTCACCGAGGCTGCTACCACTTACGGCCGCATCGGTGTTAAAGTCTGGATCTACAACGGCGAAGTCCTTCAGGGCAAAAACGCGGTAGACACCAACACCAGAGACCGCAGCAGAAACCGCGACCACCGCGACAGAAGAAACGGAAACCGCAGAAACGGCGGCCGCAATGGCGGCAATCGCCGCAACTCCAGAAGGGAAGGGGGAGCTGAATAATGTTAATGCCGAAGAGAGTAAAACACAGAAAGGTCCAGAAGGGACGTATGAAGGGCAAAGCAACCCGCGGCAACACCGTCACTTACGGTGATTACGGTATTCAGGCCCTGGAACCCGGCAGAATCACTGCAAACCAGATTGAGGCAGCCCGTATCGCCATGACCCGTTACATCAAGCGCGGCGGCCAGGTATGGATCAAAATTTTCCCGGACAAACCGGTTACCAGAAAGCCTCTTGAGACTCGAATGGGTAAAGGTAAAGGCGCCCCGGAGTACTGGGTTGCCGTTGTAAAACCGGGCCGTGTTATGTTTGAGATTGCCGGTGTACCGGAGGATCTTGCCCGTGAGGCTCTGCGTCTCGCTGCCAACAAACTTCCGATCAAAACCAAGTTTGTCAAAAAAGAGGAGGCTGAACAGTAATGAAAGCTCAGGAACTCAGAGAACTGTCCGCCGCTGAACTTGACGCAAAGCTTCTTGAACTCAAGGACGAACTTTTTAAACTGCGTTTTCAGCAGGCTGTCAACCAGCTTGAGAACCCGACCCGCATCAAAGCCGTAAAGAAGGACATCGCTCGAATCAAAACCATTCAGCGCGACGTCGAGCTTGCCGGCAAGGACGCATAAGGAAGGATGGTTTAAAGCATGACGGAAAGAAATCTCAGAAAGACGCAGGTCGGCGTCGTATCTTCCGATAAGATGGACAAGACCGTAGTCGTCGAAGTTAAGGACAGAGTGAAACATCCGCTTTACAAGAAAATTGTAAATCGCACGGTTAAATATAAAGCTCACGACGAAAACAATGAGTGCCATGTCGGCGATAAGGTTCTTCTGATGGAGACCCGCCCGATCTCCAAAGACAAGAGATGGCGCGTCGTTAAAATCATTGAGAAGGCTCAGTAAGGGAGGTATTCACTGTGGTTCAGCAGCAGACACTCCTCAAGGTTGCCGACAACTCAGGTGCAAAAGAAATCATGTGCATCCGTGTACTGGGCGGTACCGGTAGGAGATACGCTAATATCGGAGACGTCATCGTTGCTTCTGTCAAAAAAGCAACGCCCGGCGGAGCCGTAAAAAAAGGCGATGTAGTGAAAGCAGTCGTAGTCAGAACGGTCAGCGGTGTTCGCCGCGACGACGGAACGTACATTCGTTTCGACGAGAATGCAGCCGTTCTCATTAAAGATGATAAGAGCCCGAGAGGCACCCGTATTTTCGGGCCTGTAGCAAGAGAGCTCAGAGGAAGCGGCTTTACCAAGATCCTCTCCCTTGCTCCGGAAGTACTTTAACAGGAGGTGCGTTTCAGAATGAATAAAGTTCACGTAAAGACTGGCGACGAAGTCATCGTCATCAATGGCAAATATCGCGGACAGAAGGGAAAAGTTCTTGGCGTTTCTCCTGCTGAAGGCAAGGTCATTGTTGAGGGCATCAACATCATCACCAAACACGTAAAACCCACCCGCATGGGCGAGGTTGGCGGCCTGGTCAAGGCCGAGTCCGCTCTCTATGCTGACAAAGTTCAGCTCGTCTGCCCGAAGTGTGGTGAGCCCACCCGCGTCGGTCATGCAGTCGACGAGGACGGCCTGAAAGTGCGCGTCTGCAAAAAGTGCGGCGCACAGTTTGAATAAAGGAGGGACCGTTAGTTATGGCAGCTAGAATGAAAACCTATTACAACGACGAGGTCGCTCCTGCTCTTATGAAGAAGTTCGGCTACAAGAGTGTTATGCAGATCCCGAAGCTCGACAAGATCGTTGTCAACTGCGCTTGCGGTGAGGCAAAAGACAACTCCAAGGTCATTGACTCCGTAATGAGCGATCTTGCAACCATCACCGGCCAGAAGCCGGTTGTCTGCAAGGCTAAGAAATCTGTCGCGAACTTCAAGGTTCGTGAGGGACAGGCCATCGGCGCAAAAGTCACCCTTCGCGGCGACAGAATGTACGAGTTCCTGGATCGTTTCTTCAACCTCGCACTTCCGCGTGTCCGCGACTTCCGTGGCATCAACCCCAACTCCTTTGACGGCAGAGGCAACTACTCCATGGGCGTCAAAGAGCAGCTGATCTTCCCGGAGATCGACTTCGATAAAGTCGATGCAGTCCGCGGCATGGACATCACCTTCATCACCACTGCAAACACCGATGAAGAGGCAAAAGAGCTGCTTACCCTCATGGGTGCTCCGTTTTCGAAATAAGGAGGATTGAATCGTGGCTAAAACATCTATGAAAGTGAAGGCTGCAAAGCCGGCGAAATATTCCACCAGACAGCACAACAGATGCCAGATCTGCGGCAGACCGCACGCTTATCTTCGTAAATACGGTGTCTGCCGTGTCTGCTTCAGAGAGCTTGCCCACAAGGGTCAGATCCCGGGTGTCAAAAAAGCAAGCTGGTAAATTTGAGCAATAGCACAAGGGAGGGTTAGAAAATGCAGATCACTGATTCCGTAGCAGATATGCTCACCAGAATTCGTAATGCAAATTCAGCAAAACACGATACAGTAGAGATCCCCGCATCCAACATGAAGAAAGCCATTGCTCAGATTCTTGTAGACGAGGGATACGTTAAAGATTACGCCGTTACCGATGACGGCAAACAGGGTGTCATCACCATTACCCTGAAATACGGCCCGAATAAATCTCAGGTCATCACTGGTCTCCGCAGAGTGTCCAAGCCTGGCCTCCGTATTTACACGAGCTGCGAGGATATGCCGAAGGTCATGAACGGCCTTGGAATTGCCATCCTCTCCACCCCGAAGGGTGTCATGACTGATAAAGAGGCCCGCAAAGCCAATGTCGGCGGCGAGGTTCTCGCATTTGTTTGGTAAGGAGGAACAGTAAATGTCACGTATCGGCAAAAAGCCCGTCGAAATTCCGGCAGGCGTTGAAGTTAAGGTTGACGGAAATACTGTTACCGTAAAAGGCCCGAAGGGCACCCTTACGCAGACAGTTCATCCGAACATGACCGTAGCGGTTGAGGGCAACGAAATCAAAGTTACCCGCCCGAACGATGAGAAAGAAAACAGAGCACTCCATGGTCTCACCCGTTCTCTGATCCACAACATGGTTGAGGGTGTCACCAATGGCTTCAGCAAGACTCTTGAGGTCAACGGCGTCGGCTATCGTGCTGTCAAGAAAGGCAATAACCTGGAACTCACCATTGGTTATTCCCATCTTGTCAACATGGAGACCCCGGAAGGCATCACCATCGATGTCCCGGATCCGGCCCACATCGTTGTTTCCGGCCCGGACAAACAGCTTGTCGGCCAATACGCTGCGGAAATCCGCAAAAAGCGTCCGCCGGAGCCGTATAAGGGCAAGGGCATCAAGTATGCTGACGAACACATCCGCCGTAAGGAAGGCAAAGCCGGTAAGGGCGGTAAATAATAGAAGGAGTGAATTCGAATGGTTAGTAAGCCAGACAGCAACAAAGCTCGTCTTAAACGTCATAAGAGAGTTCGCGGAAAAATCACTGGCACTGCAAGCCGTCCGCGTCTCAGCGTTTACCGCTCACTCAACAACATCTATGCTCAGATCATCGACGATGTAGACGGCAAGACCCTCGTCTCCGCCTCCACCACCGAGAAGAGCTTCACCGAGTACGGCGGAAACAAAGAGGCCGCACGCGAGGTCGGCAAGATTCTCGCCCAGCGTGCAGCTGAGAAAAACATTAAAGAAGTCGTCTTCGACCGCGGCGGTTATGTATACCAGGGCCGTGTCGCAGAACTTGCAGACGGAGCCCGTGAAGGCGGACTCGAATTCTAAGCAGAGGAGGAGTACTTTTGGCTAAGATTGATGCATCGAACTTAGAGCTCGACGAGCGTGTCATCACGATCAACCGTGTATCTAAGACAGTAAAAGGCGGCCGTATCTACAAATTCGCTGCTCTTGTCGTCGTCGGTGACGGCAAAGGACTCGTAGGCTTCGGCCTTGGCAAATCCGGCGAGGTTCCGGATGCCATCCGCAAGGGAATTGAGGACGCTAAGAAAAATCTCATCCAGGTTTCCCTCAAAGGATCCACGATCCCGCACGAGGTTATCGGCAAATACGGCGCAGGCGTTGTTCTCCTGAAGCCCGCTGCTCCTGGTACCGGCGTTATCGCCGGCGGTCCGGTCCGTGCCGTTGTTGAGACGGTCGGCATCAAGGACATTCGTTCCAAGGCACTTCGTTCCAACAATCCGTGCAATGTCGTCAGAGCGACCATCGACGGTCTGTCCAAGCTTCGCAACGTTGACGAGGTTGCAGAGGTCCGTGGCAAGTCTGCCAAGGAAATCTTAGATTAAGGAGGAGCGGATAACTATGGCGAACAGTAATGTACAGGTCAAGCTTGTCAAAAGCCTGATCGGCAGCAAGAAAGACCAGATTGCCACCGCTCACGCACTTGGTCTTTTTAAGATCGGCGACGTCTCCACGCAGCCGAACAACCCTCAGACGCAGGGTAAGATCAAAAAGATCGGTCACCTCTTAGAGGTCACTGACGCGTAACGGTAGGAGGTGCAATAATGAAACTTAACGAGCTGAAACCGAACGAGGGTTCCAAGCGCGCGGTTAAGCGGATCGGCCGAGGCACTGCTTCCGGCCAGGGCAAGACCGCAGGCAAGGGCCAGAAAGGTCAGAAAGCCAGATCTGGTTATAGCAGACGGTTCGGGTTTGAAGGCGGCCAGATGCCCCTTCAGAGAAGACTCCCGAAGAGAGGCTTCAACAATATCTTCGCAAAAGAGATCGTCACCGTAAATGTCTCCGATCTCGAGGCGAAATTTGAGGACGGTGCAGACGTGGATGCTCAGGCACTCATCAATGCCGGTCTCATCAAGAAAGAGAAAGACGGTGTCAAGGTTCTTGGCAACGGCACTCTCACCAAGAAACTCAATGTAAAAGTTAACGCTTATTCAAAGGCAGCGAAGGAGAAGATCGAAGCTGCCGGCGGAAAGGTCGAGGTGGTCTGACATGCTGCAGACGCTCGTCAATGCGTTTAAGACACCGGAAATCCGGAAGAAGATTTTCTTCACGGCATTTATCATTCTTCTGTTCCGGATCGGTGCAGCCATCAGTGTTCCGTTCACCGATGCTTCCATGGGTATTATCTCCGACACCACATCGGCAAGCAACTTTATGAACTATCTGAACATGATGACTGGTGACGCATTCCAGTACGGCACCCTGTTTGCAATGTCCATCACCCCATACATCAACTCGTCCATCATCATTCAGCTCCTGACTGTCGCTATTCCGGCTCTGGAGCGAATGACCAAAGAGGGCGACGCGGGACGGAAAAAACTGCAGGTCATTACACGAATCGTTGCAATTGTCCTGGCCCTTCTTCAGTCCTCCGCATACTATGTATATCTGAGAAGCTACGGCTATCTCACGGTTGATGCGAACGGCGCACAGTTTACCGGATTTTCCGCGGTCCTTCAGGCGCTGGTTATTATTCTTTCCCTGACGGCCGGTTCCACCCTCCTTATGTGGATGGGTGAGGAAGTCAATGAGAAGGGTATCGGCAACGGTATCTCCATTCTTCTTTTCGCCGGTATCGTATCCCGTTTCCCGAACGACGTCATGATCTTCCATGAGCAGTTCAAGAGAGGCGGACTCTATTACGCATTTGTTCCGATTGCCTATGTCCTTATGGCAGGCATGATTGTATTTATCGTTTGGCTCGACAACTCCGAGAGAAGAATCCCGGTTGTCTATGCAAAACGTGTCGTTGGACGCAAGATGTACGGCGGCCAGAGCACGAACCTTCCCATCAAGGTCAACATCTCCGGCGTTATGGCCATCATCTTCGCAAGCTCCATTCTCTCTCTTCCGCCGACGATCGAGATGTTCATCAAGAATCCCGGCCACGGTGCGAAGACCTTCTTCAATCTGTTTGATTCCCAGAGCTGGTTCTATGGAATTCTGTACTTCCTGCTGATCATGTTCTTCGGCTATTTCTACAGTACCATTCAGTACAACCCGGTAGAAATGGCGAACACCCTCCGCAGAAACAACGGCTCCATCCCGGGCATCCGCCCCGGCAAACCGACTTCGGATTACATTCAGAGAGAACTTTCCAGAATTACTTTCCTGGGTTCGCTGTTTATCAGTGTTGTCGCCATTCTCCCGATCATCTTCACTCAGATTACGAGAGCAACCGGCAGCCAGATGAACATTGCACTTGGCGGTACTTCTGTTATCATCGTAGTAGGTGTAGCCCTCGAGACGGTACGTCAGCTGGAATCCCAGCTTATGGTACGCCACTATAAGGGTTTCCTTGACTGATCCTGAAAGGAACGTTGTGAAATGAACATTATTTTCCTTGGAGCACCGGGCGCCGGCAAAGGCACCCAGGCTGAGCGCGTCGCCGATGCCTACGGCATTCCGACCGTCTCCACTGGTAATATCATTCGCGAAGCACTTTCCAATGGCACTGAGATGGGCATTAAGGCCAAGACCTATATCGAGGCCGGCAAACTTGTTCCGGACGATGTCGTCATCGGCATCATCCAGGAGCGCCTTGCCAAAGATGACTGCAAGGGCGGCTTCATTCTGGACGGCTTCCCGCGCACCATTCCCCAGGCAGAGGCTCTGGAGGATATGGGAGTCAAGATCGACAAGGTCGTTGACATCGAAGTACCCGACGAGGCTATCAAAGAGCGCATGTCCGGACGGCGCGTCTGCCCGAAATGCGGCTCTACCTATCATCTTGTCACCAAGAAGCCGAAGGTTGACGGCATCTGTGACCGCTGCGGCGCTGAGCTGGTTCAGCGGAAAGATGACGCACCGGAGACGGTAGCGGATCGTCTGAATGTCTATCACACCCAGACCGAACCGCTCAAAGATTTTTACAATAAACGCGGCTCTCTCGCCGTTGTCGACGGCGTGGGCAGCGTATCTGAAATTGCAGAGCGCGTAAAAGCAGCTCTGGAGGAGTAACACATGATCGTGCTGAAGACCAGTGAAGAGCTGGAAAAAATGCGTGTAGCAAACCGAATTTCAGCGGACGCACTGAGAAGAGTCGGAGAGGCGGTCAAACCTGGAGTTTCCACCTGGGAACTGGACCAGGTCGCCTACAAGTACATCAAGGCACAGGGGGCCGAACCGAACTTCCTGGGTCTGTACGGATTTCCGGCTACAGCATGCATCTCTGTGAATGACGAGATCATCCACGGTATCCCGAGCAAGAAAACGATCCTGAAAGACGGAGACATTGTTTCCGTCGATCTCGGCGCCAGCTATGACGGATACAACGGTGACAACGCTTATACTTTCCTGGTCGGCAATGTAGATCCCGAGGTGCAGCGGCTGTGTGATACCACACGGGAATCTCTTATGGTCGGCATAGATGCGGCAGTGCCCGGAAACCGAATCGGCGACATTGGGCATGCGGTGCAGGAGTACTGCGAGAGCAGGGGCTTCGGCGTCGTCCGCGAATACGAAGGACACGGCGTTGGCACGAAACTTCATGAAGATCCCGGCGTTCCGAACTACGGAAAAGCCGGCCGGGGCATTCGTCTTCTCCCCGGCATGGTCATTGCGATTGAGCCGATGATCACGCAGGGCTCTCCCAAGATCAAACAGATGCCGGACGGTTGGACAGTAAAGACGGCAGACGGAAAAGCCGCTGCCCACTATGAAAACACCATAGCTATTACCGACAACGGCCCCGAAATCCTGACCTGGGGCAGAACCTTATAAGGAGAGGAAAAAACATGTCGAAAGAGGATATGATCGAAGTCGAAGGTACCGTAGTAGAAGCTCTTCCGAACACCATGTTCAAGGTTGAGCTGGAGAACGGTCACCAGATTCTGGCCCATATTTCCGGCAAACTCCGGATGAACTTCATCCGCATCCTGCCGGGCGACAAGGTAACGGTCGAGATGTCGCCATATGACCTTACCCGCGGCCGCATTACATGGCGATCCAAATAAGCACAATACAGTTTTATTTACAGCTGGGAGGTAACACACAATGAAAGTCAGACCTTCTGTCAAAAAGATGTGCGAGAAATGCAAGATTATTAAGCGCAAGGGTAAAGTCATGGTCATCTGTGAAAACCCGAAGCACAAACAGCGCCAGGGCTAATTGTCCCTGTAAAGACCCGAATTTTTTGGAGGTGCAATCATGGCCCGTATTTCAGGCGTCGATCTGCCGAGAGATAAGAGAATCGAAATCGCACTCACTTATATCTACGGTATCGGCAAGAAAACCGCAGACGACATCATCAATGCCACCGGCGTAAACCCGGACACCCGCGTCAGAGACCTGACCGAGGAAGATGTCGCAAAGCTTCGTGACTATATCGATAAAAACGTAAAGGTCGAGGGTGATCTCCGCCGTGAGACCGCATTCGACATCAAGAGACTGATCGAGATCGGTTCCTATCGCGGTACCCGTCACAGAAAAGGCCTTCCGGTAAGAGGACAGAATTCCAAGAACAATGCCCGTACCCGCAAAGGTCCGAAGAAAACGATCGCTAACAAGAAGAAATAATCAGGGGGGATAAGTTTTGGCAAACAAAGGTTCTAAGAAGACCGCAGCTACCCGCAGACGCCGCGACCGCAAGACGGTTGAACACGGTTCTGCTCATATTCAGTCCACCTTCAACAACACCATCGTAACGATCACTGACCTTCAGGGCAACGCCGTATCCTGGGCCAGCGCCGGCGAGCTCGGCTTCCGCGGTTCTAAGAAATCGACTCCGTTCGCTGCACAGAATGCCGCTGAAACCGCCGCAAAGATTGCCATCGATCATGGTATGAAGACCGTCGAAGTCTATGTCAAGGGCCCGGGTGCCGGACGTGAATCCGCAATCCGTGCACTGCAGACCGCCGGCCTCGAAGTCAACTCCATCAAGGATGTCACTCCGATTCCGCACAACGGCTGCCGCCCGCCTAAGAGAAGACGTGTCTGATTGTTAAGGAGGATCCTGTACTATGGCAAAAAATAATCAGCCTGTCGCAAAACGCGCAAAGGCTCTCAATGTTTCTCCTGCCACCCTTGGTTACAACAAGAAAGAGACCCGCCGTAACCCGAAGGGCAACATGAGAAGAAAGCAGTCCGAGTATGCTCTTCAGCTCAACGAGAAGCAGAAAGTAAAGTTTATCTATGGCATCCAGGAGAAGCAGTTTGCTTCTTACTATGAGAAAGCTGCGAAAGAGACCGGTAAGACCGGTGAGAACCTCCTTGTTCTCTGCGAGCGCCGTCTGGACAACGTCGTCTATCATCTCGGCTTCGCTTCTACCCGCCGTCAGGCCCGTCAGCTTGTCAACCATGGTCACTTTACAGTTGACGGCAAGAAAGTAAATATTCCTTCCTTCCAGGTAAAACCGGGTATGGAGATCGCGGTCAAAGAGAAGTCCCTTTCCTCTCCGATTTTCTCCCGCCTTACCGGTGAAGATGCTCCGGTCGTCAACATTCCGGAGTGGCTCGAGCGTGACAAGAATGCGCTCAAGGGAACCGTTCTTCGTATGCCCACCCGTGACGATGTAGACTTCGATGTCGCTGAACACCTCATCGTTGAGTACTACTCCAAATAATTAATGTCACGTAACCCCGACATATTTAAACTTTAAGGAGGGTTTTGAATGATCGGTATTGAGAAGCCCAATATTGAAGTCTACTGCCCAGATGATGACAATACTTATGGCAAGTTCACTCTGGAACCGCTGGAAAGAGGATTCGGCACGACACTCGGCAACAGCATGCGCCGTGTGCTTCTCTCTTCCCTGCCGGGCTATGCCATCAAATCTGTCAAAATCGACGGCGTTCTTCACGAGTTTTCCACGATTCCGGGCGTCAAAGAAGACGTAACTGAGATCGTTCTGAACCTCAAGAGCGTGATCATCAAGATCAACGGCGATGGACCGAAGACGGTCTATATCGATGCATCCGGGGAAGGCGAAGTAACTGCCGGTGACATTAAAGGCGACTCCGAGATTGAAATTTTCAACCCTGAACTGCATATTGCCACCCTTGACAAAGATGCGAAGCTCACGATGGAAATGACGGTTGACAACGGCCGCGGTTATGTTTCTTCCGAGAGAAACAAGCAGGAGCTTGAACCGCCGATCGGTGTCATTGCAATTGATTCTATCTATTCACCTGTAAACAAGGTCAATTTTACTGTAGAGAACACACGTGTCGGTCAGCGGATCGACTATGACAAACTGGTCCTTGAAGTGTGGACAAACGGTACGATCTCTGCAAAAGAGGCGGTATCGCTTGCTGCCAAGATCCTCAACGATCACCTCAAGTTGTTTATCGACTTGTCTGAGAATGAGTATATGACGGACGTTCTCGTAGAGAAGGATGACGACTCCCGCGAGAAAGCTCTGGAGATGACCATTGAAGAGCTTGATCTGTCTGTTCGTTCCTTTAACTGCTTAAAGAGAGCAGGCATCAATACAGTAGAGGATTTGACCAACAAATCGGAAGAAGACATGATGAAAGTCCGTAACCTTGGTAAGAAATCTCTTGACGAAGTCGTTGCGAAACTGGATTCCCTCGGATTCTCTCTCCGTAAAGATGACGAATAACAAAAGGAGTGATTTTCATGCCAGGCACTAGAAAACTGGGCAGAGCAAGTGATCACCGCAAAGCAATGCTTCGTGCAATGGTTACCTATCTGTTTGAAAATGGCAAGATTGAGACAACGGTCACCCGCGCCAAGGAAGTCCGCGCTATGGCGGAGAAAATGATCACCATCGCAAAGAAGGGCGATCTCAGCGCAAAGAGACAGGTTCTAGGCTACGTTACCAAAGAGGACGTTGTCAAGAAGCTTTTCGATGAAATTGCACCGAAGTATGCGGACGTCAACGGCGGCTACACGCGGATCATCAAGACCGGCCCGCGCCGCGGCGATGCAGCAGAGATGTGCATCATCGAGCTCGTCTGATCGATCGGCGAACATTATTATTTCTAAAATCAGAGACACACAGTCTGCGGACAACTCCCGGACTGTGTGCCTTTTTTGTGCGGTAATGGCATGGTGTCAAAATTATTAAATTATTAACGGAAAAAATAGTAGAATTTCCACAATTTGCGGCAAAATAGAAGAAATGATTTGAGAATCTACAAGCAGTTGTGGCATTCTGACGAAACGGCCGGACTGCGTTATTTTTTGAACGTGCGTTACGGGAAATTCCCGTGCTTTTCGCAAAAAGTTTGTCACAATATTATTATTGTGCACAATGTGATAATATTAACAAGAAAATTTTTATTAAAATTAACCAGAAAAGTGTTGTATACTATAGCTGTACTTTGGGTGTATATATGGAATTTACACGAATGGAGGTAACAACTTATGGCAACCAAAAACAAAGTTGCGTTTGCCGGCACGAAAGAGCAGGAGAAGGAACTCCGGGACTTTATCGAGGCCAACCGGGAGACGCCGGGTGCACTGATGCCCATCCTGCAGAAAGCGCAGGAAATCTACGGGTATCTGCCCATTGAGGTTCAGACCATGATTTCCGATGCGACCGGTGAGCCGTTGGAAAAAATCTATGGCATCTCGACCTTCTATGCGCAGTTTGCACTGTATCCGAAGGGTGAAAATCAGATCTCCGTATGTCTTGGAACCGCATGTTATGTAAAAGGTTCGCAGGCTGTATACGATAAGATCTCCGAAACCCTTGGCATCGATGAGGGCGAATGTACAGAAGATCGCAAGTTCTCACTGGAATCCTGCCGCTGCGTCGGCGCGTGCGGTCTTGCACCGGTAATGGTCATCAATGATGATGTATACGGACGCATGACGCCGGAACAGGTAGAAGAAATCCTTGCAAAATATTGAGCAGAGGCAAGGTTCAGGAAAGGTGTGAACAGGCTTGAAATTACGGGAAGTGAAAGACCTTCTGGAAGCCACAGTAGAGACCGGAGAAGATCTCCTGGACGCGGAGGTCGGCAATGCATTCGGCAGTGACATGATGAGCGAAGTGCTCGCCTATGTACAGGACCAGGGTGTCCTGATGACCGGTTTGGTAAACGAGCAGGTCATCCGAACTGCGGCAATGATGAACATGGAATGTGTCGTTATGGTGCGCGGCAAGACGCCGACGCCGAATATGATTGCTATTGCGAAGGAAAACGATGTATGTATCCTCCGCACGGACCTCACTCTCTATGAGTCCAGCGGTCGGCTCTATGTCAATGGAATGAATCCGACAGGTCATCACTATGTCTGAGCCTATTAAGCTGGTCTATGAGGTTGACGGCACCAATTTTGCCGCCGCCGGAGACGCCTCCATGCAGCTCAAGAAGGAGCTGCGGACGCTGGGTTTTCCCAGCAATTTCATTCGCCGCACATCTATCGCCATGTATGAAGGCGAAATCAACATGGTCATACATGCAGGCGGCGGAGAGGCTACGGTCCTCATTTACCCGGATCACCTGGAAATTACACTGGCTGACCACGGCCCCGGTATTCCGGACATCGACCTCGCCATGAAAGCGGGTTATTCCACTGCACCGGAAGAGGTGCGGAATATCGGATTCGGAGCCGGTATGGGCCTGCCCAATATGAAAAAAAATTCCGACGAAATTGAAATCGACTCCACCGTCGGCGTCGGAACGACCGTTAGAATGAAAATACTGGTATAACATGGGAAACTATAAACATTCTGTCACACTGGCAGTGGAAAAATGCAAGGGCTGTACAAACTGCCTGAAGCGCTGTCCCACAGAGGCCATCCGCATCCGCGACGGCCACGCAGTCATCAGTTCTGAGAGCTGCGTCGACTGCGGCGAATGTATCCGCAAATGTCCGTATCGGGCAAAGAAAGCGGTCAGCGACCCGCTCTCCATGATGAACGGGTTCAAATATAAAGTGGCTATGCCGGCGCCGGCGTTTTATGGACAGTTTGACCACCTGAACAATATCAACTATGTCCTTAAAGCACTGCTGGACATCGGGTTTGACGACGTCTTTGAAGTGGCCAGGGCGGCAGAAATTGTTTCCGGATATTCCAAGCGGTATATCAAACGAAAAGATGTGCCGAAACCGATCATCAGCTCAGCCTGTCCGGTCATCGCGCGGCTCATCAGTATCCGCTATCCGGACTTTATCGAAAATGTCATGCCGATGCTTCCGCCGGTGGACATCGCGGCCAAACTGGCCCGCCGCGAGGCGAAGATGAAACACCCGGAGCTCTCCGATGAGGACATCGGCATCTTCTTTATCGCTCCATGCCCTGCAAAAGTAAGTTACCTCCAGAATGAGGCGGAACAGGGACGGAAACTTGTGGACGGCGTCTTCAGCATGAGTGAACTCTACCTGAAGATCGTCACCAAGATGAAGCCCAAAGAAATTCCCCCGCTTCTGTCGAGAACCGGACGCATTGGAATCCGCTGGGCCGGGGCCGGCGGAGAGGCAAGGGCGCTCTCCAAGCACCGCTTCCTCGCCGCAGATGGCATTGAAAATGTCATAGACGTACTGGAAAACATGGACAACGACACACTGCCGGACCTTGACTTTATTGAACTCGATGCCTGCAATGGCGGCTGCGTGGGCGGCGTTATGGCTATGGAAAACCCCTATATCGCCAAAGCGCGTCTGCTCCATCTGGAGAAGGGGCTCCCGCTCTCCGTCAACTGGGACTTCGAGGAGGATGATGTCTCGGACGAAATCCCGGACGGGTTCTTCACAGACGAGGAACTCACCTACACGCCGCCCGCTGCGCTGGATACCGACATGAAGAAGGCATTTCAGAAGCGCATTGAAATTCAGAAAATTCTGGAGCGGCTTCCGGAGCTGGACTGCGGGTCCTGCGGTGCACCAACGTGCCGCGCGTTCGCGGAAGACGTGGTCCGAGGGCTTGTGACCGAGGACCAGTGTGTCGTTCAAATGAGAGAAAACCTCAATGAGGAGCACCGAAAGGAGAACGGGGAATGACGGTATCAGAGATGGCCGATCGGCTGCACCTGAATGTTCTGGCTATGCCGAATCCCGACCGGGAGGTGGAGAGCGGCTACGCCGGCGACATGCCCAGCTGGGTTATGGGAAACGCCGAGCAGGGCTGTGCCTGGCTGACCATAATGAACAACCGGAATATTGTCGCAGTTGCGGTTCTTCTCGACATGTGCTGCATCATTGTGGCAGAGGGGAGCGAAGTACCCGAAGAGGTGGTGGAACTCGCCAACAGCCGGGAGGTCAACCTTCTGAGCTCAAAGAAAGACGTCTTCACCCTCGCCGGAGAAATCGCTGGCCTGTTATGAGGACCGTAGCGTGTGATCTCCACATGCACTCCTGCCTGTCTCCCTGCGGGGAGGACACCATGACGCCGGCGACGGCGGCTGGCCTCTCTCGATTAAGCGGTGTAGACGTCGCAGCTCTGACGGACCACAACACGGTCCGCAACGACCCTGCGTTCGCAGAGGCATGTGAGGCATACGGAATCAGTCCGCTCTGCGGAATGGAACTGACGACGGCCGAGGAAATCCACATGGTCTGTCTGTTTCTGAACTATGAGGCAGCCGCCTCTTTTGAAAAAGAGGTCTGGAGCAGACGGGTCCATATTAAAAACCGTCCGGAATATTTCGGGCATCAGCTCCGTATGAATGCGGACGATGAAGTACTGGGGGAAGAGGACGATCTTCTTCCGAACGCAACCGGCTGGGGCCTGACAGAGGCCTATGAGCTTGTGGAGCGGCACGGCGGCGTCTGTTTTCCCGCACATGTGGACCGGGACGCCAACGGCATCATCGCAGTACTGGGTACCTTTCCGGCAGATCCGCCGTTCGGCATTGCCGAGTTTCGAGATTTTGGAAACATCCCGTCCTATACGGAACAGTATCCGAATCTCCGTGGCCTGTTTTATACGTACGGCTCTGACGCCCACCGCCCGGAAGCCATTCCGGAGCAGGCGGCGTTTACGATGGAGGTTCCGGACGACGGAACGCCTGCAGAGGCCGTGTTCGAGGTGCTCCGCAGCCATATGAGACGATAGGAGGCCGCTGTGCAGGAACTTTCCCTCTATATTCTGGATATCACAGAGAACAGTGTGTCCGCCGGCGCCGATCTCATTGAAATCCTCATCGACGAGGACGGCCCCATCATGACCATCCGTATCAAGGACAACGGCCGGGGGATGAGCGCCGAGACCGTTCAGAAGCTTGCCGATCCGTTCTACACCACCCGGACCACCCGACCGGTCGGAATGGGTGTTCCGCTGTTTAAAATGGCGGCGGAAATGACCGGAGGGTCGCTTCAGATTGACTCGGTCGAAGAGCCAGCTGAGGGCCACGGTACGACGGTAACCGCCGTCTTCCACACAGACCATATCGACTGTGTGCCGCTCGGAGACATGATCTCCACTCTCATGACCCTCATTCAGGGCAGCCCCAATATCAATTTTATTTTTCACCACGGCAAAGACGGGAGGTCAGTCGACCTCGATCTCCGGGAAGTCCGCGAACAGCTGGGACCGGAAGTCCCTGTCAGCGAACCGGCCGTCCTCGCCTGGATTCACGATTATTTGAAGGAACAATATGACGACCTAAATAAGGAGGAATCATAAGAATGAAAAGCCTGCAGGAGCTTGCAGCTATCCGCGAGCAGACAAAAGCGAAAATGGCACTTCGTGAGAAGGCAGGACAGATCCGCGTTGTCGTCGGCATGGCGACCTGCGGAATTGCAGCTGGCGCACGGCCAGTCCTGAGCACCTTTGTCGAAGAAGTCAACAAAGAGGGCCTTCAGGGCAAGGTCAGCGTAGAACAGACCGGCTGCATCGGCATCTGCCAGTATGAGCCCGTCGTCGAGGTCTTCGACGGAGATCAGAAGACCACCTATGTAAAAATGACCTCCGAAAAAGCGAAACGCGTTGTCGCCGAGCATCTTGAGAAGGGCAACATTGTGAAAGAGTATACCATTGGGTATTCCAATGTTTAAACGGAGGCGCAAAAATGTATAGAGCTCATGTTATGATCTGCGGCGGTACCGGATGTACGGCCAGCGGAAGTCAGAAACTCCAGGAAGCACTTGCCGAAGAGCTGAAGAAAAAAGGCCTTGAGGACGAGATTAAAATTGTTCAGACCGGCTGCTTCGGTCTCTGCGAACTCGGTCCCATCATGGTTATCTATCCCGGTGATGTCTTTTACAGCCGCGTCACCGTCGATGACATCCCCGAAATCGTCGAGGAACATCTTCTGAAGGGCCGTATTGTCGAGCGCCTGGTCCACGAGGACGAGGTTACCCAGGAAAAAACCACTTCGCTGGACGACACCAGTTTCTACAAAATCCAGCAGCGCGTCGCTCTGCGGAACTGCGGTGTCATTGACCCGGAGAACATCGACGAGTATCTCGCAATGGACGGCTACACCGCCCTGCAGAAAGTCCTGACCACGATGACGCCGGACGACGTCATTCAGACTCTTCTGGATTCCGGCCTCCGCGGGCGCGGCGGCGCAGGTTTCCCGACCGGCCTCAAATGGAAATTCGCCAAGCAGGCGCAGAATGATGTCAAGTATGTCTGCTGCAACGCCGATGAAGGCGACCCGGGCGCATTCATGGACCGCTCCGTTCTCGAGGGCGACCCCCACTCTGTTCTGGAGGCAATGGCAATTGCCGGCTACACGATTGGCTCGCATCAGGGCTATGTCTATGTCCGTGCCGAGTACCCCATCGCGGTCAAGCGTCTGAATATCGCGCTCAAGCAGGCCAGGGACTACGGCCTCATCGGCAAGAACATCATGGGCACCGGCTTTGATTTCGATATCGACATCCGCCTCGGCGCCGGTGCATTTGTCTGCGGTGAAGAGACAGCACTTATGACCTCCATTGAGGGCAAACGCGGTGAGCCGCGTCCGCGTCCTCCGTTCCCGGCCAACAAAGGTCTGTTCCAGAAACCTTCCATCCTGAACAACGTTGAGACCTGGGCCAACATTCCCCAGATCATCAATAACGGTCCCGAATGGTTCGCCAGCATCGGTACCGAGAAATCCAAGGGTACCAAAGTCTTCGCCCTCGGCGGCAAAATCAAGCACACCGGCCTCGTTGAGGTCCCGATGGGCACCACGCTCCGTCAGATCGTCGAAGAAGTCGGCGGCGGTATCCCGAACGGCAAGAAGTTCAAGGCGGCGCAGACCGGCGGCCCGTCCGGCGGATGTATCCCGAAAGAGCATTTCGATGTCCCCATGGACTATGAGCACCTCGCAGAAATCGGTTCCATCATGGGATCCGGCGGACTCATCGTCATGGACGAGGACTCCTGCATGGTCGATATCGCGAAGTTCTTCCTGAAGTTCACGGTTGATGAGTCCTGCGGCAAATGTACGCCCTGCCGTCTCGGCACCAAGCGCATGCTGGAAATCCTTGAGAAGATTACCAACGGCGACGGCACCATGGACGACCTCGAAAAACTGGAAAATCTCGCCTATTTTGTCAAAACCAACTCGCTCTGCGGCCTCGGTCAGACGGCTCCGAACCCGGTTCTCTCCACGCTCCGCTATTTCCGCGACGAGTATATTGAGCATATCCAGAACAAACACTGCCCTGCCGGTGTCTGCACCAACCTCCTCACCTATGTAATCGACCGTGAGAAGTGCATGGGCTGCACCATGTGCATGCGTCAGTGCCCGGCCGGCGCCATCTCCGTATCCAAATATACCCCGACCGGCCATAAACGCCCGAGTCTCGTCATCGACTCGGCTGCCTGCGTCAAGTGCGGTACCTGTGAGACCGTATGTAAGTTTGGCGCGGTATCGAAACATTGATAAGGAGGATCATGACCCATGGCTGAAAATGAAACCATTACTTTGACAATTGACGGTGTCGAAGTCACAGCGCCAAAAGGCTCCACGATTCTCGAGGCTGCCAAACTGGCCGGCATTACCATTCCGACACTCTGCTATCTGAAAGATGTGGATAACGCCATCGGCGCCTGCCGCATGTGCCTTGTCCAGGTCAACAATTCCCCGAAACTCGCTGCGGCCTGCGTATTCCCGGCTGCGGACGGCATGGATGTCGTCACCAACAGTCCGCTGATCGCCCACAACCGCAAGATGAATCTGCAGCTGCTGCTTTCCAACCATAACCGCAACTGCCTCGCCTGCGTCCGCTCCGGCAAATGCGAGCTGGAGACCCTTTGCTGGGAGTACGGCATCGACGACGCCGACTTCTACGACGGCGACCGCAACTGGGGCCATTATGATGATTCCGCAGCTCATATGATCCGCGACAACTCCAAATGCATTCTCTGCCGCCGCTGTGTTGCGGCCTGCTCCAATGTCCAGGGAATCGGCGTTATCGGCCCGAGCAACCGCGGATTCAAATCGGAGATCACCTGCGCTTACGACCTGCCGCTCGGCGAGACCGCCTGTGTCTCCTGCGGCCAGTGCATTACGGCATGTCCGACCGGCGCCCTCTATGAGAAGTCCAACATCGACGATGTCTGGAACGCCATCAACGATCCGGACAAATATGTTATCGTTCAGGCTGCTCCGGCCGTCCGCGCCGCCCTCGGCGAGTGCTTCGACGAGCCCATCGGCACCGACGCACAGGGCAAACTTGCGGCAGCGCTCCGCCGCCTGAAGTTCGACAAGGTCTTCGACACGGTCTTCAGCGCCGACCTCACCATTATGGAAGAGGCCCACGAGTTTATCGACCGCGTCCAGAACGGCGGCAAACTTCCGCTCATCACCTCCTGCAGCCCCGGATGGATCAAGTTCTGTGAGCACTATTATCCGGAGCTCACCGACAATCTCTCTTCCTGCAAGAGCCCGCAGCAGATGTTCGGCGCCGTTGCCAAGAGCTACTATGCTGAAAAGATGGGCATTGATCCGGCCAATATCGTCAGCGTGGCTATTATGCCCTGCACGGCGAAGAAATTTGAGATCGGCCGTGACGACGAGGACGGCGCCGGGTATCCCGATGTCGACTATGTTCTCACAACCCGTGAGCTCGGCCGCATGATCAAGCGTTCCGGCATCGACTATGAAGAACTCGAAGACGAAGAGTTTGACGATCCGCTGGGCATTGGTTCCGGCGCAGGCGTCATCTTCGGCGCCACCGGCGGCGTTATGGAGGCTGCACTCCGTACAGCAGTTGACACGCTAACCGGCGAAGATCTCCCGGATGTCGACTATGTAGACGTCCGCGGCACGAAGGGCATTAAAGAGGCCACCTACGATGTCGCAGGCATGCAGGTCCGCGTCGCGGTCGCCAGCGGCCTCGGCAATGCGAGAAAGCTGCTCGATATGGTGGAGAACGGCGAGAAAGAATACGACTTCATTGAGATAATGGCATGCCCGGGCGGCTGCGTCAACGGCGGCGGTCAGCCTCAGGTTCACGCAAAAATCCGCAACTTTACGGATGTCCGCGCAGAGCGCGCCAAAGTTCTCTACAATCTGGATAAGAACAACCCCATCCGCAAGTCCCACGAGAACCCCGCCATCAAGGAGATTTACGCGACCTACCTCGGCGAGCCCGGCTCCGAACTTGCGCATAAGCTGCTCCATACCACGTATGTCAAACGCAGCATCAACAAGAAGTTCTGATTCCGATCGGCTTTCGGTTCCTGAAAAGCGGACGGAGAAACGGCACATGGCTTTCCGGCCATGTGCCGTTTTTGATATAATTGTGAAAAGATACATTCTGGAGGTGGTCCATTGGGACGCAGACGAAATGAGGAGGAGCGGACCCGGCTCTACCGCACAGCGCTGTCACTGTTTGTCCGAAAGGGGTACAACGCGGCCCGAATCAGCGAGATTGCCGACGCGGCCGGAGTGGAAAAGTCGACCGTGCAGTATTACTTCCCGAAGAAGAGCCTGTTTATCAGCCGACTCCTGGAGGAAATGCTGGATGCAGTTATGCAGAAGTGTGAGAAGCACAACATCCGCTCCGAGCGCCCGTTTGTCATGCTCTACTATGCCGGTATCGCCCATCTCGATCTCCTGGCGCATTCCGAAGAAATGCAGAAGATTACGCCGGATATTCTCGCGGACCGCACGCTGACCGACAGCCTGATCGCGACCGAGATCCGCTGGTCCCAAGAACATTTCCCCTCTGCCGGGGACCCGGACCGGCTGGCGCTGGGCATCCGCATGACCATGGGCGGACTCTATGAGGAGCTCTGGCACGAGATGGAAGAGGAGCAGTCGGTCGATGTCTGGTCTCTGACCGAATATGCCATGTACGTGGTCACCACGCTGCTGGGCTATTCCCAGGAAGAGCGCACCTCCATTTTTGCAGAGAGCAATGTCTCAGCGGAAATTCTTGCTCAGGTTGTAGAAGAAGTCCGGAAAAGCATTTTTTCGTAAAAATCTCCTTGCTATTTTTCTCTGTACTAGTATAGTATTAAGTGGAGAAAAAATTAGTAAAAGGAGAGATTGCTGTGAATATTTTTTCCGACCTCGTCTCCGGCTATCCGTCCGGGGATGTCTCACCGCAGGATTTTATTGATCATCTGAGCTTCGGCGCACCGGGCGCCGCTTCGGCCTGGGTCGCCATCGCCCTCGCCGTTGTCTTTGGACTTCTGGTCTATATTATCCCCATTTTTCTGATGGAACGGGAGCACATCGGTCCCTATCCGCTGTGGTTGCACACGTTCTATTTCGCCGCTGACTTTATGGGCATCTGGGTGTTCCTGTCTTCCTGGCGGCACTATCAACATTTCTTCCTGTTCCTCCTGCTCGCCATCGGCGAGGCCGTCTGGGTCGGCATGGAGACCTATTGTCTTCAGCGCGCCATGACTTTTGAGAAGGACATCAACTGGAAGCCGGGCACCCCGTTCGGAAAACGCATGAAAGATGTGGTCTTCCAGGTTATCATCTGGTATGTCGGTCTCAACTTCCTCCGCTTTGAGCTGCACGACAGCACCATGTGGAAATTCTGGATCTTCACCCAGGTTCTCATCACCATCGTCCCGTGCCTGACTCTGGAAAAGAGAGGCTATCGTTCGGGCAACTCCCGCATCCTCAACTACATTTTCGTCTGCGTCGCGCTGGTCTCCTTCAACCCGTGGTGCAATATGTGGGTCTGCATTGCGCCGGAGTTCTTCTCGTTCCACGAGAACCCCTGGTATTACCTTATGGGCATCATCTGCCTCTTCTTCGCAATCCGCGGCATTGTAATCTACGAGAAGCTGCCGGAGAAAGAGGACATTATGCACACCGGCAAAAAACTTCTGAAGTAATAATTCCATCTTTCATAAACAAAGGGCGTGCTGCAGAATGCATTTTCTGCAGTACGCCCTTCTTCATTAATTTGCAACAGTGCCGGCATAGGATCTCCCGTGCCAGCTTTATCATAAAAAACTGTGTTGAATTTCAAAAACAGGAGATGGAACTTCCGGGCTGAGCCTGTTGGATCAACACTCCTGGCACTATGATGTCCCTGATAAATGCTGAACATTACTTCCGCGCATAAAAAAGCACCCCAATTGCTGGAGTGCCTTTCTTTACAGATACAATCCTTTTCGGGTTGATCGTCTTCGGTTCTATTAGTTTGCGTCTTCTTCCGGCACCTCGAAAGAGGAGTAGACATTGCCGGACTGGGAGACAAAGACATCTCTGGCCGATTTCAGCGTGACCAGAGTATTGCTCTGTTTCCGGATGGGAAGGATGTATCCGTGGGAAATCAGATAGTGTTCTGCACTGCGGCAGGCCTGAGCAATAGCGGCGTCGTTCTGGCCGGCGCGGGCGGTGATGACCGCCTGATCAAAGGCGGGGTCTGCCAGATGGATGAAATTCTTCTGGCCGCTGTCGGAGCAGAACTGACCCAGGAAATCGGCAGCCGCGCTGTCGTCGGCTGTGATGGCGGTATAGCAGATATCGTATTTGCCGTCCTCAATGGCCTGATCCAGTTCATCCTGTGTCTTATAGGTCTTGATGACCACCGACAGACCGGTGCCGAAGACTTTCTGCCAGTTCTGCAGCAGGGACTGGACGTCGCTCTTGTCGTCGTTCAGACAGATAAGATGGACCCGCGTGGGCACAGTGGAATCCTCTGTGCTGCTGGAAGACGAGCTGCTGCTGTCGTCGCTGTCTGCTTTGGAAGAGATGCCGAGTGAGGCTGCGCCGGACTGGAAGGCTTTCACTGCCTTAGCCATATTGGGTCTGCCGAGGACGGAGCGGCCGGCCTGGCGGCGGTATTTGTACTGCCCGGAGGTGACGCAGCAGTCCGGAATAATGCCGTCTGCCGGAGAGCTGATTGCGCTGCTGACCTGGCGGACATCGGTAGAATAGGCGATAGCCATGCGCAGACCGCTGTTGGAGGAAAACTTGCTCTTCTGATTCAGACAGAGTGCTTTGACCTCATTTTCGTAATCGGTTTTCCCATACTTGCGGGGCAGTGTGTCGGTCTCATCTTTGGCGACGAGTCCCGCCGAGAGGCCCTGATCGGTCTGAAGGGAATTGATGATGTCAATGGGGGAGGCGGTGTCGTCGGAGGTCTGGGGCGCCGTCTGATTCTCTCCGCTGGATCCGGTTCCGCCGAGGTCCTGCGCCAGGATAAATTTGAGCTGGTCAGAGAGAGGTTTATAGCTGCCCTGGTAGTCCGGATTTTTCTTCAGCAGAACCGTGCCGGCAATGGTGTTGATATTGGAAAGATAATAGGGTCCGTTGCAGAGCGCGAGGTCGCCGCTTAAGCCATACTGGCCGTTGGTGGCGCGGAAAAAGGCACGCTTGCAGGGCATGCACGGAGCCGAGGTCAGAAGGTGGAGAAAGTTGATGTCCGGGTGCTCCAGGACAATGCGGAGTGTATAGCGGCCCTGCGCCTGGACGCCGAGTGCGCTGGCGGACATGGCGCCGCTGTGGATGGCCTGTGCGTTCTGAATGACATTTAGCTTGCTTGCATAGGGGGCCTGGGTGTTTTTGGCGACTGCGCGCTGCATGCCAAAGACGAAGTCATCGGCGGTTACCTCGGTGTCAAAGGTTTTCTTATAGTTTTTTCCGAGAATGTCTCCCATACCGTCGGTCAGATGGTACTTCTGTCCGGACTTCAGGTGGAAGGTATAGAGCCTTCCGCCGCCGCTGACGCTCCAGCGTTCGGCAACGCCCGGCAGAATACGGCCGTCCCGGTCCTCGCGGACCAGGCCTTCATAGGCGTTATTGGCAATGGAGGACAGCCCGTCGTCCCCGGCAATCTGCGGGTCGCAGCTTGTCGCGATATTGGGCATGGGTAAAAACAGTTTTTCTTCGCTCTTTCCGCATGAAGCAAGGCAGAGTGCGCAAAAAGCGAGACAAAGTACAAGTGCAGTTGCTTTTTTCCACATTCCAGATCACTCCTTAAAAATGGCATGTTCATTTTAGCACAAGATAGGTATAATAAAAATACATTAAGTTGGATATGAAACCGGAAGCATGGAGGCGAACTATGAAATATACCACTTGGTTTGATTCCCTTTCCCTGCGGGAACAGTGCGGATTTCTGACCGGAGCGGATCAATGGCGCACGGCGGGTTCCGAACGGCTCGGCATTCCGCACGTCCGGATGTCGGACGGCCCCAGCGGACTTCGCCGGCCGGAGAGAGGCCATTCCGGCAAAACCGCGGAAGCGGTCTGCTATCCCTCTGCTTCCGCAATGGCAAGCACCTGGGACCGCGACGCCATGCGCGTCATGGGCACCGCCCTCGGGCAGGAGTGCCGCGCTGAGCAGATCGGTCTGCTGCTCGGTCCGGGCGTCAATCTCAAACGCTCCCCGCTCTGCGGCAGAAACTTTGAATATTTATCCGAAGATCCTCTGACGGCCGGCGAGCTGGCCGCCGCGTACATCGACGGTGTACAGTCCCAGGGCGTTGGGACTGCGCTGAAGCACTTTGCATGCAACAGCACGGAGACTATGCGCATGAAAGCGGACTCGGTTGTAGACGACCGCGCACTGCACGAACTCTATCTCAAGCCATTTGAAATTGCAGTCAAAAAGTCGCAGCCCTGGGCCGTCATGGCAGCCTATAACAAATTGAACGGGGTCTACTGTACGGAGAGCAGCTGGCTTCTGGAGGAGACCCTGCGGAAAGAATGGGGCTTTCAGGGCCTTGTGGTCAGTGACTGGGGCGCCGTCAACAGCCGCCCGAAAGCGCTTGCGGCCGGGACAGACCTTGAAATGCCCGGTACCGGCAATGAAGGTGCGCAGGAACTCTCCCGCGGAATGCGGGAGGGCACCGTGACCGAGGAGAATATTCGGACCTCTGTGGGCAGGGTCTTTGACCTTGTGGCCAAAGCGGAGCCGAATCGCCGCGGAACGTTTCCGTCTCTCAATCTGAATGCGGATCACGAGACGGCGGCCGCCCTTGCAGAGGGCTGCCCGGTCCTGCTGAAAAATCGGAGATCTCTGCTGCCGGTTCAGAGAGAGGAAAAAATCGCCGTTATCGGAGCGCGTGCAGCAGAGCCGCTCATCCAGGGCGGAGGCAGTGCACACGTCCGTGCACACCGGGTTTCCTCGCCGTATGAGTGCCTTCGGGCGGTCTGCCGGAATCTGTCCTACTGCGACGGCTACGATCTGGAGCATCCGGACTATGTGGACCTCCGGAAAATGGAGGAAGCTGTCTCCAATGCAGAGAAGGCTGACAAGGTGCTGGTTTTCGTCAGCTGCGCAGAGGCCGATGTCACCGAGGGCATGGACCGCAGATCTCTGAAGCTGCCCGCGGCTATGGACGCCCTGGTAGAGGCGGTCTCCGGTGTCAGCATGAATGTCGCCGTCATTCTCATGACGGGCGGCGTCGCTGAGCTGCCGTGGGCCGACCGCGTCAATGCTATTCTGTGGTCCGGTCTGCTGGGCGAGGGCGCCGGTGAGGCCCTGAGCCGTATCCTGCTCGGCGAAGTTTCTCCGAGCGGCAGGCTGAGCGAAACCTGGCCGATGCGCCTGGAGGATGTGCCGTGCGCCGACTGTCTGCAGCCGGATGAGAACGGCAGTGTGCTCTATAAAGAGAGTATTTTCATGGGGTACCGCTATTACCAGAGAGCCGGCGTGCCGGTGCGGTATCCATTTGGATATGGCCTGAGCTATTGCCAGTTTGCCTACAGCAATCTTCAGATCAGCGAGGCGTACGAGCAGGGCAATTATACGGTGGCATTCCAGGTTACCAATGAAGGCGGAATTCCCGCCGCTGAGGTCCCGCAGCTCTATGTCGGCTACAGTCGGCTGGACGAATCCTATCTTTACCGGCCGGTCCGGGAACTCCGCGGGTTTACGAAACTGTTCCTGGATGCCCACGAGACGCGGAACGTCTCCTTCACGCTGGATCCCGCGGCATTTGAGAACTACAGCACCGAGAATGAGGTCTGGCAGGCGGAGCCGGGCGAGTACACAATTGAGGTCGGCGCTTCCAGTGAGGATATCCGGCTGAGCGGCAGCGTCCGTATTGAGAACCCGGGCTTCGGGGAACTCGACTACCGTGCAAGGACACCAGCCTACTTTAACTGCGCACTCGGTCAGGCAGATGAGCGCGAATTCGTTTTCCTGCTCCGCTACGATCCCGCCGAATTTCTGGACGATTCCGGGCGCATTACCGCAGACAGCACAATTGCGGACTGCGCCAATACATCGGCCGGCCGCTGGCTGGACCGCGCCGTCCAAAAACTCGCCTCCCACATCGGCGGCCCGCTCTCGGAGGAGGTCTGGTATGAATCCCTCCGCAACATGCCGCTGAACCGCTTCGTCCGGATGACCCGGGGCCGCTTCTCAGCCCCCATGCTCGATGCACTGGTCATGTACCTGGACGGCGGCGACGCCGCCGATGCGGCCAAGCTGGCGCTGGCCGGTCTTCCGGAGGCACTGCTTAATCTGCTCCTTCCGCTGGGGCAGAAGGCGGCGCCGAAGATCCCGGACCGTCTGGTCCCCGCCGGACTGAAAAAGCTTGGAAAGAAGAAAAAGAAGGCATGAAATCCTGCCTGATTCTGACCTCTCACATTGAGGGAATTGAGCGGCTCCAGGTGCGGCAGAGCGACTACGACGCCGTACTTGCGGCAGACGGCGGGTATGTCCGGGCAGAGGAGCTCGGCCTGGTCCCTGACGCGTTTATTGGCGACTATGACTCTTCGGACCCGCCTCAGTCGGACGGAGAGACCGTATTTCTGCCGCGGGAGAAGGACATGACGGACAGCGAGGCGGCCATCGATCTCGCGCTGTCCCGCGGATACGACCGTATTTTCGTTCTGGGCGGCCTGGGCGGCCGTTTTGACCACACGATGGGAAATGTTTCACTTCTTTTAAAATACCAGAATTCCGCCGACTGGCTCGAATTCAAAGACGGCTTCAACCGCGTTTTCCTCGCCGGCCCCGGAACCTGCTCCGTGCCGGCCGACGGGTATCAGTATCTCGGACTCATCGCCTACGGCGGACCGGTCTGCGGACTGACGGTTCAGGGCACCAAATACCCGCTGTCCGATTTCACCCTGCCGGACGACACGACGCTAGGCGTCAGCAATGAAATTCAGGGAGAACGCGCAGAGCTCTCCTTTTCAGAGGGCAGGCTGCTGGTGATCCAGTCCAACGATATGAAATAAAGAACTCTCCCGGACTTGAAAAAGCGAATGGCGACCCGCTCTTGCAAGCGGGTCGCCATTCTTTATCTGATTATCCCTTTCGATGTGTCTGGATTAAAATTTGCTCTCCGGGTCGTCTTTGAGATAGGCGAGCTCCAGGGCCAGCTTCATAGCGGCTTCCACAGCGCGGACATCCAGATGCTCGGTGCTGTCGTCCGGGCCGCGGTAGAAGTCCGGTTTCCCGTCGGTCAGGGAGGAGAGCAGGATGGTCGGCACGCCGCCTTTGCGGAAGGTCTCGGCCTCGGAGACGTGGTATTTCGGGGCGTGATCGGTGAGCATGACATCAGCATTCTCCGCAGCCGCTGCAATGGCGCGATTCAGCTGCCGTCCCCGTGCGAGGGTATTCAGCGAATCGACACTGAAGAGGGAATCCAGGCAGATGATAGCGGTGTCGGTCTCCTTCAGCGCATCGGAGTAGGTGCGGAGGAACTGCTTGGCGCCCTCCATGTGGGAAGACTTGCCGGAGGTAAGAAGGACGTCAACCTCGGTGTTTTCCAGACGGAGCTTCTCCACCGAGAGATACCGCATGGCACCGGAAGCGGTATAGCAGCCGCTCAGGTTGTCGCTGACGCCGGGCCAGGACTGATCGGTCAGAACGGCGCGGGACTGCAGAAATGGAAAGAGAATGAAAACAACCAGTGGATAGGCGATGTATGCAAACCATGCCGGCATGCAGAGCGTCCCGGACGCGTTCAGCGAAGCAAGGACGTCAAACGCCAGATAGAGGACAATGCCGAGGATGGTCAGTGCGCGGAAGGCGCTGACGGCACCGGCGGAAAACCGTCTGGCAAAGGGGGCGTCCAGGTTGGCCTGCAGGATGATGCGGTGCTCCGTTTTGCCTTTGGGTCTGCGGCGGGCCAGAACGTCGGCCGACTTGCGCGATTTTGCGGTGCCCCCGAGGAGTCCGAAGAAGCAGAGCAGGGTGAGAACCGAGCAGATCAGCCCGATGTCGGCAAGCACAGTGCCGGCAGCCGGAATGAGTACCGCAAGAATACCGAAAACAGCGGCGATGAGCATGAAAATGGCGGTCCATTTGGCGGCGGCATTGGAGGAGCCGGGTTTCAGCAGAAACGGAGTCTCATCGACCTCATCTGCAAATTTGGTGAGGTCGTCCTGAAGGGAGGCACGAAGCGATTCCTCTCCTTCTCCGCCGGCCTGGCGGGACGCATTCACCTCGCTGTCGGCAAAACTTTTCGCAGAGCGTACGGCGTAGTTGCAGCATTCGCGCACCTTGCCGACATAGCGCTCACTGGATTCAGATGCTTTCATAGGAAATCTCCTTATAATTTGAAGTATAAAACAATTCTGAGTGTAACTGCTCCGCATGGAAAAGTCAAACGGCAGGACCCGATTTTCATTGACAAAAAGCGGGCTTTCATACTAGAGTAATTATATGTATGAAAAATAATATTCCCGGGAAAGGATTAAATGCTATGAATCGTTCGGCGAAAAGCCGTTCTGTCATTCTTGCGGTAACTCTGCTTTTGGTGTTTGCCCTGTCCGTTCCAGCTTCGGCGGAGAGTCTCTACCAGCTGACCGGAACGGCTCCGGCACAGAAACACGGGTACGATGTCGGACAGCCGACCGTGGCGCAGCCGGCCCGCCGTATTCCGGCTGCAACCCGTCCGCAGAAACGGCAGATTACTCATCACAGGCGAACGGCCCGGCGCAGCGGAACCGCTTCTGTGCGCAGAAACCGGAGCATGGGTGCTCTCACAAAGAGGACAGCAGCTTCCGGCGGAGACAGCACAAAGCGCGCAGCAGAGCCGAAGAAGGTGCCGCAGACGGAAAAGGAAAGCGGCCGGCCTGTTTTCATCTCCAAAATTACACCGGCGGGTGCATCTACAACGGTTGCGTCCGGCGACCCGGTTCAGAGTGAGCGGGGCAGAAAAATCTCCTCCTCCATTATGGTGGGAATTGCGGGTTTCTCTGTTGTCTGCGCCATTCTGTATCTGCTGATCGGCCATCGAAATCGACCGTAAATCGGCCATAAAAAAGCGGAAGTCCGATGGACTTCCGCTTTCTTTGTATTCGAATGTTGTTATTCTGCTCCCTCAAAATATGCGTCGTCGTCGGCATCTTTTCCGCAGACAGGGCAGTTTTCTTTGAGGTCGATGGGTGTGGCGTCCAGTGTGCCTTTGCAGGCATCGTAGTAAAACAGCTTGCCGGATGCGGGAACCGGGAGCCCGAGCAGATACTGAATGACTGCAGTGGCCTCCATAGATGAGATGGTGGAGACGACAGAACCAATGGCGCCGTTATTCTCCTCCGGCGGCATGTCTGTGCCGTAGAGGCAGCTGAGACAGGGAGTCTCATGGGGCTGGACGAACATGATGGTTCCGGCAAAGCCATTGATGCCGCTGACGACAAAGGGCTTGTTGAGTTCAACGCAGGCCTCGTTGACGAGCATCATGGTCTGTGTGTCCTCAATGGCAAGCGCAACGATGTCATACTGGCTGATGATTTCTATGACGTTATCCTTATTGACCGCTGTGGCGTGCGGGATGACGTTGATCATGCTGTTGAACTGACGAAGCTTGCGAGAGGCGGAGCTGGCTTTGAGCGACCCGATGTCGTCTTCAAAGTGGATGAACTGGTTGTTGAGATTGGTAATGCGGACAATTTCGTGGTCTGCAATGCCGATCGTACCGACTCCGGCACAGGCAAGATCGTACAAAAGGGTGGTACCGAGACCGCCGGCACCGATGACAAGGACACTGGCATCATTCAGGATTTCCTGTCCGTTTTCTCCCAGCTGCGGCAGAAAGGACTGCTTGGAATATCGTTCCGAATTCATACCTTTCCCCTCCTATAGAGTTAATTTTTTAATATCGGAAGTATTATAGCAGTCAAATATGACTCTGTAAACCACAAATTTCGTCCGATTTTTGCACAATTTGACGAAAAATGGACCGATGGCTGTTTCATCCTTCTCATAAAAAAGGAGCACCCCGAAAAGGGATGCTCCTTGCAGTTTTTGAAAAAACGGGAGATTAGTCGTGGTCGATCCAGTCCATGGCACGGGTGACGGCTTTCTTCCAGCCCTTATAGGCTTTCTCTCTGTCCTCTTCTGCCATGTCCGGATAGTAAACCTTGGAGACCTCGCGGTTCTCGGAGATTTCGTCCAGATCTTTCCAGAAGCCGACAGCAAGACCGGCGAGATAGGCGCAGCCAAGTGCAGTGGTCTCGACGACTTTCGGACGGTTGACCTCACAGTTGAGGAGGTTCGACTGAATCTGCATCATGATGTTGGAGACGGAGGCACCGCCGTCAACACGGACGGAGTCGAGCTCAATGCCGCAGTCGTTGCGCATTGCGGTAACGAGGTCAACGCACTGATAGCAGATAGCCTCAAGTACGGCACGGGCAAAGTGTGCACGGTTGACGCCGCGGGTCAGGCCGACGATGCAGCCGCGGGCGTACATGTCCCAATACGGAGCACCGAGACCGGTGAAGGCCGGTACCAGGTAGATGCCGTTGGCGTCCGGAACGGACTCGGCGAGTTCGTCGCAGCGCGGAGCCTTGTCGATCATCTTCAGCTCGTCGCGGAGCCACTGGATGACGGCGCCGGCGTTGAAGGCGGAACCCTCAAGGTCATAGGTGACTTTGTCACCGATTGCCCAGGCAACGTTGGTTACCAGGTTATTCTTGGAATGGACAAGCTCGTCGCCGGTGTTCATAAGAAGGAAGCAGCCGGTGCCGTAAGTGGCTTTGACCATACCGGGTTTGTAGCAGTTCTGGCCGAACAGAGCGGCGGGCTGGTCGCCGATGGCGCCGGAAATCGGGGTGCCCTCGAGACCTTCCAGACCCTGGATGCCAGGCGCAACCAGACCGTAGACCTGGCTGTTGGTGACCGGAGTCGGGAGAATTTCCATTGGAATGCCGATCTCTTCGCAGAGATGCTCGTCCCACTTCAGGGTATTGATGTCGAACAGCATGGTTCTGCAGGCATTGGAATAGTCGGTAACATGAACCGCGGTCTCCGGATGAACGGCGCCGCCGGTCAGGTTCCAGATGAGCCAGGTTTCAACCGTACCGAACAGGAGGTTGCCGGCTTCGAGAACTTCTGTTGCCTCGGGAACGTTGTCGAGGATCCATCTGATTTTAGAAGCGGAGAAATAAGCGTCGACGACAAGGCCGGTGTGCTCATAGACGTAGTCAACAAAGCCCGGTTTTTTCTTCAGCTGTTCGCAGTAGTCTGCGGTGCGGCGGCACTGCCAGACAATGGCGTTGTAAACCGGACGGCCAGTGGTCTTGTCCCACAGAATCGTGGTCTCACGCTGGTTGGTGACACCGAGGCAGGCGATGTCTCTCGGGTCAATGGCGCCTTCACCGAGGATGGTGGTGATAGACTGATATTCGCTGTAGAGAATGTCCATGGGGTTGTGCTCAACCCAACCTGCCTGAGGATAGATCTGCTCATATTCTCTCTGTGACTTCGTGACAATCTTTCCATCTTTGTCAAATACGATTGCTCTTGAGCTTGTAGTTCCCTGGTCAAGAGCCATAACATATTTTGCCATTGGAAGATTCCTCCTTTAGAATATTCATATTTTTCCAAAAAATCCGCAAAATTTTAGGGAAATTTTTCCCGGACCTGATAAGAAAGGCGCTGAGCGTCAACTCAGCGCCAACTCTATTGTCATATTATACCAAATACCAACTTTTATCAAGGGGCATTTGTGGAAGTTTTGACAGGTTAGTCTTCCGGAGCGTACAACGCTTTGAGTCTCTCAAGATGTGAGAGCTTGGACTTCGCGTCTTCCTCAGACTTCTCATACAGAGCATCTGCTTTCTCCGGGAACGCACGTTTCAGGGAGGAGTAGCGGACCTCGTTCAGGATGAAGTCTTTGTAGCGTGCGGTCGGCTCTTTGCTGTCGAGAGAGAACGGGTTCTTGCCCTCGGCGATGAGTGCCGGGTTGTAGCGGTACAGGTTCCAGTAGCCAGCTTCAACAGCCTTCTTTTCCTCTGTCATGGAGATGCCCATGCCGCCGCGGATACCGTGGTTGATGCAGGGTGCATATGCAATGATGAGAGACGGGCCCTTGTAGCTCTCTGCTTCATGGATGGCCTTGAGGGTCTGGTTGTAGTCAGCACCCATGGCTACCTGAGCGACATAGACATAGCCGTAGCTCATTGCGATCTGGCCGAGATCTTTCTTCTTGACCGTCTTACCGGAAGCGGCAAACTGTGCGATAGCGCCGGTCGGGGTGGACTTGGAGGCCTGTCCGCCGGTGTTGGAGTAAACCTCGGTGTCGAAGACGAGGACATTGACGTCCTGGTTCTGAGCAAGGACGTGGTCCAGACCGCCGAAGCCGATATCATAGGCCCAGCCGTCGCCGCCGAAGATCCACTGTGACTTCTTGGCGAGATAGTCTTTGTCGCCGAGTGCGTCTTTCGCAGCTTTTGCAGCCTCTTCGTTGGAGAAGGATGCATTGCTGAGAACGGCAGCGAGCTTTTCAGCCGGCTCTGCGTTTGCAGTTGCGTCGGTGTAGGTGTCCATCCAAGCCTTGGCAGCTTCCTTGACCTCGTCGGAGGTGCCTTCTGCGTTGACTACGGTGTTGACGTCGTCAAGGAGACGGGCACGGATCTGCTGGTTGGCGATATACATACCGAAACCGAACTCTGCGTTGTCCTCGAACAGGGAGTTGGACCAAGCCGGGCCCTTGCCCTCCTGGTTCTTGCAGTACGGGGTGGACGGTGCGGAGTTGCCCCAGATGGAGGAGCAGCCGGTAGCGTTGGCGATGTACATCTTGTCACCATAGAGCTGGGTAACAAGTTTTGCGTACGGGGTCTCGCCGCAGCCTGCGCATGCGCCGGAGAACTGGAACAGTGGACGGCGGAACTGAGAGCCCTTGACCGAAGCTGCCTTGAACTTGTTGAAGACCTCTTCCTTCTTCTCCGGAAGAGACATTGCATAGAGATATGCATCTTCTTCTGCCTTGTGGTCTTCGAACGGCTCCATGACAAGGGCAGTCTTTGCCTTGTCCTTCTTGCCTGCTGGGCAGATGTTTGCGCAGGAGCCGCAGCCGGTGCAGTCGTAAGTGGAGACGACAATGGCGAACTTATAGCCCTTGAGGCCGCGGAGGTCGGTCATCTTCATGCCTTCCGGAGCCTTTGCGGCTTCCTCTTCGGTCATAGCGACCGGACGGATGACGCCGTGCGGGCAGACATAAGAGCACTGGTTGCACTGGAGACATTTGTCAGGCTGCCAGGTCGGAACGAACGGGGCAACGCCGCGTTTCTCGAGTGCGGAAGAGCCGAGCGGGGACGTACCGTCTTCGCTGCCCTTGAAGGCAGAGACCGGAATGCTGTCGCCCTTCTGAGCGTTGGCGGGAACCAGGATGTCGTCGTAGAACTTCTTGAGCTCCGGATCGTCGATGGAGACGGTAGCCGGCTTCTCAGCGTCAACGGCGTCTTTCCAGGAAGCGGGAACTTCAATTTCATGGACGGCGTTGAAGCCCTGCTCGATGCCCTCATGGTTCATGCGGACAATGTCTTCGCCCTTTCTGGAGAAGGAGCGGGTGGCGGCGTCTTTCATGAGCTGGAGTGCCTGGTCGCCCGGAATAATCTGGGTCAGTTTGAAGAATGCGGACTGGAGAATGGTGGAAACACGGTTGCCAAGACCTACGCCGCGGGCAATTTTACTTGCGTCGATGACATAGAACTTGATGTTGTGCTCTGCCATGTATTTCTTGACTGCAGCGGGGAGGTTAGCGTCGAGTTCTTCAACGGTGCTCCACTCGCAGTTGAGAAGGAAGGTGCCGCCGTCCTTGAGGTCCTGAACCATGTCGTACTTGTCAATGTAGGACTGGTTGTGGCAGGCGACGAAGTCGGCCTGGTTGATAAGGTAAGCGGACTTGATATCGTTCTTGCCGAAGCGAAGATGGGAAACGGTGATACCGCCGGACTTCTTGGAGTCGTAGGAGAAATAGCCCTGGACTTTCATGTCGGTGTTGTCGCCGATAATTTTAATGGAGTTCTTGTTGGCACCAACGGTACCGTCGGAGCCGAGACCCCAGAACTTACAGGAGTAAGTGCCTTCCGGAGCGGTATCCTTGACGTCGGATACAGGAAGGTTGAGGTGGGTAACATCGTCGTCAATGGCGAGGGTGAAGTGGTCCTTCGGAGCATCCTTTTCCATGTTCTCGTAAACCGGGATGATATGGCTCGGGGTGGTGTCCTTGGAACCGAGACCGAAGCGGCCGGCATAGACCGGAACCTGGTCGAACTTGGTGCCCTTCAGAGCGGCAGCGACGTCGAGGTAGAGCGGCTCACCGAAAGAGCCGGGCTCCTTGGTGCGGTCCAGAACCGTGATCTTCTTGACGGTGTCCGGAATAGCAGCGACGAGGTGCTTCTGAGAGAACGGACGATAGAGATGAACTTTGACAAGGCCGACCTTGGCGCCTTTGGCGTTGAGGTAGTCGATGGACTCCTCGATGGTACCGCATACAGAGCCCATGGCAACGATGACATACTCAGCGTCCGGTGCACCATAGTAGTTGAACAGCTCATAGTTGGAACCAATGCGCTTGTTGACCTCGTGCATATAGTCTTCCGTGATGTCTACGATGTTGTCATAGAACGGGTTGCAGGCTTCACGAGCCTGGAAGAACATATCCGGGTTCTGAGCGGAGCCGCGCTGTACCGGATGCTCCGGATTGAGAGAACGGCGGCGGAAGTCGCTTACGGCGTCCCAGTCGACCATTTCCTTCAGCTCGTCGTAGTCCCAGACGGCAACTTTGGAAATTTCGTGAGAGGTGCGGAAACCGTCGAAGAAGTGGAGGAACGGTACGCGCCCTTTGATGGCGGCGAGATGGGCAACTGCGCCGAGGTCCATAACTTCCTGAACGCTGTTGGAACAGAGCATTGCATAACCGGTCTGACGACATGCCATGACGTCGGAGTGGTCGCCGAAGATGTTCAGCGCATGGCTGGCAACGCAGCGGGCGGAAACATGCATGACGTTCGGGAGAAGCTCACCGGCAATCTTGTACATGTTCGGGATCATCAGGAGAAGACCCTGAGAAGCCGTATAAGTGGTGGTAAGTGCACCGGCGGAAAGAGAACCGTGAACGGCACCGGCTGCGCCGCCTTCGGACTCCATCTCCTGCATCTTGACCGTCTGACCGAAGAGGTTTTTGACACCCTTGGCAGCCATCTGGTCCGTGACCTCGGCCATCGGCGAGGACGGAGTGATCGGATAGATTGCAGCTACTTCCGTAAACGCATAGGATACGGTGGCAGCAGCCGTGTTACCATCCATAGTTTTCAGTTTTCTACTCATTAAACTATGCCTCCAAAGAAAGATTACAAAGATCTTAAATAGGCTGAAAAGATCTTCACGCCTTCAGGGCGCAAAAATCCTCTGACAATTTGCCGTATCAATTTTATCACAGTGAATTTTTATTATCAATGAAATTTGACGCTGAAAAAGCGGCATCCCTGTGCGATTTTGTCCAGTATTTGTCTGTTAAACATTTCACATTTCGGGCGCGGGCACAGAGCGGAATGTACTTTGCCATATAATTGGTTGTGCTATATAATAATTGTATTTACATTCATCTGAAAATTTTGAAAGGAGAACAACCTGTATGTCCGACCCCGGGCCTGGTAATTTAACCGCATCCATTCTCTCTCTGGTGCTGTTTGTCCTGCTGGAAGTCTTTATCTATCTCTGCCGTGCGGCGCTGATGGCACTGCCGGAAACCCGCGCCGAGGAGCTCCTGAAGACCGAGAAGAAATCCGTCGGCCGGCTGATCCGGCACAAAGATGAGGTCTTTCTGTCCATGTCGTTCGGCAGTATCTTCCTGACTATCATGTTTGCGTTTGTCATGTGGATCGCCTTCGGCACGCGGATGACGGAAGCGTTTCTTCAGGACCGCATGAGTGCCGGCGGGGCGGAGGGATTAAGCGCGTTTCTGCTCTGTCTGGCAGGTGCGTTTGTCATGATGTCCCTGGCGGGCATTGTCCCGCGGAGCCTCGGCCGGAAGCGGCCGGTCGGCGTGGTGACCCGTCTGGCTGCCCCTGCGCTCCTCATCTATTACATCAATATCCCCATTGTCAAGCTCGCGTCGGCGTTCAGCTCGCTGTTCCTGCGGATTACGGGCATGGACCGCATCCGGGAAGAGGACAATGTCACGGAGGCAGAAATTCTCTCCATGGTCGATGCCGGCGAGGAGACCGGGACCATTGAGAACGACCAGAGTGAATATATCAAAAACATTTTTGAATTTGACGATGTCTATGTCTCCGACCTCATGACGCACCGCACGGACGTCACTGCCGTGGAGGTCCATCAGCCCATTGCGGAACTGAACCGGATCGCGCGGGAGGAGGGCTATTCGCGGATCCCGGTGTATGAGAACGACATCGACAACGTCATCGGGGTCGCCTACATCAAAGACTTGCTTGCCTTTGTCGGAACCCACGTGCCGCAGCGCGTTAAAATAGCCGACCTCATGCACGAGGCTTTTTATGTGCCGGAATCCATGCGGTGCGACAAGCTGTTTAAGAGTATGAATGAAAAGCATGTGCAGATGGCAATCGCCGTCGATGAGTACGGCGGTACCGCCGGCATCATCACAATGGAGGACCTCATTGAATCCATCTTCGGCAGCATTCAGGATGAATACGATGAAGATGAGGAAGAGGGTGTCCGCAAAGTGGGCGACACAGCGTTTGAAATGGAGGGAACCACCCCGGTGGAGGATGTCGCGGAGCGGCTTGGCATCTCCATCCCGGAAGATGGGGACTATGATACCATCGGCGGCTTTCTCATTGCACAGCTCGGCTTTATTCCGGAAGACGGCACAGAGGCCACGGTCAAATACGGCGGCTATGTCTGGAAAGTCTCCGATGTGGACGACCAGAGAATCGGACAGGTTCGGGCAGAACGTCTGCAGGAACCGTTGGAAGCGGAAAATGACGATTCCTCGAAAAAGGAAGACGGGTAAAACGCCGAAAAAATCTTGAAAAATGCGTACTGCGTTGTATAATGATAATACGAATTGATATTTTTTTGTCACGTTGTCCATTTTGAGACATGGCGTGAAGAAAAAGTTTCAATAGCTAGAAAAGTGAATCAATTTAATGGAGGTTTTCACTGTGGTTAAAGTTGCTATTAATGGTTTCGGCCGCATCGGACGTCTCGCATTCAGACAGATGTTCCAGGCAGAGGGCTATGAAATTGTTGCCATCAACGATCTCACCGACCCGAAGATGCTTGCTCAGCTTCTGAAATATGACTCCTCTCAGGGCAGATATGCTCTCTGGGACAAGGTTGAGGCAAAAGAGGATTCCATCGTCGTTGACGGTACGGAAATCAAAATCTACTCCGAGAAAGACGCTAAGAATCTCCCGTGGGGCGAGCTCGGCGTTGACGTAGTTCTCGAGTGCACCGGCTTCTACACTTCCAAAGAGAAGGCTTCTGCTCATCTTGAGGCAGGCGCCAAGAAGGTCGTTATCTCTGCTCCGGCAGGCAAAGACCTCAAGACCATCGTCTTCAACACCAACAATGACATCCTTACTCCGGACGATAAAATTATCTCCGCTGCATCCTGCACCACCAACTGCCTCGCACCGATGGCCAAAGCTCTTAACGAGTATGCTCCTATCGAGGCCGGCATCATGATCACGGTTCATGCCTACACTGGCGACCAGATGCTTCTCGACGGTCCGCACCGCAAAGGAAACCTTCGCCGCGCACGTGCCGCTGCCATCAACATCATCCCGGCTGCTACCGGCGCTGCAAAAGCTATCGGCCTTGTTGTTCCGGAGCTTGACGGCAAACTCATCGGTTCCGCTCAGCGTGTTCCGGTTCCGACCGGTTCCACCACCATCCTTGTCGCTACTGTCAAGGGCAAAGATGTTACCGTTGAGGGCATCAACGCTGCAATGAAAGCTGCTTCCACTGAGTCCTTCGGCTACAATGAGGACCAGATCGTCTCCTCCGACATTGTCGGTATGAGATACGGCTCTCTCTTCGACGCCACTCAGACCATGGTCAACAAGATCGACGACGACACCTATCAGGTACAGGTCGTTTCCTGGTATGACAACGAGAACTCCTTCACCAGCAACATGGTTCGTACCATCAAATACTTCGCTGAGCTCGGCTAAGCGAATCGCTGCGAAGCGTTCTCCTAAAATTGCATCTGCAATGCGGCTCCTGTCCGAATGGACAGGGGCCGTTTTCTTATCCCTGGGCCCCCCGGAGGCCGGGAGCTTTCCCCGCCTGCAGTAAAAAAGCCGCCACACAGCACACAGCTGCACAGCGGCGGATGGATTGCCGAAGCGATACACTTTGTTATTTCCCGCGGGGGAAGAAACGGGATCCAGGCTTCTTTGCGTTGTTGTAGCGCTTGCTGGAATAGGGGGAGCGGGCGCGGGTTCTGCGCTGGCCCGGCGCCTCACGGTACTCGGACGGACGGCGGCGTTTCGGTTTCGGCTGCCTGGTCTTGCGGCCGTAGTCGCTGCTGACAAGCCGGACCGGCTTTCCGTCTTCCAGGTCGTGCTTAATGCGAATGGTGCTGACTCTCTCCTGGCGATTGCGCTTGCGGTACAGGTAGTTGACCAGCCAGACAAAGAGGGCACCGAGGAGAAGAATGACCAGGATAATTTTTACGGCTGTGAATGAGAAGAACCGCTTGATATAATATCCGATACTGCCGAAAAAGCTCTGGTGGACGCTCTCTGCTGCCACAAGATTGACGGTGGTCAGTTTTTCCCCGGCGTACAGGACTTCGGCTTTTCCGACAACCTCTCCCTGCTTCAGGGGTGCGTGGAGGTCTTTCGGGACGCTTCCCGGAATAACTTTCAGAGAAATGCCGGAGGCATCGACGCTGGTGGGGATGAGGGCAGTGACCTCTTTTTCCGGGACGAGCCGGACATGGTCGGTGTCTTTGCCAAGACTGACGTGGGCAACCGTGACGATATCGGACGGCTGGGCGACCACTTTCAGTTTGATATTGTTGAAGGCCCATTCATAGGCCTTTTTGGTCTCTTCAAATGCGACGTTTTTCTTGGAGTTCTTGGCATAGACCTTCGCGCCGGAGATAATGACGCAGAGATAGGAGTAGCCGTTTTTGGTGGCGTAGGAGACCAGTGCATGGCCGGCACCTTCGGTTGTACCGGTTTTGATGCCGCGGCACGGTTTATAGTACCATGCGCTTCCGTCTCGGAGAAGATCGTTGGTGTTGGGATATGTGGTGGCCTTCCGCTTGTTGGTTGTGGCGAGCTTGTATTCCGGTTGGGCAACGATTTTCCTAAAGGTGCTGTTCTTTAGCGCGTATTTGGCAATTTTTGCGAGGTCCCGTGCGGTGGTGTAGTGGCCGGACGTGTCCAGACCGTGGGGGTTCATGTAGTGGGTGTTGGTGCAGCCCAGAGATTTTGCGAAGGCGTTCATCTTCTTGACAAAGGCCGGGGTATTCCCCGCCACAACATGTGCCAGAACCACAGCGGCCTCATTGGCGCTGTGCACCAGCATCAGGTTCAGGAGCTGACGCACCGTGAGCACTTCTCCGGCGGTAATGCCGGCCGTGGAGCTGTTGGTGTTGGCGAGCTCATCCAGTTCGCTCTGGGTGACTGTGACTTTTTTGTCCAGATGCTTGACATTGTCCAGGACAACCATGGCGGTCGTCATTTTTGTCAGAGATGCCATGGGGGTACGCTTGTCGGCGTTCTTGCTGAATATCGTGGTACCCTGGTCGAGACTGATCAGGTAGACGATGTCGGACTGGAACTTCATCTCACGGTTGTAGGCGGCCAGACTGCGCATGGGAAGGGAACTCGTGAGAATCATGGCAATTAAGACAGGGAATAGCAGTATGGCTTTCCAGCGATTTTTCTTAGCAGTTTCTGACATAGTGCTCCTCATCTGCTGAATGCATAGTTATAGGCTTTGATGGAGTCCTCGAACGGAATATTGTATTTGTTGTCGGCTTTGCAGGAGTCTTTCCCGCCGATGACAATGCACAGGAACGTGCGGCCATTGCGGGTGACATAGGAGGCGAGGCAGCGGCCGGCGGACTCGGTATAGCCGGTCTTAATGCCCTTGCACCCTTCATAATAATATGGGGTGTCGGTCCGGAGCAGTTTGTTGCCGTTATGAAACTCGGTTGGCTCTGCCCGCAGATTGGTGGGGGCCAGCGTGTAGGAAGGCTGTGCGACAATGCTGCGGAACGTGCTGTTCTTCAGCGCGGCGCGGCAGAGCTTGGCGAGGTCCCGCGCAGTGGTGTAATGGCCGGAAGCGGTCAGCCCGTGCGGATTTGCATAATGGGTGTTGGTGCAGCCGACCGAGCGGGCATATTCGTTCATCTTGCTGACAAATGCCTGTGTACTGCCGCTGATTTCGTGTGCCAGGATGACGGCGCACTCGTTGGCGCTCTTGACCAGCAGAATGTTCATGAGCTGTCGGATGGTCAGAACCTCTCCGGCTTTGATGCCGGCGGAGCAGCTCTCCGGGTCCGTGATTTCATTGAGCTCATCCTGCGTTACAGTCACGGAACGGTCCAGATTCGTGCAGTTGTTCAGCACGACCATGGCCGTTGTAATTTTTGTGAGGGACGCCATTGGAGTGACTTTCTGGGAGTTTTTGTCCACAACGATTTCGCCGGTGTCCATATTTTCCAGGTAGACGATGTCAGCCTGATAGCCGTTTTTCTGGTCATCGGCCAGCGCGGTGACGGCCGGGAAAAGTGAGACAAATAAAGTGGCCAGCAGAAGCGGTATGGCGACCAGGATACGAAAGCTTTGCAGATTCTTTTTATTTTGCATGGACAAAATCCTTCCATCTATTGTAATATAAATTAGTTATTAGATAATAATATATAAGTATAACAAAAATCCGACGAAAATAAAGTTACAGCGCGGATTCTTGTCACATCTTGCTAGTTGGAGTGTGAATCAACAGTGGTTTTTGTAACAGGCGACCTCCACGGGGACATGGAGCGTTTTAAAACCCAGGACGCCAAGAAGCTCAAAAAAGGAGATACCCTCCTCGTATGCGGGGACTTCGGGTTCCTATGGGACGGGTCCAAGGAAGAACAAAAGGAACTGAAAAAACTCGGTGAGAAAAAGTACAACATCTGCTTTGTCGACGGGACCCACGAAAATTTCGACCTTCTGCGCCAGTACGAAGTCAGTGAGTGGAACGGCGGAAAAGTTCACCATATTACCGGCGGCGTCTACCACCTTATGCGCGGGCAGATCTTCAATATTGAGGGCCTCCGCGTCTTCACCATGGGCGGCGGCGAGAGTCCGGACCTCGACATTCGCATGGCGAACAACAACTGGTATCAGGAAGAGTGTCCCAACCAGCAGGAGATGATTGAAGGCGCCGATAACCTGGGACGGGCGGACAACGAGGTGGACATTATCATTACCCACGAGCCGTCTGCAAAGGTCAAAGAATTTCTGCAGATAAAAATGACAGACAAGGCGCGCACCAATCTGCTGAACACCTACCTGGAAGAGCTCAGCAACGCGGTAGACTACCAGAAATGGTACTTTGGGTGTCTGCATATGGACAAACATGTATCCGGAACGCAGATTGCGGTGTTCACCCGCATTCTGGAGGCCCAGTCCGGCAAACCCATTGCCGCTGTGCGCAAATAAGTTCATATAGAACGGACAGGAGCGTACTGCAGAATTTCTTCTTGCAGCGCGCTCTTTTTTGTATCCTCAGGTCAGTTTCTCACCGGCTGCAGAATTATCGTACACGATGCATCTTAAATAGCTCTGAATCAGGTGCTGCGATTTTCCAGTACCGGCAGTGTCCGGCAGGAGAGTGCCTCCAAGAGATGTTCCCGGCGGATCTCCGGCTCGTCGGACAGGTCTGCAAGCGTGCGTGCAGTTTTCAGGATTTTGTCGTGAGCGCGGGCGGAAAAATGCAGACTGCGGTGGGCCTGCAGAAGGAGCGCTTCCGCCTCCTGGCTCAGCCGGCAGTACTCCCGGACCATGGGCGCTGTCAGCGCTCCGTTGCAGGTTACCGGGAGCCCGCGGTAACGCTGCCGCTGAATGTCACGGGCCTGCTCCACCCGCGCCCGGATTTCGGCGGACGTCTGCGCGCAGCCCTCCTGGAGCAGGTCCTTTTCCGGCGGCGGTTCCAGGACAATCTGCAGGTCAATTCGGTCCAGCAGTGCTCCGGACAGGCTGTGGAGATAGGCGCGGACCTCTCCGTCCGAACAGGTGCAGCGGTGCCCGGCGGCTCCACGGTATCCGCAGGGACACGGATTCATGGCCCCGACAAGCAGAAGATGACTGGGATAGACGGAGATGCTGGTACCCCGGGCAAGACGGATGACGCCTTCCTCCAGCGGCTGGAGAAGACTGTTCAGCACCGAGCGGGAGAAAAGAGGCAGCTCATCGAGAAACAGGATTCCGTTGTGGGCGAGGGATATTTCGCCTGGAAGAGAGCGGATGCCGCCGCCCGCCATGGCTGCCGGTGTGATGGTATGGTGGGGTGCCCGAAACGGACGTTCCTCCAGAAGGGCAGTTCCGGTTGGAAGACGGCCTGCCACGGAATAAATACGGGTGGTCTCCAGCGCCTCCTCATAGGTCATGGTGGGAAGAATAGAGGGGAGTGCATTGGCGAGCAGCGTTTTGCCGGAACCGGGCGGACCCACCATCAGGACACTGTGCCCGCCTGCGGCGGCTATTTCCATAATACGTTTCGGCACTTCCATTCCATGGATATCGCGGAAATCCGGTGCACTGGAAAGGTATCCGGGAAAGCGGATATCCTGGGGGAGTGTGAGAGGGATGACCGGCGAGATGGGGCAAACTCCATTCAGATGTTCAATGAGCTCGCCGGCGGTGCGGACCGGGTAGACGGGGAGTCCGCGGACAACCGATGCCTCCCCGGCGTTTTCCGCCGGGAGATAGGCTGCAGATGCACCGGCTTCCTTCGCGGCGAGAAGCATAGGAAGCACACCGTGTACCGGGCGAACTTCACCGCTCAGGGACAGCTCGCCGAGAAAAAAGGCATTGGCTGCCGCCTCCTGGGACAGCTGTCCGGCGGCGCAGAGGACGGCAGTGAAGACCGGCAGATCATAGAGAGGGCCGTCTTTGCGCAGCTCTGCAGGGGCAAGGTTAACGGTGATCCGGCTAACCGGATAGTTCATACCGCTGTTGCGGATGGCAGAGCGGACCCGCTTTCTGGTTTCGGCGGCGGCTGAGCTGGACAGACCGGCCAGTTCAAACCGTGGCAGGCCGCCGGTAATATCCGCTTCCACTGTAATGGGCAGGGCACTGCTGCCGCAGAGACACGCGCTTTGGACGCTGGCATACATAAGAAAGACCTCCTTGTGTCAGGGTAGGCCTATCTTAGCATGGAATGCCCGCTTTGCTGATCTGCCTGGAATGAGAGGAGGGAATGGCGCCGGGAACGGAGCCGCTCATGGGGAATGAACGGCATCAATTCTACAAATTTGACAAAATATTTTGACTTGTTGTACACTTGTAGGGTAACGTTACAAGAGAGGGGAGTAACCATGACTTACGAGGACAAAACACTCGTCTGCAAAGACTGCGGCAAAGAGTTCGTCTTTACGGCCGGAGAACAGGAGTTCTACGCCGAAAAGGGGTTTGAAAATGAGCCGCAGCGCTGTAAGGCGTGCCGCGATGCCCGCAAGCAGGCCATCCGCGCCAAACGGCCCATGTATGACGCCGTCTGCGCAACTTGCGGTGCTGCATGTAAAGTTCCGTTCCGTCCGCGCCCGGACCGGCCAGTCTACTGCAGCGAATGCTTTGCGAAGATGACGGAATCGGCAGAGGCAGAATCATGAGAAGAGAGACTGTCATCCACATTGCTGTTTCATCGGCAGCTGCGGCTGGCGCCGTCATCGTTCTGCTTCGCAGACGCGGGGAGGACGATGAGGCGGAAGCGGCCTTTTTTGCGGCAGATCATCCGGAAAACGGAGACCTTTTGTGGAACAGCAGCCTGACGGACCAGAATTCGGACGAAGACATCTGAACATCCAGAGAAAAGAAAAACCGCTGTAACCGGAACTTCCCGGGTACAGCGGTCTTTTTTATTTTTTATCTCCGGTGCGTCGATTATGGGCGGCATATGGGCTGGGAGCCGTGAAATCAGCGTCCTGGAAAGGAAGTCCGTCGCGCCAGACCACACAGTTGCGCCCGCGGCGCTTGGCGAGGTAAAGGTTGGAATCGACCGAGCGGAGCAGGAGCTCGATGCTCATGCCGGGCTCATATTGGCAGACCCCGCAGCTGATGGTGACAATTTCGCCGCCCATGTCGTCCAGAAGGGGACGGGAGGAGATTTCTCTGCGGATTTCATCTGCTCTCCGGAAAGCGGTAGTATCTCCGGCGTTGGGGAGCACACAGAGAAATTCTTCTCCCCCATAGCGGGTGATGATATCGTCCGGCCGCAGATGGGCACGGACAGTGTCCGTCAGACTGCGGAGACATTCGTCGCCCACCAGGTGACCGAAGCGGTCGTTGATGGATTTAAACCAGTCAATATCGAACATGATGACGGAAAAAACTTTCATGGCTCCGCTGTCGGTCTGCATTTTGCACTGGGTCAGGTAGTCGTGCATAAAGGCACGGTCGTAGGTGCCGGTCAGGGGGTCCTTCTGGGCCGATTCCCGGATCTGCTGCAGCAGTTCAGTGGACATGCGGCGGTTCTCCTCAAAGTTGCGTCGCATCATGCGAAAGGCTTCGCCTACGGTCAGCCCGACAAAGACAATGGTCAGCGGTATGAGCAGATAGGCTCTCTTTCCCAGTACGACAAAGGATTCCGCAATTTCCGGGTGCAGGTGGTCGAGAACCATACAGGCGATGAATTCTGCTGCCGAGAGGCCGGCACAGAAGTAGAGAGCCAGGTTGTCCAGGAGAAGGACCGTTTCCATGATGAGCAGAATATAGAAGAGCGGTGCAGCGCCTGCGATGCCGCCGCCAAGGAAGAACAGGAATGGCCAGATGACACAGCTGTAGACAAAACAGAACAGATTATAGACAGCGCCCCGTGCTAGCCGGCTGCTGACCCGCCTCCAGATGCGGTACAGAACAAAGTTGAAGATGAGGCAGGCGCCCTGCACGGCTAAAATCTGCCAGCCAAGACGAAACAGCGCAAAAAGCACCAGTGCAAGGATAAATCCGATGGAAGAGCTGCCGAGGAAAAACAGAAAGAGCTCGGATTTCAGCGCGATAGACTCAATGCCGATGCGGCGATGGTTTGCCATTTCTGTTTTCCCCTCTTTTCATTTTCTCACGGGCCGAATACCCGGTTTTTCCCCATCTCTTTGGCGCGGTACATATTGCGGTCCGCACGGCTTACAAGAGCTTCTGCGCCTTCTCCCTTTCGAAACGCAGAGACGCCGATGCTGACGGTAATTCTCTCTCTTTTGGGCAGATCGGCGGTCAGATGCGTCCGGGCATTTTTCTCCCGGAGCGTCTCTGCGAGATCTGCCGCCTGTTCTGCCGAAGTGTTCGGCAGAAGCAGGATAAATTCCTCGCCGCCGAATCGATTCGCCGTCATCCGCCCGGAGCAGCTGCCGCGCAGGAGTTCTCCCAGACCGGTCAGAACGCGGTCGCCGGCCAAGTGCCCGTATTGGTCGTTGATGCGCTTGAAATCGTCAATATCCAGCAGCAGGAGTGAGAGCGGAAGTCCTTTTTTGTCTGCGCGGGCTGTCTCGGCCCGCAGACGGATGTACATGGCGCGCCTGTTGTAGAGTCCGGTCAGGGAGTCGATCTCCGAGAGGCGGCTGATCTCAATAATATTTTCCTCCACCGAGTGGCTCTCCTGGCGGAAGACGCTGAACAGCACCTTCGCCAGAACGGCCAGAGCAATGGCCACCAGGAGAACATTGGAGCCTACGGCGACATTGTCAAACCAGTGCGATCCGCGGAACAGAGACGGAAACTGCACAAGCTTTGTCCGCAGAATGTAGGAAACACCATAGATGCATAAAATCCAGATGCTCTGCAGAATGGTCAGAACAAAGCCGCGCCTTCCGGGGACCAGGGAGAATGTCAGGATGAGGGCGAGTGCAAAAAAGGCGGAGATTCCACTGTGAATGGAACCTCCGCACAGATAAATTGCAGGTAATGCAGCCAGGTCCAGTGCGAGCAGAATGGCCGTGAGGATCTGTGAGCGGCGTTCCGGGAACCGGAGTTCCAGAAGCCACAGACATAAGATAAGAACCGTCATGACTGCTGCCAGAATGGAAGCCTGAACGGAAGAGTGGATGAAAATGCAGGTAAGCGCTCCGGCCACGCCGATGACCGTGCTGAAGGCCATCAGAATATTGAACAGGCGCTGGTTCAGAGGAACCTGTGCACCGTACAGTTTGTGGAAGAGCTCAGCGCGCGTTTTCATGAGAAGTTAAACCTTACCCTCCTGAATGTCCTGCATCATATGACACTTTTTATATTTCTTGCCGCTGCCGCACCAGCAGGGGTCGTTCGGACCCGGGTGCTGCGTCTTCTTGACCGGCTTGCGGGCACCGCCGTTTTCGGCTTCGTCGCTGCCGCTGGTACTGGTAATGCGGGCAACACTCTTTCTCTTGATAGGAGCCTGTTTCTTGAGCTGAACGGTGAGCATGTCGTGAACGGTGTCCTCACGGATTTCCTCGGTCATCTCATTGAACATGTCAGAACCCTGGTACTTGTAGGCGACAACCGGGTCCTGCTGCGCGTAGGCGCGGAGGCCGATGCTGTCCTGCAGCTGTTCCATGGCGTCGATATGGTCCATCCAGTGGAGGTCGACGTTGCGGAGCAGGATCATGCGCTCCAGATTGCGCATGACCTCGGAGCCGAACTCCTCTTCACGGGCATCGTAAATGCCGCGGCCCTTGGTCTTGAGGTAGGTGGAGATTTCCTCCGTGGAGTGCATGGAGGTGAGATCGTCGTCCTCGTCGAGGATCCAGCCGAGGAAGCGGGAGCGGAGGCCGTCGAGGTCCCAGTCCTCTTCGCTGTCGCCGGTCAGATACATGGCGACGGCGTTGTCGATGGTCTCGTCGAGCATTTTGAGGATGTTATCCTTGAGGTCGGTCTCGTCGAGAACCTCGTCACGCTGTTTGTAGATGATCTTACGCTGCTGGTTCATGACGTCGTCGAACTGGAGGACGTGCTTACGGATGGCGTAGTTTTCGCCCTCGACCTTTTTCTGGGCGTTGGCGATGGTCTTGGTCAGCGTCTTGAGCTCAATGGGGGTGTTCTCGTCGACGTTGAGGGTGTTCATGATGCGGGTCATGCGGTCGCCGCCGAACAGCCGGATGAGATCGTCTTCCAGGGAAAGGAAGAAACGGGATGCACCCGGGTCGCCCTGACGGCCGGAACGGCCGCGCAGCTGGTTGTCGATACGGCGGGATTCATGCCGCTCGGTACCGATGATATAGAGACCGCCGGCTTCGCGGACTTTCTCTGCCTCCGGTTCAATCTGCTTCTTGAACTTGTCCAGGAGTTTTGCATAGTCCTCGCGGGCGGCAAGTACGTCCTTGTTGTCGGTCTCCGCGTAGCCCATAGCCTCGTTGACCGTGTCGTTGGAGTAGCCGAGCTTGCGGAGCTGGGCTTTGGCCAGAAACTCCGGGTTGCCGCCGAGCATGATGTCGGTGCCTCGGCCGGCCATGTTGGTGGCGATGGTGATAGCGCCGAATTTGCCCGCCTGGGCGATGATTTCGGCTTCGCGCTCGTTGTTCTTGGCGTTCAGGACCTCATGCTTCAGGCCCTTCTGTTTGAGCATACGGCTGAGGCGCTCGGATTTCTCGATGTTGATCGTACCGACGAGCACCGGCTGGCCCTTGGCGTGGGCGGCCTGAATTTCGTCGAGAACCGCCTGGAACTTGCCCTTCTCGGTCTTGTAGACGACGTCGTTGCGGTCTTCGCGGATCATGGGCTTGTTGGTCGGGATTTCGACCGGATACAGGTTATAGATTTCGTTGAACTCGTCTGCCTCGGTCATGGCTGTACCGGTCATACCGGAGAGCTTGCTGTACAGACGGAAGAAGTTCTGGAAGGTGATGGTGGCGAGGGTCTTGGACTCTCTCTGAACACGGACGTGCTCTTTTGCCTCGAGGGCCTGGTGAAGGCCTTCGTTGTAGCGGCGGCCCAGCATAATACGGCCGGTGAACTCGTCGACGATGAGAACTTCGCCGTCTTTGACGACGTAGTCGATGTCGCGGTGCATGACGCCGTGGGCACGGATGGCCTGGTTGATGTGGTGGAACAGGGTCGTGTTGTCCGCGTCGGTCAGGTTGTCGACGTGGAAGAAGGCCTCGGCTTTCTTGACGCCGCTGGCGGTCAGAGTCGCGGTCTTGTTTTTCTCGTCAACGACGTAGTCGCCGTCACCGACATCCTCGACTTCCTGCTTGGACTCAACTTCCTTGACCTTGCTCATGGTGAGGGTCTTGACAAAGGAGTCGGCGAGCGTGTAGAGGTCGGTGGACTCAGTGCCCTGACCGGAAATGATGAGCGGAGTACGGGCTTCATCAATAAGGATGGAGTCGACCTCATCGACGATGGCATAATTCAGACCGCGCTGTACTTTTTCGCTCTTGTACTGGACCATGTTGTCGCGGAGGTAGTCGAAACCAAATTCGTTGTTTGTGCCGTAGGTGATGTCGGCGGCATAGGCTTCGCGGCGCTGGTCCGGGTCGAGTCCGTTGACAATGAGGCCGACGGAGAGGCCGAGGAAGCGGTATACTTTGCCCATCCACTCCGAGTCGCGGCGGGCGAGGTAGTCGTTGACGGTGACGATATGGACCCCTTTGCCGGAGAGGGCATTGAGGTAGGCCGGCAGGGTGGCGACGAGGGTTTTGCCTTCGCCGGTCTTCATTTCAGCGATGCCGCCGTTGTGGAGGACGATGCCGCCGAGAATCTGAACCGGATAGGGTTTCAGTTCGAGGACACGCCAGGATGCCTCGCGGCAGGCGGCGAATGCGTCGGGCAGGATGTCGTCCAGGGTCTCGCCGTTGGCAAGACGTTCTTTGAGCGCCGGGGTTACGCTCTGAAGTTCTTCATCCGACATGGCCGCATATTTCTCGTCGAGAGCGAGAACAGCGTCTTTTATCGGAGTCATCTTCTTGATCTGTTTGGAAGAGTAGTCAAAGAGGTTTTTAAAAACTCCCATGCAATGTAGCTCCTTTTTCCTTTTGCTAGTTTTTACATACCTATTATTAATAGGGCCTGGAATGGGACGGCGGGAAAGCCAGTCCCACTGATAAGCATAACGATAAACTAAATTGTATCATAAACATGTTCAGAAATAAATCAAAAACTTGAAAACCGGCGAATTGGATTATTGCTTTTTCGCGGGCCAGCCGTTATAATATATAGCGCAAAGAGCGAAGTGAGCTTTTGTTTGGCCATATGGCGTGTGGGTCCTGTGCGACGGAGCGCTGTGAATCATGTCAGGCGGGGAACCGAGCAGCATTAAGCAGTTGCGCCGTGCGCCACAGGGTGCCTGCCCGCCATATGGTCAAGGGAAAGCAGCTTTGCTTTTTTTATGCCCGAAAGCGCGGTTTGGCTTATAATGGCAGGTGAAAAGGAGGAGTGTGCATGTATCAGGCTCTGTACCGGAAGTACCGTCCGAAAGTGTTCGCGGATGTCGTCGGACAGGAGCACGTTACCCGGACGCTCATGAATGAAATCCGGACCGGACGGCACTCCCATGCCTATCTGTTCACCGGCTCCCGCGGCACCGGGAAAACCACCTGCGCCAAAATTTTTGCGAAGGCGGTCAACTGTGAGCACCCGGTAAACGGCGACCCGTGCAACGAGTGCGCAACCTGCCGCGGCATTGACAGCGGCGCTGTCATGGACGTCGTGGAAATTGATGCCGCCAGCAACAACGGCGTCGACAGCATCCGGGACATCCGGGACGAGGCCAATTTTACGCCGGTCAACGGGAAGTACCGCGTCTATATTATTGACGAGGTGCATATGCTTTCCACCGGCGCATTCAATGCTCTGCTGAAGACTTTGGAGGAGCCGCCGGCCCATGTCAAATTCATTCTGGCCACCACAGAAGTGCACAAACTTCCGGCCACCATTCTCTCCCGCTGCCAGCGCTTTGACTTTAAGCGCATCAGCCCCGAAGACATTGCGGGCCGGGTCCTCTATGTGGCAGACCAGGAACACCTGAATGTGACGCAGGACGCGGCCAATCTCATAGCGCGGCTTGCGGACGGCGCACTGCGCGACGCCCTGTCCATTCTGGACCAGTGCATGGGACACGGCACGGACATCGACGAAAACGTTGTCAATGAGGTGGTCGGCCTCACCGGCCGCACCCACCTGTTTGCTCTGGCGGACAGTATTCTGCAGCGGTCCAGCGCCTCTGCGCTGGACCAAATCAACGAGCTTCACAGCCGTTCCTGTGACATGGAGCGTCTCTGCAGCGAACTCATCAACCATTTCCGCAACCTCATGGTCTGCCGCGCGGTCTCAGACCCGCAGAACCTCATCGTCTGCTCCCCGCAGGAGCTGGCCGATTACGAGGAAGAGGCCCAGGACTGCAATATGCAGGACATCATGCATGTTCTGAATGTGCTGGGAGAGACTCTGACCTATATGAGAAAAGGTCTGAATCGCAGGGTGGAAATGGAAATGGCGGTCATCCGTCTCTGCGGAGAGGAGCCCGCCGGGGCGCCGCAGGAGATACCGTCCCCTGTGCCGCGGCCCCGCAGACATGCCAAACCTGCCCCGAAGAAGGCGGAGCCGAAACCGGCTCCGGCAGAGGACATCCCATTGCCCGATGATTTTGCGACACCGCCCCCGGAGGACGAAGAAGTTCCGCTTCCTCCGCCTCCGCAGGAAGAGGCGCCGGCGGCACCGGAGCGCCCGCAGCCGGAACCAAGGCACGAGCCCGAACCGGTTCCGGAATCGGAAGGCGGACCGGCACCGGAAGAGATGCCCGCGGCATCAAATTCTGCTGACGCCGTTATCCCGCCGCAGGAATGGGAGGCTTTCTCCCATCTGCTGCAGGAAAAGGACAAGCGCTTTATCGGCGCGTTGACCGGTTCTAAGGCGGTTCGGCGCGGCGGCTCGCTGTTTATCCATTCCGACATGCCGCTGCTGAAATCCTTCCTGAAACAGGAGGAACTGCGGCGGAAAGTACAGGAAGCGGCCGAAGAGCAGTTCGGACAGCCGCTGCAGCCCATGCTGGTGGACGCCGCAGCTTTCCGCAGGGAAAAAGATGCCGTCTCCGGGAAAGCGGCGGAGTCCAAACAGAAACCGAAATCCATTACGGGAGACCCGCTGGAGCAGTTTGTGAAAAAGGCGGAAGATCTCGGTTTACCCATTGAAATAAAGGAGTAAGATACTATGAAAGCAAACTATCAGAGAGGCGGCCAGGGCGTCAACCAGGCCGGCATGATGAAGCAAATCCAGAAAATGCAGGAGGAGATGGAGGCCAAGCAGGCGGAAGTCCAGGAGACCGAGTTTACCGCATCGGCCGGCGGCGGAGCGGTGGACGTCGTGGTTACCGGTTCCCATGAGGTCAAATCTATCCAGATCAAGCCGGAGGTCGTCGACCCCGAGGATGTGGAAATGCTGGAAGATCTCCTTCTCGCAGCCCTGAACGAGGCCAACCGCAAGGCGGCCGAGGCAATGGAGAAGAGCATGAACTCCGTTACCGGCGGCATGAATGTCCCGGGTCTGGAGGGCCTTCTTTAATGAGCAGCGGCTACGACGTCGCGGCGCTCTCCCGACTCATTGAGCAGTTTGAGCGCATGCCGGGCATCGGGCACAAGAGCGCGCAGCGCATGGCGTTCTACGTGCTGGACATGACGGATGATGACGCCAAACAGTTTGCGCAGGCCATCACCGATGCCCATACCAAAATCCATCGCTGCAAAATCTGCTGCAACCTCACGGAAGGAGAAATCTGTTCCATCTGCGCCAATGAGGCGCGGGACAAATCCACAATCTGCGTGGTAGAGGACCCTCGGGACGTCATTGCCATTGAGCGGACCCATGAATACGGTGGCGTGTACCATGTGCTGCACGGCGTCATCTCCCCCATGAACGGCGTCGGGCCGGACGAGCTCACCATCAAGGAGCTCCTGGCACGGCTGGACTCCGTGAAAGAGGTCATCATGGCGACGAATCCCACCGTCGAGGGAGAGGCCACGGCCATGTACATTTCCAGACTCATGAAGCCGCTGGGCATTCGGACCACGCGGCTTGCCTACGGCGTCCCGGTCGGCGCAGACCTGGAGTACGCCGACGAGGTCACGCTGTCCCGGGCTATGGAGGGCCGCCGGGACATCTGATCTCTGTCCATATATTCGATTCGGCAAAGGAGGCGAAGTACCGTGCCAGCAAAGAAAAAAGACGCGGACGGCATTACAACCGTTGCGCGGAATAAAAAAGCGTATCACGACTATACGGTCCTGGAATCCTTTGAGGCCGGAATTGAGCTCTTCGGCACCGAGGTCAAATCCTGCCGCCAGGGAAAAATCAATCTGAAGGACTCCTGGTGCAGCATCGACAAGGGCGAGGTGTTCGTCAACGGCATGCACATCAGCCCGTATGAGCACGGCAATATCTTTAACCGCGACCCGGACCGGAAGCGAAAACTTCTCCTGCACCGCCGGGAAATCGACCGTCTGTTCGGTACCCTGAAGACACAGGGCTACACGCTCATTCCGCTGTCCGCCTATTTCCGCAAAGGCAAACTGAAGATTCAGGTCGGCCTCTGCAAGGGCAAAAAGAACTATGACAAGCGGGACGCTATTGCCCGGAAAGACGCCGAGCGGGAGAAACAGCGCGCCATGAAGGAGCGCGGTTCCTGGTAAACACTTGCAATCGGATGGTGTCAGGAGTATACTGATATCCCCAAAGATCCGGGGATGAAAGGATTTCGACGGGGACCAACAAGCATGATAAGCGGGTAGAGGCGAGAATCCTCTATAAACTTCTCAAACTTATAAATTAGATAACAACTCTAATTACGAACTGCAGGCTGCGTAAGCACCCTGCCGTTTCTGCCGGGAGCACCGCGGCCCGGACAGAAGCGTCGACTTGAGCGGTGAACGTGCATCGGAGAGGGTTTCGACTCCGGTCATGAACCAGGAACTACCGACGGCACCGGCCTGTTGACCGGCGAGTGCCCGGGGGAATCCTAATAGATCAAATACACCCGTAGAAAGTTGTGTGGACGGGTTTTCGGACGTGGTTTCGAGTACCACCATCTCCACCAAAATGTAAGAACCGCCGCAGGGCCGAGAGGCTGTGCGGCGGTTCTTTTGTTTTGCAGGATGCAGGGGCGCAGATAAGCTCACCAAGGTCTGGTCCTGGAAGACCGCGGCAGATCAAATTTCAAAATTCGCTTTTTGATCTGCCAGATCAGCAGGCAATCCACGCTGCGATCTGCCATATTTGGAAAAATAATGGTTTTGATCTGCCAGCCCCGCTTCCCCGGCAGATCAAATTTCCAAATTTGCTTTTTGATCTGCCAGATCGGCAGACAAACCACGCTGCGATCTGCCTTTTGCGGTGCTGTTTTGAATCGAGCTTATAGAATTGGGATCTTGATCGTCAGATCGGAGAGCGGATATGCGGAGCAGGAGTGGAACCATCCCATCTCCTTATCCATCATTCGGCGGCCGTCGCCAAGGGGACTGACGAAGATGTCGCCGGCGCGGAGCTGAGCACGGCAGAATCCGCATTCACCTGCGCGGCAGTGGGTGTCAATCGGAATTCCGGCACGCTCCAGTGCAACCGCAACCGGTTCGCCGCCGGAGGCGGGAATAACATCTTCTTGGACGCCGCGGACAACGGTGATCTTATATGTCTTCTCAACATTGTCCACAGGGAATCCGGGGATAAGTGAGACGTTGCGCGGCTGCGCGGAGGCGTCGTGGCGGAAGCGGCGGGCCTCGACGCCCATCTCATCAAGAGACTTCTTGACAAAGTTGAACATCGGGAGCGGGCCGCAGAAGAAATAAGTGGTATCCGGAAGGGAGTACTTCTCAATGAGTTCCCTTGTGATAAATCCTTTTTCCCCTTCCCATTCTGGGTCATCTGACATGACATGGACGACATGGACTTTGCCGCATTCCGCGACGCGATCCAGATCCTCTTTCATGCAGATGTCCTTATGGTTCAGGGATCCGTAGAGGATGGTCAGATTGATATCCAGTTTGCCCGCGGCAATCTCTTTTGCCATGGAGACAAACGGGGTAATGCCGCTGCCGCCGGCAAGAGCGAGGATGTTTTTGGTATCCCGGAGCGGCTCGTAGTAGAACTGGCCGCACGGGAGATCGACCCGGACGGTGTCACCCTCTTTCAGATTTTCATCGAGATAGGACGGGACAAACATGCCGGGACCGTTTTTTATGGTGACCTCGAAGAACGGCTCGTCGGTGCGGGCCTCATAAGGCGCGGAGGAAATGGAATAGGCACGGGTCAGACGGCTCTTCCCGATCTGGAAATAGAAGTTCGCATACTGACCGCTCTGAAAAGGCGGCACATGGCCGTCCTGGGGAACGAATCGATAGGTTTTGGAAGACGGGGAGCTCTGGGTAACCGAGGCGACGGTATAGTTCTTCGGACCCGGGTGCAGCGCGTCGGCAAGATTTCGAATGGGGTCGTTCGGCTGCGGTGTGGGAGAACCGGATGTAATTAATTCCTCACGGGCCTGCATGATGCGGTTGGCACCGGTAATATCTTTAAAAAATCCTTTTACTTTCATTCTGCGGCACCTTCCTTCTCAACATGGTCCAATACATATTTGGCGGCTGCACGGCCATTGGTGACGGCCGGGCCCATGCCGTCTCCGCTGACGCCTGCGGCGCCGTTGAAGGCGAGGCCGGAGATGTAATCCTCCTCATCGGCCATCTGCAGACGGGCGACAGCATGGTCATCCATACTGTGGGTGTAGCCATAGATACTGCCCTTCCATGCACCGACATAGTGGGAAATTGTGATCGGTGTGGAGACCTCAATTTCAACAATATTTCCGGCAATCTTAGCTCCGGTCTTTTCCTCGTATTCCGAGATAAACTGGGTGGCCAGCTCCCGCTTGAGGGCAAAGTAGTCCTCCTCTTTGACATCCAGGAAGCCGTCAACCAGAGGAAGCGTGGTGATGGAAAACTGGGTGTACCCTTTCGGAACCGCGTCCGGATTGGCGTAGTTCATGCAGATGCTGGTGAGATAAGTCCAGTTGCCCAGTTTGCGGTTCTCCGCCCAAAGTTTATCGGTGTCCAGATTGTCTCCGCTGAAGACGCTGTAGTCCTCAATGCCGAGCTCTTCGGGGGTCCCCTTGAGAATCATCATGACAGAGACCGGGCAGACCGAGAGATGGCGCCCGTTGATTTCCCGGATAGCCCCTTCCGGAACGGCAGAAGCAGGCTCAATCATCTGGCTGTAGACGCGGTTTGGATAGGCGCCGGAAACTACATAGTCGCAGGAGATTTCATCGCCGCGGCGTGTGCGGACGCCTTTGACTTTGCCGTTCTCCACCAGAATTTTCTCGACTTCCTGGCAGAACTCAATCTGTGCGCCGTTCTCTTCCACTTTCTGCTCCAGTTTCATGCTCATCTCATGGGAGAAGCCGCGGCATACATAGCTGCCGCCGCGGAAGTAGTCCGCCATGAGGAAGGCGTAGATGGTGAAGGGAAGGGTGCTGAGCGGAGCGCCGACATAGATCCAGTAGGCGGAGAGGATTTCCCGGACTTTCTGGGGGAACTCGTAGAGATCCATGATTTCCTTCGCGGAATAGCCCAGCGTTTTGACAAAGTCCGGATGCTTAATGAGCATCATGGCCTTGCTCATCTGGGTCGTGGAAAGGATATTCATGGAATTGTAAACGCGGTTGCAGAGGTTCATGAAGTCGAAGACTTTATCCCCCCAGCCGGGACAGGCGGCGTCCACTTCTTCTGCCATTCGCTGAAAGCCCGCATGGAGCGTGACGTCGATGCCGTCCTTCGGGATGACCAGGCGATACGCTTCCGGGACGCGGAGCCAGTCGATGTGGACATCGTTTTCCTGAAAGAACTGCTCCACCTTGAGGGTATCCTCTTTCGGACCGATGCTCATCATCTCATGGAGGGTTGCCTCCATCTCAAATCCGCCCCGGACATAGCTGGTTGCAAGGCCTCCCGGCAGATTGTGCTTCTCGAGGATCAGAATATCCTTAATGCCTTTCTGCTGCAGCTGAAGTGCAGTGGAGAGACCGGAGAGCGCACCGCCGATGATGACGACCTGATAATGGTCTTTGTAAAAAGCCATGAAATGCCTCCTTCTTTTTAATGTTACTGAATTAACAACCATCTCTATTATAGAGAGAAGAATCCGCTGCCGGCAATTCGCATTTCTCACAGATATATTCCAGCTTGGAATATATAAAGCAAAAAATACATTGATCTCTCCAACAGATGCACTTATATTTTTTCTTGAAAGGAATGATGATAGCGATGGAACTCGAATACTGGAAAGACTTCATTGTTCTCTCGGAGACCCTGAGCTTCCGTGAGGCGGCAAACCGGCTTCATCTCTCGCAGTCCGCCCTGTCCAAACGAATTCGTGTTCTGGAAGATGCCTGCGGAGGGCGCCTTTTTACCCGGACCACCCGGCGGATTGAGCTGAGCGAACGGGGCCGGGCTGTTCTGCCCTCGGCAATGCAGCTGGCCGCAGATGCGGCTCGCCTGGAAAAAGACCTGCGTCATTTCGACGCAGAGCGCTCCAACCGTCTTCAGCTCGGGACGATCCGCAATTTTCAGGCCTACGGCATTGACGATATTTTTCTTGCATTTGAACAGGCGTATCCGCAGTATGTCCTGAATCTGCTGGAGGGAGACCTGCAGGAGGTGGAGCAGGACTTTCGGGAGCGGAAGACCAACCTGTTCTGTACCTACCGCTCCGGGGATCGCTGCGGCTCCGGCGGCGACCCGGACTTCCGGTTCCTTCCGGTGGGCGAGGGGCAGTTCGGCGTCATCACCAAAACCGACGACCCGCTGACCCGCGCGGAATCGGTAAAAATCCAGGACCTGGACGGCTGCCAGCTTCTGCTGCCGGCCCGGGGCAGCTTTTTCTACCATCAGCTGCTGGAAGCGTTTCAGAAGGAGAAAATCACCTACAACATTGTCTCAGAGGGGAGCTCCTTCGGCGTCCTGGACCTGGTGCGCGCCGGCGTCGGCGTGGCCGTCCAGCATTATGAGCTCTATAAGAGCTACCGCTACCGGGAAGATCTTGCCTGGAAGCCGCTGGCTCCCCCAATCCGCTATGAGTTCGGACTCGGCTACCGGGACAGCAGTGCTCTGACAGGCCCGGAGCGGGCGTTTGTCACCTATCTGCGCAGCCATTACCTCTATCTGTCGAACATTTGACCTGAATTTTCCTCTTCTTTACAAAGCTGTGCGCCGGTTTTGATGATGGGCGCAGATAATAGGCTCTGTATTGAAAGGAGGAGGTGACTGCGGTGGGCACTGCGGGAAAACACAGATCCCTGGCGGCAGTTGGAATGGCGGTGCTGCTGATAGCAGCGGTGCTGTGCAGCTGCGTCTCCCAGGTCCGCGCCGTCGTGCCGCAGGACGGCTATACCGACGCCGCGCAGACCGTCGACGCCGGTATCCATGAATATGACCGCTGGAAACAGCTGTGGGAGCAGGAAAAAGAGGATCGGACTTCAATTGCCATTACACCTGGCCGGGACGAATCGGAGCTGAACTTCTCCTGGCAGTCGCCGGCATCCGGCGGGACACCGTTCCTGAAAATCGGCGTCGGAAAGTCCATGGAGGACGGGCAGGTCCATGCGGCAATGCAGTCGGATCCGTCTGAGGAGACCCGGGGCGGAAAGAAGGTACGTTACTGCACCAACAAGGTGACAGCCATCGGCCTGGAGAAAAATACGACCTATTACTATTCGTATCAGGTCGGAACCAGTTGGACGGCACCGCGGCCGGTCGCCATCCGCAATCCGGACTGCTACAGCTTTCTCTTCGTGGGTGATCCGCAGATTGGCGCCTCCAACCGGGCGAAAAAATCGACGGATCCCGCCGAATACCGAAAAGGACAGGATGCGGCCTGTGCCAACGACTCGTTTAACTGGAACGTGACGCTCCGACAGGCCATTCAGAAGTCCAGGGGAAAGGCCGCCTTTTTGATCTCCGCCGGAGACCAGGTGCAGAGCGGGGACAAAATCGAATACAGCGGGTTCCTTGCGCCGGAGTGGATGAAGACGCTCCCGGTCGCCCCGACCGTGGGAAATCATGACATCCGCACGCCCGGCTTTTCCTGTCATTTTAATATCCCGAACGAGAGCCGGCTGGGGTCCTGCGGAGGCGCAGGGGACTACTGGTTCCGCTATGGTCCGGTGCTCTATCTGAATCTCAATGTACAGGGCAATTCCAATGAGGAGCATCGCCGGTTTCTCCGCGAGACCTGTGCAGAGAATCCGGATGCGAAATGGAAAGTTGTCATCCTGCACCAGGATATCTATGGCGCAGGAGAGCACTCCAATGAGCCGAAGGTGACCGGTCTCCGCTACGATCTGATTCCCACCTTTGAGGCGTGCGGGGTCAGTCTTGTGCTCTCCGGCCACGACCACACCTATGCCAGGAGCGAAGTTCTGCGAGGCGGCCGGAAAAAAGTGACTTACAGCCAGGAGGCCTATGAAAAGGCGAAAGAACGGGATGAACAGACCAGCTCGGACCGGTCCCGGTTTGTGGCGGCGGGGCGTATCCGGGACACGAGCCGGAACCCGGAGGACCTCGCCTATCTCCAGTACCTGAATGCGGTGATGGACCCGGAGGCCATCTTCCCCTCCTGCGTCGGAAAGACGACGCTGCGGAATCCGGACGGCATCGTCTATCTGACGGGTTCCTCCGCTTCCGGCAGCAAATATTACGATCTGGAGCCGCGCCGGCAGATGTACCTTGCGGCGCGCTGGCAGCAGGATGTTCCGACTTATACGGTCATTCAGGTTACCCCGGCCAGCCTGCGGATTACAACTTACCGGACCGATACCGACAAACCGATTGACCGGACCCTGACCATACTGAAATCCTGAGGGCTTGACGGACATGGAGAAACCGTGTATACTTTGAATCATCTGTAAACCTACTTATATACTATGAAAGAGAGACGGACCATGCAGCAGCTTCGTTTGACAGCTGAGACCATGATGATGCGTGCTTCCATGCGAGAAAAAGCTGGAAACGCGCCAGTCCGTGCTGTCAGATAACCCGCTGACAGAATCCGGAGCAGATGCGTTTCGCATCTGCTCTTTTTTATTTCCACGGGAGGGAAAAAGATGGAACAGGATTTTGATACACGATGTCTGCATCTGGATGAGGAGGAGGAGCGCAGAGAGCTGCGGCAGTCCTTCGGTTCTCTGAGCACGCCGATCTACCAGACGGCGACGTTTGCCCATATCGGCGGCAGTGACTACGAATACACCAGGGAATCCAATCCGACCCGGAGCCACCTGGAAAAAATGGTCGCCCGCCTGGAAAATGGCTGTGACTGCCTTGCGCTGAGCAGCGGTATGGCGGCCATTACACTGGCACTGGGTCTTCTGCAGCCCGGTGACACCCTGCTGGTGGACAGTGATCTCTACGGCGGCAGCATCCGCCTGTTTGACCTCGCCGCCGCGCGCACCGGCATCCGGGTGGTACGGCAGCAGCTTGCACGGGATTACTCCGTGGCGGATGGGACCCGGGCCGTCTATCTGGAGACGCCGACCAATCCGATGATGCATGTGACCGATCTTGCCCGCATTGCCAATAATGCGCACAAAGCCGGGGCGCTGCTGATCGTGGACAACACGTTCCTGTCCCCGTGTTTTCAGAACCCGATCGATTTCGGGGCGGACCTGGTGCTCCACAGCGGGACCAAATTTCTCGCCGGCCACCACGATGTGCTGGCCGGGTTCGTCGTCGCCAGGTCACCAGATCTCGCCCGGAAGCTCCGCAGGCTGGCAGTTGCCACCGGGGCCTGTCTCGGCCCGCAGGACAGCTGGCTGGTGATCCGTGGCATCAAGACCCTCTCTCTGCGGATGGAGCGGGAGCAGGAAAATGCGCTGGCCATTGCGCATTGGCTGAAAACACAGCCCGCCGTCACCCGCGTTCTGTACCCCGGTCTCCCGGAACACCCGGGGTATGAGATCATGCAGCGGCAGACCCGGGGCGCCGGTGCCGTCCTGACCTTCGAGATGGAGAGTGCGGCAGCCGCCCAGGCGGTGCTGCGGCACATCCATCTGATTAAATTTGCCGAGAGCCTCGGGGGGACGGAGACGCTGATGACGTATCCCATTACCCAGACCCATGCCGAGGTCCCGGAGGAGATCCGGCGGGAGAACGGGCTGAACGACCGTATTCTCCGACTTTCGGTCGGCATTGAATCGAAGCGGGATCTTCTGAAGGATCTGGCCCGCGCATGGAAAGAGAGCGAGGAGGAAACAATATGCCGGAACGCAATCTGAACTTTGATGCGGTCATCGACCGCACGAATACAAAAAGTCTCAAATACGATTTTGCCGAACGCCGCGGCAGGCCGAAAGATGTGCTCCCGTTCTGGGTCGCCGATATGGATTTCCCGACGTCGTCCTATGTGCAGGACGCACTGCGGGCCCAGGTGGACCACGGCATCTTTGGCTACAGCGACACGCTCACGCCCTATTTTGAGGCGGTGCAGGGATGGATGAAACGGCACCACGGCTATGAAGTGCAGGAGGACTGGCTCATCAAGACGCCGGGCATTGTCTATGCCTTGGCCCAGTGCGTTCGGGCCTTCACGGAGCCGGGGGACGCCGTGCTTATCCAGGAGCCGGTCTATTACCCGTTCTATGAGGTGATCCAGGACAATGACAGAAAACTGGTCAGCAGCAATCTGGTACTCGGACCAGGCGGAAATTACACCGTCGACTTCGATGATTTCGAGAAAAAAATTGCGGAGAACGGGGTCAAACTTTTCCTGCTCTGCAGCCCCCACAACCCCGGAGGACGCGTCTGGACCCGGGAGGAGCTGACCCGTATGGGGGAGATCTGCCTCGCGCACGGCGTCATCATCGCTGCGGATGAGATCCACGAGGACTTTGCTTTTGCACGGCCCCACACGGTATTTGCATCGCTATCCCCGGAATTTGCTGCGCAGTCGGTGACGCTGACCTCCCCGAGCAAGACATTCAATCTGGCCGGGCTGCAGGTCTCCAATCTGTTTATCCCGAATGCGGAGATCCGGGATAAACTGCAGCACGCCATTGACGCCACCGGGTACAGCCAGCTGGGCGTCATGGGACTCATTGCGGCGGAGGCAGCCTATAACTGCGGTGACGTATGGTATGATGGGGTCAAAGAGTATATCCAAAGGAACATCGACTTCGCCGTGAAGGAAATCAATGCGATTCCGGGCCTTTCCGTGCATCCTCCGGAGGGGACTTATCTGCTCTGGATTGACGCCGGAGGGCTCGGAATGGACGACCGCGCACTGGACGCTTTTCTTTTGCACGACGCTAAGCTCTGGCTCGACAGCGGGGCGATGTTCGGGCCCCCCGGCGCAGGGTTTACGCGCCTCAACGTGGCCTGTCCGCGGGCGACTCTGGAAAAGGGGCTGCAGCAGCTGAAGGAGGCAGTCAGCAGACGATGAGCGAACGCAATCTGGATTTTGACCATCTGCCGGACCGGAGCGGGACGGGCAGCATCAAATGGGACCATGCCCTCTACGGCAGGACGGACGACGACCTGCCGCTCTGGGTCGCCGATATGGATTTTCGTACGTCTTCCTATGTGGAGGACGCTTTGGCGCAGGAGGCGCACCACAACATTTACGGGTACACCTATTATCAGGAGGAGTACTGGAACGCGCTGTCCGGCTATCTGAAAAAATATCATCACTATGAGCCGGATCCCGATTCCCTGATCCGCATGCCGGGTGTCGTCCCGGCCCTTGCCATGGCGGTCCGGGCCTTTACGGAGCCGGGAGAGGCGGTCCTTATCCAGGAACCGGTCTATATGCACTTTCGCAGCGTCATCGAGGACAACGGCCGTGTGCCCATCTCGAACGATCTGGTGTTTCACAGCGGACACTATGAGATTGACTTTGCAGATTTTGAGCAGAAAATTGTGGAAAACCATATTCGACTGTTTCTGCTCTGCAATCCCCATAACCCGGGCGGACGGGTCTGGACGGAAGAGGAGCTGCGCCGGATGGGCGAAATCTGCGTGCGGCACGATGTGCTGATCGCGAGCGACGATATCCATCTCGATTTCGTCTGGAGCGGGGAGCACCATTTTCTCTCAGAGCTGGACCACGCTTTCGCGGAGCGGAGCATTCTCTGCACGGCGCCGAGCAAGACGTTTAATCTGGCCGGACTCCAGGATGCCAATATTTTCATTGCCGACCGGAAGCTGTACCGCCGCTTCCGGCAGACATGGAAGGCGACGGGAATGGGGTCGCTGTCGCAGCCGGCCCAGGTCTCTATGATCGCAGCCTATACCCACGGGGACGAGTGGCGGAACGCCATGCTGTCCTATGTCAGCGCGAATTTGGATTTCGCGGTCCGGTATATCCGGGAGGAAATTCCGAAGCTGAAGACCGTCAAACCGGAGGGGACGTATCTTCTCTGGATCGACTGCAGGCCATATAACCCGCAGGAGATCAGCCGCCGCTCCCATGTCTTTCTGAACAACGGGGCCGATTTCGGCGCGCCCGGCGCGGGATTCCTTCGTCTGAACGCCGCCTGCCCGCGCCAGGTATTGAAAAAAGCTTTGGCCAGACTGCGGAATTCCATGTTGACAATTGACCAAGTGTGAACTATGATAGACGCATCGGAAAACATATTATTCCCACAGATTAACTATGAAAAGGACGTGAGACACATGAGGATGATCGGCAGAAGAGAAAATAAAATGATGTGCTGCTGCATGTGTCTGCGTACCTGAGATTTGACCGTATCAATTCGCAGGTGCCAATCTCCGCAATGGAATTTTGGGGCCTGCTTTTTTTTATTTCGAATAGGAGAATCGATATGGCAGACAAACGGGAACCAGACAAAAAGGCGCCCGGAGGCGAGGATGTCTCTTATCTCAAGCGGGTGCAGAAATTGGTGGAGGAGACAAAATACGGGACCATCACCATCGTCATCCAGGATGGCAGAGTGGTGCAGGTAGATCGGACTGAAAAGTTCCGACTGTAAACTGACCGGACAACCGGAGGTTTTGCAGGACGGCAGGCCGCATGAAGTTTTATCATGCAGATGCTGTGCTGCGGGGCCTCCGTTTTTTGTTTTCTCAGGAGACAGAAAGGAGAATGGAATATGGCAGGATGTCATGGAGACGGCAGCAATTACCAAAGGCTGGCGCGGTCCCATCCGTGCCTCGGCGCAGGGCCGAATCACTTTGGGCGCATCCATCTCCCGGTCAGTCCGGGATGCAATATCGGGTGCCGCTTCTGTGAGCGCTCGGTCAACCACTATGAGGACCGCCCCGGCGTGACCGGGAAAGTGATTCATCCGGCGGACAGCATCGCGGTGCTGGAAAAGGCCATGGAGCTCTGCCCGGACATTACAGTCGCGGGCATTGCGGGCCCCGGGGACACTCTGGCGACACCGTATGCGCTGGAGACCTTCCGCATCATCGACCGGGAGTACCCCGAGCTCATCAAGTGCATGAGCACCAACGGACTTCTGCTGGAGGAAAAGGCGGAGGAGATTCTGGAAGTCGGCGTCGACTCCCTCACGGTCACCGTCAATGCGGTCGATCCGGAGATCGAGGCGAAACTCAACAAATTTATTCTCTGCCATGGGAAGCGCTATGAAGGCGTCGAGGCCGCAGAAATACTGATCCGCAATCAGCTGAACGGCATTCGGAGGATTGCAGAGGCGGGGACCACGGTCATAAAAATCAATACGGTGCTGGTGCCCGGCATCAATGATCAGCATATTGCAGAGATTGCCAAAACAGTCGCGGAGCTCGGGGCGAATATTTACAACATCATTCCGCTGATTCCGCAGCACGAGCTGAGTGAGGTCCCGGCCCCCACCTGTGAACAGATCGATGCCGCGAGAAAGGCGGCCGAGCCGTATCTGGACGTCTTCCGGCACTGCGCCCACTGTCGGGCCGACGCGGTGGGTGTCCCGGGAAAATCGGATTATCACCGCCAGATCTATGGCAGTGCCGTGCTGTCCGGAAAGGAGCCGTTTTCCCATGGCTGAGAAAAAATATCGGATTGCGGCGGCCACCGCGGACGGCCGGAATGTGGATGTCCACTTCGGCCGGGCGGAAAACTTTGCAGTCTATGATGCCGATGACCAGGGCGGAATCCATCTGGCGGAATACCGGAAGACCCGGGCGCCCTGTCAGGGCGGGTCCCATCAGGATGCGGATCTGGCCGCTGCAGCCGAGCTGCTTGCCGACTGCGATTATGTCATTGCGGCAAAAGCCGGTCCGGGAGCCCAGGCGGCGCTGGCAGAGCGGGGCATTCAAGTCTGTGAACTTCCCGGCGATCTGCTGGATGCCATCGACCGGCTGCTCCTGTATCTGGACTCGCAGGAACAGATTCAGAATTTTATCCAGGAACTGCAGGAATCATGAATTAGGAGGAGTTTTACTGTGTCAGAACTGAGACAGATTGCAATTTACGGGAAGGGCGGCATCGGAAAATCCACGACCACCCAGAATCTTACCACCGGCCTGATTGATATGGGCAAAAAAGTAATGGTCGTCGGATGCGACCCGAAAGCGGATTCCACCCGCCTGCTCCTCGGGGGTCTGGCGCAGAGAACCGTTCTCGACACGATCCGCGAGGAGGGTGAGGATATCGACCTCAGCCAGATTATGAAAGAGGGCTACAAAGGCGTGTGCTGCGTCGAATCCGGCGGACCGGAGCCCGGCGTCGGATGTGCCGGCCGCGGAATCATCACCTCGATCAGCATGCTGGAATCCCTCGGCGCCTACACCGACGACCTGGACTACGTTTTCTACGATGTCCTCGGCGACGTCGTCTGCGGCGGCTTCGCCATGCCGATCCGCGAGGGCAAGGCCAAGGAAATTTACATCGTCGCCTCCGGTGAGATGATGGCGCTCTACGCGGCCAACAACATTGCAAAGGGTATTGCGCGGTACGCCCGTACCGGCGGCGCCCGCATCGGCGGCATCATCTGCAACAGCCGAAATGTGGACCGGGAGCTCGATCTCCTCCGCGCTTTCTCCAAAGAGCTCGGAACACAGCTCCTCTATTTTGTCCCCCGGGACAACATTGTCCAGCGGGCGGAAATTCATAAACAGACCGTCATCCAGTATGCGCCGAACTCGAAACAGGCCCAGGAGTATCGGGGCCTCGCCGAGGCCGTGGAGGCGAACGACCAGTTCGTAATCCCGACCCCGATGACCCAGCAGCGGCTGGAGGAAATCCTCATGCAGTTTGGACTTATGGACACCCTGGAAGACGACTATTCCATTTGACAGTGCGAAAAAAGGAGAATTCAGATGCCGAATATACATAAATCAATCGAGGAGCTGGTGGGAAACACCCCGCTGCTGGAACTCAGCAATTACGAAATTAAGAAGAAACTGTATGGGCGGATCGCCGTCAAACTGGAGCTGGCCAACCCGAACCAGAGCGTCAAGGACCGGATTGCGTTTGCCATGATCAACGATGCCGAGAAGCGTGGACTTCTGCACAAGGGCGACATCATTGTCGATACCACCTCCGGCAACACGGGGATCGGGCTGGCAGCGGCCGCAGCCGTTAAGGGCTACCGGTTCCGCGTCTATATTCAGGACGAGGTCAGTATTGAGCGCTTCCAGGTCATCCACGCATTCGGCGGCGAGACGATCAAACTGTCCGAGGTGCCCACTGTGGCCCAAATTCTGCAGGAGACCGGCGGCGATTTCATCGCCGCAACCCAGGAGCTGGAGCGGCTTCTGAAGGCGTCCGGCGAGCCGATCGTCTTCGTCAACCAGATTGTGAATCCCGCCAATCCGCAGATCCACAAGGAGACCACGGGCCCGGAGATCTGGCGGGACACCGACGGCAATGTGGACTATTTTGTCGCAGCCGTCGGCACCGGCGGGACCATCTCCGGCGCGGGCGCCTATCTGAAATCCCGGAACCCGGGGATCCGAATTGCCGCCGTGCAGCCAGGTCCCAATTCACTGCCTTCGGAGGAAAATCCCCATCCGGATGAAATTTTCGGAGTCCACCCATTCGTGGGCATCGATGAAAAATTCCTCCCGAAAACGTTTAACCGGAATATTTACGATGAGGCGTTTGCCATTGAGACCGTCGAGGCGTACCAGGCGGCCCGCGAAGCCGCGAAGTATGACGGAATTCTGCTCGGCACTTCCTCCGGCGCCATTCTGGCGGCCGCCACAAAAATTGCCCAGCGGCCGGAGACCGCCGGGAAACTGATTGTGGCCGTTGCGCCGGATACCGGACTCCGCTATCTGACAACGCCGCTCTACGATGTCTGAGAAAGGGGCATAGAAAAATGTCAATGGATTTGAACAGCTCCAACGTTGCGACCCGTGAGACGCGGATCGGGTCCATTACCGGCTACTTCGGCAGCCTGCAGGACCTCTCCGAACAGAGCGAGTGCGGCACCCTTCGCGGCTGCTCCCGCTGTTTTTCCCAGTCCAGCTCCTGTCTCTCCATGTGTGCGCTGGGTCAGCTCTCCGCAATCCGCAATGTGGCCATCATTCACCACGGCCCGGCGGGATGCTCCGCGGCGGCGGCCAATGCCTACTATCTCGACAAGGTTATGGCCAAAAAGCGCGGCGTGACCACCAACACGGTCTATATTGGAACCGACGTCAATGAGCGGGATACCATTTTCGGCTCCACCGAAAAACTGAAGGAGATTATTCTGGAGACCAACCGCCGGTACCATCCGGAGGCCATCTTTGTCGCAAGCTCCTGCACCACCGGCATCACCGGTGAGGATATCGACGCGGTGGTGGACGAAGTCCGCCCGGAGATCGATGTGCCGATTGCCGCCGTGCACTGCGAAGGGTTTAAATCGCGGATCTGGGCCACCGGATTCGATATCTCGGACCATGCGGTCCTGAGCGAGATCGTGGAGCCGCCGAAGCAGAAGCGCAATACGATTAACTTTAAGAACTTCTACGAGAGTGAGCGGCCGGAGATCGTCCGGATGTTCCACGAGTTTGACCTGGATCCGGTCTTCCTGTACTGCAATTCCTCCGTGGAGGAGCTGAGGCACCTCTCGGAGGCGGAGGCGACGACCTGCATCTGCGGGACGCTCGGCAATTACCTCGGTAACGGACTGGAGGAGCAGTATGGGGTTCCGTATATTCGTACCATCAACCCGCTCGGCATCGTCGGCTTTGAGACCTGGCTGCGGGAGATCGGACGGGTGACCCACCGCTCTGAAAAGATCGAGGCGTACATCGCACGGGAGCGGGCGAAGTATATCCCGCAGATTGAGGAAGTAAAGAAGAAGCTGAAAGGGCTGCGCGCCGTCCTCGGCATGGGGCCCGGGTATACGTTTGAGGTCTCCCGCGTGCTGAATGAGCTCGGCATCGAGGTGGTCTGGGCGCTGGCCTGGCACTACGACAAGAAATACGAGAACGGCGATGTCCCGCCGTCGATGAAATATCTGCTGGACAACGGCGTCGACTACGGCGCCTCGGTCTCCGACCAGCAGAACTACGAGGTCATGAACATCCTGCACCGCTATCAGCCGGATCTCTACCTGTCCCGCCATCCGGGATCCACGGTATGGGCCATCAAGAACGGCACGCCGGCGGTCTATGTGGCGGATGAGTACATGATCTTTGGCTACAAACACACGCTGGAGTTCGCCAATGCCATTCTGGACGCCATCCAGAACCGCAGCTTTGAGGAGAACCTGGCAAATCACGTCAAACTGCCATATACCGACTGGTGGTATGAGCAGAACATCGACTATTTCATGGAAGGAAAGGGGAAGAAGAAGCATGGCTAAAATACTGGACGGCCAGCGGTACAAATGCGCGCTGGCGGCGATGCAGACGGTCCAGGCGATTCCGCGGGCCATCCCGATCCTCCACTCCGGGCCGGGCTGTGCCGCCAAGCTCTCCGATACCATCGGGAGCTCGGGCTATTTTTCGCCGAATATCTTCCCCTGCACCAGTCTCAACGAGAAGGACGTCGTCTTCGGCGGGGTCAGAAAGCTGAACACGACGATCGAAAACGCCCTTCGGGTCATTGATGCGGATCTCTATATTGTCCTGACCGGATGTATCCCGGAGATTGTCGGAGACGACTCGCAGACTGTGGTCGAAGAGTTTCAGGATGCGGAAAAGCCGGTGCTGCTCGCCTCCACGGCCGGATTCAAGGGCAACAACTACAAGGGCTACGAGCAGGTCATCGACGCCATCACGGACCAGTTTCTCACCAAGTCGGATCATACGCAGAAGGGGCTGGTGAATATCTGGGCAGATGTGCCCTATCAGGATCTGTTCTGGCTCGGAAACTATCAGCAGCTGGCGAAACTGGTCGAATCTCTCGGCCTGACGCCGAATATCATTTTTGGCTATGACGGCGGGATCGAGAAGATCCGGAAGATTCCGAAGGCAGAGTTCAACCTGCTGGTCTCCCCCTGGGTCGGCCTGGAGAGCGTCAGACATATGGAGCAGAAGTTGGGCATCCCGTTCCTGCACTATCCGAACCTGCCGGTCGGGGCCTATGAGACCGGGAAGTTTCTCCGCACAGTGGGTGAATTTGCCGGCGTAGACAGGGAAAAAGTGGAGTCGATCATCGGGGAACAGGAAAAATACTATTATTACCTGATTGAGCGCTATGCCGATCTCTTCCTGGAGACCCGCGTCATGGCCAAGCAGTTCTCCGTGGTCGCCGATGCCCAGTACTCGCTGGCGCTGACCAAGTTTCTGGTCAACGACCTGAGCCTGAATCCGGCGACCCAGTTCGTCGTCGACGACACCCCGAAGAAACAGCGCAATGCAGTGGCCGAAGAGTTCCGCCGCCTGAATTACGGCATCCAGGCGCCGGTGGTCTTTGAGACCGACAGCTGGAAGATCCACAAAGAAATCCGGGAACACGACTACCATGGCTACCCGCTGATCCTCGGCTCCTACTGGGAGAAAGAGGTGGCGGAGGACCTCTCCGGCCACTACCTCAATATCTCCTGGCCCGTACAGGATAAAGTCGTAATGGACGAATCCTATGTTGGCTATCAGGGCGGCATCAAAGTCATTGAGGACATCTACTCGATTGCAGTTCAGAGGTGGAACTGATGTCTTATAAGATTGCGGTGGCCTCCTCCGACGGCGTCCATATTGACGAATCGTTCGGGGCCGCCGATGTATTTCATATTTACCAGGCGGAGGGAACCCGGTTCTCCCTGCTGGAAGACCGCGCCGTGCCTTCGGAGCCCTCTCCGGACAGCGGCTCCTGCGGATGCGGTTCCGGCTCCGGAAACTGTTCCGGCGGCTCGGAAAAAATCGCGGCGCTGGCGGATGTCCGCGCGGTCGTCGCCGCAAAAGTCGGCTTCCGGGCCCAGAAAGAGCTGGAGAAGCGGGCCATAAGCATCTTCGATCTGTCGGCTGAAATTACGCCGGTTCTCACCAAAATTACGGCCTATTACGACCGGATCGACCGCCATAAGTCTCTCAGGTGATTTTTCTTGTATTTTTCGGCACTGTTTTCTATAATGAAGTTGGAAAAATAATGTCGGAAAGGAGAGATCCCATGAAACGCACACGGAAAATCTTATGGCGGATGGTTCTCTCAGCTGTCCTGCTGACCTCGGCAGGAACCTATTATGCCGCCGAACAGCTGCTGGAATTCCATGCCAGAAAACTCGGCAAGGCATAACTCTCAGAATAAAAGAAGGAGCTGCTGCTTCAGCATGGTGCTGGGCAGCGGCTCCTTTTCTGCGTGAAATTCGGCGTTGTCGGTTACAGATTCTTGTTGGTTTTCTTCTTGTCTACCTTTTCATAGTGCTTCAGCAGAGGCTCTTCCAGAAGGCTGAGCGCTTTGCTGTCCAAATTGAAGAAATAGATCGTAAAGGTCGTGACAAAGAAGGCAGCGGCAGCACCGAAAATGCCAAGGATAACTTTCTTTGCGGTTTTCATGATGTGCAGCTCCTTCCTCAATAGTTATTGGAGTCGTCAAATTCTTCCAGGGAAGGATCGAGCGGCTCTTCGTGGAATACCGTGCGCATATAGCGGTTGACATCGTTTCGCATGGACTGGCGGCTGGCGTCGCGGGGATCCATGAGACCGTGGGTGACCCAGATCAGGTGCACGCCGTGTTTGCGGGCCTCTTCCTCATAGAGACCGTGGTAGCCGGTGACAGCTTTGCAGCCGATGTGCTCGTACATGATGACGACATCGGCACGGAACTCTTCGCAGAAGCGCCAGAGGTCCTCGACGCCGACTTTGTAGCCGCCCTCGGAGCGGTTCCGCATGACCATGTTGGCATACAGGTCAGCCATGTCATAATAGGCCTGTTCTTTGTCGTCTTCACTGTAGATCTTCGTGGAGGTCAGGGACAGCATGTCGACCAGCGGGATGATGCCCCAGCAGTTCTGAAGCCATGCGGGGAAGTGGCTGTAATACTGTGCCTGGACGCCCCAGACGATGGCGCGGTGACGGACTTCGGAGACGACCGGAACCTTTTTCTCATAGGCATCGTACATGAGCTTGTTGATCTTTTTCTCCGCCTCCAGGAAGCCGATTTCACGTCCGCCGGCTACCATGTAGTAGGCATAGCGGAACGGGGCAATGTTATTGCCGACGACCTGCGGGTAGTCTGTCTTGTTGATCTCCAGCCACTCCAGGAAATTGCGGGTCTCCTGGTTGAAGATCTTCATGCATTTGAAGTAGTAATCCCAGTTGAATTTTTCTCCGGTGACGTCTTCGACGAATTTGATAGCGTCTTTAATTTCCTGTGCACTGTAGTCCTGGACATTCGGGTCGGTGTAGTTGATCGGGACAGCGACCTGGTGGGTCGGGATATCGAAATGGCGCTGCTCAATGCCGTTGCCCATGAGGGAGGTGTCGCAGGTGGTGTTGGCGTTCAGAATTCCGACGCCGAATTCGGGGTAGTCATCCTGCACCGCGACGCCGAGTTCGGCGGCGGGCATCGGGCAGACATCGCCTGGAATTCCGTACTGCTCCGAGACATCGATATAGAAGATCTCGGAATCCTGCCGCATGGTAGATCCGGTGAAGATCGGGGGGATCTCACGGGAGATGGCCTTCAGGTTCGGGAAGCCGTTCATGACCTGTGACATCATGTTCTCATCGAAAATGATAGTCTTGTCGCTCAGCTCTTTGCTGCCGCCGATGTTCTGGTCGCGCTTGAACTGGGCGGCCATGTTGTCCGCCATGTGTTTGATGATGAAATCATATTCCAGATGCGCCATGCGCAGCTGCGGTCCCCGGGCGCCCTCGGTGTGGCGGTCCAGGAAATCCAGCGTGGCGAGGTTGTTGATCATCCAGCGATAGCGCATGAATCCTTTGATGTTTTGCTTGTTGGCCAGGAACTTGACCAGGTAGGCCATGATGCCGAGCCAGCATTTGTAATCGTAAAGCGTATCTCTGACGCCGCGCCACTCTCTGCGCTTTCTGGTCTTTTTGCCGTTGTAGAGATCGCCGAGGCGCTCCGAATTTAATTCTTTACTCATGCTGTCGTAGCCCCCTTCTGTTTATGGATTTTCTTGATCTCCAGACTCTCGATGAACGCCTGGACGCGTGTGCGCAGCTGTCCGGATGCGCCGGAGGAGTAGGCACGGTCAATGGAGAGCACGGGCCAGCCATATTCTTTCGGGAAGACGTGCTGGTAATCGGCGCGCTCATAGGCCCAGAAGTTGCAGAACTTCATCTGTTGGACGATGATGCCGTCGGCTTTGTATTCTTCTGCAAGTTTGTCGATGTACTGTTTGCGCTCCAGAATGCGGTCGGTGTTCATGTACCGCGGGCACATGCATTTCATGACGTTGTCGCGGCAGATCTGGAACAGGACGTCTTCGTCGTCGTTGAGAACGACTTCTTCCCGGTCCGGGAAGGTGCCGAAGCAGAAGCGGTCGGCGACGATCAGGGCGCCGGACTCCTCTACGGTCTTAATGAAGTTGATGTCGTCCAGCTCGGAGCCGGCGAGCAGAACACGGGCGCGATAGCGTTTTCCGGCGTCCGGATCCGGTTTCCGGGTCTTCAGTTCCTCCGCCGTCTCGCGCAGCTTGTCGATGATTTTGTCCTTCGGACATACATAGGTGGCCAGGCAGAGGACATAGTACTCATACCCGGTGATGTTCGGGTTGTCCGCTTTCCGATGGTCGCCGATCTCCTTCAGCAGGCGGCAGACCTCGTTGAATTCCTCGACGCCTTTCCGAAGAGCGTCTTCCGAAGTGTCAATTCCCATGCTCTGGAGATACGGCAGAAGCTCGGTTTTGCACTGGCGGTACATATGGTTGACGCCGTTCGGGTCGCTCTTCATCGGTGTGTCCATGTGCAGCATCTTGAATTCCGGCTTGGTGCAGGCATCGAGCTGCTCGATGTTGTCGGCCAGATCGGCGTGCTGGGAGCAGGCGCAGGTGTCGATAAATCCGTCCAGGAACTGATAGCCGCCCTCGAGTGCGCGCTCCAGAATGGCGCGGCAGTACTCGCAGGTCAGACTGGTCATGTAGTACGTTCCGATATCGATGGAACCGGTGCGCGGTGCGGACAGGCGTACCGTGAAAACGCCCGGCAGGCAGAGCAGCGGCTCCGGGATCTGGCTGCAGACGGTGGCAATACATTTCTGCCCTTCCGCTTCGGCCTCCTTGACAAGATCGTTGTTGGCCTCCTGCAGAAGGTTCTCAAAATAGATTAAGTGCTTCAGATCTTTCATCTTGCGCCTCCTTTATCATTTTCTTTCGCAAGCTCCAGCGCCTCTTCCAACTGGCCGTTGCTCTCTTCCAGAGAGGTGAGAGCCGACTGGAGAAGCGTATTTTCGGCTCCGTTCAGCTGGCCGACGATAGCGGCCAGCTCCTCTGCATGGTGGCGGTTGTGTTTCACCATGTATTCCAGGAGCGCGATTGCTTCCTCTCGTTTGGTGCTCATTGAAATCGCTCCTTATCCCGCTGTCTCTGTTTCATGTGCATTTCCCGAAGACCTTCGACGGAGTCGCAGACTGGTTTCAGCTGGCATTCGGCGCAGTTTGTCATCGTGACATTGTCGAGAATGTGGCTCAGCGTCCCTGTGATGGCGCTGACCTTCTCAGCCTCTTTCGTCAGGTCGTCAATTCGGCTAAAATCAGCGGCAAAGATGATCTTCGCATGCCGGACGCCGTCCTGCTCCAGATACTTTCGGAGATAGGCGTTTCCGATTTTTTCAAAAGAGATCCCTTCGCGGATGGCCTCTTTGCTGACCCGTACGATTTCCCGGTTGCTCTCGGAAGAGGTGCGGGACAGATAGCCCTTTGGAAAGACATGGTAGCGGACGTATTCCAGGTTCTTGATTGCGTCGTAGGCCTTCTGCTCTTCGCCCGGGTCTTCAATCTCCAGCAGGACGATGCGGGCGAATGAGACATCCCCGTGGATCTGCTGCAGATCCGGCCCCACGATCTGGACGGAATTTTCCGGCACGAGTCCCGGCGTCGAGGTCACGCAGGTGCAGTTGACGGATTTCTTCCCGTCGCCTCCGAGCTCAAACGCGGCATCTCGCCGGAGGAGAAACCCTTGCGTGCCCAGGTCGGGCCATGCTTCCTCTGCGCGATACGGTGCTGTAACCGAACGCGGGGATTCCAGAATGGCCTGGATAGAGGAAATGGACTGGTTATATAAGTTCATGATGCTTTCTGCCGCGCATATTCTGCGGCACCGAGCGCACCCATCAGCTGCGGATCGGTCTTGAGCTCGATGACCTTCAGATGAAGGACCTGCTCAATGGCCCGCTTCAGGCCGTCATTCTTGGCACATCCGCCGGTCAGCGTGATGCTGTCCGTGGCGCCGGCCTTTTTGGCCATGACAAAGCAGC
>UQOE01000005.1 GCA_900542575.1 uncultured Oscillospiraceae bacterium
TATCTACCAGACTGCTGTCTAGCGGAGGGTGTCCAACTTGTTATTGCAATTTGCGATTTATATTCCGCCGATGGATTTTACGATTCATCAGTATCTTCTGGCGGGTGACCCGGCAATTCTTTTCGCCGCAGGCACTGTTCAGCAGGCAGAATCGATCCTGCCGGATATCGGGAAAATCCTTGGGGATAAGCAGTTAAAATATGTCTTCGTTTCCCATATGGAATCCGATGAGGCAGGTGGAGTTTTCGAACTGCACAAGGCCTATCCAGATCTCACTGTTATTTGCGGAAATCTGGCTGCGCGCGAACTTCCGGGTTATGGATATACAGGAAAAATCAAGGCAGTTTCAGATGGGGAGACATTGACGGACGGGTCTTTGGATTTACAGTTCATTGACTATCCAGCTGAGGTTCACGGACAGAATGGTGCACTCTGCTTAGAAAAAAATTCAGGAATTTTCTATTCTGCCGATCTCTTCCTCCGTTTTGGAAATGGGATAGGGAAGACTTTGTATTCGGTTTGGAAGGACGAGGTTATGGTAATGGATGCGGCCAGAGTACCGGTAGCTGATCAGCGCAGAAAATTACAGAATTCACTGCTCAGGATCAGTCCTGAGTTTGTGGCAGTAGGTCATGGATTCTGCATGAAATGTATATGATTGATAGAAGAAAGGAACTGTATTCATGGCGAATTTCTTCGTTGTCATTGACCCGCCATCACGAGGATTGCTGACGTTGATCTGAAAAATATTGCCTGTCTTGTTTCGGATTATGATAACCCCCGAAGAAAAAAAGCCTGGCTATCAGCTTTGATTGCTGATTGTCAGACTTCTTTGTATATTGAATCCCCTGCGATTGCCGCGGAGTTCCGTGAAGTTATACATTTGAACAGTAAAAAGCCTCCTGTAAGATGAAGCTGCGACTGGCATTGCAGGATCAAATTAACAGGAGGTTACGTTTATGAGTATAAACGATATTTATAGTTTATCTCATACAAAATGGAACTGCAAATACCATGTGGTTTTTGTTCCCAAGTATCGTAGAAAAGTATTTTACAATGAGAAGAAAAGAGCAATAGGGAAGATCTTAAGACAGCTGTGCGAATGGAAAGGAGTAAATGTGATTGAAGCAGAAGCCTGACCGGATCACATTCACATGCTCCTGGAGATCCCGCCCAAAATTGCGGTTTCGAGATTCATGGGATATCTCAAGGGAAAATCTGCTTTGGAAATTTTCGATAAGCATGCAAATTTGAAATATAAATATGGAAATCGGCACTTCTGGTCCGAAGGATACTATGTAAGTACGGTAGGAATCAATGAAGCGACGATAAGAAAATATATTTGGGAACAAGAAAAGCAGATATCGCACAAGACAAACTGAGCGTACGGGAATAGGAAGACCCATTTGGAGAAGACAAAGAAACAAGCAAGAAGAATAAGTAAGTAGAGCCCGTTTACGGGCAGCGAAAGAGGTAAAAGCATTGTGACTTGAGCAATGCGAAAGCCAGCGCCTTGAGACGCTGGCTTAGTGTTCAAAGCCTTACAGGCTTAGAGCGAACCACCCGTTTTACGGGTGGACGCGATTGATATTAATCGTGCTTAGAAATTGATCGGAGTACCATAATAGCTGCAGGTCAGAACTTTTTTCATGTTCTCGACATCTGTTTTTCTTGGATTGAACAGATTGCACGGATCACCGACAGCTGCTTCGGCAAGTTTATCAACTGTATCTTTGAAGATCGTCTCATCTACGCCGGCTTTTTTTAAGGAATCAGGAATGTTCAAGGTTTTATTAAGATCCTGAATTGCTGCTACCAGTGAATTGGTAAGCTGTGCATCCGTATTTCCCGGAAGTCCGAGCTCGCGTGCCAGCCTTGCGAAACGGTCTTCACATGCACGGCGATTGTACTGAATGGAATAAGGAAGGATTATTGCATTGCAGCGGCCGTGTGGCAGATTGTAAGTTACACCGACTTTATGTGCAAGAGCGTGCACAATGCCGAGCAGAGCATTTGAGAAGGACATGCCGGCAAGGTTCTGAGCCCAGTGCATAGTCTCCTTTCCTTTCTCGCTGCCGTTATAAGAATCAACAAGACTGTCATAAATCATCCGAGCTGATTTTACTGCCAGTGCGTCCGTCAGCGGTGTATGTGCGGTAGCAACATAAGCTTCTACTGCGTGCGTCATGGCATCCATTCCTGTATCGGCGGTAAGTGAAGCGTCCATAGACTGAGGAATGTCAGTATCTACAATCGCAATATCCGGAGTGACCTCAAAGTCGGCGATCGGATATTTGATTTTGGTTTCATCCTCTGTGATTACCGCAAAGGAAGTTACTTCTGTGCCTGTTCCGGATGTGGAACCGATGGAGGCCATAATTGCTTTTTTGCGGAGTTTCGGTACGGTATAAGGTGTTTTAACATCATCAAAGGTCAGTTCAGGATTTTCATAGAAGATCCACATGGCTTTTGCGGCATCTGTAGGAGAACCGCCGCCCAGGGTAACAATTACATCTGGTTCCCATTCCTGCATCTCTTTTGCTCCGCGGTATACAGTGGAAATACGTGGATTTTCTTCAACACCTGTGAATACTTTTGTTTCCATTCCATTTTCGTGGAGAATATTCTCGAGTTTTTCCAGTGAACCATTTTCCTTCATAAAGGATGTTCCGGTTACAATGAATGCTTTTTTGTGTCCTTTCAGCACTTTTAACTCTTTCATTGCACCTGATCCAAAATATACGTCACGCGGAATAGTAAATCTTACTGACATTTTTGTCCTCCTTAAGTAAATGCTAAGGTTATTTTTCTTCAACTGTTTTCCCAGACCGGCAAAAAATCTGCGGCTTGCGGATCGGAATCTTATGTCTCCATGCTTGTTATTATGGATGGTTTTCTGATGATGAATTACCTTGTGTTCCGTTCCGTTGTCACTACTTTATGACGGAATCAATAATAATTCTTTCGGATTTTGGACTTTTGGATTGTCTTTTTTAATTCATTCGTGTCGGGTAAAGATTGGAATTCCTGAATAGTTTTTTATGATATACTAAATGAAGTTTGGAAGCAGATAGTTTTTGAACTACATATGATATTTGTTAGTTGTTTACCAGTGTGAAAAAACAGACAGGCAAATGATAATTTGTCTGCGTTGGAGAGAAAATGTCTGCACCGTTATATCAATTGGAAAATTAATATACATCGTATCTGGAAGAATGGAAGGCAGCGGGAGCTGTTCAGAAAAGTTATTCTGCCGGTCAGATCCTTTATGCACTTCACACTGTGTGGCCGACGGTTCTATACATTGAACAGGGACTGGTCCGGGCTTCTATTTTTCAGGAAGAACGGGAAAAACTGGTTGCCATTTACGGAGCTGGGATGCTGATTCCCTATGCAGCGCCGGAAACAGTGCCGATTTCACATCGCGTACAGTTTTCGGCAGAAACTCCAGTGACCGGATGGGAGCTGCCATATGAAGCCTACCATAAATTACTGGAAAAGGATCCTGCGCTTAATAAGCAGGTTATGACATCCATGTGGCAGCTGATTCATCTGCTGCTGCATGAAGTGCAGAGTATCTCTTTTGATACAGGACTGGAACGTGTGGCATCATTTTTGTATACGTATTTTGAAAATACAGGCCACGATCGCCTGAAGATTGCCATGAGCGATTTGCAGGGGTATATCGGATTAAATCGTTCCAACCTGAATAAATATCTGTCAGTCCTGATTCGTGAGAAAGTTATTCAGAAAAAAAGAGAAGACATTCATATCCTTTCGCCAACTAAGCTTCGTACCTATTGTTCTCCGAGAATCATTGAATGCAGCCTGGTTTCGATTGCAGAAACTAAGCTGGGACAGCTGGATAATCAGGAAAAATGGCAAGTAGTCTGTTCCCGCGATGCAAGTTATGACGGAACATTCTGGTATGGTGTAAAAAGTACCGGATGTTATTGTAATCCATCTTGTAGTTCTCCAATTCCGAATCGGGAGGATGTCGTATTTTTCTCCGAAATAGAAGATGCCGAAGCAGCCGGGTTCCATCCTTGTCCTATTTGCCGACCGGATTTGAAAACATGCAGTCCGAACAGGGAACTGATCATAGAGTTCAAAGATAACCTGGATCGGCATTATACAGAACCGAATGTATTGAAAGAGGCACAGGAGAAAATCCCGATGACTGCCCGGCATATTAATCGTTTGTTTGTCCAGTATTTCGGGCAAACACCGGCTGCTTATATACGTTCGCGGAGACTTGATGCAGCCGCAAAACTTCTGATTGAAACAGATGAGAAAGTGCTGGATCTGGCATTGAAGGCTGGATTCAATTCTACTTCCGGGTTCTATTCTGCTTTCAAGGAGGCATACGGTGTTTCACCAATGCAGTATCGAATCATCCAAAGATAAAGACTGATGCTGCGGGTAATACCACATTCTAATGATTAATAAGATAAAGTTCCCTCTGAAATGAAATACTCGAGTAAACAGATCATTCGCATGGGACAAAAAGTACATATAAGAATAAAAGAGTCGAATGATGATGAAATGTGAGGGGCAGTCAGAGAGTGTGAAGAGATGAACTGACTCCGGAAAAAGTGGATTGTCTTTTGTTTACCTCCAAAAACTTCATACCGGTTCTGGACCGCCATCACGAGGATTGCTGACGTTGATCTGAAAAGTATTGCCTGTCTTGTTTCGGATTATGATGTCCCGAAGAAAAAACAGCCTGGCCATCCGCTTTGATTGCTGATTGCCAGGCTTCTTTGTATATCGAAAACCCTGCGAATGTCAGTCACGTTTCCGCGTTTCACGCGTGGATGGTTTCTTTGCTATAATGGGAAAACGTAAGGAGGGGAACATCCGATGAAACAGTATATTGTCGACGCATTTACAGATCAGGTATTTCATGGCAATCAGGCGGCTGTCTGCGTTCTGGAAAAGTGGATCCCGGAAGAGCGGATGATGAATATTGCTATGGAGAACAATTTTTCAGAGACGGCTTTTGTGGTAAAAGAAGGGGACAAGTACCACCTTCGCTGGTTTACGCCAGGCGGTGAGATTGATCTCTGCGGACATGCCACGCTTGCGACAGCTTATGTCCTTTTCCTGTTTTACATTCCGCAGGCGACAAAAGTGGTGTTCCATACACTCAGCGGAGATCTCATCGTAACGAAAAATGGAGACCTGCTGGAAATGAAATTTCCGGCATACCAGCTTAAGAAAGTTGAAGTAACGAAGGAAATGTCAGACGCGATTGGAGCGGAGCCTCGGGAAGCCTATATGGGCAGAGATCTGCTTTGTGTATTTGATGATGAGGCTGTGGTTCGAAATCTCTCGCCGCAAATGGATCAGGTTAAGAAACTTGACGGACTCCTGCTTCATGTAACTGCTTCAGGAAAAGACACAGACTGTGTATCAAGAAGTTTTGGGCCGAAATTAAATATTACTGAGGATTCTGTCTGTGGATCGGGCCATTGTCATATTATTCCATATTGGACCGAAAAACTTGGGAAAGATGAACTGACAGCCTTTCAGGCATCCAAACGCGGGGGAACTTTGTATTGCAGAATGGCAGGAGATAAAGTCTTCCTGGCCGGAAAAGCTGTGCTGTTCAGCAAAGGTGAAATTCTGGCAGACGAGTAATTTTTACGGATGAGTACTTCCTGCTTTATGCCACATGCAGGGTGGATAAAGAAATGGGTGTGCATCATGTGCTCGGCCGACTGAGGCATGCCTCGGGCGCGATCTGCTTTTCATTCTTCCCAAATAACAGGCGGTTCGCTCCTGCTTGCCGGATCTAAAAAAGGTTTCAGAATTGGACGGTTTCCTGCTGCGCATTACCGCAAAAGGGTCCGGTCTGTTCGACTGCGTTTCCCGCAGCTTCGGTCCGAAGCTGCAGATTCCGGAGGACCCGGTCTGCGGCAGCGGACACTGCCATATTTTTCCTTACTGGGCAAACCGGCTGAACAAAAACCGCCTTGTCGGCTATCAGGCATCGGAGCGCAGGGGGGACGGTCTATGGAACGATGAAGGGAGATCGGGTTGTGCTCGGCGGGGAAGCAGTGATGGCCGCGGAAAGTAGTGTTCACTAAGTCAGTCGTTAAATAATGGAATTATCATATGATAAATACAAACCATTGTATTTTTTATTGATCTTTGAAGTGTTTAAGTCCTGAATAAAACCTTGTGTGCCATCCAGGTTGGAATATGCTTCAATTTCCGGGGAATCCATCCTATCTTTTGGAATTGGATTTTCAGATAAAATAATACTATATTCCCAGACATCATCAGGGTCCAGTCTATGATTAGAAAATGTAACGCCGCCCCATGCAATTAAGTGATTTCCATTATTTACATAAAATAATTTGTAGTTGTTCAGTTTTAGGATACCGGAATTAGAGGTTCCATTGTAGGCGAAAACCTGAATTATCATATTCCCGTTTTTATCATAGCTAATGCCTTCTGGAATTATGATACAACTGTTATTTGGATTGTTCTTGATTGCATTTATTATAGCTCTTCGGTAAATTTTACTGCAATTCTTTAAATATTCCGACAATTTTGGATGATCTGGATCCTTGTAGTCCAACTTCGTTGATTTCGGTCTTTTCCTCTGTACAACGATTCTCTGCTGACCACCCTCATCTCCATCGCTGTTCTCATCCGCAATCTGGGTGGTTGCCGATGCGGTCTTATCTGGGACCGCCATTTCGTTATCAGCACGTTTTTTCCCCATCATGATGGAGACGACGGCAATTACGATAATGAGAATAACTGCCAGCACAATCAGAATGATTTTCAGCATTTTCTGTTTTTTCTTCTCTTTTTCTTCCGGCGGCGGCTGAATGGTATCAGCGGAAATGGCAGATCCATTGTCCGGAGTGAAATGTTCGGACGAATCCTTCTGCCTGGACTCGGAATTCGGCTGCTGATATTCGGGATGCGTTCCGGTGGGCGTAAAGTGTTCCGAATCCTCTATATTCTTTCTATATTTATCGAGCAAAGAGTCTGTCTCTTTTTTTGCTGCTCCGCCCGAAGGCGGGATGACCTTTGTCCCGCACTTGGGGCAGAAGGCATCGCTGTCGTGCAAAGGTGCGCCGCAGTTTCTGCAATACATAATTTCATCTCTCCATTTCTCTGCATTTGTTTAAAGAGTGGAGCAGAAAAGAGACGAAAAAGTTTTGCGGGTTCCAAAAATGGAAAAGTCGAACAAATCGTAAACAATTTGCCCATCAGTTGAACTCGAGAAATAATACTGTTACATTGGGAATTTGTATACAGGAGGATGAGAACGATGCAGGATACCCGCGAACACCGATTTCAGATTGCAGGGAAAAAAGTGCGTGTTTTTCCGGCGAAAGGTCCGGATGCACCGGTTATCTATGCCAATCTTTTTATGGATTATACCTTTCCGCTCCGACATGCGCTGGAAAAGGAAACGCTCCCGGACTATTCCCTGGTCACCATCAGCAATCTGGAGTGGGATCATGATATGGCTCCATGGGACATTCCGTCGATCGCGCCGGGGGATACCCCCTGTACCGCCGGGGCAGATGACTATCTGAAAGTCCTGCTGCAGGAGATTTTACCGAAGGCGGAGTCCGTTCTGCCGGGAACACCTTCCTGGCGGGGCCTGGCAGGCTACTCTCTGGCAGGACTCTTTGCAACGTATGCACCGTATCGGACGGACGTATTTTCCCGCATTGCTTCTATGTCCGGTTCTCTCTGGTTTCCGAATTTTCTGGAATTTACCCAGACGAATGAGATGGAGAAAAATCCGGACCACATCTACTTTTCTCTGGGCGACCGGGAGGCAAAAACCCGAAACCCTTATCTGCAGCCGGTACAGAAGAACACAGAGCAGATTGTGCGGGAATACCGGGAGAAAGGGATCCACACCGTATTTGAGCTGAAACCCGGAAATCACGGGCTGCATGCAGAGCGGCGTACCGCGGAGGGTATCGCCTGGATTCTGCAGCAGGATTGAATATGAGGCACAGGTATGAATGAAACAGTATATGAACGCTTTACGCGTATTGCAGAAAAACAGAGCAATCGCACCGCTGTCTATGAAGATCGGCGCTCCTGGACCTTTGGCGAACTGAAAGAGATGGCGGACCGGATGGCAGCCGCTTTCCCGAAGCCGGTCTCCAGTGTCGGCATTGTGATGTCTCACCGGGCAGAGATGGTCGCGGCTATGCTGGCGGTGCTGAAGACCGGCGCCCGCTATGTCCCGGCGGAGCCGTCTTTTCCACGGGGACGGATCCGCTATATGATGCAGGAGGCGGACGTGGATTTCGTCCTGACAGAACCTCAGTTTGTCGAACAGCTCCCGGGGCAGAATCGGATCCTGCTGGAGGAACTGGTGCAGAAGGGCGAGAGCGCAGCTGAACTGGGTGAGGAACCGCAGGCTCTTCCGGAAGACCCGGCGTATGTACTTTACACTTCCGGGACCACTGGACGGCCCAAGGGCGTCTGCGTGCGCAACGAGAATGTCTGCCATTATGCAGATGCGTTTGCCGCTGAGTTTCATCCAAACAGGGACGACATCATGCTCCAGTACTCGGTCTGTTCCTTTGATATCTTTGTGGAAGAGGTCTTTGCCAGTCTGCTCAACGGGGCGGCTCTGGCTATCCCGTCGGAGGAGGATAAGGCCGATATCAGCAGCCTTATGGCTTTCGTGGAGCGGTTCCATGTGACGCTTCTGAGCGGATTCCCGTACCTGCTCTCCGAGATGAACCGGCTGCCGGAAATCCCGAAATCGCTCCGCCTGCTGATCAGCGGCGGCGATGTCCTGCGGGGCAGCTATGTGGACCATCTTCTGGACAAGGCAGAGGTCTACAACACCTATGGGCCTTCGGAGACCACGGTGTGTGCATCGTATTATCGCTGCAATGGCGGCGCGGTTCTGGATGACGGAACCTACCCGGTCGGCCATGCGGTCGAAGGTACACGGATTGCCATTCTCGACGAGAACGGAAACGAGCTTCCGGACGGGGAAGTCGGAGAGCTCTGCATTTACGGCGGCGGGGTCTCCAATGGCTATATCGGGGACCACAGGGAGGAGAACGAAGTCTTTGTGCCCCAGCCGGATGGTTCCATGATGTACCGAAGCGGCGACCTCGGCTATGTGCTCCCGGACGGAGAAATCGCGTTCCTGCGCCGAAAGGATACGCAGATTATGATCTACGGCAAGCGTGTAGAGCTGGCAGAGGTGGAATCCCGCGTCAACCAGTGCAAGGGCGTGCGGGAAGCCATCGTCCGCGTCTTCAAGGACACGGATCGGCTGCCCTATATGACCGCCTACTGTGTCCCGGAGAAAGAAAATCTGGACGTCGCCGATCTCCGGCGGCAGCTGAAGGAGAATCTGACCTCGTTTATGATTCCGGAATATTTTGTACAGCTCAGCGAGATCCCCCGGAACAGCAACGGAAAGCCGGACAATGAGCAGCTGCCGATTGTCCTGAAAGTGGGGAAAGGCATATGATTACCATTCAAAAAGCCGGTCTTAGTGACCTGGATCTCCTCATGGACTGGCGCATGGAGGTTCTGCACGAGGTATTTGAGCTCCCGACTGATGCGGACTGCAGCGAACTGGAGCGAGAGAACCGGGCTTATTACGAAAAAGCTCTGCAGGAGGGTTCCCATGTGGCCTGCTTCGCCCGTCTCAATTCAGAGATTGTCGGGTGCGGCGGAATCTGCATCTACCGGGAGATGCCGTCTCCGGATAACCCGCAGGGCGGCTGCGCCTATTTGATGAACATCTATACCCGACCGCAGTACCGCGGAAAAGGAGCTGGACGCACCACCGTTAAATGGCTGGTGGACGAGGCAAAACGGCAGGGGATTTCCAAGATTTACCTGGAGACCACCGATAAGGGACGGCCTATGTATGAAAAGCTCGGCTTTTCTGAGATGAAAGGGTATTTAAAATTGAAGGACGGATAAAAAGATCCGTGCGGATGCTTTCCTGTATTGTACAGGGGGCATCCATTTTATTTCCCATTTAAGTGTGCGGAATGACGATAGATATAGAATGCCGCCAGAGCTGTGAAGCTTTCTGAAATCCAGAAGGCATGCCAGACGCCGGAAGGTCCGAGGTAGCGGCTCAGCAGGAATGCGGCCGGCAGAAGGATAAGAATATAGCGGCAGAGGGAGATGAGCAGAGAAGAGCCTCCTTTTCCAAGGGCCTCCAAAGATCCGCTGCAGACAACGGAGACAGCAGATACCGTGAAACCTGCTGAAATAATGTGAAGTGCCTGTCTTCCTGCGGCAATGGTGGAGGTGCGACTGGTGAACAGTCCAATTAGCTCATCCGGTATGACAAGACACAGGATAGTGCCCAGAAGCATGATTCCGACGCAGAGTAGAAGTACCATACGAAAAAGCCTGCGAACGCGTTTGTATTCTCGTGCACCGTAATTGTAGCTCATAAGCGGCCTCATGCCTTGAATGATTCCATTTGACGTAAGGTAGAGGAAATTCTGCAGTTTATAATAGGCACCCAGAACCAGAACATAGACAGAGGAGAAGGATGCCAGGATGGCATTGAGCACGGAGATCATTACAGATGGCAGCGCTAAATTAAGGGTCGCCGGAATGCCGATTCGGTAAAGGCGGTAAATGATCTGGCGGTTCGGATTTATGCAGGATCGCTTCATTTTTACAGGGATAGGTTTGACGAAATAGACAATCAGGTAGCATGAAAGCGTGACCAACTGTCCGATATCCGTTGCAATGGCAGCGCCCAGAATGCCGTGGCTTGAGAAGGGGCCCAGACCAAAAATAAGACATGGGTCCAGTGCGATATTCGTCAGGCACCCGATGAGCATGCTGGCCATGGAGACCTTCATGCGCCCGACGGCCTGAAAAATTTTCTCAAAAGCCAGTTCCACATTGACGATGACAGAAAACAGAACAACGGGATAGCCATATGTTAGAGAAAGGTTCAATACAGCTGCACGGTCGGTAAACATGCGCAGAAATGGTACAAGGATAATGCAGGTCAGAATGGTCAGCACGATGCCATGGACTGCTGACAAAAGAATGCCCTGGGTCGCAGCCTGATCCGCGTTTGACCGGCTGCTGCGCCCGAGTTCAAAGGCAATAACGGCGTTGAGACCGACGCCGAATCCGATGGCCGCAGCGTTAATGAAATTCTGAATGGGGTAGACCAGAGACAGGGCGGTCATGGCGTCTTCACTTATTTTGGCAACGAAATAGCTGTCCACAATGTTATAGAGTGAACTGACCAGCATGGAGAGCACCATGGGAACTGCCATCGAGGCAAGTAGCTGTCCCAGCGGACGCTCCTTCATAAATGTCGTATTTTCCAAATACATCCTCCTTTTGGCACACAGAAAAAGCCACACAGCCGATATCTTCAGCTGTGTGGCGAAAAGTCTGTTTTAGGAAAAATCCACATCTCGTTTTCAATCTGTTTGTAGGGAATCATTATAGCAGAGGTATTTCAGAAAGTAAATCCTTATTCATAATCTGAAATCTGTTATGCAGATTTGCAAATGTACAGGAGCGGGTCGTTCTTCTATACTGTAGACAGTCAAAGGAAACACAGATTTCTCACAGAAAAGGAGACAATACTATGGAATACATTAAACTCAACAACGGAGATTCGATTCCTGCAGCCGGCATGGGCACTTTTCTTATGGAGCCGGATGATGCGGAAAAGGCGGTCCTCAGCGCACTGCAGAACGGATATCGGCTGATTGATACCGCAAACGGCTATCTGAATGAAAAGGCAGTCGGCCGTGCCATCAAGGCGTCCGGTCTTCCGCGTGAGGATCTCTATCTCTCCACCAAACTCTGGCCCTCTGTTTACGGCCGTGCCGACGAGGCCATTGACGAGACCCTGGAACGTCTTGGCCTGGACTATGTCAATCTTCTCTTCCTCCATCAGCCGGTCGGTGAAATTGAGCACGCCTATGAGGCAATGGAGCGGGCGGTCAAAGCGGGTAAAGTCCGAGCCCTGGGCCTGTCCAACTTCTCTGCGGAGCAGATCCGCGAGCTCTCCGACAAAATGGAGATCCGTCCTGCTGTCATTCAGGTGGAAGCCCATCCGTATTATCCGCAGACCAAACTGCAGGAGGAGCTCTCCGATATCGGCGCTGTTATTATGGCCTGGTACCCGCTGGGCCATGGGGACAAATCGCTTATCCAGGAGCCGGTTTTCACGGAACTCGCAGCGAAGTACGGAAAGAGCAATGCACAGATTATCCTGCGCTGGCATATCCAGTCCGGTCATGTGGTTATCCCGGGCTCCAAAAATCCGGACCATATCCGCGCCAATCTCAATCTGTTCGATTTCAAACTTACCGAGGATGAGATGGCAGCTATCGCAAAGGTGGACAAAAACGTCCGCTATTATACCGCCACAGAATCGGCGCTGCAGGGCTACCTGAACTTTGCCCCCGATTTCAACGCACAGAAATAACATTCCATTCCATGACAAAAGGCCCCAAAGCGAAATGCTCTGGGGCCTTTTGCCGTGCTGTATCAATGAGAAATATAGGGGATATCAGTGAGTATCGGCCGAGAGGATAGATCCGGTATTGGCGTCGATCTCCAATTCGACCTCTTTGCCGTTTTTGTTGATGCCTTCTGCCTCATAGATGACGTTTCCGCTGTCATCGTCTTTTTCAGCCTGATCCAGTGCAAACCGATAGCCGGGATATTTGTCCTGTGCAATCCGAAGCGCCTTGGTCCGGCTGACTTTGGTTGGGCCGACATTGTGCTCTTCGGCCTCTTCGGCTTCGGTCTCCTTTTCAATCATTCTGCCGTTTTTGTCAATCTTGAGGGAGATCTCCTGACCTTTTGCGTCATATCCTTTGACCTCGTAGCAGCTTTTTCCGTCTTCGTGGTCTTTCTCAGCAGATACATAGGTATAGCCGGGCTCCAGACGATAGGCGTGGGAGACCGCATCCTTCTTTTTGGCTGTGGCACTGCGCGGATAAACTACGCCCAGAATAACGGCAAGTGCGATGGCGACGATACAGATGACGACAATCATTAGGATACGATTTCTGCGATTTGTGGAAGTATGATCAATGGTCCCTTCGGGGGTCTGGTTGGATTTCATAAGTAAATTTCCTCCTCCTTGTGTGATGTGGTGCAGCTCTTTGCTGTGACTCTATCCAACCATTTTCAGATGAGAGAAACATGAGAATGGAATTTTTCTTTCTCATATGCTTCTCATTTTTGGCATACAGTATGTATGGTATACTGAACATGAGGTGAATTTCGATGCGAATTCTGCTGGCGGAAGACGACCGCTCCCTTCACCGTGTCCTGGTGAAAAAACTGAAAGAGGCCGACTATGCCGTCGACGGCTGTTTTGACGGCGAGGAGGCTCTGGATTATCTGGAGGCAGCCGACTACGACTGCGTTATTCTGGACTGGATGCTGCCGAAGATGGATGGAATCCAGATCCTTCGCCAATACCGGGCCGACGGCTACACGACCCCTGTGCTGATGCTCACCGCGCGCGATGCAGTTTCGGATCGCGTAAAGGGCTTGGATGCCGGCGCAGATGATTATCTCGTGAAACCGTTTTCCTTTGAGGAGCTGTTTGCCCGGATACGGGCCATGCTGCGCCGCGGCGGAGAGACCAAGGTACCGCTGCTGCAGACGGCGGACCTGACGATGGATACTGCGGCCCATATTGTGAAGCGGGCCGGCAAAGAGATCTTCCTGACCTCCCGTGAATATGCGCTGCTCGAATATCTGATGCGCAATCAGGGCATTGTTGTCAGCCGGATGCAGATTGCCGACCACGTCTGGAATTTTGACTTTGACTCTGAATCCAATATTGTCGATGTCTATATCCGCTATCTCCGAAACAAGATTGACCGGAATTTTTCGCCGCCGCTCATCCATACTGTGCGCGGCGTCGGCTATGTGCTGAGGGTAGAATGAAATGAAACTGACTGCGAGAATGACCCTGCTCTATACGGCTCTTTCGGTTCTGATGCTTGCCATCTTTATTCCGGTTCTCTATCGGTCCGCTACACAGGCAGTCCGTACTTCTATGGAAAACCGACTGGAGGCTATCGTGGCTCAGGCACAGATGGATATCGCCGATGAAGACCAGGAAAAGGACGATCCGGATGCGGACGATTACCAGGAACTGTTGGAAGATTTTGACCAGCAGGGCTATTACGTCGGTGTCTATGATGAGAACGGGAGACTGCTGTCCGGCGTCGACTCTGGATCTGCTTCGGGAGACCGCTGGATTGTTCGGAAAGGCACAGCGGTCTTCGGCGGGCGCAGGCTCACGGTGAAGGCGGCGGGTACGGTCAATTATTGGAATGATACGACGAAACAGCTGGCGCGTTATCTCGCCGTTATCCTCCCTTCCTACCTTCTTCTCGGTGCGCTCGGGGCCTGGTGGATTGCGCATCAATCCATCCGGCCGGTTCGCGCGGTCTCGGACACCACTACGGCCATTGCAGAGGGCGGCGACCTGACGAAACGCCTTCCACCGGCCAAATCGAAAGACGAGGTCGGGACTCTGACCAACAACTTCAACGCCATGCTCGATTCCCTGGAAGATTCATTTCAGCGGGAGCGGCAGTTTACCTCCGATGCCTCCCACGAGCTGCGCACCCCGGTTACCGTTATTGCCCTGAGTGCCGGTGACGCGCTGGAGACACCCCTGAATGAGGACGCCCGGAAAGATCTGGAGGCCATTCAGTCCGAGGCAGGCCGCATGAAGAACCTCATCTCTCAGCTGCTGACTCTGACCCGCGGCTACGAGGGACGGCTGCATTTTGAGCCGGAGGAGATGGATCTCTCGGATATGGCGGCCTCGGTCTGTGAAGTGCTGGAAAGCCGTGCCGGAGAGGCGGATATCCATCTGATCAGTGAAATTACGTCCGGGACGATGGTCCAGGTCGATCAGAGTCTTTTTACCGAGGTACTGCTGAACCTGGTGGAGAATGGAATTAAGTACGGAAAAAAAGGCGGCCATGTGTGGCTGCGGGCGGAACAGACACCAGATGCGTTACGCATTCACGTATCGGATGACGGAATCGGTATGACAGCAGAGGAGGCGTCCCACGCCTTTGAACGGTTCTACCGGGCTGACCGCGCCCGGGACCGCAGCGGATCCGGACTTGGTCTCTCCATTGTCCGCTGGATCGTCGAGATGCACGGCGGCAGCGTCTCTGTAGAGAGCCATCTGGGTGAGGGAACCGATTGTCAGGTTTTGCTTCCCCACAGGAACTCAATTGCATGAAATTACAAAATGGCTGTGCTCGTGCACAGACCGTGCTATGAAAAATAAACAATCTTACAAAAATAACTGAATTTTTTTCAACTTTTCTGCTGCTTTTTGTGTCTTCAGTATTGAACGCAAAAACGAAACGAATTTCGTTTCCATGCAAGGTTTGCGCTCTGGAATGTGAAAGGCATTCATCGGCCGGCCTGTATCCCGGGCCCTGCAGCCAGGAAAGTTTGACCTCACTCCCACCGCATTCAGCTGCCGAATGCTATCTCAGAGAAGCTGAATAAAATGCGGCCTGCCGCATGAGAGGAGAAGAGGCGAATCGGAAAAATGAGCGGCTGCTTTTCGGTTCCGCAGAATCCACGTTTGCTGTCCCCGTGGGTCCTGCCGTCTGGAACCTTATGCCGTATGTTTGTCTTCACCGTCAGCCGCAGTATTTTAACTGCAGCAGGCAAGGATCCCAATAAAAAGACACGGAACGTCTTTTCGGCGTTCCGTGTCTTTTTCTGTCTAATAGGTCTCCGCCGGCTCTGTTATGAGGGAGAGCTTTCGACGGTAGATGATGGAGAGAATTGCCATTGTAATTCCCGACAGATACAGGATGATAAGAATGGGCGCAATAAATTTCAGCGAGAATGGATTGCTCAGATTGCTGCCGATGGCGGTAAATGTGATGAGTTTGATGGAGTAGCCGATCAGGGAGACAGCGAGGTACCAGTGGTACTGAAACCCCATGTAGCCGTAGAGCTGGCTGACCGGGTTCAGAGGAATGGAGGGGGCAAGCCGGAGAAGGAACAGCAGCCCGGGGTTTCCGGTCCCGTTTCCGCGCTCCGAGTCCTCAATGAGAACGCCGAGACGCTTCCATTTCGTGGCATACTTGTGAATCGTGTTCTTTTCGGACTTCGCCCCTTTTCGGTATTTCACGGTGAAAATATAGACGATGCCGACCAGATTGATGAGCAGAGCGGCCCAAAACGGGAAGATGAGTCCGCTCAGAAAACAGGTGAAAGAGATGGGCGTGATGGAAAAGAAGCCCTTCAGGAAAAACAGCAGCCAGATAATTAGAACGATGACCGGTTTGTATGGAATCTGCTCGATGAGCCGTTCCAGTTTTTCGATGAGAAGCTTGAATTCAATGTAATAGATCTGCGCTTTGCCGATCAGCCGGATGGGCCCCTTCTTCTCGGTCTGCTTCTGTGCTTTTTCAAGGGCATCTTTTTTGACGCCTGTGACATTGCGGGTCTTTTCTGTGTCCGCGGAGACAATGCGCTGGATTTGCTCGGAGGCCGAGGCGGAGTCGGGCATTTTCTCCGAGACTTTTTTCCCAAATTTCAGATCGGAGAGCTGACTGCGTGCATCGGCGCTCAGGGTGTTGAACGGTTTTGCAATGGTGTCAAAGTCTATGGCATTGCTCAGGTAGGTCAGAGCGCCGGCCAGAATCAAAAGAATCAGAGCCAGCGTTGCAAAGAGACGATAGAGACTTTTGACCTTGAGATTTTCTTTTTGATCCTGTTTCATGCGGAATGCCTCAATCTGACTGCTTCTTCGCAGATGCTTTTCCGCCGAAGAGGATGGAGATCAGTACACAGCCGGCCAGCAGGAACTGGTAATACAGATATGGCATGATGGAAATACTGGAAATTTTTGCAAGCCCGGCCGCCACCAGAAGCTGTGCCCCATAGGGGATCAGCCCCTGGAAGATGCAGGAGACGGTGTCAAGCAGGGAAGCTGTCTGCTTGCCGTCGATGTGAAACTCATCGGAGATCTGCCTGGCGATGGGGCCCGCGAGGACAATGGCCACCGTGTTGTTGGCCGCCGCGATATCCAGCAGAGCTGTAAGTGCTGCAATGCCGAACATGCCTCCGCGTTTTCCCCGGGAGTGTTTTCGGATGAACTGAAGAATGGACTCGAAGCCGCCGTACGACTTAATCAGTGCGCCAATGGATGCCACCAGAATGGTGACGATCATGGTCTCAAACATGTCTGTCATGCCGTCTCCCATGGAAGTCAGTGCCGTGGCAAAGGTCAGTGATCGGGTGCAGAGCCCGACGATGAAGAAGAGAACAGTACCGGAGCCGAGCACCAGAAGCACGTTGAGTCCGAACAGGGATGCAATTAGCACGGCAAAATAGGGGATGGCCTGCCAGATATTATAGGTAAAGCCGCCGATGCCGCGGTGCGCGTGGGTGCTGGAATAGACAATGAGGATGACCAGCGTGAGCAGTGCGGCGGGCAGTGCGATCTTAAAGTTGGTCCGGAACTTGTCTTTCATCTCCACGCCCTGGGTCTTGGTGGCCGCAATGGTGGTGTCCGAGATGAACGAGAGGTTGTCGCCGAACATGGCGCCGCCTACAATGACTGCCGTGCAGAATGCGAGGTTCAGATGGGCACTGTGGGCGAGGGACGTGGAGATTGGGACCAGAACCGAGATGGTCCCGACGCTGGTCCCCATGGCCATGGAGATCAGGCAGGCAATCAGAAACAGACCGGGAACCGCAAAGCTGTCGGGCAGAATGCTGAGCAGAAGGTTCGCCGTGCTCTCCGCACCGCCAGCTGCCTGTGCAATGCCGCTGAACATGCCGGCGAACAGGAAGATGAACAGCATAATGGTGATGTTGTCGTCCCCGATGCCTTTTGCGCAGATATGGATTTTTTCCTCAAATGGGACGGCGCGGTTTTGAAGAAAAGCGACAATCAGTGCAATGGTAAAGGCCAGAACGACGGACATGACATAGAAGCCCATCTGCCCTTTTATGGGATGAATATATTCAAAAAAGATACCGATTCCGAGATACAGCACCAGAAAAACCAGGATGGGGAGCAGGGCTTTTGCATTGGGCTTTGGGCCGGTTTCGTTCATAAGAACACCTCGAGAGAATAGAATGAGATTATTTTACCACACTAGATCGGCAGATACGAGCAGCCGAATACGATCAGGCAGCACAGGATGGCGGTGGGAAACAGACCGGCGCCGAAGTAGGCGGCCAGGATGCCCGCAGCCAGCGCGGCTGCGCCGGCCCAGACCGATCCGGAGGCCGTGAGAATGGCGGGAAATGTCATGACAGCCAGGGAGACATAGGGCACGTAGTATAAAAACGATTTCACAAAGCGGTTGGTGATGGGACGGCGGATCAGGGTCAGCGGCAGAATGCGTACCGCGTAGGTGGCGAGGAACATGAAGAGGATGTACAGCCAGACATTATGCTTCATGATTTTCCTCCGTTTCCTCCCGGACCGGGAACAGAAGTGCTGCACCCGCAGACAGAACGACCGTGAGCAGGATGATGCGATTTCCATAGGAAATCCGCGACAGCGGATGAACTTCAGCAAACAGATAGCTGAGACCGAATGAGAGCAGGATCAGTATGAGCAGGACACGGTTCTTCCGCGCCGGGGGCATAATGACCGCGAGGAACATCCCGAAGAGTGCAACGCTCAGGGCCTGGACCACACGGGCGGGCAGGAGCTGTCCCATCAGAATGCCGAGAGCAGTTCCTCCGGACCATCCGACGGCGCTCGGCAGAATGACGGCCAGACTGTAATAGACTGTAATTGGGGTCTCACGCGCAACAGAGACGCCGAAGATCTCGTCCGTCACGCCCCAGCCGATCAGAAGCCGCTGCCAGACCGGTGTGTTCGGAGCCAGTTTCTGACTCAGGGAGGCACCCATGAGGAGGTATCGCGCGTTGACCACCAGCGTCATGAGGAGCATTTCCAGGTAAAGAGCATTCTGTTCAATCAAGGTAAAACCTGCAAATTCCCCGCTGGATGTCAGTGTCAGAAAGCTGGCGGCAAAGCCCTGCCACGGCGTCAGACCGGCTGCTTTTCCTTCTATGCCAAGGGAGAGCGCCACTGCAAAATAGCCCAGCGTGATGGGGACCGCGTCCCGCAGACCGTCTCGAATGTCGTTTTTGTACTTATCCATACTGCACCTCTGATTCGATAGCGTTCCGAAAAAGTGTACCACACCGAAGCCGAAAAAACGACGGCCAACTCATCTGAGCGGCCGCCGTTTTTTCGGCTATTTCTTTTTCTTCAGGCGATTCCAGAAGGCACTGCGCTTTTTGCGGCGCTTCTCCTTCTCCTCCTGGAGGAATTCCCGGTGCTCGCGTATCTCCTCTTTGGCGCGCTCTTCTTCCAGGGGCGCTTCCTCTTCCCGGACTTCTTCGGGGCTCTCCTCCTGCGGGAGCGGCTCCGGCGGAGCGGGGGGATTTTGATATTTCTCCGGCGAGACGTTTTTCTCCTTCAGTCTGCCGTAGACAAATTCACGTAAAAGTACATAGAGAACGGAGCAGAGCGGGACGGCGAGAACCATGCCAACGATGCCGTTGATCTGTGCGCCGACCGTGATTGCAAACAGGACCCAGATAGACGGGAGTCCCACAGAGCTTCCGACGACGTGCGGATAGACCAGCTTGCCCTCGATCTGCTGCAGAACAATAAACAGGACCAGAAACAGAAAGGCATCTTTCGGGCTCTGGATGAGAATCAGCAGGAACCCGACCGCGGCCCCGAGAAAGGCACCGAAGATGGGAATGAGGGCTGTAAATGTAATGACGATGGAAATGAGGAGTGCATAGGGCATGCGGAACAGACTCAGCGTGACAAAGAACATGAGGCCAAGAATGCAGGCCTCCAGGACCTGTCCGCGGATAAAGTTGGAAAAAGTGGTATAGGTCAGCGAGCCGATCTCCATGATTCGGTCGGCGTGTTTCTCATTGGAGAGTGCATAGACGATCTGTCGGTTCTGCCGTCCGAGCTTCTCCTTCTGCATCAGGACGTAGATGGAAAAGACACAGCCGATGAAGAAATCGGCTACTTTCTGTGCAGCGGAGGTGACAATGCTTCTTGCGTTATGGATAAGACTGGCGCGGTACTTGCCCTGGAACAGATTGGAAATATAGGATAACAGCTTTTCATAGCTCAGGTTCAGCCGATGGAGATATTCCTCTGAGGTGGGGAAACGTCTGACGACCCATTGCTGAACGCCCTCCAGGGAACCGCCCATGGCCTGATAGTCCTTCATAATCTCTTTGCCGGTCTCGACGAGTTTCGGAATGACCACTGAAAGAGCCAGTGCAATCAGCCTCAGAATAATGAGTATCGTCAGGAGACAGGAGATGACGCGCCGTCCTTTGAACGGCTTGCGGAATATTTTGGTCTCGATGTCTTTCATCGGGACATTGATGATGAACGCAATACATCCGCCCAGGACAAAGGGCAAAATAAGTTCCCAGATTTTCAGGAACACATGCCAGACAGAAGTGATATTCTGAAGCCCCAGAAACATGATAATGATGGCCAGGGCAATGAGCAGTATTTTTTTTATATTTTTCCTGGAAAAGAATTCCTGCACCGGCAGTACCTCCTTTTATCAAAAGACTGTATTTGTAGTCTACCTGAATCGGAGAAAAAAGAAAAGGGCTGCAGTCTTATTAACTGCAGTCCAAAGTGTCAGGAATTACTTGTTTACGCTGAACCCGTCTTTTGTGGTTTTAACCGAAAATGCGGTGTTGACCGGGCGTTTCTTTTTCTTGGTGAACACAAGGAGTTTGCTGAAAACATAGTTCAGAATGACCACAATAATGGAAACCAGGATATTTGCCAGCATGCCCTTTGTACCAAACAGCTTCTGGTTGACGCCGGCCCGGACGAGGGCAGGGGTGCCGAAAATTTCCAGGGCACCTGTGATGGCGCGGGCACCGAAAAAGGAGACCAGTTCCCGGAAGAAGACGGCCGGTCTCCAGCTGTGGGACTGGAAAACCCAGGACTTGTTGGTGAAGAAGGCGAAGAGCACGGCGCAGATCCAGGAGAGGACCTTACTCAGGGTGATGCCGAATCCACAGAAACGGTCATTGGCAAAAAGAATGTAGGTCCCCCAGCTGACAACTGTGGTGAGGACGCCGAAGACAAGATAGAGAACTATTTCCCTGGTGAGCTGAAGTTTGTGTTTGGAATTCGTTTGATTCATTGGATACCGTCTCCATTTATCTGTTTTTTTCGTAAATCAGTTTCAGCCCCTGCAGCACCAGATCTTTGGAGAGAATGATTTCATGCCGGCAGGATTCCGTGAGAAAACTGAGGCCGCCGGTGGCGACAATAGAGCGGACCGGGCTGCGGAGCTCGGCCTCAAAGCGGCTGCACATGCCGTCAAGCATGTCGACGGTGCCGTAGAGGATGCCGGCGTTCATGCTGTCCAGGGTGTTGGTGCCGATGGCGTGCCCTGGCGGTTTCAGGCTGATGGCGGGCAGCTGGGAAGCACCCTGCGAGAGGGCGTTCAGGGAAAGCTTGACACCGGGGGCAATGCTGCAGCCGAGAAAAGCGCCGTTTTCGTCAAGCGCGCTGACCTTGGTGGCGGTGCCGAGATCCAGGATCAGGCATGGAAGGGGGTAAAGCGCTTTTGCTGCGACGGCGGTGGCGACGAGATCTGCGCCGAGGCCGGCGGGGTCGTCGATGCGGATGTTGAGGCCGGTTCGTACGCCCGGGCCGATAACGATGGGGCGTGTGCCAGTAATGGTCTGGACCGCTTCCCGTACTGCATGGGTGAGCTCGGGAACAACCGAGCTGATTGCTGCCCCTTCAAAGTGCTGTGCTTCCAGCCCGTGCAGAGAGAACAGGCTTCGGAGATCTATGGCAATGCGGTCTGCTGTGGCAAACCGGTCTGTAGCAAGGCGGGAGACAAAGAGCAGAGAATCTCCGCGATACGCACCGACGGTGAGGTTGGTGTTGCCGATATCTGCAACGAGGAGCAAGGCCATCCGCTTCCTTTCAATATTTTTTGCACAAGGATTATATACTAAGGATAATGGAAAAGCAAACGGCGCCGGCAGAAGCATTTGACACTCCCAGCAAATTCCCATAATATTAAAGAAGTATCTGTCCGTGTATTTCAGAAAAGGAGGAGCGAAAATGGCTGTCATCAAAGAAGAATTCCTGTTTCCCTCTGCGGCGGGGGACTGTGACATCCATGCCATATCCTGGAAACCAAAGGGGAAACCCCCGAAGGCGGTTATCCAGTTCGTCCACGGCATGGCGGAGTACATAGACCGTTATGACAGCATGGCGCGCTATTTTGCAGAGCAGGGCTATGCGGTTTATGGCAATGACCACCTCGGCCATGGAAAATCGGTCAATCAGAAGTATCCGCTGGGCTATTTCGGCACGGAAAACCGAAACGGGGCAATTTTTGTCAAAGATATGAAGCAGCTGACCGACCTGGCCAAGACGGAATTCCCGGGGCAGCCGTTCTTCCTGTTCGGACACTCCATGGGCTCCTTTCTGTCCCGCGTCTATCTCAGTAAATACGGCGAGGGCCTGGACGGAGCCATCATCTGCGGTACTGCCGGACCGAATCCCGCTGCCGGGTTTGCGGTGAAACTTGCAGATGCCATCTGCAAACGGCATGCAAAAGAGCCCGGTGTTCTGCTGAACAAACTGGCTTTTTCCACCTACAATGCCAGAACCCGTCATTACACTTCCTTTGACTGGCTCTCGAAAGACCAGGAAAATGTCAGAGTCTATGTCAATGATCCGCTCTGCGGCTTCCTGTTCAGCAACCAGGGCTTTTCCGACCTGCTGACTCTGAACCAGTACATCTTTTCCGACGCAGTCATTGCGGACTGCCCGAAAAATCTGCCGATTTTCTTTATCGCCGGCACAGGAGACCCGGTCGGCACCTACGGCAAGGGCGTAAAGAAGACGGCTCGGCTGTACCGGAAGAGCGGCCATAAGAAGGTCTCTGTCAAACTATACCGCGGCAGCCGCCACGAAATTCACAATGATATCGACAAAGTCGACGTATACAAGGACATGGATCATTTCATGCAGAAAATCCTGTCAGGAAAGGCGAGAAAACATTGAGTGATGATATTCTCCTGAAGACCTCTTTTCGAGGCTTTGACCGAAAAGAGGTTATGGACTACATCGAGACCATTCAGAAGGAAAACCGGGAACTGAAGAAGCGCATTGCAGAGCTGGAAGATGCCCTGGACCGCGCTGCGGAACGCCCCGTTCCGGCGCAGCCGGCAGAGACGGCCGCCGGGCAGAACTCCTCTCCTGCCAGGGAGACTGATTCTATTCCCGATTTCGGGCTCGATCGAGTGCTGAAAGACGCCAACCTCTCTTTGGAGGACGAGGCACCGGAAGAAGAATCTTCCGAACCGGAGCCCGCGGTCCCACAGCCGGAGCCGGAGGCTATCGAGTACGAAAATGACGTTGCCCGCGCTATGAGCCGGGCCGATGAGGCCATTGCCAGCAGCCGCAAGTCGGCGGAGGAAGATGACGGCATCTATGACGATGCGGTTGCAGCTATTTACAAGGCTGTCATGGAGGCGGTCTCCCGCTCCGACGAAATCTCTGTCGAGGTCGAGGAGCCGAAGACGGAACCGGAGGAGAAGTCCTCTCCTACAGAGCCCCAAGCGCCGCAGGGCGATGCGGCGGAACCGGAGCAGCCGGCCAAACAGCCTGTCCGGGTTAAGGTAAAACTCCATCCGAAGAAAAAATAAAACAGGATAAGCCGCTGCAGAATGCGTTTCTGCAGCGGCTTTTGTACTTCCTCGGGCACTTCGATCCTGCTCGAATAAAAAGAAAAACAACGATCTGCCATTTTGACAGATCGTTGCTTAGTGATGGAATTGAAGAAAACCCGCCGAGCCGGTGTCGGTGAATGATAACCTGCAAGAAGCAGGTGGGTGTCCTCCGTCCGTTTCCAGCTCCCTTCTTCCCGCACGAGGTGCGGGGAGGTCTGCATTCCGCATTCGAGTTAGACTCCCTTTTTAAAGAGTGTTGGGTTAAGATCGTCCGAGGGTGTCGAACTCGGCAGGCAAAGTATTTGATTTTCAGGATTCGATGTCGTCCTCGTCTTCAATATCGTAGAAGCCGGAGAGACGGTCTTCAAAGATGCCGCTGATGCGGTCAAATTCGTCTTCGTCCTCAATGGGGTAGAGATAGGTTTCGCCGTCCTCGTCTTCTTCCACACGGAGAACGATGAGCTCAGCGCTCTCTTCAAGGAGAGATTCCGGGTCGTTGATATTGTAGGACGGCGTCAGTGCTACGTAGCGCTTGTCATCGTCGTCTTCGATTCGGTCGAGGACTTCGAATACATGCTCATTGCCGTCGTCGTCGGAGACGGTGACAATGTCTGGATTGTACTCATAATTCTCGTCTGCCATAAGCTGAATTCTCCTTGCAGTTATGCGGTTTTTTCTCTAACTGCCACCATTGTATTTGAGAAAAGAAGAAAAGTCAATATTGACAAATGATGATTGTCTGTTCTCTCTCTTTTTTCAAAAATCTATGGTAAAATATATGCCGAATTCTGAAAAAATACCGTGCAGGAGGCAGCTATGGCGCTCGCAAAACAGGATGCGGAAAAACGCATCGAAGAACTTCGCAGACAGCTGAATGAATACAGCAATCTCTATTACAACGAAGATGCTCCGGCTATTGAGGACTATGAATACGATGCACTCAACAATGAACTCAAGGCTTTGGAAAAACAGTACCCGGAACTGGTGACGCCCGACTCCCCGACGCAGCATGTGGGCGGCCGTCCAAGCGCCAGCTTTGCCCCGGTGCCCCACCGGGTCCGGATGGAAAGTCTGGAAGATGCATTCGACTTCTCCGAACTGGAGGAATATGCGGACCATGTCAAAGAGCGCATGCCAGACGCACGCTTTGCCGTGGAACCAAAAATTGACGGACTTTCCGTGTCTTTGGAGTATACCAATGGCGTCTTTACCCGTGGATCGACCCGGGGGAACGGGGACACCGGGGAGGATATCACGGAGAATCTCCGCACCATCCAGTCCATTCCCATGCGAATTGACCCTTCTGTCGCGTTTCTGGAAGTGCGCGGGGAGGTCTATATGCCGCGCGCCGTATTTCTGGATCTCGTACGGGAACAGGAGCTCCGGGGCGAAAAGACATTCCGGAATCCGCGCAATGCGGCGGCCGGCTCTCTGCGGCAGAAAGATCCAGCGGTGACCAGACGCCGCCGGCTGGACATCTTTGTCTTCAACATCCAGCAGTATGACGGGCCGGAGACGCTCACTTCCCACAAGCAGTCTTTGGAGTACGTGGAAAAGCTGGGGTTCCACATCATTCCATCCTGCAAACTCTGTGACAATATCGCGGAAGCGGAGGAAGAGGTTTCCCGCATTGGCTCGGTCCGTTATACCCTTCCGTTTGATATCGACGGCGCCGTCTTGAAAGCGGACGACCTTGCCCTTCGCACGGAGATGGGAAGCACGGCGAAGTTCCCGCGCTGGGCCATCGCTTTCAAGTATCCGCCGGAAGAGAAAGAGACTACCGTAACTGACATTGAAGTGGCAGTTGGACGGACCGGTGTGCTGACCCCGACTGCGGTCTTTGAACCGGTGCTCGTGGCGGGGTCCATGATTTCACGGGCAACGCTTCACAATCAGGATTATATCAACGAAAAGGGCATCAATATCGGCGACACCATCCGCATCCGCAAGGCCGGCGATATTATCCCGGAAGTCGCGGAAGTGGTTCGGCGCAGCAGCAGTACTCCGTTTCAAATGCCGACCGTCTGCCCCTCCTGCGGGGCTCCGGTCTCCCGGGAAGAGGGGGAGGCGGCTGTCCGCTGCACCAACCCCGAGTGCCCGGCGCAGCTTCTGCGCATTCTGATCCACTTCTGCTCCAAAGGAGCCATGGATATCGACGGGCTCGGCGAAGCCGTACTTACGGCGCTGGTGGACCGCGGCTTTGTCCGCCATCCGGAAGACATCTACCGCCTGCAGGCGGAGCAGATTGCCTCTCTGGACCGCATGGGCGCCAAATCGGCGGCCAATATTATGGCAGCCATAGAGAAATCCAAACAGAACGATCTCTATCGCCTGATCTATGCTTTTGGCATCCGCCATATCGGGGAAAAAGCTTCCAAGCAGGTCGCCGGGCACTTCGGCACCATGGAAGCGGTTATGAATGCCTCGCTGCAGGATTACCAGTCCATAGACGGGTTCGGCGAAATCATGGCCAAAAGCCTCGTCTCCTTCTTCGCCCAGGAGAGCTCCCGACAGATGGTCAAAACCTTCGCCGAGCTCGGCCTGAATATGGAGGCCGCTTCGGCGGGCAATGCGCAAGACGATCGATTCGCGGGTAAGACCTTCGTCCTGACCGGCACGCTTCCAACCATGAAACGGAGCGACGCAGCGGCGCTCATTGAATCTCTGGGCGGAAAAGTGACCGGATCGGTATCCAGGAAGACTTCCTATCTCGTGGCGGGCGAAAAAGCGGGAAGCAAGCTCACTAAAGCCAATGAACTTGGGGTTCCGGTGCTCTCCGAGGCAGATCTGCTGGAGATGACGAAATAATAAACTCCGTTCTTAACGAAAACAAAAACGACGACCTGCCCGGTTGGGCAGATCGTCGTTTTCGATTATCTTAAGTTCTTTTCTCTCAGCCTTCGGCGCCGAGGGAACCTTTGTGTTTCTCGAGGAGAAGATTGATTTTTTCCGACGGGTCCAGGAGACGGCCGATGGAGACATCGTGGTTGATGGCGTCCAAAATGTAGGCCAGGAACTTGGACATGTCAACGCTCTGATACCAGGGGCGGGAGAGGAGCTCCGGCGTCTGATAAATGGTGTTGGTGGTATAGACATCGGCGATAAGCCCTTTCTGATAGGCTATGTCGAATGAGCCGAGACCGTTGCAGAACAGACCGAAGGAGCAGCAGACATAGATTTTGTTTGCACCGAGGTCTTTCAGCTTGCCGGCTACTTCGAGCATGGAGTCGCCGGAGGAGATCATGTCGTCTACGACAATGACATCTTTGCCCTGGATATTGGAGCCGAGGAACTCATGGGCGAGGATGGGGTTGCGGCCGTCGACAATACGGGTATAGTCGCGGCGTTTATAGAACATGCCGAGCTCTACGCCGAGTGCAGTGGCAAAGTTGATGGCTCTGCCCATTCCGCCCTCGTCGGGGGAGACAACCATAAGGTGATCCGGGTCAATCTTCAGGTCGGGGTTGCTGCGGGTGAGAGCCTTGATCATCTGATAAATGGGGGAGATGTTTTCCAGACCGTTGAACGGAATGCTGTTGCCGACCCGTGGGTCGTGGGCGTCCAGCGTGATGATGGAGTCAACACCCATAGAGACGAGCTCCTGCAGTGCCATTGCGCAGTCGAGGGACTCACGGGCGGCTCTGCGGTGCTGACGGCCCTCATAGAGCATGGGCATTACGACAGTAATGCGGCGTGCTTTGCCGCTGACGGCGCTGATAATGCGCTTTAAGTCGCAGTAATGGTCGTCCGGGCTCATGGGCACCATCTGATTATACATTTTATACTGAACGGAATAGTTGAAGACGTCACAGATAATGAAGATGTCGGAACCGCGAACCGTCTCATTCAGAACAGCTTTGGCTTCGCCAGTGCCGAAACGAGGTGCATAGTAGTTAATTAAGTAGCTCTCTTTGGAGTAGCCCTCGATGTTCAGCTGTTCACCGGAGTTTGCAACGTTTTCCTCACGCCATTTGACAATGTACTGGTCGATTTTCTTGGCGAACTCTTCCGTACCTTTCATGGCAATGATGCCGAATTTGCCGTACGGAATATTGGTATAGCCGGAATTCTCAGGAATGTCTGCTGTCATGGTGTTACCCCCAATAGTGGAAACGGTTTTGCTTCGTCTCCGTCGGATTCAAACAAGGATTCATTTGTGATAAGGATTTTACGTTTATTTCATAAACGCGGGGGTATTTTAACACAGTAAAACGAAAGATACAACTGTGGAAATTCATAAAAAATGTGAAAAAACTGTCTTCATGTGCTCGTGCAAGGTTTTGCAGGAGCCTTTCGGCTCTTTTGACCAGGCCGAGCGGACCTTCTGCCGATATTGAGCCGAAATGCGGAGAATCTTTTCCTGAAATGAAAAAGTGAGAAAAGTTGTTTTCATAAATGTAATATTATTGGGCACATTGTTAGAAACGTAGCAAATCTGACAGGTGCTGTCAAAAAAAAGACATAAAAAATCAGACGCGTAAAGCCCGTCCTTTTGTTGAAAACTGTCAAATTCATTGTTATAATGAGTTGACTTTGAAAATCATCCATTTTGCGGTGGATGAATTTCAGGACAAATCTATCTGCAGAAGGAGATGAGAATTGTATATGGCCAATGAGATGATCCAGGAGGTTCTTCGTGCCGAGAAGGATACCGCCGACAAGGAGACGGCAGCCCGCAATAAAGCGGCTGAAATAGTCGAGGCAGCGGAAAACGAGGCGAAAGCCGAGGCGGAAGCTGCAATTGCCGATGCCGAAAAGGAGAAAACCCGGATCCTTGGCGAGGCGAGGAAGAAAGCTGACGAAATCTACCGGGATGCCCGGGAGAAGGCGGCATCTGAATGCGCTTCCCTGAAGCAGCAGGCCGAGGCACGGCAGGAGGCCGCGCTGGCAGCCGTCATTCAGTACATTATTCCATAACCAATGATAATCTTTGAAAAGGAGGTGTATTCTGAATGGCAATTCTGAAGATGAAACGCATCGAAATCCTCGCCATGCTCACGGAGAGCAAGGAAATCATCGACTATGTTCAGCGCTGCGGCGACGTACAGATTGATGACATGCTGACCGAACAGCTGGAACCCGGTCATTTTTATACGATGTCCACCGGCTCCATGGTCAGCCAGCTCACCAAATTCCGTGACTATGCGGAAAAAGCGGATGAGACGCTCAATGCCTATGTTCCGGAAAAGGGAGGCATTGCCAAGGCACTTACGCCGCGCCGTGAACTCACGATGAGCGAATTCCTGGAGCAGTCCAAAAAGGTCGATGCCTATATGGCAGAATGCTACGCTGTCAACGGCGCGGCAAAGAAAATTCAGGATCTGCGAGCGGAAATTGTCCGGAGTGAAGTCCTTGCGGACATGCTGAAACCTTGGGAGTCCCTTGACATTCCAACCGCAACGCGCGGAACCGCTTATACAACGGTCTTCATCGGCAGTATCTCAGAACCGCTCGACCGCGGCATGATACTCGAGAAGCTCGCCGAGACCAATCCGGACCTGGACGCGGAAATCGAAATCGTCTCTTCGGACAAAAACCAAACCTGCCTGGTTGCCATGTGCGGCAAGCAGGATGCGGCGGCGTTGGAACAGGCTCTGCGCACCATCGGGTTTACAGCAGTTTCGGACCCGTCCAAACGTCTTCCGCGTGAACAGATTGCCGACCTTCAGAAACACACTGAGGAATGCAGACGGAAAATCGAGGAACAGGAATCGATGATCCGGGAAAAAGCCGACGAACGGGAGCATATCCGTTTTCTGGCCGACTACTTTACCATGCGCATCGACAAATATGAGGCGTTTGAGAACATCCTCATGGATGAGAATGTGTTTGTTCTCACCGGTTATGCGCCGGAAAAAGAGGCGGAAAAGCTGAAGAAAAAACTGGAGAGTAAGTATGACGCGGCGGTCTCCATCACAGAGACGGACGCAGAAGACGAAAATGTTCCGGTTCAGCTGAAAGAAAAAGCGTATCCCGCCACCATGGAGAGTATTACCGAAATGTACTCGCTGCCTGGTAAAGGAGACGTGGACCCGAACCCGTTTATGTCGGTCTTTTATTTCTGCCTTTTCGGCCTCATGCTCGGAGATGCCGGGTATGGTCTGGTTATGACAGTTATCTGTCTTATCCTCAAAATCAAATACAAAAATGCAGAAACCCGTAAGCGCAACACCCTGAACTACGGACTGGGCTGCGGCATTGCCACCACCATCTGGGGATGGCTCCAGAACAGCTGGTTCGGTGACCTGCCGAAGTGGGTGGCCAACGGTCTTCGGAACAACAATCCGACGGACTTCTTCTCGGCGCACCACATCTATTGGTTTGAACCGCTTGCGTACAACAATATTACAAGATTCCTCATGCTCTGCTTCACCATTGGAATCCTGCATCTGTTCTTCGGCCTCTGCATCAACATCTACAAGAACTTCCGGAATCACAATGGGTTTAACGGAATCGTTGAAAATGTCCCGTATCTGCTGATCCTTGTCGGCATTTTCCCGGTTATCAACACCTTTATCGAAGGCGACGCCCTCATCGACGTCCCCGGAAAAACGGACCCGTTCAACCACACGCAGCCCATTTACGATTTTCTGACCAACAATGCCAGCATATTCTATATTCTTCTGGCGGCAGGGTTTGCTCTGGTCTGGCTGTGCCCCGTACTTGAGGCCATCCACGACCACAAGCCGGTCAGCAAATGTCTGACCTCAGCTCTCAGCGGACTCTACGGCGTCTACAACGCGGCATCCGGATATCTCGGCGATATCCTCTCCTATGCCCGTCTGCTGGCACTCGGTCTCTGCACGGGCGTTATTGCTTCGGTTATCAATCAGCTGGGCGCAACCCCGTTAGGCGGAAACTGGTTCTTCTTTATTCTGATCTTCATTATCGGACATACGGTCAATATTGCAATCAACCTTATCGGTGCGTATGTTCATGCCAACCGACTTCAGTACGTTGAGTTCTTTTCGAAGTTCTACGAGGGCGGCGGCGAACCGTTCCGGCCTCTTCAGGTCAACTCGAAGTCATTTAAATTTAAGGAGGAAAACTAACATGTCATTAGGTATTTTCTTTGCGATTTTAGGAGCGGCAGTCGCTGCAACGTTTTCCGGCATTGGTTCTGCAAAGGGCGTCGGCATCGTCGGTGAGGCCGCAGGCGGCGTCATCACGGAAGACCCCTCCAAATTCGGTAAAGTCCTCATTCTTCAGATTCTCCCCGGTACGCAGGGCCTCTATGGCTTCCTCGCCGCATTCATGATCATGAACAAAATCTCTGCCGGCATGAGCACTTCCATGGGTCTCGGCCTTCTCGCCGCTTCCATCCCGATCGCGCTCGTCGGTCTCTATTCCGGTATCTCCCAGGGCAGAGCCGCCGCATCCGGCGTCTCCATCGTCGCCAAACGTCCGGACCAGAACGGTAAAGCTATCATCTTCGCCGCAATGGTTGAGACCTATGCCGTACTCGCTCTCCTTGTCACCATCCTTCTTATCAACAAGGCTGCATAAGCCGCAGATAGTCAGGATCTTAGAAGGAGGGTCGTAAATGGCAGGACTAGAGAAAATCATCGAGAGAATTCAGGTGAACTCTGCTGCTAACTGCGACGCCATCCTGCAGGATGCACAGAAACAGGCGGACACAGTCCGCGCAGCCAAAAAGGCGGAGGCAGATGCCGCGGTCGAAAAAATTACGGCGGACACCAAGCGCCAGGCTAAGGAAATCATTGACGCGGCGGTCTCCGGCTCGGAGCTGGAGGAGAAGAAACAGCTTCTCGCCGAAAAAGTGGACCTCATCAACGGGGTCATCGACAATGTGACCAACACCCTGAAGAATCTCCCGGACGAACAGTACTTCGACTCGCTCTATGCGCTGGTCATTAAGTATGCGCGCAGCGAAGACGGCGTCATGTATCTTTCTCAGAAAGATCTCGACCGTCTTCCGAAGGACTTTGAGAAAACCGTCAACGAACAGATTAAGGGCGGAACCATCAAAGTATCGAAAGAGCCGCGGGACCTCGACGGCGGTTTTGTACTCGCCTATGGGGGAATTGAAATCAACTGCTCGTTTGACGCATTGGTTGCAGAAAACCGGGAAAACATTAAAGACGAACTCTCTCGAATCATTTTTGCCTGATTCGACGCGACACGAAAGGAGTGCATGATTATGAATCGCAGGCGCGATACAGACTATGCCTATGCAGTGGCGCGCGTAAGGGCCAATGAACTTACACTTCTCACAGAAGCGGATATCGATCAGCTCATTGAAGCGGACTCCTATGAGGCCGCAAAACAAATTCTGAGCGACAAAGGATGGGGCGAATGGGAAGACGGCATGGACTATCCGGCCTACATTGCGCACCATTTCCAGGAGACGAAAGATCTCATCAGCGAGCTCCTCGGAGACGTCAGCGTACTCAATCTTCTCCTCATCCGAAACGATATGCAGAATCTGAAAGCCGCACTCAAAAATCTTCTGGTGAAACAGAGTACGGAAGGACTCTACACTTACTCAACGGTCTATGACACCGATAAGGTTGTCTCTGCTGTTGAGAACAAGGATTTCAGCAAACTTCCCGACTGCATGCAGCAGCCGGCCAAAGAGGCCTATGATGTTCTGGTCTCAAATGGAAACGGACAGATCTCGGACGCCATCATCGACAAGGCGACGATGGAGGAAATGCTCTCTCTCGGAAATGAGACCGGGAGCAGTCTGATGAGAAAGATTGCAGAAATTCTTGTGGCGACCGCGGACATCAAAATTGCTTTCCGCTGTGCCAAGACCGGCAAATCTGCCGAGTTCCTGGACCGCTCGCTGGTCTCCTGTTCTTCCGTCAGCGCCGATCGCCTGAAAGAGGCGGCGCTGAATGGGGAAGAGGCGGTTCTCTCTTACCTGGAGGGGACCGAGTACGCAGAAGCGGCGGAAAAATACCGCGAGAGCACCTCTGCTTTTGAAAAGTGGGCCGATGACCGCATTACCGACTGCGTCGGCGATGCAAGGTATAAATCCTTCGGTATTGAGCCGGTTGTCGCCTATTACGTTGCCAGAACTGCGGAAATCAATTCGGTTCGCATTATTCTTTCGGCTAAGAAAAATCATCAGCCGGCAGACGTCATGAGAAAGAGGGTGAGAAAGCTCTATGTATAAAATTGCAGTCATCGGTGACAAGGACAGTATTTATGGCTTTGCCGCAATCGGACTGGAAATTTTCCCCTGCGACTCTGCACAGGATGCCGCGCATAAGATTCACAAAATGGCCGAAAGCGGCTACGGCGTCATCTATATTACTGAAAAACTTGCGTCACAGATGGAAGCGGAACTGGATCAGTACCGGGAGCTTCCTCTCCCGGCCATCATCCCCATCCCGGGGAGCGACGGCAATACGGGACTTGGCATGCGCAATGTCAGCAAGTCCGTAGAGCAGGCAGTCGGTTCCGACATCCTGTCTGACGCATAACCGCAATTAGAGGAATCCAGCCGAAACAGAAAGGCGAGTGAATAAATCAATGGCCAAAGGAACAATTACCAAGGTCTCCGGCCCCCTTGTCATTGCTAGCGGCATGCGGGACGCCAACATGGGCGACGTTGTACGTGTCGGCGACGAGAGACTGATTGGTGAAATTATTGAAATGCATGAGGACCGCGCCTCGGTGCAGGTCTACGAGGAGACTTCCGGTATCGGAACCGGAGCCACTGTAGAATCCACCGATGCTCCGCTCAGCGTTGAGCTCGGGCCGGGTCTTCTGACCACCATCTATGATGGTATCCAGCGCCCGCTGGAAAAAATCCGTGAACAGATCGGAAATAACTTAAAGCGCGGTGTCGAGGTTCCGGCACTCGACCGCGACAAAAAATGGCACTTCGTGCCGTCCGTAAAAGTCGGAGATAAAGTTGCGGCAGGCGACATCGTCGGTACCGTCCAGGAGACGGAAATCGTCGAGCACCGCATTATGGTACCGCCCCGCAGCAAAGGCGGCGTCATCTCCTCTATTACAGAAGGGGACTACACCGTAACCGATACCGTCGCGGTTCTCAAAACCGACGACGGCAAAGAAGTGAAGATCGGCCTCATGCAGAAATGGCCGGTCCGTGTCGGCCGTCCGTATCAGGCCAAAATCAACCCCAACACACCGCTCATCTCCGGCCAGCGCGTCATCGACGCCCTGTTCCCCATTGCAAAAGGCGGCGTTGCGGCTATCCCCGGCCCCTTCGGATCCGGTAAAACCATCACCCAGCATCAGCTCGCCAAATGGGCCGATGCCGAAATTATCATTTACATCGGCTGCGGCGAGCGCGGCAATGAGATGACCGACGTACTGAATGAGTTCCCCGAACTCATCGACCCGCATACCGGCCGCTCTCTGATGGAGCGTACCGTTCTCATCGCCAACACCTCCGATATGCCGGTTGCTGCCCGTGAGGCATCCGTCTACACCGGTATTACAATTGCCGAGTACTTCCGCGACATGGGATACTCCGTCGCACTTATGGCGGACTCCACATCCCGTTGGGCAGAGGCACTCCGTGAAATGTCCGGACGTCTGGAAGAGATGCCCGGTGAGGAAGGCTATCCGGCTTACCTCGGATCCCGAATCGCGCAGTTTTATGAGCGCGCCGGACGTGTCCAGTGCCTTGGGTCCGATGACCGCGAAGGCGCCCTCTCCGCAATCGGCGCGGTATCGCCGCCCGGCGGTGATATCTCCGAGCCCGTCTCCCAGGCAACCCTTCGAATTGTCAAGGTCTATTGGGGACTTGATGCACAGCTCGCCTACGAGCGCCACTTCCCGGCTATCAACTGGCTGACGTCTTATTCCCTCTATGAGGATACCCTCGGCCCGTGGTTTGACTCGGAGATCAATCCCAACTGGATGAAGACCCGCCGTCAGATGATGAGCATTCTGACCGACGAGGCCCGTCTGAAAGAAATTGTACAGATGGTCGGCATGGACGCCCTGTCCGATCCGGACCGCCTGAAACTTGAGGCGGCACGCTCCATCCGTGAGGACTTCCTCCACCAGGATGCCTTCGACCCGGTCGATACCTACACCTCACCGCAGAAGTGCTACGAGCTCATGGATCTCGTTATCCAGTTCTATGAAAAGTCCTCTGAGGCTCTGAACAAGGGCGCCGACATCAAGGATATTATTTCCATGCCGGTCCGTGAGGAGATCGGACGATTCAAGTACATCCCGGAAGAGGAGACCAAGGATGCCTATGAGAAGATTGAGAATCATCTCAATGCGCAGCTTGCGGATGCACTGAATAAGGAGGAGGACTACTAATGCCGAAAGAGTATCGAACCATACAGGAGGTCTCCGGTCCGCTTATGATCGTCCGTGATGTCGAGAACGTCACGTACGACGAGCTGGGCGAGATTGAACTGGCAAACGGCGATCTCCGCCGGTGCCGCGTTCTTGAAGTCGACGGCTCCAACGCCGTAGTACAGCTGTTCGAGAGCTCGACCGGTATCAACCTCTCCAACTCAAAAGTCCGCTTTACCGGACACACCATGGAACTTGGCGTATCCGAGGATATGCTGGGACGTGTCTTCGACGGTCTCGGCCGTCCCATCGACAACGGCCCGGAAATTATTCCGGATAAACGGATGGACATCAATGGCTCCCCGATCAATCCGGCGGCCCGCGCCTATCCGTCCGAGTTCATCCAGACCGGCGTCTCCGCCATTGACGGCCTGAACACGCTGGTCCGCGGACAGAAGCTGCCGATTTTCTCGGCATCCGGTCTTCCGCATGCACAGCTGGCCGCACAGATCGCGCGCCAGGCAAAGGTCCGCGGCAAGGACGAGCAGTTCGCCGTTGTCTTCGCCGCTATGGGTATCACATTCGAAGAGGCCAACTACTTTGTCGAGTCCTTCCGTGAATCCGGTTCTCTGGACCGTACCGTAATGTTTACCAACCTCGCCAACGACCCGGCCGTCGAGCGTATTTCCACGCCGCGTATGGCACTGACTGCCGCCGAGTACCTGGCATTTGAGAAGGGCATGCACGTCCTTGTCATTCTGACCGATATCACCAACTACGCCGATGCCCTCCGTGAGGTCTCTGCCGCACGGAAAGAGGTCCCTGGACGCCGCGGCTACCCCGGCTATCTGTACACGGACCTTGCCAGCATTTATGAGCGTGCCGGCCGTCAGCTCGGAAAAGCGGGCTCCATCACCATGATCCCCATTCTGACCATGCCGGAGGATGATAAGACCCACCCAATTCCCGACCTTACCGGATATATCACAGAGGGCCAGATCATTCTGTCCCGTGACCTCTACCGGAAAGGCATTGAGCCGCCTATCGACGTACTCCCGTCTCTCTCCCGACTGAAAGATAAGGGTATCGGCGAAGGCAAAACCCGGAAAGACCACAAGAACACCATGAACCAGCTGTTTGCGGCGTATTCCCGTGGTAAAGACGCAAAAGAGCTCATGACCATTCTCGGTGAAGCAGCCCTTTCGGAAACCGACCTTCTCTATGCAAACTTTGCAGAAAAGTTTGAAGAGCGATATGTCAACCAGGGGTATCGCACCAACCGCGATATCGAGGAGACTCTCGACATCGGCTGGGAACTGCTCCGTCTGCTGCCGCGCTCCGAACTGAAACGTATTTCCGACGAACTGCTCGACGAGTACTATGATAAGAAGTAAAGCAGGTGATCAGCTGTGGCTATTCTGAACGTCAACCCGACGCGAATGGAGCTTACCAATCTCAAAAATAAGCTTACGACCGCCACACGTGGTCACAAACTGCTGAAAGACAAGCGGGATGAGCTCATGCGTGAGTTCATTGAGCTGGTGCGGGAGAACAAGGAACTGCGCCGTGAGGTTGAAAAGGAGATCTCCGACGCCAACGCCCACATGCAGGTGGCACGCTCCGTCATGTCCGACGAAGCGCTGAATACCGCTCTCATGCTCCCCATCCAGGAAATGCAGCTCGACATCCATGAAAAGAATGTCATGAGCGTTAACATCCCGGTTTTTGAGACCAAACTCAAAACGGCCGACGAAAACGACATCTATTCTTATGGCTTTGCATTCACTTCCAGCGACTTGGATGACGCCGTCAAATCTCTGGCGGACGTCATGCCGAAGCTGATGCACCTGGCCGAGGTGGAAAAATCCTGCCAGCTCATGGCGGCTGAGATTGAAAAGACCCGCCGCCGCGTCAACGCACTGGAACACGTACTCATTCCAAATTATCAGGATACGATCCGCTATATTCGGATGAAACTGGATGAGAATGAGCGCAGCACGACGACCCGACTGATGAAAGTCAAGGATATGATGCTCGAAGAGGCACATCACTACAGTGAGCGAGAGCAGTAAGTCTTCCAAACACGACTGTTTTTGACAAAAGAATGCAGTTGGATCTGCTGCAAGGCAGGTCCGCATAACAGAGCAGCGACAATCCGCCCAAAAGCAGATTGCCGCTGTTTTCTTATGCTGTGACAGGGGTGGGTGTTGTTTGCGGTCATTTTGTGTTAAAATATCCGGGTGTTGACAAAAAGAAAATAAATATAGTATACTTTAGCGTGCTAACACGATAACGCGTTAAATAATTCCAGATCTCGGAGGAAGCTATGATCGACGAATCCATTCTCAAGGTGGAGGAGCGGGCGGCCTATCAGCTCCGCGCGCTGTACACCGATTATGGGTACCAGCCCTATAAAATGAGCAAATTCGAGGAGTACGACCTGTACGCCCGAAACAAAGATTTCCTGGTCAGCGACGGCATTATCACTTTTACGGATACCAACGGAAAGCTGATGGCCCTCAAGCCGGATGTCACCCTGTCTATTCTGAAGAACAGCAAAGACGTCCCGCACTGTACGCAGAGAGTATATTATAATGAGAGCGTCTATCGAATCTCCGGCGACACCCATCAGTTTAAGGAGATCATGCAGACCGGTCTGGAATGCATGGGCATCATCGACTTCTTCAATACCATGGAAGTGCTGCAGCTTGCTGCGGAAAGTCTCCAGACTCTGTCTTCCAGCTACGTTCTCGAAATATCCCATATGGGTTTTCTGAACGCTCTGCTGAAACAGGCCGATGCCGGTGAGACCTTCAATGAGCAGGTGATGACCTGCATTGATGAAAAAAACCGTCACGAACTTAACCGCATCTGCGGCGTCTACGGCGTATCGGATGAAATCCGGGACAAGCTGGTCCATTTTATCTCGATCTACGGCGAGCGACATCTGGTTATCAAAGAGCTGGAGTCGTTCTGCGGGGACGATCCCGACATGAATGCGGCGTTGGACGAACTCCGAAAGATTTCCGCTGCATTTGACGACACAAACTTTGCCGACCATGTACGGTTTGACTTCTCGCTTGTCAACGATATGAAGTATTATGACGGCGTCGTGTTCCAGGGCTTCATTGAGGGCATTCCCGAGGTGGTCCTGTCCGGAGGACAGTATGATCAGCTGCTCCGCCGCATGGGGCGCAAGTCCGGCGGCATAGGCTTTGCCGCCTACCTGGACCTGCTCGAATATCTTCGCCCCGGCACACGGAAATATGACGTCGACGTCGTTGTGCTCTATGAACCCGACGCCGACCCGAAACGTCTGAAAGATGCGGTGACGGCAATGCGCCGCGAGGGCGACACGGTCTCCGTTCAGCGGGAGATTCCGGCGCATCTGAACTTTAAGCGCCTGGCCAAATTTAACGGGGAGGAGATCGTACCTTATGAATAACGATATACTGAACATCGCACTTCCGAAAGGCCGTCTCGGCGAACGGGTCTACTCCATGTTTGAAAAGGCCGGGTATGAGTGCCCTTCCATCCGGGAGGAAAATCGAAAACTCATTTTTACCAATGAGGAGAAGGGCGTTCGCTATTTCTGGGTCAAACCTTCGGACGTCGCCATCTATGTTGAGCGCGGCGCCGCCGATATCGGCGTGGCCGGACGGGACATCCTGAAAGAGTATGAGCCCAATGTCTACGAGCTTCTGGACCTGAAAACCGGTATCTGCAAAATGATGGTCGCGGCGCCGGCGGATTTCCACGATGACAAGAGCCGTACGCTCCGCGTTGCTACAAAGTTTGTCAATGTGGCGAGAACCTACTATGCATCGAAAAGCCGTGATATCGACATCATCAAACTGAACGGCTCTATTGAAATTGCCCCCATTCTTGGGCTCTCGGATGTCATTGTCGACATCGTAGAGACAGGGACAACGCTGCGGGAAAACGATCTCAAGGTCTACGAGGACATCTTCCCCATCAGTGCACGTCTCATTGCCAATAAATCGAGCTTCCAGTTCAAGACCGGGCAAATCCAGACGCTGGTCGGCGCCATGAAAGAACAGGTGGAAAACAATGATTAAAATCTATAAATACGGGGAAGTTCCGAACAGCGAAATCTTTGCACGCCCCGACATGAAAACCGGCGTGGAAGATGTCGTAGCGGATATCATCAGCAATGTCCGAAAAAACGGAGATGAGGCCCTCTTTGCATACAGCAAAAAGTTTGACGGCGCCGATCTCCGTTCCCTGGAAGTGACAAAAGAGGAGATGGAGGAGGCCCGAGCCATCGTCGGTGAGCACTACATCGGCATCCTGGAGCGTTCCGCCGCCAACATCCGCCATTTCCACGAGCGCCAGGTCCGCAACAGTTTTATCATCAACGACCAGGAAGGCGTCGTCATGGGGCAGAAAGTAATGCCGGTTGAAAAGGCTGGCCTTTACGTGCCCGGCGGTACGGCGGCATATCCGTCCACGGTGCTCATGGATTCTATCCCGGCGAAGATCGCCGGTGTCAGGGAAATGGTCATCACCACACCGCCGAAAAAAGATGGAAAGGTCAACCCCTACATTCTGGCGGCCGCCAGCGTCGCAGGTGTGGACCGCGTTTTCAAAGTCGGCGGAGCGCAGGCTATCGCCGCTCTGGCCTATGGTACGCAGACCATTCCGAAAGTGGACAAGATTGTCGGCCCGGGCAACGCATTTGTCGCCGAGGCCAAAAAACAGGTCTATGGCACCGTGTCCATCGACATGATTGCCGGCCCGAGTGAAATCCTCGTGGTCGCAGACTCCACCTGCAACCCCTATTATGTTGCAGCTGACATGCTGTCACAGGCCGAGCATGACAAGCGCGCCAGCGCGGTCCTCGTCACCGACAGCTATGAACTGGCCGAGAAGGTTGCGGCGGAAATCGACCGCCAGCTGGAGACGCTCCCGCGCCGGGAGATCGCCTCGGTCTCCATTGAGAACAACGGCAAGATCATCGTAGCGGAAAACGATATTCATAAGGCCATTGAAATTGCCAATGAAATTGCACCGGAGCACCTCGAGCTCTGCATGGATGACCCGTTTGCCTATCTCTCTGAGGTCAAAAATGCCGGCTCCATCTTCATGGGAAAGAACTGCCCGGAGGCGCTGGGCGACTATTTTGCAGGCCCGAACCACACCCTTCCCACCAGCGGAACAGCACGTTTTTCGAGCCCGCTCTCCGTGGATGACTTTACCAAGAAATCCCAGTACACCTACTTTACCAAAGAGGCACTCAGCAAGGTCTACAAAGATATCGCCGAGTTCGCCGACAGCGAGGGGCTGCACGGCCATGCCCGCAGTGCCCGCAGCCGGTTTGAAGACAACGTTGAATAAGGGAGGCCATTGCCATGAGCCGTTACTTGAGCAGTCAGTATGACAATTTGGAACCGTATGTCCCCGGGGAACAGCCGCAGGACCGTTCCTATATTAAACTGAATACGAATGAATCGCCGTTTCCGCCTCCGAAATCCGTCTTTGAGGCGGCAAAGGAGGCATCCCGATTCCTGAATCTCTACAACGATCCGGACAACCGCAGACTGACCGAGGCAATTGCTCGGAATTTCAATCTGTCCAGGGAAAATGTCATGGTCACCAACGGCTCAGATGAGGCGCTGAACTATGCATTTATGGCATATTGCGACAAAGACCATCCCATTGTATTCCCCGATATCACCTATGGCTTTTATAAGGTCATTGCAGAGCTCAATCATATCCCTTACAGCACCATTTCGCTGGAAGAGGATTTCACCATTGACTCCGCGGACTACTGTGACATCGGCAAGAATATTGTCATTCCAAACCCGAATGCCCCAACCGGCATCCCGCTCTCATTTGCCGAGGTGGAGGAGATCGTCCGTTCGAATCCGGATAATATTGTTATCATCGACGAGGCGTATATTGATTTCGGCGGGGAGAGTGCTGTGCGGCTCATTCCGAAATATGAAAATCTGCTGGTTACACAGACCTTCTCCAAGTCCCGTTCCCTTGCCGGTGCCCGGCTCGGCTTTATCATGGGAAGCCCGGACTTGATCTCCGACTTAATCACGCTGAAATATTCCAACAACCCGTACAACGTGAACCGCATGACTGAGGCGGCCGGCATTGCCGCCATGCGGGAGAACACCTATTTCAAGGACAGCTGCAAGGCCATCGAGTTCAACCGGCGCTACACGACCAAAGCGCTGGAGGAGCGCGGATTTGAGGTCCTGCCGTCCTGTGCCAATTTTGTCTTTGTCCGTGCATCCTGGATCAGCGGCAAAGACCTCTACTGCCGCCTCAAAGAGCGCGGTATCCTGGTCCGCCATTTTGACGATGAGCGGATCCGTGACTTCAACCGGATTACCATTGGCAAGAAGACCGACATGGACCACCTGATTGACGCCATTGAGGCCATCTTCAAAGAAATCTACGAGCCGGACCGATAATCGGTTCCCGGGAGGAAATCTATGAGAACGAGTACCATTACCCGCGAAACTGCAGAGACCAAAATACAGTTGGAACTGAATCTCGACGGACGGGGCGACAGCCGGATCGCGACGGGGGTCGGGTTCCTTGACCATATGCTGACGCTGTTTGCTCGCCATGGCAGATTTGACCTCAAGCTGTCCTGTGACGGCGACACCTATGTCGACGCACATCACACCACAGAAGATATCGGCATTGCGCTGGGGGAGGCATTTGCCGAGGCACTTGGCGACAAGCGCGGCATTGTGCGCTACGGCAGCATGCTGCTCCCAATGGATGAGACACTGATCCTCACGGCAGTCGACCTGTCCGGCCGCAGCCATCTGGAATGGTCGGTTTCTCTGCCGACCCAGAAAGTGGGCGACTTTGACACCGAACTCGCCAAGGAATTCTGGCTGGGGTTTGTACGGAAAGCGGAATGCACACTGCATATCCGGGAGATCAGCGGCGAAAATTCCCATCACATCATTGAGGGAATCTTCAAATCGGTGGCGCGGGCGCTGAAAGCGGCAGTCGCCATCGACCGCGAATATCAAGATGAAATACCGTCCACCAAGGGCGTACTGTAAAGAGGGGTCCACATGATTGCAATTATTGACTACGGCATGGGAAATCTGTTTTCCCTTGCCTCTTCTCTGAAATCGCTCGGGCAGGACGTCGTGGTCAGCGGAGACCCGGAGGTCATCCGCAGTGCTGACCGCCTGTTCCTCCCCGGCGTGGGTGCCTTTGAAGATGCATCCCGTCTGCTCTACGATACCGGCCTCGCTGGCGTCATTCAGGAAGAGGCCGCAAAAGGAAAACCCCTGATGGGCATCTGCCTTGGTATGCAGCTTCTGTTCGACCGGAGTTTTGAGTTCGGCGAGTGGAAGGGCCTCGGCCTGGTCCCAGGAGATGTCGTTCCAATGGAAGGCGTCATTGACAGCAGCCTGAAGATTCCCCAGATCGGCTGGAATGCTCTTCACTTCACGGAGAAGGGCGCAGAGCATCCGGTCTTCCGCGGAATTGACAAAGGCGCCTATGTCTATTTTGTGCATTCCTACTATGCATCCCATTGTGAGGCCAACACCCTCGCGACTACAGAGTACAGCAAAGAGCTGACCGCAGCGGTCGCCAACGGCAATGTCATTGGCTGCCAGTTCCACCCGGAGAAGAGCGGAAAGGTCGGTCTTCGGATTCTCAAAAATTTCTGTGAGATGGAGGGCTGAGCACATGATCCTGTTTCCCGCAACTGACATCATCGGAGGAAAGGCCGTGCGCCTGCTCCGGGGCGACTACTCGAAAATGACCGTCTATAACGACGATCCGCTGGAGGTCGCAGAGGACTTTGCTGCAAAAGGCTGCTGCGCCATCCACATGGTAGACCTTGAGGGCGCCCGGGACGGCGGGACTCCCAACCTGGAGACGGTTCGCCGGGTTGCACAGCAGACCGATCTCTTCGTGGAGATCGGCGGCGGAATCCGTTCCATGGAGACGGTGGAGACCTATTTTTCCATCGGCGTGGACCGGGTCATTCTCGGCACGGCAGCCGTGGAAGATGAGGATTTCCTGAAAGAGGCTGTTCAGACCTATGGCAGAAAGATTGCGGTCGGGGCGGATGTCCGGGACGGCTATGTCTCCATCAAAGGGTGGAGAGTGCAGTCCTCGTATACGCTTTCGGATTTCTGCCGGAAAATGCAGGACCTCGGCGTCGATACCCTGATCTGCACGGACATCTCCAAAGACGGTGCCATGGGTGGCACCAACCGGGAAATGTACCGGAATCTGCTCCGCAGCTGCAATATGAAAATTACCGCGTCCGGCGGCATCTCTTCGCTGGACGATATCCAGGCGCTGACCGATATGGGACTGTCCAGTGCCATTATCGGAAAAGCCTATTACACCGGCGACATTGACCTCAGAAAAGCAGCGGCCATTGCCGGTCCCCAGGAGGCGTCACGCATATGATTACCAAACGAATTATTCCCTGCCTCGACGTCCGTGACGGACGCGTCGTGAAAGGTACCAACTTTGTGAACCTGAACGATGTGGACGACCCGGTTGCGCTGGGACACTACTACAGCGACTCCGGCGCAGATGAGCTGGTTTTCTACGATATTACGGCCTCTTTTGAGGGGCGCAAGCTCTTTACCGATATTCTCCGCCGCGTCGCATCGGAAATCTTTATCCCGCTGACCGTCGGCGGCGGTATCAACACAGTAGATGATTTCGACCGCGTGCTCAAATGCGGTGCCGATAAAGTCTCCGTCAACTCGGGCGCCATCCGCAACCCGGATCTCGTGGAGGAAGCCGCACACAAATACGGTTCCCAGTGCGTTGTCATCTCGGCCGATGTCAAGCGCGTTGACGGAAAGTTTCACGTCTTTGCCAAAGGTGGCCGGGAGGATACCGGTATGGACGGCATCGAGTGGATCCGCCGCTGCGTCGACAACGGAGCCGGTGAAGTCGTTCTGAACAGTATTGACACAGATGGCGTCAAAAAAGGCTTTGACCTGGAAATGCTGGATGCGGTCTGCAATGCCGTCAATGTCCCGGTGATCGCCTCCGGAGGAGCCGGCTGCGAACAGGATTTCGTGGAGCTCTTCCATACCCTTCCGCGGGTCGATGCTGGCCTTGCGGCCTCCATTTTCCATTTCAAAGAGGTGGAGATCCCGCATCTGAAACAGACGCTTCGCGACAATGACATTAATGTAAGACTCTAAGGAGGCAACCGCACATGGCAGTGGAAGACGCCGCTTTTTCGCTCGATGAACTGAAATTTGACGAGAAGGGACTGATCCCCGCTATCGTCGTGGACAACACGTCCGGTGAAGTCCTGACGCTGGCCTATATGAACCGGGAAAGTCTGGAAATCTCGCTGAACCGGGAACTGACCTGCTTCTGGTCCCGCTCCCGCCAGGAGCTCTGGCTGAAAGGGGAGACCAGCAAAAACTATCAGCATATCGTCTCCATCGTCGCCGACTGCGACAAAGATGCACTGGTGGTACGAGTCAACAAAGAGGGCCCGGCGTGCCACACCGGTGCCGAATCCTGTTTCCATAATCCGCTGTTTACCAGCCGTACCAATCGGTAGGTATTCCTATGAAGTACTGTAATTATCACATGCACACCACATTCTGCGACGGTGCCAATACAGCCAAAGAGATGACCGAGGCCGCCCTTGCAGCCGGCTGCGAAGAGATCGGATTTTCCGGCCACTCCTACCTGCCGTTTGACCCCTCCTGGACCATGTCCCCGGAGACCGCGACTGCCTATCGGCAGTGCATCGGCGACTTGAAGGAGCACTATGCTGACTGCATTTCAATCCGCCTTGGAATTGAGCAGGATCTCTGTTCCGACCCCTCCGATCTCGGGCTCTATGAATATGTCATCGGCAGCGTCCACTGCGTTTTCCGGGAGGAGCATTACATTTCGGTCGATGCCTCGGCCAGGACTATGAAACAGGGGATAGACCAGTGGTACGGCGGCGACGTCTATGCATTTGTGAATGATTACTATAAGAGCGTGGCACAGGTGTACAGAAAAACCCATTGTCAGATTGTCGGCCACTTCGATCTCGTCACCAAATTTATCGAGCAGGCTGATTTCCTGGACATTACTGACCCGCGCTATTGCCGCGCTGCAGATCGGGCACTGGAAGAACTCATGGCCCAGCCTGTTGCATTTGAACTGAACACCGGTGCTATTTCCCGGGGCTATCGCACAGCTCCTTATCCGGATGAGCGAATTCTCGCTCAGCTGGGAGAGGCGGGACGCCCGGTTCTCTTCTCCTCAGATGCCCATCGGGCCGGGGATATTCTTTTCGGGCTCGACGACGCAAAACGTCTGGCAGATACGTATAAGCTGAATCTGTTTGATGATCTCGACACTCTGCTGCAATGGCAGAAAATGCAGCCGCAATATTGAATTTTGAGGTTGTGTGTGATACGATAACAACGTTGTTTCGCTGGTTTGGCGAAATTGGCAGACGCAAGGGACTTAAAATCCCTCGGTGGCAACACCGTACCGGTTCAAGTCCGGTAACCAGCACCAAAGTGCTCCCGAAGCCGGGAGCACTTTTCTTTTTTATATTCTTATGCTAAAATTGCCTAATGTAGCGAAACCATAGAGGAGCATCTGCAAATGAGTCTTTTTCATACCAATAAGCGCGCAGGAGAGCTGGACGCCAGCGACCAGGTTTTCTATGAATATCGGGAATATTTTTCGAAAAAACCGGTCCTCGTCACCTGTGACATGAACTTTGTCAACACCCTGCCCAACGGGGTGCGCCCGTTCTGCGTCAAAGTGCAGATGCAGGTCTACACGGACAGCAGCAATCCAGACCTTGTCAGCGACATTGAAATTCAGCATCTCTCCTCGGTCCGCACGTTGCTCGGCGACCACATCGGCGGACGCTTTGTCGGTCAGGCCATTGTCGGTTCGCAGAACCTTGCCTTCTTTATCTACTATATTCCGGAACGCATGGTCAAACAGGCGAAACAGATGCTGGCCACAGCCCTGACCGGGTCATTCCGCCATACCGACTATGCGGTCACTTACGACCCGGACGGCAATGAATACAAGAAATATCTCTATCCGAATACGCTTCAGATCAAACAGGTGGAGAACACCAAAATTTTGAATACGCTGATCGGTTATGGCGACGACGGCACAAAGCCCCGTCCGGTAGAATTTCATATCATCTTTCCAAATAAGAAAGCAGCAATGGATTTCTATACGGAGAGTGCGGAGAAATCCTTCCGCCTCGGAAATATAGAAGAACAGCCGGCTCCGGAAGGGCTCGTTCTTCCGCGCTATCGGCTGACGATTGAACGGGATCTCCCGTTTGACATTGAGCTTCTGGACCGGGTCGATGAATATTTGCTGGACCTGGCCGAAAAATATGAGGGCGACTATCAGTCGCTGGAGACCGACATCGTATCGGAAGATGAGGATTGATGTCCTGCAGGAGAATTCTGCTCCAATTCACGGCACGGTTGCAATTTGTTCAAATTCTTTGACTATATTCTTTTCATGAATTTTATCTCTGCAAAGGAGTTTATACTATGACCATCAATCAGACTGAAGCACCAAAGAGTGGCGACACCGTCGCAACCATCCAAACGACCATGGGGCCCATTAAAGTCAAATTCTTTCCGGAGGAGACGCCGAAGACATTTGAGAACTTCACGACCCATGCCAAAAACGGCTATTATGACGGCATTATCTTTCACCGCGTCATCAAAGACTTTATGATTCAGGGCGGCGACCCGCAGGGCACCGGCATGGGCGGTGAGAGCATCTGGGGCAAACCGTTTGTCGACGAGTTTCATCCGGAACTCCACAATATCCGCGGTGCCTTGTGCATGGCCAATGCCGGTCCGAATACCAATGGAAGTCAGTTCTTCATTGTTCAGGCAGACTCCTGCGACCCCGGCTTCATCGGACAGATGGAACAGCTCAAAGACAGCGGCTTTTCCCAGCAGGTCATTGACAATTATAAGGAGCTTGGCGGCACTCCGTGGCTGGACTTTCACCACACGGTCTTCGGTCAGGTCTATGACGGAATGGACGTAGTTGACGCCATTGCCAATGTGGACACCGACGGCAGCGACCGCCCGCTGGAGGACGTCAAAATCGTCTCTGTCGACGTGGAAACCCTTGCATAAGAGAGGAATCTGAACTTATGATGCGAATCGGCCACGGCTATGACGTCCATGCATTTGCAGAAGGACGGAAACTTATCCTCGGCGGCGTGGAAATTCCCTATGAAGTGGGCCTGCTTGGTCACTCCGACGCAGATGTCCTGCTCCATGCCGTCTCAGATGCGCTGCTCGGCGCAGCCGGCGACGGAGACATCGGAGGCATGTTCCCGGACAACGACGACCGTTTTCTCGGTGCGGACAGTCTGGTCATGCTGGAACAGGTTGTCCGGCGGCTTGAGGCGGAAGGATACCGTATTGGAAATATCGACGCCACCGTCATTGCACAGGCCCCGAAGCTCGCACCCTTTATCGGGCAAATGCGTGACATTATTGCACAGGTCTGCGGAATCGCTCCGTCTTATGTGAATGTCAAGGCGACAACGGAGGAACATCTCGGTTTCACCGGCCGGAAAGAGGGCATTTCGGCCCACGCCGTCGCTCTTATTGCGCCAAAAGAATCGTAAATCCAGGCCGTCCCTCCACGGAACGCCTTTTGGTCTTTTTTATCACCCATGAATTTGTAACTGGAAAGGGGGCAGAAGGGTTCCGCATGAATGATCTTCCCACTATCTGGAGCCGCATCGTCAGCGTCTTTTTTACCTACAACTGGCTGAGTGATACCCTGGACATTCTGCTCCTTGCGGTCACATTTTATTATATTCTGAAGTTAATTCGGGACACACGTGCCATTACAGTGGCCAAAGGAATCCTGTTTTTTATTCTCGCCTATGTCGTGGTTCTGCTTCTCGACATGAAATCGAGCATCTTTATCTTTAAGCAGATTTTCAACAACATCCTGGTCATTTTGATTATTCTGTTTGCGCCGGAATTGCGAAAAATGCTGGAAAAAATCGGCACGAACCGCTCGTTTATGAGGGTATCCGGCCTGTTTGGGAAAGGTCCCTCTCAAAAGACGCTCCAGTACAACAACGATGTGACCAGAGCGGTCAACTCCGTCGTCAAAGCAACCACCGATATGAGCGAAAAGAAAATCGGAGCGCTGATTATTTTTGAAAAGGACATGCCTCTCGGCGAAATCATCGGCACCGGGACAGTGGTCGACGCGAAGATCAGTTCTCAGCTCATCGGCAATATTTTCTATCCGAAATCGCCTCTCCACGACGGGGCAGCGGTTATCCGCAACAACCGGCTTTATGCCGCCGGATGTATTCTTCCGCTGACGGACCGCAACCGGGAGGTCGCGAAAGAGCTTGGAACCCGTCATCGTGCCGCCATCGGCATGAGTGAACAGAGCGACGCGCTGGTGCTTGTCGTCTCCGAGGAGACCGGTGCGGTCTCCATTGCCGAGGGAGGGAGTCTGTATCGAGACCTCTCAGACGGCGAAGTGCGGGAACGTCTGTTGAATGCCTTCCTTATCCCCATACCGGACGAGGAGCGTCCGAAAAAGGAGCAGAGGAAACTGCGTCGTATTCGCAGAAATTCGGAATCGAGCGGAGGGAATGACCATGGAGAGCAATAATCGTGCCCGCCTGTCGTCGTTCCTGAACAATCGACGGGCTCTGATCATCATTTCGGTTCTGCTGGCGGTTATTACCTGGCTCGCCATCTCCATCAATGAATCGCCCGAGGTGGAGCGCACCGTCAAGGGGGTTCGCGTTCAGGTGGATGAGAGTCTCCCGAGCCAGCTGGGGTATCAGGCGTTCGGCGCCGACAATCTGACCGTTGATGTCACGGTCCGCGGCAAACGGTACGAAGTCGGGGACAACGTGCTCTCCGCCAACGATATCCGCGTCGTCGCAGTAACTTCCTATGTCGACGCGGCCGGACAATACACCCTCCAGCTGCGTGCTACAGCGAAAGATCCGAATGCAAACTATACCATCATCTCCAAGTCCCGGGACTTCATCGAGGTCTATTTTGACACGCCGAAGACCAAGGATATTGCGCTGGAACCGGTGGTCAACCGCAGCAGAAGGCTGCTGGACAGCAATGAGTACATGACGGCCGACCCGGTGCTCTCACGCAATAAGCTCACCATTTACGGTCCCACAACGGAGATCGACAAAATTGAGCACGCCTATGCGGTGGTCAGCACCGACGGCCATCTCCGGAAGCCGGAGACCCAGCAGGCAAGCATTCGCTTTGCCGACAAGGGCGGGAACACCGTTCGGCGCTATATTCAGAACCGAACCGGTCCGGTGACCTTGACAATTCCGGTCTATCGGAAGACACGCATGCCCGTCAGTGTGGACTTCTCCAATGTGCCGTCCGCCTATACGGACGAGCTGCCCGGCTTTAAAATCAGTCCGGCCAGCATCGACGTCGGTGTAGACCCGACCAAGCTGCGGGACATGGACAGCATCTCCCTCGGCACCATCGACTTCAGCCGTCTGACAACCGGTACCAATACATTTACATTCTCTTCCTCGGACATTACGGACGGAATTCCGCTGAAAAAAGAACAGACCTATACGGTGACGGTTAATGTGGAAGATATGACGACCCGGGAGGTTACGCTGGACCTCAGCCGTACCCGGTTCCAGAATGTTCCGGCGGGGTATCAGGTCAGCCAGCCGAATACCTCCATTACCCTGACGCTGGTCGGGCCGGCAGAGGATCTCCAGAAGATTAAGGCCTCTGACCTCTCGGCAGTCGCCGACCTCAAAAATGTAAATCTGACCGAGGGCGAAAATGATATTCCGCTCCGTATTCTGGTCAACAGCGACACCTGCTGGTCCTATGGTACCCATACCGCTGCTGTCACAGCAAAAAAATTGGTAAACTGATATCCGTGAGGAGGAACGCACAGAAATGAAAAAGCATATTATTGCCATTGTTGTCTCTGCGGTCACGTTTCTCCTCATCTTTCTGTTTTTCTCTTTCCACTTCAAAAATGCCGGAAATGCCGTCACGCCGCCTGCACAGAGCGAGGAAAACCAGGAAATTCTGGAGGCTTTCCAGAACTCAATCGGGCAGCGCACGTCCTACCAGCTGCAGTTTCCACGCTCCGGCTCCTACCGCAATGCCTTCATCAAAGTAGATCTGGACGGGGACGGGCAGAATGAGGTCCTGGCTTTTTACACGACACCGGCTACAGAGTCCCTGACCCGCATCAATGTTTTGGACAAACAGGATGACAAATGGGTCAGTGTCCTGGACCAGGAGGGCTACGGTGCCGCCATCAATTCGGTTGATATCGACGACCTGAACAACGACCATGTCCCCGAGGTCATATTGACATGGGACAAGGGCTTCAGCAATGAAGTGCGGACGCTGACCGTTCAGGAGTTTTCCGTGGACCGGCACTCCAATCTGCAGATGGATCTTCTCCTGGACCAGGACTACAAATACATGGGACTGGCCGATATGGACGGCGACGCCAGGAATGAGCTGCTTGTGGTCTGGCCGAAGACAGAAAATTCTGTGGAGCGCACATATGCGTCTTTGTTCAGGATGAACGGCAGAAAAATAGAGGAGTACGGCAAACGGGCTGTGCTTGACAGCGAAGTCTCCGGCTATGCATCTCTGAAGTTCCAGAAGAGCGGCGGGCGCAACATCGCCATGCTGGATGCCACCAAAGGGGAAAATGGGATGATCACGGAGGTTATCTGGTGGGATAAGCAGAAGCAGGCGCTGGTGGCGCCGTTTACGGACAACGACAATCTGCGGAACACCGCGACCTATCGGTCGGTGAAAATTCCCTGCCGGGATATCAACGGCGACTCCAAAATTGACATCCCCGTCGCAGAGTCCGGCGGCCTGCCGGCAAAAACCGGGAGCGACGAGACCCCGCTTGCAAGGATCTGCTGGTATCAGGTTTCCGTGAAAGGGGAACAGGCACAGCTGCTCCCACAGAACTACTCTTTTGTAGATACTGCAAACCACTATGTTTTTCTCATACCGTATCGCCTGCGCAGACAGATTGTGGCTGCCCGCAGTACGGCCGGAGTCTCCACTTTCTACCGCGCACAGGCAGGGGGCGCAGAAGGGCAGCCTCTGTTCAGCATTGTGGTTAAACAGCAGTCCAGCATGACAAAAGCAGATACTTATACATTCCGGGTGAACCACGGCAGTACCGTAGCCTACGGTACACTGACCAACGTCGGTTCCTCCCTCGGGTTCAGCAATGACAGCATCAGCCAGAGAATTATCTTTTATTAAAGAAGCAAACCTGAAATTGGGAGTGGTACTTTGAAACGGGTTCTGGTTGCAGAGGATGAGTCTGCAATTCGAGAGTTTATCGTCATCAATTTAAAACGAAGCGGCTATGAGGTCGTGGAGGCGGAGAACGGTGCTCAGGCTCTGCAGCTCTACGACGCCTGCGGCGGCGATATCGACGTGGTTCTCCTCGACATCATGATGCCCGAGATGGACGGCATTGAGGTATGCAAAGAGCTCCGCAAGCGCAGCGAGAGTGTCGGAATCATCATTCTGACCGCCAAAACGGAGGAGATGGACAAGGTAACCGGCCTTCTGGTCGGCGCGGACGACTATGTCACCAAGCCCTTCTCTCCCGCAGAACTTATGGCGCGGGTAGATGCCGTCCACAGACGAGTGCAGATGGTGGAACACAGCGGCGTAACCTCAAAAGATCAGATTGCTCTGGGCGAGTTTGTACTGGATCTCCGAAGCCGGACTCTGACCAAAAACGGCCGGAGCATTGACCTGACCCAGGTTGAATTCCAGATTATGGAATACTTCTTCCAGAACCCCGGTGCTGCTCTTGCCCGGAGGCAGATCCTGGAACATGTCTGGGGCGGAAATTCCGGCAGTTCCTACTACACGGAAGATAAAATAGTAGACGTCAATATCCGGCGGCTTCGAAAAAAAATAGAGGATGATCCGTCCTCGCCCAAACACCTCATGACCATTTGGGGTGTTGGGTATAAATGGGTCGTATAATCAGGCAATATCCTGGACAGAGAGGAGGGGAGCAGGATGAAGACGGCAATCCGCATGCAGGAGTCGAAGAAAGAAAAAAAGCAGAGAATATCCGGCATTACCCAGCGCTGGTTCCGTTCCACTCTGCTCACAGTCCTCATCGTCTATTTTATAATGGCCATCACCATCTTTTTCATTGTCCGAAACTACTACTACAGCTCTGTGGAGATGAAGCTCAACTCCCAGTTCAACAGTTCGGTCAGCAATTTCTTCACGCAGAGCGGGACCGGCGGCGACTTCACCTTTGAGGACCGTGCGCAGGCCTACATTCAGAACTATGACCAGAAAGACAAGGTAGAGGTCTGGATCATCAACTCAGAAGGCAACGTCATCGATTCCTCCAGCGGTTTCTCCGTGGAGCCGCAGTATATCCCCGACTATGAGCAGGCACTCCGGTCTTCCACCCACAGTGCTCAATATACCGGGAAAGATGCAGGCGGGGAAAAGATTATGGCGGAGACCTTCCTGATCAGCGACGGAACAACCAACCGCAGCGCTGTGCGGTACATAGTCTCTCTCAAAGAGGTGGATCGCCAGCTCGTAATGATCATGGTTATGCTTCTGATGGTCTATATCATCCTGTTCCTCCTCGCCATGTTCAGCGGGAGCTATTTTATCAACTCTATTATCAATCCCATCGGGCAGATCAATGAAGTGACCAAGAAGATGGCAGCGGGAGACATGGATGCCCGTATTGAACCGCAGGAGTACCAGGACGAGATCAGCGAACTCGCCTCCAATATCAACAAAATGGCCGATGAGGTCAATTCTACCGACAAGATGAAAAACGATTTCATCTCTACCGTCTCCCACGAGATGAAAACCCCGCTGACTGCCATTCAGGGCTGGGCCGAGACCATGCAGGCAGTGGGCGACAGCGACCCGGCCCTTACCAAGCGCGGCCTGGAGGTTATTGTCTCCGAGTCCGAGCGGCTGACCGGTGTGGTCAACGACCTGCTCGACCTCTCCAAGCTGGCCAGCGGCCGGCTGACGCTGCGCTACGAAAAAATTGACTACCTCGCGGAGCTGGACCAGACGGTCTACCTGTTTAAGGAACGCTCCATGCGCGAGGGCATTGAACTCAACTACAACGCGCCCAATATCCCTGCTCCGGCAGAAGGAGACCCGGACCGTATCGATCAGGTCTTTGTCAACATTCTCGACAACGCGTTTAAATACAATCATCAGGGCGGAAAGATCACCGTTCTCGCTGAAGTTCTCCCGCCAAAATCGGAGGATGACAAAAAGACCGAGCTGAGGATTTATGTAGAGGATACCGGATGCGGCATTGCTCAGGAGGAGCTGCCGAAAATTCGAAAAAAATTCTACAAATCCAACATCTCGGTCAGCGGCAGCGGAATCGGACTTGCCGTCGTCGACGAAATTGTCAAGATGCATCACGGATCCATGGACATCCAGAGTGAACTGGGTTCAGGTACCTGCGTCATCCTGAAATTTCCGGTCGACTATGTAAAAGTGGAACCGCCGGCCATTCCGGATCTCCCGGAGGCCGCGTCCAGTCAGGAGGATCAACTTGAGCAAAAAACCAACCCCACAGCATAAAACCAGTATTGGCGGTCAGGCCCTTCTGGAAGGCGTCATGATGCGCGGCCCGAAAGGCGCCGCAATTGCCATCCACCACTCGGATGGAAGCGTCAAGGTGGAGTACCAGAAGGAAAAACATTTCAGTGAAAAGCATAAATGGGCCAAATGGCCGATTATCCGCGGAATGGTCAACTTCGTCGAGTCGCTGATCTACGGCTACCGGTATCTGATGTATTCTGCCAATGAGATCGATCTCGACCCTGACCCGGATGTCACTCCGGACGAGGAGTCCAAGCTCGACAAATGGATTGAGGCACATTTTGGACCGAAAATGATGACGGTCATCAGCATCATCTCCATGATTCTCGGCTTTGCTATCGCATTTGTCCTGTTCATGTGGTTCCCGGCCTGGATCGTCGATCTCTTTGACTTCAATGTCACCCATCATGTTCTCGACATCCACCATCTGCACCCGCTCTTTGAAGGACTGATCCGCATTATTATCCTCATTGTCTATATGTGGGCGGTCGGGAAGAACAGCGACATGCACCGCGTCTTCATGTACCATGGGGCCGAGCACAAAACCATTGCCTGCTATGAATCCGGCCAAGAACTGACGGTCGAAAACGTCGCCAAATGCTCCCGCTTTCACCCGCGCTGCGGGACCAATTTTATGTTCCTGATGCTGTTTATCGCCATCATCCTTGCAACGATTGTCGCAGTCATCTGGCCAGGCATCCAGAACCCACGCTGGCTCTGGATTCTGATCAAACTTCTTCTGATTCCCCTGGTTATGGGATTCGGCTATGAGATTATCCGCTATGCCGGCCGGCATGATAACGCCCTTGCCCGTGCCATGGTTGCCCCTGGCATGTGGATGCAGCACATCACAACGCAGGAGCCGGGCGAAGAGATGATAAAGACCGGCATTGCCGCATTCAATGCGGTTCGCACGGAAAATCCGGAAGACGACGCCATCAAATAATGACTTATCTGGAATTGAACCGCCGGGGCAGGGAACTGCTCCGTAGCCAAGAGATAGAGGACGCGGATATCGATGCCCGGGAATTGCTTCTGCATGCGTCCGGGCTCTCTCGAACGCAGCTGTCCATGGCGTTTCAAAGCACGGTTCCCCATGAGACGGTCGAGATCTACCGTCTGTTCCTGCAAAGGCGGCTGGACGGAGAACCGCTCCAGTATCTCCTCGGTGAGTGGGAATTTTACGGCCTTCCCTTTTTCGTAGGGGAGGGCGTTCTGATTCCCCGTCCGGAGACGGAGCTGCTGGTGGATGAGGCTGTCCGTTATGTAAAGGCATTTGCAGAGAACCATGACCGCCCGGCGGAAGTGCTGGATCTCTGTGCCGGCTCCGGCTGCATTGGACTGACCGTGGCACATCTGGCAAAGAACAGCCGGGTGACCGGTCTGGAAAAATCGGACCAGGCCTTTTCCTATCTGCTGCGCAACCAGGATCTCATTGAAACCGGAGGCCGGTACACGGCCGAGCAGGGGAACCTGTTTGACGGGCCGGGAAACCGGCAGTTTGATCTGATCCTCTCCAACCCGCCCTATGTCCGCTCCGACGACATCCGGACTCTGTCCCGCGAAGTGCAGCGCGAACCTCAGATGGCACTGGACGGAGGCGAGGATGGCCTGATTTTTTATCGTGCCATTGCGGAACAGTGGCTGCCTGTGCTCCGCAGCGGCGGCATGGCTGCCGTGGAGTGCGGAGAGGATCAGACTGAAGAGGTCGCCTCGCTGTTCCGCAGCGTGTCTTCGAATATCAGGATCTATCAGGACTACGCCGGCCTTCCGCGCGGCGTTGTGCTTTACAAATAATACTCATACAGGAGATTCCTGCCTATGTTAATTGATGCTTTTCGAACCGGCAATTCCATTGCCATTTTCGGGGCTCTGCTGGCCTCTGCATTTCTGGTTTTCGTGGTGCTTCCCATTCACGAATGGGCCCATGCCGCTTCCGCCTATGCCTGCGGCGACAGCACGCCGAAACTGGCGGGCGGTCTGACCTTAAATCCGATGGCACATATTGACCCGCTCGGTGCCGTCCTCATCGTACTGACCGGGTTTGGATGGGGAAAGCCGACGCCGGTCAACCCCAATAATTTCAGGCATAGGAAGCTGGACAATGTTCTGGTGGCTTTTGCCGGGCCATTTTCCAATTTGCTGATGGGGTGGCTGCTGCTGTTCCTGGAGGCAATCGTGGACCATTCTTCCATCTATCTGACCAACGGTGGGCAGCTCCTTTCCATGTTTATCAGCTATGCCGGTGTCATCAGCATTTTCCTGGCGGTCGTCAACCTTCTGCCGATTCCCATGTTTGACGGCTTTGCCCTGCTGGAAACCGTTCTTCCTGCCCGGGCCAATTATTGGATCCGCACTCACCAGAACATCCTTTCCATTATCATTATGGTTCTGTTCCTGGTCGGTGCCTTCACCATCCCCATTCAGGCACTGTCCCGCTATGTTGTCCGCTTCTTCTGGTGGCTGTCCAACCTGCCGTTCGGCGGCGCGGTAAGTCAGCCGATTCTGTACTGAGGGAAGTCTATGGAAGAGATCTCTTACAAACTGGAGGTTTTTGAGGGGCCGATGGATCTGCTCCTTTCCCTCATCAGCAAGCACAAACTGGATATCTACGACATTCCCATTGTGGAGCTTGTCGACCAGTATATGGATTACGTACGCCGCATGCAGGAATCGGACATGGATGTCGCCAGTGAGTTTCTGGAGATGGCCGCACGGCTGGTCTATATGAAGACCGTATCGCTCCTGCCTTCGCAGAAAGAGGCGGAGGAGCTCAAGCAGGAGCTCACCGGAGAACTTCTGGAATACCGGGACTGCCAGATCATGGCCGGACGCCTCGCAAAGCGGGCCGACGGCTTTTCCTGCTATGTCCGGGAACCGGAGGAGATTGAGGCGGATGAGACCTATCAGCGGCTTCACGAACCGGCAGAACTGCTCCAGGCCTATCAGAACGTCCTGGGCAAGGGCCGGCGAAAACTGCCGCCGCCCGTCGAACTCTTTACAGAAATTGTCCGACGTCCTATTGTCTCGGTCTCTTCAAAAATCCACTATATTCTGAACTGCATGTCGCAGAGCGGACACTGGAGCCTGAACCGACTGTTTCGCGCGTCGTCGACGCGCTCCGATCTCGTCGCAACTTTCCTCGCCGTTCTGGAGCTCATCAAAGATAAAAAGATTACGACGGAGACCGACGGGAAAGATCTGACGCTGAATCTCAATCGGGAGGAAATGCTTTGAACTACGACAAACTGGAGGCCGCCGCGGAGGCGGTTCTGTTCGCCTCGGGCGACCCTGTTCCGCTTCCCAAACTGGCTGAGGCCCTGCGGACCGATTTTGCGGAGACCGAACACATCCTGGAACAGCTCGGCACCCATCTGGATACCCCTGCCAGCGGAATCTGCCTGAAACATCTGGACAACGCCTATCAGCTCTGTACCAAACAGGAATATGAGGCACCCGTCCGCAGCGTACTGGAGCTGCGCCGAAATACGCCTCTGTCCAATGCTGCGTTTGAGGTTCTTGCGGTTATCGCCTACAATCAGCCTGTTACCCGTGCATTTGTTGACCAGGTCCGCGGTGTCGACTGCTCCGGCGTGGTATCCTCGCTCGTGAAAAAGGGCCTGATCGAGGAAAAAGGCCGGATGGATCTCCCAGGGAAGCCGATACTCTATGGAACAACGGCCACGTTCCTGCGCTGCTTCAGCCTGGAGTCGCTGGAGGATCTCCCTGCGCTCCCGGACAGCGAAACCGAGGGGGAGACGGCAGAAGAAGACCCGCCCTCCCTGCTCGATGAAAAGTCGGAACGTACGGCGGAATCTACAATGGAATAAATGAAATAGTTTCACCCCCATGCAGAACAATATTCGCAGCAGCATGAGGGTGCTTTTTATTTCCTATAAAAAATATTCGATTTTTTCATTCGCTATACTTGGTACAAGACTATAAGGAAAGGATGTATCAGGTGTCTTATGAACGATTCTAACCGCATTCAATTTGTGCTTCCGCTGACCATTACCGGTTCTCTCTCCGCAGAGAGCTGTCTGGAGGAAATTATGGAGCATATCCCGGCCGGTCTGCCAAAGCGGGACGGTCTGAAAAAAGTTCTGAAAAAGGAACTTCTCGCAAAACTGACTGGCGTCTCTCAAAATAAGACAGGAGAAACCCGCAAATTTCAGTCAGAGAATGGAAAACTGATTTTATTTGCATTAATGCGCTTCTCTTTTTTGTTCTTTTCAAACCGAAAAGAAGTTCGTGGGAACGAAGAGATCGGATATCTCCTAAGCACCGCTTGGAGAATGGAAGTCGATGAAGAGGATATGCTGGAGATTCCCGATACGATTTATTTTAAGGGGTGCAGGGCGGAAAAAACGGTCCTGCAGTCGCCGGTTCCTGGATTTTCTGTCTTTCAGACCTTTCTGCATCTTGATTTCTGGGTGGGCTCCTACGGTGAAATTGAAGTGGTCTGCCCGATGTTCGCAAGCTGCTCAGAGGGAGAATGGGCGGAGATGATCGACTTCAATCAGAATAATTACGCCGCCGCATTTTCCTGTGAATGGACCGTGGATCGTAATACAGACAGGATGATTTGCTGCGACTGAAAATCGAAAAAACGGGGAGCAGCCCGGCTTTCGATGGAGAGCCGGCCTTTTCTTTTTATTCCAAAAAAGTATATAATAGTAAAGGTTTATACATAGATGCAGCAAGATAACCGTCCATATACCGCCGAAAACGTATCTAGGCGATAGTTTTCCATTATGGTATACTATAATCGTTATGAAAATCTGACAAAGTTGAATGCTTGAAGGAGGTGTTGACGATTGGGATTTTTTAAGGTCATCATGTGGATTTTTCTCCTCATCCTGGCACTGCTCGTTCTGACTGGCCTGCTTATCACTTTGCTGCTGTCCATCCGGGTGAAACTGGGTCTGGAATACAGTGAAGCCGGCGCTGTAAAATTCCGGGTGGGCTACGGGTTCCTGCATTTTTCCTTTGGAGGACCGAAAAAGAAGAAGAAGAAAAAGGAATCCAGACCGAAGAGCTCCAGCAATCTGCTGGAAGACAAACTGAAAAAGAAGGGACAGGCCTTCATACGCAAAAAACAGTTTGAGAAGGAAATCAAGGACCAGGAAGAAATTGAGCTGGAGAAAAAACGCATTGCCTCCGAAGAGTCCAGACTCAACGCAGAGAGCGAAGCGGCAGAGCAGCAGCTGAAAGCCGCTGAGGCTGCAGAAAAGGCGGGTCAGCCGCTTCCCGACATCGTTGACGAAAAAAAGGTGTCCAAGCTGCAGCAGATCCGCGAGAAAATCGACAGCTGGGACATCGAGGGTGCTGTCAATCTGGGCAAGAGCTTTATGGCCGGCTTTTCCTTTGACTCTATTGTAGCGCTTCTGCAGTATATCAAGGACCAGTCGAAAGAATCCCTTTCCAAAACCGCTAAACGTTTTACGGTTGACAACGCCGAGCTTACCCTTTGGGTGCACGGAAAAGATGCAGCGGATACCGCCCTGAAATACGGCGAATATGCGGCGGTGGTTTTCCCTGCATACAGCCTTCTGGTCTCCTATGGAAGAGTGCGGAAATACAATGTGGAACTGCTTCCGGATTTTCTGGCTCCCAAAAATCGGGCTGAGCTCCATACGACAGTCTCCTTCCTTCCTATTCGAGTCCTGACGCCGCTTCTTATCTCCGGACTGAAAATCGGAGGGCATTCTCTGAAGGAAATCAACGGTGGACTCAAAAAAGCAGAAAAGGTACATACCAAACTGCAGAAAGAACGCGACGAAAAATTACTGGACCAGACTGCCGCGCAGCTGGGACTTTCCACGGATAACTGATTAGGTGGTGCAATTCATGAAAGACAATAAAGCAAAGGGTACGAATGCGGTGGAACTTCTCAGCGACACCATAAAGAAAGTCAAGGATATGATCGACGTCAGCACGATCATCGGCGAGCCGGTCTATACGGAATCCGGTCTCACGATTATCCCCGTCTCCAAAGTCACCTATGGCTTTGCCAGCGGCGGCTCCGACTTTCCGTCCAAGGGGAAAACGGAGTGCTTCGGCGGCGCCGGCGGGGCAGGTGTTACGATTACGCCGGTTGCTTTCCTGGTCATTAAAGACGGACAGGTCTCTATCAAACACATCGGTACATTTGACAACGCCGCGGAGCGTGCGGTCAACATGGTACCGGATATGTTTGACAAGGTAACCGGTTTCGTCAAAAAAGACAAGAAAAAGAATTCCTCTCCCGAGCCGGACAAAGTTATACCGGCACCGGAAAAAGAGGACTGAATCGAAATGTTTTTACAGCCGTCCGTTTCTGCGGGCGGCTGCTTGACTTCTATTCGCTAAACTTTTATACTCAATTCAAATTTTTTCTTGGAGGATGCGGTATGGCAGAGGAACGACTGCAGAAATATATGGCGGAGTGCGGCATTGCTTCCCGTCGGAAGAGTGAGGAACTGATCCGTGCCGGCAAGGTCATGGTCAATGGAGAACCGGCCGAAATCGGCCGAAAGATCGATCCGAACCGGGACGTGGTTACCGTGGACGGCCGCAAGGTCCGCCATGAGCAGAAACATGTATATCTGATGCTGAACAAGCCTCGGGGCTTTATCTCCACTATGAGCGACGAATACGACCGCCGATGTGTTGCCGAGCTGGTGGCAGATGTGGGGACCCGCGTTTACCCGGTCGGTCGGCTGGACCGCGACTCCGAGGGCCTGCTGCTATTTACCAATGACGGAAAGCTTGCCAACCAGCTGATGCATCCGTCCCGCCATGTCCCCAAGACCTATCGTGTCACCGTCCGTCCCGAGGTGACGGACGATATGATTACGGCCATGATGACCGGCATGATGCTCGATGGAAAGCAGACCCTTCCCGCAGACGTCAAAGTGCTGGTTAAGGAGCCGGACCGGACGGTTCTGGAGGTCACCATCTGTGAGGGCCGCAACCGTCAGATTCGCCGGATGTGCGAGCAGCTCGGACTGGAAGTCGCACGGCTGAAGCGGATCTCCGAGGGCCCGGTTAAGCTCGGCATGCTGAAACTCGGGACCTGGCGGGAACTCACACCGGAAGAGGTGCGCGCCCTGAAGCAGAGCGCCGGCCGTGAATGACACTTGTTGCAGAACTCCTTGCAATTGAGTATAATTAATAATTGTATTTTAGGGCAGAGAGGAGTGCCTTCGTCTGGACTCCCATGGCCTTAACACAAGGAGTAATTTCATAATGACAAGAAGTATGACCGGTTACGGGCGTGCCCAGGAGGAGACCCCTCTGGGAACGGTACTGGTTGAGCTGAAAAGTGTCAACCACCGCTATTTTGAGCTCACGACCCGTGTCCCGAGACAGTACAGCTTTCTGGAAGAAAAAGTCAAAAACTATCTTCAGAGCCGCATTGGCCGCGGCAAAGTCGAATGCCTCATTTCCATTGAGGAAAAGGCAAACGATGCGGTCAAGGTTGAAGTCAATCATCCGCTCGCCAAGGCCTATATCGACGCGCTTCAGGAACTGGCTGATACCTATGGTCTTCGCAACGACGTCACGGCGCTCTCATTGACGCGGTTTAATGACGTCTTTTCCGTGACCCGGGACGAGCTGGACGAGGATGCCGTCTGGAATTCGGTCCAGCCGGTTCTGGCGGCGGCAGCCGACCGCTTTATCGCTATGCGCGAGACAGAAGGCGAAAAGCTGAAGGAGGATATCTGCTCCAAGGCAGACGCTATTCTGGACATGGTCACGTTTATTGAGAAGAAATCTCCCGAGACCGTCGCAGAGTACAATGAAAAGCTCAAGTCCCGCATTCGGGAACTGCTCGGCGACGTCAAGGTGGATGAACAGAGGCTCCTGACGGAAGCCGCCATCTATGCTGACAAAGTCGCGGTGGATGAAGAGACGGTCCGGCTTCACAGCCACATTGACCAGCTCAAAAACATGTTTGACGAGGACAAACCAATCGGCAGAAAGATGGATTTCCTGGTACAGGAAATCAACCGGGAAGCCAACACAATTGGGTCTAAGGCATCCAATCTGGAAATTACCTCCAAAGTCCTGTCCATTAAGGGCGAAGTGGAGAAAATTCGAGAACAGGTACAGAATATCGAATAATCAGATCAGACGACAGGAGGGGCTCATTTGAAACTTGTCAGTATCGGGTTCGGAAGCTGTGTCAATACGGAGCGGATTGTTGCTATCGTAGGGCCGGAATCTGCACCCATCAAGCGCATTGTGCAGGAGTGTAAAGAAAAGGGAACCCTGATAGATGCTTCTCACGGGCGCAAAAGCAAGTCTGTCCTGCTGACAGATACGGACCACGTTATCCTGTCCTACCTGAACCCTGATACATTAATGCACCGAATTAACGGTGAAGAGGAGAATGAGGAGGCAGCAGAATCATGAGCAGCGGTTTTGTTCTGGTTCTTTCCGGGCCGTCCGGTGCTGGAAAAGACACGGTTATTGACGAGCTGATCAAACAGGACAAAGACACGGTAATCTCCATTTCCATGACTACCAGAAAGCCCCGGCCAGGTGAAGTGGACGGAAAAGATTACTATTTTGTCTCAAAAGAGGAATTTGAGGAAAACATCAAAAAGGGAGAAATGCTGGAATACGCCAAGTACGGCGACAATTACTACGGAACTCCCATGAAGCCCATCCGCAGCTGGTGTGCGGACGGCAAGACGGTCATTCTGAAAATCGAGGTCCAGGGGGCCCGAAAAATCAAAGAGAAATGGCCGGATGTCTGCACGATGTTCCTTATGCCGCCGTCCGTCTATGCTCTTCGGCAGCGTCTGGAAGGACGCAATACCGAGTCCGAAGAAGAAATTGAACAGCGTCTGGCCATTGCCCGTGAGGAAATTTCCTGTTCTTACGATTACGATTATATCATTGTCAACGACCGCGTAGATGAGGCCGTGGCCAATATCCTAGAGGTCATCAAACGGTACCGCTGCATGCAGGAGTATACCGACACGGTCTTCCAGGCATCTTTAGCACAGTCCAATCATGAATAATTTAGAGTGAGGCAAACGATTATGGCAGAAGAAAAAAGAAACTTCAATCCGGATTTAACGCCGCTTCTGGACGGAAAAAACGGACCCATCAGCCGCTATTCCCTGGTTACGGGTACAGCAAAGCTGGCGCGCGAAATTGCGGACCGGGCAGATCAGGAAGGGAAAATCCTGACGGACAAACCGGTTTCCATCGCTCTGAACAAGCTGCTGGACGACGAGTACGAAATTGAGGAGCCGGACGAGATCCGACAGTATTGAGCACTATGGGGACGATTCCAATTGCCGGCATTGCCGTGCAGAATGTCGCCTTTTCCATCGATAAAAATTATGCGTATGCCGTTCCGGAACATCTGCGCAGTGAGCTATATGTTGGCAGCCGTGTGCTGGTCCCGTTTGGGCGCAGCAGCCGACTGAGACAGGGGGTTGTCATCACCCTGGAAGAAGCGGATGCCGCGGAGCAGGATGGCCGGCCGTTCAAAGAGGTGGCCGCCGTCCTGGAGCCGGAACCGCTGTTTACGCCGAACATGATTCAATTAGGAGAGTACATGAGGGACCACACCTTTTGTACTCTTTTTGACGCTTTAAAAACAATGGTTCCGGCCGGCATCAATGTCCGTCCCCAGTCGGTTTATCGGCTGGCCGAGGGCTGGAACCACGGTCAGATCCTCTCAGAAGAGGAACAGAGGGCGGTGGAATACCTTGGCCGCCGAAAGGGCGCCGTGCAGCGCTCTGTCCTGCTTTCCGCCCTTCATCTGCCGGCGGATTCTCCGCTCCCGGAACAGATGGAGCAGCGGGGCATTCTCCGCCATGAAATTGATGCGGTCCGCAAAGTCGGCGACGCCTCGGTACGCATGGTTCGTCTCAAAGACAGCATTGCGAGCCAGGAGGACCTCGATGCCCTTCCGCAGAAGCTCACCCAAAAGCAGCGGCAGACGGCAGAGCAGCTGCTTCGACTCGGCACCTGTTCCGTCAAGGAACTCTGCTATTATGCCGGCGTCACCGACGCAGTTGTCAGGGCACTTGAGAACAAACAGGTCGCAGAGGAGTATCGAAAAGCTGCCTATCGGCGCCCCTATGCAGAAGAAGAGACACCCACCGAATCAGCGCCCATCTGCCTCTCAGAAGAACAGGAACGGGCCTATCAGGGTCTGGAGAAACAGCGTACCGACGGCGGCGGAACCGCGCTGCTCTTCGGCGTCACCGGAAGCGGAAAGACCAATGTCTATCTGAAACTGATAGAGGATACGCTGTCCGATGGCAAAGGCGTCATCGTCATGGTTCCGGAAATCTCGCTGACCCCCCAGACATTGAAGCTCTTTTACCGGCGGTTCGGCGCAAATGTTGCGGTCTTTCACAGCGGTCTCTCGGCCGGGGAGCGCCTGGACGAGTGGAAACGGGTCCGCGGCGGCATGGCACAGATTGCAGTCGGTACCCGATCCGCGGTCTTCGCACCGGTCCGGAACCTGGGTCTTATCATTATGGATGAGGAACAGGAAGAGACTTACCAGTCCGACATGGCACCGCGTTATCATGCCCGGGACATCTCCCGCTACCGCTGTGCAGAGCAGAAGGCGCTTCTTGTACTTGCGTCTGCGACGCCCTCTTTTGAGAGCTATGCCGCAGCCAAAGCCGGGAAGTATTCTCTGTATACACTGACGCAGCGGTATGGAGATGCAGAGCTTCCGGAGGTAGAGCTCGTGGACATGCGCAGAGAACTTGCTGACGGCAACCGATCCCAGATCAGCCGAACCCTGTTTCAGGATCTGCAGCGTACGCTCCGGGAGGGGAGACAGGCCATTCTGCTGATGAATCGGCGGGGATACAATACCTACGCCGCCTGTGACTCCTGCGGAGCCGTTATGACCTGCCCCAACTGCAGTATCTCACTGACCTATCATCGGGACAGCAACCGGCTGATGTGCCACTACTGCGGCTATTCCATTCCGTTTACACGATACTGCAGCACCTGTGGCGCAGATGGCATCCGCTATACCGGCCGCGGCACGCAGCATGTCGAAGAGGAGCTGGGGCAGCTTCTTCCGGGAGCGCGTATTCTTCGAATGGATGCAGATTCCACCATGCAGAAGTACGCTTACGATGAGAAATTGGGCGCTTTCCGTAGCGGGGAATATGATATAATGGTAGGCACTCAAATGGTGGCGAAGGGCCTGGACTTTGAGAATGTCACGCTGGTCGGCGTGCTCTCAGCAGACAGCGAGCTCTTCAATGATGACTACCGGAGTATGGAGCGTACTTTTGACCTCATCACGCAGGTGGTCGGCCGCTCCGGGCGGGGCGCGGTCCGGGGCAGAGCGGTCATTCAGACCATAGAACCGGAAAATGAGGTCCTTCGGCTGGCTGCCGCCCAGGACTATCCGACTTTTTTCCGTCGGGAAATCGTCATCCGCCGCTCCATGATCTATCCGCCTTTCTGCACGCTCTTTTCCGTCCGTTTCAAGGGACCGAACGAGGAGCGGGTGCAGGAGAGTGCCGGACGGTTTATGGAACAGCTTCATAAAAAAACCTCCGCATATGGGCTGAAGCTTATCGGGCTCGGACCTATGCCGGAGCGAATCTATAAAGTCAGCGGAAACTATCGGTACCGCCTGCTTATCAAGGCGAAAAACGACCGAAAATTCCGCGCCATGCTGGCAGAACTTCTGAAAGAATTCGGAGCAGACCGGCGAAATGGAAGGGTTTCTGCTGCGGTGGAGACCGAAGGAATCTAAACAGAGATTGGAGGACATTCATCGAATGGCAACGAGAAAGATTGTGACAAAAGAGGATCCGATTCTCAAGATGAAGAGCCGCCCGGTGAAAAAATTCAACGAACATCTGGGTCAGCTGCTGGACGATATGGCAGAGACCATGTATGCGGATAACGGCGTCGGACTTGCAGCTGTACAGGTAGCGGTGCTTCGCCGTGCAATTGTTGTCGACGTCGGCGACGGTTTAATCGAACTCATCAATCCGGAAATCCTGAAACAGTCCGGTCGACAGACGGAAATGGAGGGCTGTCTCTCCCTCCCGGGCGAGTACTATGAGACCATCCGCCCTGCCAAAATGACAGTAAAGGCACAGGACCGCTATGGCGACTGGCATACCTATCAGGTTGAAGGGTTTAAAGCGCAGTGCTTTTCCCATGAAATTGACCATTTGGACGGCATCCTGTTTACACAGCGCCTGAATCCGAACCCGAAATCTCAGGAGGAATGGGAGGAAATCTATCGGATGCGCCGTGCCGAGAAAGCTGCTAAAGAGCAGGATCTCTCCGATATCAAGGTCGTACGCCGCAATACGGAGGATGCCAATGTCTGATCTCCGTGTGGTCTTTATGGGGACCCCCGATTTCGCATCGGCAATCCTTGAGCGCCTGTTTCAGGAGAATGTTTCAGTCGTTGGGGTCTTTACAATGGAGGACAAACCCCGCGGACGCCATATGAAGCTCACTCCGCCGCCGGTCAAAGTCTGTGCACAGGAGCACGGAGTTCCTGTCTTCCAGCCGAAGTCCCTTCGGCATGGAGAAGGCATGCCTGTCCTGCAGGAGTGGAAGCCCGACGTCATTGTCGTTGCCGCCTATGGCATGATCCTTCCGCCGGAAGTTCTGCATTTCCCGCGCTTCGGATGTATCAACGTCCACGCCTCGCTGCTTCCTAAGTATCGCGGCGCGGCCCCCATCAACAAGGTTATTCTGGACGGGGAGACGGAGACCGGCGTCACCACCATGCAGATGGATGAGGGGCTGGACACCGGAGACATTCTTCTCTCCCGCAGTACTCCAATCGGCCCGAATGAGACCGCGGGGGAACTGTTTGAACGTCTCGCCGTCCTCGGCGGCGATGTCCTGGCAGATACTCTTCGACAGATGCTGGCGGGAACGCTGCATCCGATTCCGCAAAATGACGCGGAGATGACCTATGCGCCTATGCTGTCCAAAAAAGACTCCGCTATCGACTGGAACCGCACTGCGCAGGAAATCCACAATCAGGTGCGCGGACTGAATCCCTGGCCGACCGCCTCAGCGGTCTATCAGGGCAAACCCTTTAAAATCCATTCCACCGGACTCGGCGCAGGACGCGCACCGCAGGGAAGCCTGCCTGGAACGCTTCTGGCCGGGAAGGACCGCATGTTTGCCGTCTGCGGAGACGGGGAACTGCTGGAGCTGCTGACCGTTCAGCCTCTGGGTTCCCGTCGCATGTCCGCGTCGGACTACCTGCGGGGTCACCCGGTGGAAAAAGGCGCTTCGTTTGATGCGCAGAAAGCATAACATCTATGGGACAAAACTTTGTCAATGCGCTGACCTCCACGCTGAACGCCTATACCTGGGCGTATTTTCTGGTGGTCATTGCGTTTCTGGCTTCACTTCTCGCACAAATTCATGTGAAGTTTGTCTATTCCCGGTATGACCGGGTTCCCAGCCGCCGGGGACTTACGGCGGAACAGGCTGCACAGGCCGTTCTGAACTACTATGGCATTCGCAATGTGCAGATCCGCCCCATCTCCGGGAGGCTGACAGATAACTACGATCCGCGCAGCAATATCATTAGCCTTTCGCAGAGTACCTACGGACACACATCCATTGCCGCCATTGGCGTGGCGTGCCATGAGGCGGGCCATGCGGCCCAGCATGCACAGGGCTATGTGCCCATCAAGCTCCGCAATGCGCTGATCCCGGTCTGCAATCTGGGGTCCCATCTCGGTATTCCGCTGGCACTGGTCGGCATGTTCATCCCCAACCATATCGGGACGGAGCTTATCCTCATTGGCCTTGCCTTCTATGGCTTTATTGCAGTCTTTCAGTTTGCCACGCTGCCTGTCGAATTCAACGCGAGCCGGCGCGCTCTGAAAGTTATCCAGAAAACCGGGCTGCTGGGAGACCGGGAACGCCGCGGCGCGCGGCAGGTTCTTGTAGCTGCAGCTATGACCTATGTGGTAGCGGTTGCCGCCGCCCTGGCCGATCTTCTACGGCTTATCGTCCTGTTCCTGGGCGCCCGCAGAGAAGATTAAACAGATTTTTTTGACGGCTCTCGTCTTCGGGAGCCGTTTTGTTCCATTTCGGGAGGAATGTCCTATCAAAGACGGAAGACAGCTCGCCTTTGAGGTGCTGGTAAAAATGCTCCGTGACGGCTCCTATTCCAATCTGGCTTTAAATGCCGCACTGCGGAAAAACCAGATGAATCCGGCGGACCGGGCGCTCTGCACGGAGCTGGTCTACGGCACCACAGAGCGCCGCCTGACTCTGGATGATCAGCTGAGCCGCTGTCTGCGGCAGCCCCTGCGGAAACTTAAGCCGAATGTCCATGCGGCACTTCTGCTGGGGTCCTATCAGATCCTTTTTCTGGACCGTATTCCGGATCACGCGGCGGTCAATGAGAGCGTGCGGCTGGTCCGCAAAAACGGAGCCGCCTATGCGGCCGGTCTGGTCAACGCCATACTCCGAAAAATTGCGGCGGAAGGACTTGTACTGCCCGATTCGTCGCATCCGCTTCACCGCCTCTCTGTGCAGTACTCCTGTCCGGAGGAGCTGGTTCAGCTCTTTGTCCGGACTTACGGCGAGGAGGCCGCGGTTGGCATCCTGGAACACGGCCTGGGGGCAGAGTCTCTGACGATCCGGGTCAATACCTGCCGAACCGATTCGGCATCGCTCCGCAGAATTCTGGCAGAGGAGGGGGTGGCTTCCGAACCGCATCCTCTCGTAGAGGACGCCCTGGTCCTGAAAAAAGCGGGTTCTGTCGAGCGGCTGCAGTCGTTCCAGGATGGACTGTTCCATGTTCAGGATGCCTCGTCCCAGCTATGCTGTGCGCGGATGGATCCCCAGCCCGGTGAAACGGTATTCGATGTCTGTGCCGCACCGGGCGGGAAGAGCTTTACACTGGCCGAGCGTATGCAGGACAGGGGAACCGTCTGTGCCTTTGACCTGTATGAACAGCGCACCGGACTTATTCGGGACGGGGCTGCACGCCTGGGCCTCCAAAGCATTTCGGCACGCTGTGCCGATGCGGAGGTCTTTGACGCGGACCGGGGACTGGCAGACCGCGTGCTCTGCGATGTTCCCTGCAGCGGGCTCGGCATCCTGGGACGCAAGCCGGAGATCCGCTACAAGGCGCTCCGCGAGATTGACAACCTACCCCCTTTGCAATATCATATTTTGTGTATATCTTCCCAGTACTGCAGGGTCGGCGGACGGCTGGTCTACTCCACCTGCTCACTGCATCCCGCCGAAAACGGCGGCGTAGTGGAGCACTTTTTACAGGATCATTCCGACTATTCCCTGGTCTCCCAGGAGACCCTGCTGCCGGGCAGCCACCACTGTGACGGCTTTTTTATCGCTGTATTGGAACGATTGGGGGAATCCGCTTGAACAACCGCGAAGATATTCGCTCCATGACCCGGCCGGAGCTCGACGCCGCCTGCGCCGACCTCGGTCTCCCCCGCTTCCGTTCGGGACAGATCTGGTCCTGGCTTCACCAGAAAAACGCCTTTTCCTTTTCCGAGATGACCAATCTCTCCAAAGACCTGCGGCGTCAGCTGGCAGACCGTTTTGTCCTGGACAATGTGGAAATTGCCGCCAAGTTTGTCTCGAAGCTGGACGGAACCATCAAATATGTCTACCGCCTGAAAGACGGGGAGACCATTGAATCGGTTCTCATGAAATACAAATATGGATATTCCGTTTGTATTTCCACTCAGGTGGGCTGCAATATGAAGTGCCGCTTTTGCGCCTCAACGATAGACGGCTGCGTCCGCTCGCTGACCGCATCGGAGATGCTGGCGCAGGTCTACATGGCAGAGCGGGACACCGGGGAACGGGTCTCTCATGTTGTACTTATGGGTATGGGAGAACCACTCATGAACTACGACAATGTCCTTCGCTTTCTGCAGCTGATTACCGATGACACCGGCAAAAATATCAGTGCGCGGCACATTTCTGTCTCTACCTGCGGCATTGTTCCACGCATCTATGACCTCATGAAACTACACCCTCAGTTTACGCTCTCGGTCTCCCTGCATGCACCAAACGACACGGTTCGTTCCCAGATTATGCCGGTCAACCGGAAGTGGAACGTGGAGGAGCTGCTGGAAGCATGCCGTGCCTACACGGAGACCACCTCCCGGCGCATCTCCTTTGAATACGCCATGATGAGCGGCGTCAACGATTCCGACGCCTGTGCACGGGAGCTTGCAGATCGACTGGAAGGTATGCTCTGTCACGTCAATTTAATCCCGGCCAACGAGGTTCGGGAAAATGACTATACGCGCAGTACCGATGCACGGCTGCGCGCCTTCTCGAAAATTCTGGAAAATCGGGGAATTCCGACCACCGTACGGCGCACGCTGGGCCCCGACATCAACGCATCCTGCGGACAGCTTCGCAGGAAGCTGGAAAAGGAGCATACATGAAAATCATTGCCAAAACAGATACCGGAAAAGTCCGCTCCTACAATCAGGATTCCTATGCTGCCGGTGAATTCCGGGACGGCGTTGCCTGGGCTGTTGTCTGTGACGGCATGGGAGGAAATGCGGGCGGCAATATCGCCAGTCAGATGGCGGTCCAGTATCTCACGGAACACATCACTTCCGGGTACCGGGACAATATGAGCCCGTCTTCCATACGGAGTCTCCTGACCACCAGCATTTCCAATGCCAATCTCGCAATTTTTGATACGGCTTCCGAAAATCCGGAGCTGAAGGGGATGGGGACCACTGTGGTCGTCGCCCTGGTTGGACGCGACACGGTATATCTCGCTCATGCGGGAGACAGCCGTGCATACCTGATTTCACCGGAGGAAATCCGGCAGGTGACAACGGACCACTCAGTGGTTCAGAAAATGATTGACTCCGGTGAAATCACCGAAGAGCAGGCACTGAAGCACCCAAACCGCAATCTGATTACCAGAGCGCTTGGGGTAGAGGAGGACCTGCGTATCGATTATTCCGAGGAAGATTTCCACAAAGAGGACGTCCTCTTTATCTGCACGGACGGTCTCACCAACTTCGTGACCGACCAGGAGATCTTTGAAATTGTGAACGAGTCCCGGGACAATGATTACGCCCTTGCCCTTGTGGACCTGGCCAATGCCCATGGCGGCGGAGACAACATCACCGTCGTCGCCATCTCAGAATAACCGCAGCAGTCAGGGGAAGGATAAGGAATGGATAGTTATGTAGGACAGGTCCTCGACGGACGCTACGAGATACAGGAAATCATCGGCGTCGGCGGAATGGCAATCGTCTACAAGGCTTATGACAATATCGACGACCGCATCGTCGCCGTTAAAATATTAAAGGATGAGTTTCTGGCCAATGAGGAATTTCGGCGCAGGTTTAAAAACGAGTCGAAAGCCATTGCGGTGCTGTCTCATCCCAATATCGTAAAAGTCTATGATGTCAGTTTCGGCGAGAAGCTCCAATACATTGTTATGGAGTACGTCGAAGGCATTACGTTAAAAGAGTATATCGAGCAGCAGAAGGTAGTGGAATGGCGGGAGGCTGTTCATTTCACGACGCAGATTCTCCGTGCACTGCAGCATGCCCATGACAAGGGCATCGTGCACCGGGACATCAAGCCGCAGAACATTATGCTGCTGGAGGACGGCACCATCAAGGTGGCCGACTTCGGCATTGCGCGATTCAGCCGCGGCGACACTCGCACTATGACAGAGTCTGCCATCGGCTCCGTGCACTATATTAGTCCGGAGCAGGCCCGCGGAGAAATGACGGACGATAAGGCCGATATCTACTCAGTCGGCGTCGTCCTGTACGAGATGATCACCGGGCAGCTCCCATTTGAGGGGGACAGCGCCGTCGCAGTCGCACTTAAACAGCTCCAGGATAAGGCCAAGCCCCCGCGGGAGATCAATCCCGACATTCCGGTTGGGCTCGAACAGATTACGCTGCATGCCATGGAAAAAAGTACGCGCAGCCGTTACCAGTCCGCCGCCGAAATGCTGCTGGACCTGGATGAGCTCAAACGAAATCCGTTGGTCAAATTCGACTACGGATACTATGTCGACGAGGAGCCGACAAAGTTTATCAGCAAAAATGCCGTAACCGGGAAAATCGGCTCAGGCCTGCCCGGCGCGGTGCCGGACTCTGCAGACGGCGAAGCGGCTCTTCCGGAGAAAAAGAAGATCAGCAAAACGGTCTGGCTCGGAATCGGAATCGGCGCAGGAGTTGCAGTTCTTCTGGTTCTGCTGTTTCTCGGCATTTTTACCGGCCTGTTCTCCGGTGAGCGGGTGACGGTGCCCGATTTCACCGAAAAAAACTATTACCGGGAAGTCGAGGGAAACGAAAAATACTCTGACTTCGAATTTGAGGTCAACTTTGTCTCTTCCGCCTCGGAAGAGGCCGGTACCATTCTGAAACAGGATAAAGACCCCGGCAGCAAGGTGCGAAAAGGGTCTACGATTAAGCTGGAAGTTGTGACACGGGGAACGGCGGCCACGGTCCCCAATATCAACGGGAAGAACCTGGTCAAAGCCGAGGAGGAACTGAAGGCGGCCGGGTTCCTTCATTTTAATGTGGTGTCCCAGAAGAATACAAAATACAAGCCTAACACGGTTATTCGAAGCGACCCTGCACAGGGGACGAAAGCGGACACCTCTGACACCGTTATCATCTACGTGGCCGTCGATTCGGACGACTCCGAGGTCACGGTTCCCGATTTCACAGGATTAAATTACAATTCCGAACACGACAAAGTCATTGACTACTTTACCAGCGTCGGACTTCAGGTGGGTTCGGTCACCGAGGTGGATTCCAAGCAGCCGAAGGGCACCATTCTGAGTCAGAGCATTCAGAAGGGCAGCAAAGTGCCGGAAAACACGTCCATAGACATTACAATCAGCAGCGGCAATGCCAAGAGTGCCGGGTCTCTCAATGTGACAGTCACACTGCCCAATACCGGCCGAACCGGCATACTGGTGGTTTACGTCAACAACGACGTCTATTCCAAAAAGAATGTCAGCTGCAATGGTTCGTCCTATACGACCAAAGTTACGGGAAGCGGCCACGCGCCGGTCTCAGTCTATCTGGACGGAAGCAAACTCTATGAGGCGACGGTGGACTTCTCCAAGACGCCGGCTGCCGCTTCCGGAGAACATCATTACCGAATTGTATCTTCCGCCAATATCGGAGATCTTTTCCCTGCAGAAAGACTGTGGTGATTCATTGGATACCTGCAGACATGAGAAAGGAATAATCGTAAAAGGCATCGGCGGCTTCTACTATGTGGCGGCAGCCGGAGAAATCTGGGAGTGCCGTGCCCGCGGCGCCTTTCGGAATCAGAAAATGACGCCTCTGGTAGGGGACCGTGTGGAGATCTCCATCTACGAAGGGGAGCACGAGAATGCCATCGACCGAATTGAGCCGCGCCGCAATGCTCTGCGCCGTCCGCCGGTCGCCAATATTGATCAGCTCTTTATCGTCGTATCCAGCTGTGAGCCGCGCCCCAATACGCTGCTCATCGACCGGCTGACTGTCCTGGCCGTACGGAGCAGAATTCAGCCGGTTATCGTTCTCACCAAGAGCGACCTGGGCGATGTCTCCGAATTACAGGAAATCTACCGCACAACGGGCTTTCCGACCCTGGTGGCGAGCGGCGTTACAGACGAGGGGCTGGAGGCCGTCCGCACCCTTCTGCCGGGAAAAATCAGCGCTTTTACGGGCAACTCGGGGGTCGGAAAATCGACCCTGCTGAACCGCCTGAACCCGGAGTGGAATCTGGAGACGGCTCCCATCAGCAAAAAACTCGGCCGCGGCAAGCACACGACCCGCGCCAGCACGCTCCTGGAACTCGGCGGAGGCTACGTGGTAGATACACCCGGGTTCGCTTCCCTGGAACTCCAGCGGGATGAAGTGATTCTGAAAGAGGACCTCGCGGACTGCTTTCCAGAATTTCGGCCGTATCTGGACCAATGTAAATTTTATCCGAGCTGTTCCCACGTTCGCGACAAAGGATGTGCCGTTCTGCAGGCGGTTTCCGACGGTGCAATCAGTGAATCGCGCCATGAAAGCTATGTCGCTATGTATAACGAAGTAAAAGATGTAGAGGCCTGGCAGCTTCGCCAGAAGCCTGGGAGGTAAGCTATGAAACTCAGACAAAAATGGATCTCGGTCTTTCTGGCTCTGCTGTTTGTCTGCAGCACGTTTGGCTTTTCGACCGCAGCTTATGCGGCAGAGACCGGACCGCAGAAAGATATGGTCATCTATGTCACAGTTGTAATAGATCAGAATTTCCAGACCGCCGGCGACAAAAAAGCCATGACCCGCCGTCCGGTGGTCGTCCGGGATGAGGACGGGGACGGAAAAGTCACGGTTCTGGAGGCGCTGGAACAGGTCCATGAAAAATACTGTCCCGGCGGTCTGATGACCCGCAGTGAAAAATGCGGACCGGTCCTCTCCAGACTGTGGGGAAAGGACGTTCAGTCGTCCGGGTTTTATGTAAACAATGACCGTGGTTTCGCGCTTCGCGATACCCTGGATTTCTATGACGATCTCTACGTCTACGGCAGTTCTGGGATAAATGAGGACCGCTATGCCTATTTTGCGCAGAAAGATGCACAGACGGTATGTCTGCGGGAATACCACATTCAGCTGTTCCAGAAAGTGCCGGATGAGAACGGCAGACTTCAGGAGGAACCCCTGAAAAATGCTGAGATTTACTCGCTGAGTCCCTATGGTGAGGAGACGGACACCCAGTACCACACCGATCAGAACGGGGAGGTAGATCTCATCTTCACGCGCTCCGGCGACTATTTCCTGACTGCAAAGACAAAAGACGGACAGACGCTTCCGCCCATCGCAAGAATCAAGGTCTCCAACGGCATGCTGTCGTATTTCCTGGGAGACGATTTTTAAGAAAGACACAGACCGCATCCCGATGTGTTTCAGGATGCGGCCTTTTTTATTCAGTTGTGTGAACAGAACGTACCTCCTGATTTTGGCTTTGACAATATATACAATAAATATATAATAATGTAGAAGCAATTTGTATATATTTGTCACAATTGTGCGGACAACTACTGAGCCTGTTCCGCCTGTGACGGAGAAAAGGAGGAGAAAGAAATGAAAATCACCGGACTGAGAAGGGTACTGTCACTGCTTCTCGCCGTCCTCATGGCGGCGACGACCGGCATTGCCTGTGCCTACGCAGAGAACAAGCCGAATTTCAAGCAGTATCTGGCTCCGGAGCGCATTGCGGTCGATCCGCCGGATTCCGTCATTGACGCAAACGGCAAAGCGAATTTCGGGACCTATAATGCTGAAATCAAAAACCTGAACCTCACAGATGTCAAAGGACAGTCGAACATTGTACCGGATTCCCTGAACGCGTCCCGTCTTACCCAGTGGGAGGCCCTGGAAGTCGATACCAAGGAATTCACTTTGCTGAGTGCGGTACAGGAGCTCTCGGGAATCGGCGCCGTAACCATGACGCTTATCTATGTCAAGAGCGAGAAGAAAGTATACGCCTGGACCGGAATTGAGACCGCCTCCACCGGCAAGACTTCCGTCAACCTGTACGACGGCAGCAAGACCGTCGGTGTCAGCCCGCTGAACTCCATGGTCATTACCAATGACTTCAACCATGGCAAGGCGGAAGGAAACGGTGCGGCTATCGGTCTGAACGGACAGATTTCCTATGACTACAAACTGACCCGTGTCTCCAAACCAAGCGTCATTGTATGCCCGTTCGGCGACAACAAACCGCTTTACACCCAGAAAGATCTGTTCAAAGCAGAGGGATATCTGACCTGGAACGGCAAGACCTATACGACCGACGAAAATTCGGTTGCCATTATCGATGACCATAAGGGCTATTATCCTTATAACTCCCACTATGACTGGGTCACCACAATGGGCAGGCGGCAGTATGACGGCGGAAACAAATATTTCGGCATCAACCTGACGGACAACCAGTCTACCAATCCGGACAAGTATAACGAAGATCTGATCTGGCTGCAGAACGACTCCAGCCGTCTGACACCGGTCAAGTTCCAGCATCCGGAGTACAACCGCTGGACTATTCAGGATAATTACGGCATGACCAATCTTGAGATGGATATCGGCGACCGCAACCTGATTCAGTTCGACCTCGGCGTTATCAAGATGGATTACCACATTACCTTCGGTACTCTGAAGGGCTATGTCTATGATGAAAACGGCAACAAGTACGATGTCACCGGTATGCCGGCCATCGGCGAAGACCGCACCGTACGCATGTAAATCCTGAATTTATGCAGATTTCGGCCTCCGGGAGGGGGCCGAAATTTTTTTTCGTGAAAATTGAATGTTCATTTGCTAATGGCATATAGATGGCGTATAATACAAAAGAAATTATTCAGTGGAGGAGAGAATGCATGGCGCAGGACAAGCACGCTGCGGGCAGGGCATTCGGCACCGTTCTTCTTACGGTGGTCGTAATGCTTCTGCTGCCCGTTCTCATCTTTGAGCTGTCTTTCTTCGGCAGTGCATCCCGTTCCGATGACAGTCATCCGGTCACCTGGCGCGGGCAGTATCTGGTTCCGGTTTCTGACAGCCGTATGGCGGAAAAGGACAGCACTTCCCGGCTGCAGGCCGGTGACGTAGCTGTTGTTTCTCCGGTCTCTGACGGCATTTTTAAGAAAAATGAAGTGGTCGCTTACCGGAACGGAGACGGCCGTGTTCAGATCGGACGCATTGTCAAGACGGTTCGCCCGAAGAAGTTGGACAAAAAGAGCAAGAAGATGAAAGAGGACAAGGACGCCGATCCAACCGGCTATCGGGTGCGCGGCGACGCCGAGGACACCGACGCCGATGACTGCTATCTGGCACGTCCGAATGCTGTTCTGGGCCGATATGCTCTGGCGTTTCCCGGCAAAGCTCACGCCATGCATTTCTACGCATCTGCAGGCGGCCTCGTCGTCTGCGGCCTGCTTCCCATTCTGCTGATATTGGGTGCTGTATTTGGAATTCTGTTCCTGAATCGAGACGGCAGAGCCGGCACCAGGGAGGAGCTTCCGAAGTATCGCCCGGAGGACTTCCAGTTCTCCGACCCGGAAGAGGAAGAGTCCCTGCCGGAGCTTCAGTACGACGAGCAGCGCCCCATCCATCTGGTTCAGGGCCGTGTCCTGCGCGGAACCGATCCGGAGGACCCCAAAAAGAAGTAATCTTCACCCGGAGGATTTTATGATGGAACTCAAAGATCAAAAGGAAATTCTGGATATCGCCACAAAAGGCCTCTGTGCCGTTACGACGGAAATGCGCGTCGAGATGATCTCTGTCCCGAAAGACGTTGACCGCATGGTCGTGGAAAACCTCTGCCTGACCGCAGACCACACCAATTACGATACGGACTTTCTCGCCAAGCGGACAGATGCAACCTTTGCCAAAAAGAAAGAGCTGATGCAGCAGTTAAAAGCTACGCGAGTCCTGGCACCGGCTGCCCAGTGGAACCCCGATTCCCCGGACGAGTATGAGGCCAAACTGGCCGAGATCCGTGCCGAGGACACCGAAAATCTGGACGCCCATGCTCTGCGGGAACTCATTACCCGCGGCCTGAAAGGTGTTGCTATGACGACCCAGCAGGCATATGCCATCGGCTATGAAGACGAGGGCATTGACCCGTTTATCCAGCGCGTTCTTCAGAGAACTCTGAAATTCAAACTCAGCGTCGGCCTTCTGTTCAATCTTGCCATGGAAGTGGGCGGCTTCGGCTACCGCGCTATGGGACTTTTGGACAAAGCTTCCGTCGAACGCTATGGCTCTCCAAAGCTGACCAATGTAGAACTCGGCGTACGCAGCCATCCGGCTGTCCTCGTTGCCGGCCAGAATCTGCGCGTACTGGAGTGCGTGCTGAAAACGGCGGAAAATACCGGCGTAGATGTCTATACCTACGGCGAGCTGCTCTCCGCCCATGCCTATCCGACTCTGGCCGGTCTGGACCATTTTGCCGGCTCATACGGCAGCACTCCGGAACATCAGCAGGATGACTTCGCCGCATTCAACGGCCCTATCATCTATGCGGGCTCCGGTCTTCTGGAGCCGGATGAGCGCTACCAGGGACGTCTCTATACGGCAGGGGAGACGGCTTACCCGGGATGCACTCATATTGACGCGGACGAAGACTTTTTCTTCGACTTCTCCGCAGCCGTGGAGCAGGCGAAGAACCTTCCGGCTCCTGCGGAGCTGCGCAAGGGTGAACTGGTTATCGGCTTTGCCCATGATCAGCTCTACCAGATGGCGGAGCGCCTGGTGGACGGCATGAAAGACGAGTCTATTTCACGCATGATCGCAATTGTCGGTTCCGACGGCACCGATCCCAAAAACAGCTACTATACGGAACTGGCCAAAGCACTCCCGAAAAACTCGGCCATTCTGACCGCCGGCAGCATTGCCGAGCGCGTCAATTCGCTTGGACTGGGGACGGTTCATGGCATTCCGCGCGTGCTCTATGCCGGTCAGCTTGGCGACACCTATTCGGTCTGCATGACTGCCCTGAAGTTCCAGGCCGACCTTGAAAAGCTTGACATCAACGGCATCCCGATGACCTTCTGCGCCGCGGTCAACGATGAGCGCTCTCTGCTGGCGTTCCTGGTTATGATCTACATCGGCGTCAAAAAGATCGATCTGGGTCCGAATGTCCCGGACTTCTTCACCGACAACATCTATGGTATCTTTGAGAAGAACTTCAGCCTTACCCTTGCCGGCGATCCGGCGGCTGACGCCGAGGCCTTCTTTGCCAAAAAGGAGCCGTCCGGCGATGGAACGATCAGCACCGACATGCTTATCATCGACATCATTGAACAGTATCCGGAGGCCGCAAATATTCTGATGAGCTGCGGCATGTCCTGCGTCACCTGCGGTTCTGCGCTCTATGAAAGTCTTGCGGAGGCCTGCATGGTACACGGGCTTGACCCGGAGGACATCAAAGAAGTTCTGGACCATGAACTCGGCCTGGTGAAAGACGAAGACTGATTGCCGAAGAAACTCTTCGTCTCCAATTTCATGAGAAACAGCAGCGACGACCAGCCTGTCCGGCTGATCGTCGCTCTTTCTCTGCCCTATTTTTTATATTTCTGGCTGGCCGCCACGGCGAGGGCATCACAGCGCTCGTTTTCCGGGTGCCCGGCGTGGCCGCGCACCCAGTGGATGCGAACTTCGTGTCGGGAAAGCTCCTGGAGCAGCGTCTCCCACAGGTCCGCGTTCAGAGCGGGCTTGCCGTCGGCCTTTTTCCAGCCTTTGGCCTTCCAGTTCTCCGCCCATCCTTTGGTAATACCGTTGACAAAATACTGGGAGTCGGAATAGATATCTATGCTGCAGGGACGTTTCAGTGCCTGCAGGCCGACAATGACAGCGGTAAGCTCCATTCGGTTGTTCGTCGTGTTTGGTTCGCCGCCGCTGAGCTCCTTCTCAGAGCCCATGCTGCGGAGAATGGCGCCGTACCCGCCGGGGCCGGGATTTCCGGAACAGGCACCATCGGTAAATAGTTCAACTTGTGTGAGTTTTGTTCCCATGTTGGCTCCAATCTATTATATAATAGAAATATCTTAGCATCTGGTGTCCAGCTTGACAATGGAATCCAAATTCCCTAAAATTATACACCATACCTGTCTAGTTATGAACTTTTGATTCGGGAACCAACACACTGTCCGGTACGTGGGAAGCCAAGGGCTTCCGCCGGCCCACCGTTTCATCAGATCACATAGAATATTGAAAATTTCATAGAAAGGAGAGTTCTATGCAGCAAGAGAACTCGTCAAAGAAAGCTACTGCCGGAGCACCGAAAAAATCCGGCGGCAGCAGGTCCAATGCCAGGAACGCATCCAAGGCATCCCATCAGCAGCCGCAGAACAGCGCAGCCAAACGGAACGGAAATCAGAGAGGGCGGCGCAGAAAGGGCGGCAGAAAGAAAAACAGCCCGGCGGCACCATCCGTCAAAATCTCGTTTCTCGGCGGCCTGAACGAAATCGGCAAAAATATGACGCTGTATGAGTTCGACGGTGAGATGATCATTGTGGACTGCGGACTGGCCTTCCCCGAGCCCGACATGCTCGGTGTTGATCTGGTCATTCCGGACTTCACTTATGTCCAGCGCAATGCCGACCGCATTCGTGGCATTTTCATTACCCACGGCCATGAGGACCACATCGGCGGTCTGGCCTACCTGCTCAAAGTTGTCAACATTCCGGTCTACGGCACGCCGCTTTCCATCGGCCTTATACGCGGAAAACTGGAGGAACACGGCATTCTGAATCAGTGCGACCTCCGGGTTATCAAACCGGGCGACACCGTAAAGCTCGGCCAGTTTGAGGTGGAGGCCATCCACGTCAATCACTCCATTCCCGACGCGCTGGCCTTCGCTATTCGCACCCGCGCCGGCGTTATCATTCAGTCCGGCGACCTGAAAATTGACACGACGCCTATCGACGGCCAGATGATAGATCTCGCTCGCTTTGCCGAGCTGGGAAAAGAGGGTGTTCTCGCCTATCTCGCAGACTCCACAAACGCGGAGAAGCCGGGCTATTCCCAGAGTGAGCGCACCGTTGGACAGTCGTTTGAGACCCTGTTTGCCAAGGCGGGAAAACGGCGCATTATCGTCGCCACATTTGCCTCAAATGTCCACCGCGTTCAGCAGATCATCAATGTGGCGGTCTCACAGCACCGCAAGGTTGCCCTCTCAGGCCGAAGCCTCGAAAACGTCATGTCCATTGGCACGGAGCTCGGCTATCTCCATGTCCCGGACGGAGTCATGATCGGCATCGACGAAATCAACCGCTATGCGCCGGAACAGCTTCTTCTGATTACTACCGGAAGCCAGGGCGAGCCCATGTCCGCTCTGACTCGAATGGCTTTTAACGAGCACCGCAAGGTGAAAATTACGCCGAACGACTACGTCATTATCTCGGCTAACCCCATTCCGGGCAACGACAAGGCAGTTACCCGTGTCGTCAACGAACTCCTCAAACACGGTGCAGAGGTCATATACGAGCGCATGTACGAGGTACATGTCTCCGGCCACGCCAACCAGGAAGAACTGAAGATGATGCTCGGGCTCATTCATCCGAAATACTTTATTCCGGTACACGGTGAGCAGAAACATCTGAAGAAACACAAGGAACTGGCGGAGAGCATGGGAATTGAGCCCTCGCATATTATGATCAGCGACATCGGAAAGACCATAGAAGTCAGTGAAAACGGTCTGAAACCCGCAGGAACCGTGCCGGCAGGGCGCGTCTTCGTCGACGGCTCCGGTGTCGGAGATGTCGGCTCCATTGTCATGCGGGACCGTACCCGCCTTGCAGAAGATGGTCTTATTACGGTTGTGGTTGCAATGGACAGTGAGACCGGAGAAGTGGTCTCCGGCCCGGATATCGTATCCCGCGGTTTCGTCTATGTCCGTGAATCGGAAGACCTCATTGAGGACGCCCAGTCCATGGCCATGTGGGCTATCGAGAACTGTCTGGTCAACGGCATCCACGACTGGTCAACCATTAAATCCCGTATCCGTGACGAAATCTCGCGGCTGGTCTATGAGCGCACCAAGCGCAGCCCGATGATTCTTCCCATTATTATGGAGGTCTGACGTCTTGAGTAGAGGAGCTTCCGTCCTGTTTTCCTTCTGCATGCTGGCGAGTCTTATCTCGACGGTCTTCCTGTTTCGCTGCAATTGGATTGCAGGGGTCGTTCAGGCGTGTGTCATCGCAGCCCTTGCGGCCGCATTCCTAATCTACTACCTTCGGAGTTCCCGCTACTATAAAGATGTCATTGAAAAAGCCAATACCTATTTTGACTTTCATGGAAGCAGGCAGGACTATCCCATCCCCATGGCTGTAGTTGGGCATAACAACGATATTGTCTGGTACAATGACCGGTTCCGTGACAAACTGCTGGGGGACGGTACGGCTTCCCTCCGGAAAATTGACCCGCTGTTCAGTCAGATGACTCCGAAAGAGGCGGCTGCCCACCCGGAAGGCATTGACCTCCGCTGCAGGGAACGGCTTTACACCGTTTACACGGGCGTTATTGACGAGGCGGAACAGCTTTACTGCCTCTATTATCTGGACAACACAGAGCTGAAACAGGCCGCTGCAGACTACAAAAATTCCAAACCGGCCATTGTCTACCTTGTGCTCGACAACATGGATGAGCTGCAGCGCAATTTCAAGAGCAGTGAGTGCGAAGTCATTAACGGCGGCATTGAGACCATACTGGAGGCCTGGGCGGCCAAATATCCCTGCCTGCTGGAAAAATTCAGCGACGGCAACTATTTTATGGTCATCGAGGAGCGGGGCCTGGAAGAACTTATGGAGAACCGCTTCCAAATTCTGAAAAAGGTCCGCGAGTACACTTACGGCGAAAATCCTGTTGAGCTCACCATCTCCATTGGCGCCGGCCGGGGCCGGACGCTGCCGGAAGCCAATGAGCACGCCCGGCTTGCGCTGGAAATGTCCCAGAGCCGCGGCGGAGACCAGGCAACAGTCAACTCCGACGGAACGATGGAATTTTTCGGCGGAACCGTAGGGGGAACCACCAGCTCCAGCAAAGTCAAAGCGCGCATCATGTCGCAGAATTTCAACGAAATCTTCAAGCGCAGCGACATTATCTTTGCCGTCGGCCACACCTTCTCGGACTTTGACAGTATCGGCGCCGCCATCGGTGTCTTTGAGATGGCGAGGGCAGTCGGAAAGCCCTGTTTTATCATCACAAACCGCGGTACGACGATGGCCATGTCGCTTCTCCGCGCCTATGTGGAACAGGCGAACCGGGACCTGTTTATCCGGGACGATACCGCCTTTGCCATGGCAAAGGGAAAGCGAAGCACGCTTGTCGTTGTTGACACCCACCGTCCCAATTCTCTGGAATACCCCAATCTGACGGAGCATTTTGACACGGTCTGCGTTATCGACCACCACCGGCGTACTGCCAATTATATTAAACCGGCGGAAATTTTTTACAGCGAGCCCAATTCTTCCAGCGCCTGTGAAATGGTGACGGAGCTCATCGAATATTTCCCGGACCGGGTGAAGCTGGAACCCATGAGTGCCAATGCACTGCTGTCCGGCATTATGCTGGACACACGCAATTTCGTTCTCGGAACCGGCGTGCGTACCTTTGAGGCAGCTGCCTATCTGAAGAACAAAGGCGCCAATACGGTTGCAGTAAAACAGCTTTTCTCCAACAGCCTGGACAATTATAAAATCAAGGCTTCCATCTTGAATACGGCGGAGACCTACCGCGGCTGTGCCATTGCCACGACAAGGGAATCGGTGCCCAATATGCGCATGATTGCCTCACAGGTGGCAGATGAAATGCTCAGCGTCACCGGGGTAAAGTCTTCCTATGTTCTGTTTGAGGAGAACGGCCGCATCAACATCTCAGCCCGTTCCCTGGGGAAGATGAATGTACAGGTCATTATGGAAAAGCTGGGCGGCGGCGGCCACTTTACCATGGCAGCCACCCAAATGGAGCACACTACGATGGAAGAGGCGGCGGCTGAAGTCCGCCGCTCCATCGATGAATATCTTGAAATGGAGTGAACCTCATTATGAAAGTCATTCTGAAAGCTGACGTCAAAGGACTCGGAAAAAAGGGCGACCTCGTCAAGGCCTCCGACGGCTATGCACGCAACTTTTTGTTTCCGAAAAACCTTGCCGTCTCCGCAGATGCCCAGAACGTAACCGAGATGAAAAACGCCCAGGCATCCAAACAATATAAATATGACACCGAAAAAGCAGCTGCTCAGGCCGATGCGGCTAAAATCGACGGCAAAACCATCGAGATGAAGGCAAAGGCCGGCGTCAACGGCAAACTGTTCGGCTCCGTTACGGCGAAAGAAATCGCTCAGAAAATCGGCGAGGACTTCGGTGTCAAGCTCGACAAGCGCAAAATTAAAGTCATGGACATCAAGGCATTCGGCACCTATGACGCGGTCTGCAAGCTGTTTAACGGCGTAGAGGCCACCGTCAAAGTCCGCGTTTCCGAACAGTAATTTTCAAACAGTAATTTCTTATCTGCAGAAGGGGGAGGGAACCCATGGCAGACAACTATCATCCGCTCCCGGAGGACAGTGCCGGGCTTCCCTACAGTCTGGAGGCGGAACAGGCGGTTCTGGGAAGCATTCTTGTCGATCCGGACTGCCTGACGCTCATTCAGTCGGAGGGCTTTCAGGCGGACTATTTCTATCTGCCCCAGCACCGGCTTATCTACGGCTCTATTCTGCAGCTTCAGACCACCGGCGGCGTTATCGACCCGCTTCTCGTCGTCGAGAAGCTCCGGGAAAGTGACTCGTTTGATGATGCCTCCGGAAAGCAGTACATCGCCCAGCTCGTTGACATGGTCCCTTCCACAGCCAATGTGGAATCCTACGCGAAGATCATCCAGGATAAATTCTATAAGCGCGCTCTGATTACGGCATCCCGCGAAATCCTGGAGCAGAGCGAAGGGGAGAGTGCAGATGCGGAGACTCTTCTGGACAGTGCAGAGCAGAAAATCTATGATATCCGACAGGGCCGTTCCAATTCCGATGCCTCCCAGCTTGGCGACATCGTTATGGACAAGGTCTATGAAACGCTGGGACAGCTCAATTCGGAGGACCGGGAAAAGTACCTCGGCATCAAGACCGGCTATTCGGACCTCGACAAGACCATATCCGGTCTCAACAAATCGGACCTGATTATCGTCGGCGCCCGTCCCGCCATGGGTAAGACGAGTTTTGCACTGAATATTGCCCGAAATGTGGCGGTCCATGGGAAAAAAGTGCTCTTCTTCTCCCTTGAGATGACAAAAGAGCAGCTGGCCTCCCGTGTGATCTCCATGGAAGCACGCATCCAGGGTCTCAAAATGCGGACCGGTCTGCTGACCGATGAGGACTGGCTGAACCTCTCCATCGCCAGTACCGCTCTCCGGGACGTGCCGCTCTACTTTGACGACACCTCTAACATCAGCGTCAACGAGATGAAGGCCAAAATTATGCGCATGAAGGATGTCGACTGCGTCTTCATCGACTACCTGCAGCTCATGAAATCGCCCAATCGCACGGAGTCCCGTGTCCAGGAGGTATCGGAGATTACCCGAAACCTCAAGCTCATGGCCAAGGACCTGGAAATTCCTGTGGTTGTCCTGGCACAGCTGGCCCGCGGCACAGAGGCCCGCGGCAAATCCCACCGCCCGCAGCTCTCCGACCTGCGTGAATCCGGCTCTATCGAGCAGGATGCCGACATCGTCCTGATGCTCTACCGGGACGACTATTATTCCGACACCTCGGAAGAAGAGGAGGACGTCGAGGAGAAGGAGATCGACAAGGTCGAGGTTATCGTCGCAAAGAACCGACACGGTCCTACCAATACGGTTGAGCTTGGCTGGAACGGCGAATTTACTCTGTTTACCTCGCTGGAACACCACCGAGATGACGATCTTTTTTAACAGTTATGGACATTCTTTCCAATATTGAAGAAACCCGGAAGCGTTACGAAATGCTGCCCCCCGGTTCGGCCGTTCTGGTCGGATTCTCCGGGGGCGCGGACTCCGTGACGCTTCTTTCCTGTCTCTGTACCCTTGCCCCGCGCTACCGCTGGAAGGTGGCGGCCCTGCATTTTAACCACTGCATTCGGGGAGAAGAGGCGGATCGCGATGAGGAGTTCTGCAGGGCCTTCTGCGAAGAGCGTGGAATCCCGTTTTATGTCCGCCGGCGCGATGTACCGATGGAAGCGAAAAAGTCAGGAGAAGGTCTGGAGGCCTGCGGCCGCCGTCTTCGCTACGCCTGGTTTGAGGAGATGGCAGACAGCCTTTTCCCGGATCGGGAGACTTTTATCTGTACGGCCCACAACGCCAATGACAGCGTGGAGACCGCGCTGTTCCATTTCGCTCGCGGCACTTCGCTGTCCGGCATGACGGGCATTGCCCCGGTGCGCGGTCGGATTGTCCGTCCGCTGATCCGCTGTTTTCGAGATGAAATTGAACAGTACTGTCGGGAAAACAACTTGTCCTACTGCACCGACAGCACAAATCGGGATGTCCACTATTCCCGCAATCGGATCCGGCTGGAGGTCCTGCCGGAACTGGAGCAGATTCATCCGGCGGCGCTCCGCAGCATGGCGCGCTCCATAGAACAGTTTGCACGGGATGAGTCCTTCCTGCGGGAACAGACGGCTGCCCTGCTCCGTCAGGCGAAACTGGACACAAAACCGCTGTCCTATTCCATTATTGTTCTGCAGAAGGCACCGGAAGCACTGCGTCTCCGCGCTCTGGCACAGATTTTGAGGGATTTCTCCGGCTGTGCGCCGGAAGAACAGCATGTCGCAGCTGCCGCGGAGCTCCTGGAAAATGGAGGACAGATTCAGGTGCCCTCCGGCGCCGTCGTCCGGGCAGCACAGGGCCGGATTTTCTGTGCGGAGCAGGGGGAGACGGCTCCGTTCCGGTTCCACGGAGAAAAGATACTGCGGCTTCCCTATGGAATTTTTCATGCAGAGGAAACTTTTGATTGTGCGCAGTTGGAAAACGCCTGCGACTATGATAAAATGAATGGTAATTTTATTGTCCGGAATCGACGGCCGGGAGACCGGTTCCGTGTGCCCGGGCGAAAAATCAGCAAAACGCTCAAGGCTCTGTTTCAGGAGAGGGGTATTCCAAAAGAGCAGCGAAGCGCCGTGACCGTTGTCGAGTGCAGCGGAAAAATTGCCTGGCTGGAGGGCTTTGGCCCGTCCGAGGCGTTTCAGGCGGGACCGGGCTGCCGTCACGGAATTTGCTTCTCGGTGGAACGGGTTCCTTTGGAAGAACAGGAGGATGAACTTGTTCAGTGAACATATGCAGGATGATATTGACCATATCCTGCTGAATGAAGAGCAAATTCAGAGTATCGTCACACGGGTCGGACAGGAAATTACCCGGGACTATGCCGGAAAAAATCTGGTCCTGGTCAGTGTGCTGAAGGGCTCTGTTGTCTTTATGGCGGACCTCATGCGCGCAGTTGATCTCCCGCTTTCCATTGACTTCATGGTTGTGTCCAGCTACGGAAATGGAACCGAGAGCAGCGGTACCGTCAAAATTATCAAGGACCTTGACCTGGACCTCTCCGGGCAGGACCTGCTGCTGGTGGAAGATATTCTCGACACCGGGCGGACCCTTTACAATCTGCGGGAAATTCTCCGCATGCGGCATCCGAGTTCCATCAAAATCTGTACGTTCCTGGATAAGCCGGAGCGCAGAAAAGCCGACATCCATGCGGACTATGTCGGCGCACAGGTCCCGGATGAATTCGTCGTCGGCTATGGTCTCGACTTTTCGCAGCGCTACCGCAATCTGCCATATCTCGGCGTTCTGAAGCCGCATGTATATCAGGATGTTATTTCATGATTCTTTCATGACAAATTCATAACTTTGCGGTACTTTTTCGTACTGCAGTATTCTATTTCAAACAGACTAAGGAGGAGAAACCGTGCCGGATAATAATTTTAACGGACAGGACCCGAACAGACGCAGCAACTTCTGGTCGACCCTGGCCTGGATCCTTATCCCTATCCTCATCATCGTTGCCATGTATTTTACATTCAACACGACCCCGCATCGGAGCTCGGAGAAGTATTATCAGATCGTCTCAGAGTTCGACCAGGGCAACGTGACATCTTATACACTGAACATGGGCAACGGCAAACTGACCTACTATCTGAAGGGCGACAAAGAAGCCCGCACCTACAATGTCCCGAGCGTCGACCTGTTTGTCAATGACGTTCACGACAGTGTCAGAAACTATAATAAGAAGCACCCGGACCAGCCCATCAAAATGAACTACGAGTCCGGCTCGTCCTCCAACTGGGCGACGAACGTGCTTCCGGTTCTGCTCTCCACGCTCTTTACCATCCTCATCCTGGTCTGGCTCATGCGCCGCATGAACAGCTCCATCATGAATGAGAGCAACCGCTCCATGGGCTTCGGAAAAGCCCGTATCCACCAGAACAGCGACAAGGACAATAAGACCACCTTTGCCGACGTCGCCGGTGCAGACGAGGAGAAGGAGGAACTCGAGGAAATCGTCGAGTTCTTAAAAGATCCGCATAAATACGACAAACTGGGTGCCCGTATCCCGAAGGGCGTCCTTCTGGTCGGCCCTCCCGGTACCGGTAAAACGCTGCTGGCCCGTGCGACGGCCGGAGAGGCGGACCGTCCGTTCCTCTCCATCTCGGGCTCCGACTTCGTCGAAATGTACGTCGGCGTCGGTGCATCCCGTGTCCGCGACCTCTTTGAGACGGCCAAAAAGAACGCACCGGCCATCATCTTTATCGACGAGATCGACGCCGTCGGCCGCCACAGGGGCGCCGGCATGGGCGGCGGCCACGATGAGCGCGAACAGACCCTGAACCAGCTGCTCGTAGAAATGGACGGCTTCTCTGCCAACCTGGGCATTGTCGTCATCGCCGCCACCAACCGTCCTGACATCCTGGACCCGGCCCTGCTCCGTCCCGGCCGTTTTGACCGTCAGGTCACCGTCAATCTCCCGGATGTCAAGGGGCGTGAGGCTATCCTGAAAATCCACGCGCGGAACAAACCGCTCGGCCCAGATGTCGACCTCAATGAAATTGCCCGCACGACGGCCGGCTTCTCCGGCGCAGACCTGGAGAACCTGCTGAACGAGGCAGCGCTTGCCGCCGCCAAGCACGGCCAGAAGGCCATTACAAATAAGGATGTCGAAGAAGCGGCTATCAAGGTCGTCGTCGGTCCGGAGAAACGCTCCCACAAGATGACCCTGAAGGAGAAGAAGCTCACCACTTATCACGAATCCGGCCATGCCATTACAAACTACTATCTTCCGGACCTCGACCCGGTCCATGAAATCAGCATCATTCCCCGGGGCCAGGCCGGCGGCTACACCATGTCGCTGCCTGCAGAGGACCGGAGCTACATGACCAAGAAGAACATGCTGGACCAGCTGGTCACTCTCCTGGGCGGACGTGTCTCAGAGGCCATTATCATGGGAGACATCTCCACCGGTGCGTCCAACGATATTGAGCGCGCCACGAAAATCGCCAAGAACATGGTCACCAAGTACGGTATGACGAAGGCACTTGGTCCTATCACCTACGGCAGTGACAATGACGAGGTATTCCTCGGTATGGACTATAACCGCATGCGGGACTACTCGGAGGAGACCGCAGGCGCCATCGACCGCGAGGTTGCGGAAATCATGAACCACGCCTATGCACAGGCCGAGCAAATTCTGAAATCCCACGTGGACCAGCTCCACAAACTCGCCAGGTATCTCGGCGTGCATGAAAAAATTAACGGCGAAGATTTCAAACGCATTATGACCGACGACAGTTTCGGCAACGTGGACGATCCTTTCATAGAGACCAATCCCCAGGCCATTCCGCCTGTCGGTACCACGCCTGCACCGGCTGGCGCATAAACCCCATCTTATCCAGCTTTTTACCTGCTGTCCCCGGAACGGAGGTCCCGGGGACAGTATTTTTCTTATGACACATCTCATTTCGACCCGCGGGATTCAGTCGGAAATTCGACTGCGGGTTCTGCCGTCTGCCGGCCGACGTGGCGAATGCGGCTTGCTTGACAAGATCTGAATACCTGTCCTAAAATGATTGTCTGAATTGATTTGGAACGGAGGCAACTATGGCAAAATCCGCAAAATATTCCAACAACAATATCTCTCAGCTGAAGGGTGCTGATCGGGTTCGAAAACGTCCGGCGGTCATCTTCGGCTCGGATGGACTGGACGGGTGTCAGCATTCCTTTTTTGAGATTCTCTCCAACTCCATAGATGAGGCCCGTGAGGGGTTCGGCAAACAGATCATTGTGACCCGCTATCTGGACCACTCGCTGCAGGTACAGGATTTCGGCCGCGGCATTCCGATGGACTACAATGAGAACGAGAAGGAATACAACTGGAAGCTTGTGTTTTGCGAGATGTATGCTGGCGGCAAGTACAACACCAACGAGGCGGGCGGAAGCTATGAGTTTTCGCTTGGCCTCAACGGCCTCGGACTCTGTGCCACCCAGTACTCATCCGAGTTTATGGACGCCGAAGTCTACCGCGACGATATGTGCTATACTATCCACTTTAAGAAAGGCAACCCCTCCGGCCGCCTGAAGAAGGAACCGGCCCCCGGCCATCCCACAGGTTCCAGGATTTACTGGAAACCGGATACCGATGTCTTTACCGATATCAGCATTCCGCTCGAGTATTTTCAGGATATCATCCGCCGGCAGGCTATCGTCAACGCGGGTCTGACCTTTCTCCTGCGGGACGAAACCGCCCCTGGAAAATTCCAGGAGTACACCTTTCTCTATGAGAACGGCATCGTCGACTACATGAAAGAAACCGTCGGCGACGACGCATTCACTTCCGTACAGGAGTGGCGCACCGAGCGCGTCGGACGAGACCGTGCGGACAAGGATGACTACAAGGTCCTCATTCACGCAGCAGTCTGCTTTTCCAATAAGGTCCGCATAAAGGAGTACTACCACAACTCCTCCTGGCTGGAACACGGAGGCGCACCGGAAAAGGCCGTGCGCAGCGCCTTTGTCTCCCAGATTGACAGCTATTTAAAGCAGAACAACAAATATACGAAGTCGGACAAGAAAATCACATTCCAGGATATTGAGGACTGCCTCTGTCTGGTCATCTCCTCGTTCTCCACGCAGACATCGTATGAGAACCAGACCAAAAAGGCCATTACTAACAAGTTTATTCAAGAGGCCATGACCGACTTCTTTAAGCACCAGCTGGAAGTCTATTTTATTGAGAACAAGATGGACGCCGACCGCATTACCGACCAGGTTCTGGTCAACATGCGCAGTCGGGTTCGGGCTGAGAGCACAAGGCAGAATCTGAAAAAGACGCTCTCCGGAAGCATGGATATGTCCAACCGCGTCGCCAAATTTGTCGACTGCAGGACCAAGGACGTCGACCGCCGGGAGGTCTTTATTGTTGAGGGCGACTCTGCGCTGGGCGCCTGCAAGCAGGCGCGGGACTCGGAATTCCAGGCCGTTATCCCCGTGCGCGGCAAAATTCTCAACTGCCTGAAAGCGGACTACAACCGTATTTTTAAAAATGAAATTATTACCGACCTCATTAAGGTGCTCGGCTGCGGCGTCGAGGTGAAAACCAAGACCAAGGACATGAATTCTTTCTCCCTCGACCACCTGCGGTGGAACAAGATTATCATCTGTACCGATGCCGACGTCGACGGCTACCAGATCCGCACCCTTATCCTGACCATGATTTACCGGCTTATGCCGACACTTATCCGGGAGGGTAAGGTGTTTATCGCGGAGTCGCCGCTGTATGAGATCAACTATAAAGACCAGGTATGGTTTGCCTATACGGAGATCGAAAAAAAGCAGGTACTTGAAGAGCTGGAGGGGAAGAAGTATACCATCCAGCGTTCCAAAGGACTCGGTGAAAATGACGCCGATATGATGTGGCTCACCACCATGAATCCGCAGACCCGCCGTCTGATCCGAATCGACCCGTCCGATGCCGCCGCTACCGCTGCGCAGTTCAACCTTCTGCTGGGGGACAACCTGGCAGGGCGCAAGGAGCATATTGCAGAGGAAGGGCATAATTTCCTCGATCTGACAGATCTTTCGTAAGCTTTTAGAAGGGGAGGAACACAGATTCCATGGCAAAGAAACGCAAAACGCCGAAGACCAATCGGGAGGAGAATCCGAACGCCCATATCATGGGGGCCGGCGAGGTCGTCGATCAAAAAATCGTCGACACGCTGGAAATCAACTACATGCCCTATGCCATGAGCGTCATCATGTCCCGCGCCATCCCGGAGATTGACGGGTTCAAGCCGTCCCACCGGAAACTGCTGTACACGATGTACAAGATGGGCCTTCTGCGCGGCAGCCGCATTAAATCTGCCAATATTGTCGGGCGAACTATGCAGCTGAATCCCCATGGCGATTCGGCTATTTACGATACCATGGTCCGTCTCTCCAAAGGATATGAGGCACTTCTTCATCCTTACGTGGACTCCAAGGGCAACTTCGGTAAAGCCTATTCCCGTGATATGTCCTGGGCGGCTTCCCGATACACCGAGGCAAAACTCGCCCCGATCTGTGAGGAGCTCTTTCGGGATATCGACAAAGACACCGTGGACTTCGTTGACAACTACGATGCCAGTATGAAAGAGCCGACGCTGCTTCCGGTCACATTCCCATCTATTCTGGTCAACAACAATACGGGTATCGCAGTCGGAATGGCGAGCTCCATCTGCTCGTTTAACTTAAAGGAGATCTGTGACACCACAATTCAGCTGATCCGCAATCCCAATGCAGATGTCATGGACACACTCCAGGCACCGGACTTCCCGGGCGGCGGCCAGATCCTTTTCGACCGCGACAAGATGCGGCAGGTGCTGGACACCGGCCGCGGCGGTATTTCGGTACGATCGAAATATGCTTACGATAAAGAAAGCAACTGCATCGATATCACAGAGATTCCTCCTACCACCACCTCCGAGGCCATCATAGACAAAATCATTGAAAAGGCAAAGGCCGGGCAGCTGCGGGAAATCAGCGACATCCGTGACGAGACCGATAAATCCGGCCTGAAGATCACGATCGATCTGAAGCGGGGGACCGATCCGGACCGCCTGATGCGGAAGCTCTATAAATCCACCCCTCTGGAGGACTCGTTCTCCTGTAACTTCAATGTCCTTATTGCCGGCACTCCACGGGTGCTCGGTGTCAAAGACCTGCTCACGGAGTGGATCTCGTTCCGCACTGAGTGCGTCCGCCGCCGTGTCTATTTTGACCTGACCAGGGCGCAGGAAAAACTTCATCTTCTGCAGGGCCTGGAGAAGATCCTGCTGGATATCGATAAGGCTGTTAAAATTGTCCGGGAGACAGAGGAAGAAGCAGAGGTTGTCCCCAATCTTATGATCGGCTTCGGCATCGATGAGACCCAGGCCGAGTACGTGGCGGAAATTAAGCTGCGTCACTTAAACCGGGAGTTTATTCTCAAACGTCTGAAAGACGTCGAAGACCTGGAAAAAACAATTAAAGATCTTCAGGCGACGCTGAACGACCGCAGCCGCATTCAGGATATCATCGTCGACGAACTCACGGAAGTCGGGAAGAAATACGGACAGCCCCGCAAGAGCGTTATTGTCTACGCTGCCGACCTGGAAGAAGAGGAGGAAGAGGAGGAGACCGTCTCCGACGATCCGGTCGTCCTCCTGTTCACCAAAGACGGCTATTTTAAGAAGTTTAAGCCGCAGGCACTTCGCATGAGCGGCGAACAGAAGCTGAAAGAGAATGATGTCGTCACACAGGAAGTGGAGACGACCAATGACAAGGAGCTGCTGTTCTTTACCGACCGGCATCAGGTCTATAAAACAACGGTCGATGCCTTCTCCTATGGCAAAGCCGCCAATCTCGGAGACTATATCCCCACCGTTCTCGAGTTCGATGAGGGGGAAAATGCCATTTACATGGCAGTGACCGACCAGAAATACCGCGGGTATATGATCTTCCTGTTTGAAAACGGAAAGGCTGCCCGAATTGAGATGTCCTGCTATCAGACCAAGACGCACCGCAAACGTCTGCTCAGTGCCTACTCCGACAAGTCACCGCTGGCCGGCATCCTCTATGCCCCTGAGGACTGCGACCTCGTTCTGCAGTCTTCCGGCGGCCGGCTGCTCCTGCTGAACACCGCAGCTATCTCGGCCAAGTCCACGAAGACTTCTATTGGCGTCGCCATTATGCGTCTGAAGAAGGGACAGCGCGTTATGGGCATGCGTCCTTACGTCCCGGGCGAATTCAAGCACCCATCCCGTTATAAGACCAAAACGTATCCGGCGCTGGGCGCTTTTCCGGCTGCAGAGGACACAGAAGGGGAACAGCTTACATTGACGACAGATTAACGCCGTTTTTATCTTGAAAACCGTAATTGCTTATGATAGAATATCGAAGTTAGCGAAAAGCGTAATCTATCTTGCTGTCAATTTTTATATAAGTACGGAGGAATTTCCATGTCAGGTTTACAGATGGCCTTTGCCATTGTCTTAATTGTTGTATCGCTTGTAATGATCATTGTTATCAGCCTTCAGAAAAACCGTGAGGCCAACGCATCCGGCGTCACCGGTACCAGTGCTGCAGAAATGAACAACAATAACTTCTTTGACAAGTCCGGTGCCCATGCAAAGGACAATACACTTGCCAAGTCCACAAAGGTACTCGGCGTGCTCTGGGCGGCCATCTCCCTTGCATGTGTTCTTGTTATTCTGTTCGTCAAATAATCATTTTCAGATGACATTGGGGGAGTGCTTTTCAGCACTCTCTTTTTTCTGATTTTTTCTCGAAAGTACGGGAAAAAATCGAAAAAACTTCTTGACTTCTCCAATGTCATACAGTAGAATATAACACGTTGCAAGACGACAGCAGACGCCGTCTGAAGCACATATGACTCATTAGCTCAGTTGGCAGAGCACTTGACTTTTAATCAAGGTGTCCGGGGTTCGAATCCCCGATGGGTCACCATCTAAAAGGCCTTGAATCCACGTAGGTACGTCGGTTCAAGGCTTTTTTTCTGTCTCTGGATTCTTTTCCTGGAAGGCCTGGAATACCGCAAAAAGGGGCTGCTATGGCATAAAGCTATGCAATAGTGTATGCACAATTTGCCCCTGCAACCTCCCTGCTTTCAGATATGCACAATTCCGCAAAAAACGTCTCTTCTTTTTTACATTTGTAATGCTACAATAGGAACAGGAGGTTTTGTGTATGAAAAAAATATTTGCGGCTTTGCTCGCACTTGCTATGGTACTCTCGCTCTTCAGCGTCAGTGCGCTGGCAATAGGAAAAGACGCTGCGGGAAACAGCGCGGTCAATACGGGAACGCTCAGCAGCATTCTCGGTCGGAAAAAGGCCACCAGTTCCAAGAGTGACTTCGTCAATGCCGGCAACGACAACGAAAATATCCATGGCATCGTCGACGTCGGCGTGCCGCTCTCCGACATCGGCTCTGCCAATGAGAATATTCATGGAATTGTGGGCGTCAAAGTACCGCTCTCCGATATAGGTTCTGCCAATGAGAACGTCCACGGAATTGTCGGCGTCAAGGTGCCGCTCTCCGATATCGGATCCGGCAATGAAAACGTCCATGGAAATATCTCTATTACACTGCCGACCGCGAGTGCATCCAACACGGAATCGAAAGATCAGGGCCTTCGCGCATTGGTCTCGGCCAGTGTTCCCCTCTCCAACGACAACGGTAAAATCGGACTTTCCAATGTCGGTTCGGAGAACCGCAACCTGCGCGACAACGTCATTAATGTTCAAAACACCAATTTAAACGTCAACGTCAACGTAGGAGTTTTTTCCATCATGAATCAGAACGGGACAGTCTGACCAGGAGGTTCTGAAAGGAGCAGTTTCATGCGAATGACCGAGAAGGAGCTTCAGGCCCTGCTGAAAGACAGCATTCCGCTGCGGCATCAGGGAGAAGGGCGCCGTCTGAGCTATCTGCAGGAGCAGCAGTTTCTCGAGAAAATACAGAGGGGGGAGTATCGAAGCATCTCGGTGCATCCCTTTTCCGAGATCGCGGAGGAGATCGGCAGCGAGGAATGGGATGTGGAGCCGCGGAAAGCATGCGAATATATCTCGGTCATCCTGATCTCCCAGAGCGTCCGTGCCGCCATGGCAGGCGGCGCTCCGCCTGACTCGGTCAATGAATTCGGCGACCGGATGCTGGTACGACTGTCACAGACGGAGGAAATCTCAGAGATGGAAGCCATTCTCAACGATGCTGCGGTCGGGTGTGCCTATCTTGTCTTTCGCGGAAACAGCGAAACAGCGAAAAATCTGACGGCACGCACCAGGCGCTATGTCGAGAAGCACATCCATGAAAAAATATATCTGCTGCAGATTTCCGAAAGTCTGGGTGTGAGTACGTCCTATCTGTCCCGTGTATTTTCCCGTTCCGAGGGAATCCCGCTTCAGAATTATATTCAGAGGGAAAAGGTGGAAGAGGGGGCCAGGATGCTTCTCGACAGCAGCATCTCAGTCTCTGACATAGCCCGGTCTCTCTCTTTTCAGTCCCCTAGTTCATTCGCGGAGGCTTTCCGCAAATGGAAAGGGGTCTCCCCTTCCCGGTTCCGGGAGCAGTATTTTGTTGAGGAGACCAAAAAGTAAGATACAGACTCACCTGTTTTGACCGTGCTCTGTGCTCTGCAGGGTGCGGCCTTTTTCTGTTACCGCACAAATAGAAAAAACAGAAAAAATTTTTTACTAAATTTGCAAGGATTTTCATTAGACAACAACTGTAGTTTGATGAAAAGTATGACAAAATGGAAGCAGTTGTACGGAATTTCGTGATACAATCGGACAAAATTGTCGTAATATGCCAGAATCGAACAAATTTGACGAAAAAATATAGTTAAGTAAACTAAAAATTGAACTCAAATTGATTCGGAGGCATGTTTTATGAACGTAGGAAAAAAGACTTATTACAACCGTTATCCCACCGTCTTTATCCACGGTTTCCTCGGCTGGGGATCCGATGATAAGATTGACTCTACGGTTCACTACTGGGGTGCTACCAAAGACAGAGATCTCCTGGCGCATCTTCGGGAAAAGGGGTATGAAGTCTACAATCCTTCTGTCGGCCCGTTCAATGCAGCGTGGGACCGCTCCTGCGAACTGTATGCCCGCATTATGGGCGGCACTGTCGACTACGGCAAAGTCCACAGCGAAAAGTATGGCCACAAGCGCTATGGAAGAACGTATCCCGGATTCTTGAAAGACTGGGGAACCGAGGGCGACCACGCCAAGATCAACCTGATCGGCCACTCCTTCGGAGGACCGACAGTCCGCATGTTTGCCGAGCTCATGGCAAACGGCAGCGAAGAAGAGCGGGCAGGCACTCCGGCCGGCGAGCTCAGCGGCCTTTTCGAGGGCGGCCACAAGGATATGATTCATACCGTAACGACACTCTCCGGCGTCAACAACGGTACCACCTATGATGATCTGCACGGAAAGAAAGGTATGGAATTCGTCACCCGCCTCCTGCTGGAACAGATTGTCCGGGTCGGCGATTCCCGTTATATGCGGTTTAAAGACTACCATATGGAGCAGTGGGAACTGATGGATGACCCGGTCCACAACAAACGGTTCCATCTTCAGCGGCCGGCGGCCCGGTATAAACAGATTAAACGGTTTTTGAATAACAACTTCGACAATATCGGGTATGAGATGAGCCTGGAAGGCATGAGCGAGATCAATGAGAAGATTCAGCCCCAGAGCAATACTTATTACTTTGCACGGCGCGCCTGCCGGACCCACCCGGACCGAAAGGGCAACCAGGTTCCGGACAAGAATATGAGTGCTTTCTGCGATATCCCGGGATTCCTGAGCGGACGCTATATCAATAATGATCTGAAGAAGTACGGCTTCAGCCGGAAATGGCTTCCGAATGACGGATTCGTCAACACGGAAGGTCTCTCGGCGCCGCTCAACGAGCCGTATGTTGACTGGGATCCGACGGTACAGCTGAAACCCGGTCTCTGGTACAATATGCCGGTGGAGGACAAAGACCATATGTCCTGGATGGGATTTGGTGAAAAGACCACGGTTCTGTTCCGCTATTATGAAGACATGCTGGAGCTGTTCCGCATGCTTCCGGACGGCGAATAAAAGAATATAATATACTGTCTGCGAGGCAGGCCGGGATTCCGGCCTGCCTCTTTACTTTTTACGGCAACTTTGATAGAATTTGTTTCGTTCAAAAGCGGATGGTATTCCCCAATGGGAAACTGTACCGACGATTTGACTCTATGGGAAGGCAGAAGATAGCATCCAGTCCAAAGGAAAGGACAGGGTGATGCCATGAACATCGGCTTTCTAGGCGCGGGAAAAGTAGGCTTTACTCTCGGCAGATTTTTCACCGAAGAAGGACTTCCGCTGACCGGTTATTACAACCGGCATCGAGAAGCCGCAGAAGAGGCTGCCCGTTTTACGGGTTCGGCCATGTTTGAAAGCATGCAGCAGCTGGTTCAGATGAGCGATGTTATCTTTTTTACCGTTCCGGACGGTGCAGTTATACCGGTCTACCGGAGCATTCCCAAAGACCTTCTCGCAGGGAAACAGCTTTGTCATTGCAGCGGTGCACTGACTGCGGAGGACGCTTTTCCGGGCGCCGCTCAGGCAGGCGCATCTATATTGTCTATCCACCCGCTCTTTCCGGTCAGCAGCAAATCTGCCTCTTACCGGGAACTGAAGGGTGCTTTTTTCTGTCTGGAAGGAGATACGAAGTGCGTCCATGCCTGGAGTGAAAGGCTCCATGGGTTCGGCTGCCCGACCATCTCCGTCCGGGCTGCCGACAAAGTGCGCTATCATGCGGCCTGTACCATTTCTTCCAATCTTGTCTGCGCCCTGGTGCAGGAGAGCCTGGATCTGCTTGCTGCATGCGGGCTCTCGGAGCAGACCGCTCTGAGAGCGCTGACACCACTCATCCGCTCCAACCTGGAACACATCCTGGAGGTCGGGCCGCAGCAGGCACTGACTGGACCGGTAGAGCGCAACGATACCGGGACGGTCGCCGGACACCTGAGGGCAATCGAACGCCGGAGCGATCTTGATCTGTATCGCGCAGGGTCGGAAAGACTGACTGAGATGGCCGAACAGCGTCATCCGGACCGGGATTATTCCGCTATGCATCATCAACTGGAGAAGGAGTCCTGAGTTATGAAAAACACTGTCAGCACGCTGCTCCGCCGCAAGTCGGAGGGGGAAAAGCTGTCGATGATTACCGCCTACGACTACACCACAGCACGGCTGGTAGATGATTCCGGAATTGACATGGTTCTGGTGGGCGACAGCCTTGGCATGACCATGCAGGGGTATGAAAATACGATTCCCGTAACAATGGAAGAATCTATTGTCTATGGCCGAAGTGTGGCCCGCGGCTGTCAGAATGCCCTTGTCATCATGGACATGCCTTTTATGAGCTATCAGACCTCTCCGGAACAGGCGCTGGAGAATGCCGGACGACTCATGAAGGAGACGATGGCCGACGCGGTCAAGCTGGAGGGCGGAAAAGAGGTCTGCCCGCAGATCCGGGCTATTACGGCTGCGGGGATTCCGGTCTGTGCCCACATCGGCATGACGCCCCAGTCGGTGCACGCTATGGGCGGATTCCGCGTCCAGGGCAAAGATGAGGCCAACGCACGACGAATTCTGGAAGACGCCCTTGCTGTGGAAGAGGCCGGAGCCTTTGCTGTGGTTCTGGAGTGTATTCCGCCGAAACTGGGAGCACTGATTACGGAGAAGCTGAACATTATTACAGTCGGCATCGGCGCCGGTGTCTGCTGCGATGCCCAGGTCCTGGTCTATCAGGATATGCTCGGTATGACAGAAGGCCGTACACCGAAATTCGTCCGCCGGTTCGGCGAGATCGGGGAGGCCATGAAAAAAGCTTTCCAGGACTATGACCAAAGCGTCAAACAGGGAACTTTCCCGACCGAACAGGAGTCCTACCTTAAGAGCGACCTCTCGGAGGAGCTCTATCAGATATTGAAAGATGATTACGAAGGGAACGAGATTCTATGATCATTGCAGAGACCATTGCAGATGTCCGCAAAAATGTAAAAGAGTGGAAGCAGCAGGGACTGACCGTCGGCCTGGTTCCGACAATGGGCTATCTCCATGAGGGTCATGCCAGCCTGGTCGATAAGGCTGTCTCCATGTGCGACCGGGTTGTCGTCTCCGACTTTGTCAACCCCACCCAGTTCGGCCCCAATGAGGACCTAGACACCTACCCGCGGGACTTCAAGCGCGACTGTGCTCTGCTGGAAGCCCACGGTGCAGATCTTGTCTTCCACCCGGCGGTCTCCGAGATGTACGATCCAGATGCGGCCACCTATGTGGAAATTTTGAGCGATATGCCGAAACAGCTCTGCGGAAAGACCCGCCCAATCCACTTCCGCGGTGTCTGTACCGTTGTCTCGAAACTGTTTCATATCGTTACGCCGGATAAGGCGTTCTTTGGACAGAAAGATGCCCAGCAGCTGGCCATTATCCGTAAAATGGTCCGCGATCTATCCTTCGACATTGAGATCGTCGGCTGTCCGATCGTCCGGGAGCCCGACGGCCTGGCACGCTCTTCCCGCAACACGTATCTGAGCCCGGAGGAGAGACAGGCTGCACTCGTGCTCTCCCGGTCCATCGCGCTCGGAAAGCAGCTTGTGGAGGGCGGCGAAACCGACGCCCGGGAGATCGAGCGGAAGATGACAGAGGAAATTGAAAAAGAGCCGATGGCCAAGATCGATTATGTCTCTGTTGTCAACGGAACGACGATGATGCCCTCCGAGAAAATCGACGGCAATAACCTTGTTGCCATTGCCGTCTATATTGGAAAGACCCGCCTTATTGACAACTTTATCGTGGAAGGAGATCTTATTCAGTGACCATCACGATGCTGAAAGGAAAAATTCACCGCGCCACGGTCCGGCAGTCGGAGCTCAATTATGTCGGATCCATAACAGTGGACGCTGAACTTCTGGATGCAGCCGGCATCCTGGAATATGAGAAGGTTCAGATTGCCGACGTGGACAACGGGGCACGGTTTGAGACCTACACCATTGCAGGGGAGCCCGGCTCCGGCATGATCTGCCTGAACGGCGCTGCAGCCCGCTGCGTCAATAAAGGCGACAAGATTATCATTATGTCTTATGCAGAGATGACGCCGGAGGAGGCCCGTACCTTCTCGCCGAAAGTTGTATTTGTAGATGAGAACAATCTGATCTCCCGTGTGACCCGCTATGAGAAGCACGGGCAGCTCTATGATGCGGAGTAACCTATGCGAGATTTGACCGGAAAATGTGTGCTGCTCGGCGTGACAGGCGGCATTGCCGCCTATAAGATGGCCAATGTCGCCAGCGCTCTGACGAAAGCCGGTGCGGACGTTCATGTCATTCTGACCGAACACGCGCAGGAGTTCATCACGCCCCTGACCTTTGAGACGCTGACCCATAACGCCTGTGTCACAGATACCTTTGACCGCAGCACCCCGTATGAGGTGACGCATATCTCGCTGGCAAAGGCGGCCGACCTTATTCTGATTGCGCCGGCAACGGCAAATATCATTGCCAAGCTGGTCCATGGCATTGCCGACGATATGCTGACCACAACGGTGCTGGCTGCCCGCTGCCCCAAATATGCGGCACCGGCAATGAACACGGCTATGTATGAAAATCCCATTACCCAGGAAAATATTCAGACTCTGAAGCGGTTTGGGTTTCAGATCATTCTGCCTGCTTCCGGTCATCTCGCCTGCGGGGACAGCGGGGTCGGAAAGCTGCCGGAGCCCGAGATCCTCACGGAACGGGTGGAGCGGGAGCTGGCAGAGGAGAAGACGATGGCCGGCGTCCGCATCACCGTGACGGCCGGTCCTACCCGCGAGAAGATCGATCCGGTGCGTTTTCTCACCAATTACAGCTCCGGCCGAATGGGCTATGCAATTGCCCGTGAGGCCGTTCTGCGCGGCGCAGATGTCCGGCTGATCTCCGGCCCGACCGCGTTGTCTGAGGTCCCGGGGGCAAAGTTCTGTCCTGTGGAGTCGGCGGCAGACATGTTTGAAGCGGTGAAGGAGGCAATTCCGCAGACGGACATTCTTATCATGTCAGCTGCAGTCGCCGACTTCACGCCGGCCCATTATGCCGATCAAAAAATTCATAAGGGCGAGGGCGAAGAGATGCTGCCGCTTCGGCGGACCCAGGACATTCTGGAATGGGTGGGAGATCATCGCCGCGAAGGACTCTTTGTCTGCGGCTTTTCTATGGAGACCGAAGATCTTCTGGCACATTCCCGCGAAAAGCTTCACCGGAAATCTATGGATCTGATTGTCGCCAACAGTATCCGGGAAGAGGGGGCCGGATTCGGGGTCCCTACCAATAAAGTTACCCTGATTACCGAAGAACGCATTGAGCCGCTGCCTCTGATGCCGAAGGAAGATGTGGCCGCCGCCCTGCTCGATTCCATCACGGAGATGCGCAAATGATATTAGCTGTTGATATTGGGAATACCACCGTTCGCTTCTGCTCGGTCTCCCGTCAGGGGGCGGAGTTTCAAGTGGAGAACTCAATTCGCTATCCGACCGACGGTTTCGCATTTCCCTACTTTGCGGACGCCGGACTCAGCCCGGATCTGTTTGAGGGCGCAGTTATAAGCAGCGTGGTCCCTTCCCGCACTGCGCTGCTGACCGATCTGCTCTCTGACGCCATGGGAAAACCTCCTCTGGTTGTCACATCTGAGACGGACTTTCACATGCCCTGTGCGGTGAAATACCCGGATCGCCTCGGGACGGATCGGCTGGTAGATGCCTGCTATGCCAAAATGGTTTACCCGCTGCCGCTGATTACCGTAGATGCGGGCACGGCTGTTACGCTCAACGCCGTGGACCGCGATGGCAGGTTCCTCGGCGGCGCCATTGCCCCCGGTCTGGAACTCGCCATGGGCTCGCTGCATGAGCACACGGCCCAGCTCTCCTCAGAAGTCCTCTCTGCGCCTGAACATGTCATTGGAACGGATACACGGGAATGTATGCTCTCCGGCGTTGTAGCCGGCACGGCCGGGCTGGTAGAGGGTCTGGTCCGCCGCATGTCCGAGGAGATGGGAGAGGGGACCTCTGTGGTCCTGACCGGAGGCGGTTCCCGTTATTTTATGCCGTTTCTGACCATACCGTATCACTATGAGCCAGATCTCCAGATGAAAGGCCTTGCCATGCTATATCTCTGGAACGGCACTTCAGAAGGACAGAGGGAATAAGAAAATGCCAAGCTGTTATACCCATCATATCTATTCGGAACAGGTTCTGCACGCTCTGCCGAAGCAATACCGGGAAATCATTCAGCGCCATAAGGAGCTGTTTGCCTGGGGGGCAGAGGGGCCGGACCTGTTTTTCTTTTTTATGCCGGGCTTCTATATGAATCCCGTCTGCAAACTTGGATTTCAGATGCACCGAAGACCGGGACAGGACTTTTTTCAGAGCGCAGCAAAGGTGCTGCGGGAAGACGGCTTCCCGGAGGCGGAACTCTCCTACCTCTACGGCTTTCTGACCCACTTTGTTCTGGACCGGATCTGTCATGAGAAGATCTACCGCGCCGTGGAGAAAGGGGTTGCCTCACACAATGAAATTGAGACTGAGGTGGACCGTGCGCTGCTGGTAAAAGAGGGAAAAGACCCCATCACGGCCAGCCGTGTAGGTTTTCTGGAAAACCAGAAGGAGTATGCCGAGCTCATTTCCCGCTTTTTCCCGTTTCCGGCCTCCGCGGTGAAAATATCTATGGATTCTGCCATCCGCGACCGCAGGCTGATTACCACCTCCAGCCGGAAGAAGCGCAAAGCGCTGTATGGTCTGATGAAGTTCTGCCATGTCTACGATTGGATGCACGGTGTCATTGTCAATCGTCTGCCTTCTCGCGACTGTGCCGGCACAACCCAAATGCTGCTTCATACCATGTCCGATGCGGTTCCGACGGCGGTAAGCCTGATTCGGGACTTTCAGAGCACCGCAGAGGGGAAAAATCCCTGGGCCCCCTTCTATCAGGACGATTTCTGCGGGAATTATTATCGAAAATAGATTTTTTTCCGCCGCTGGAGTATGATGATAGAAAATCTGAGAAAAGGCGAGGAACCTTCCCCATGAAAGACAATATTGTACTCATTGGTATGCCGGGTTCCGGCAAGAGCACGGTCGGCGTTGTTCTTGCCAAACGGCTCGCATACGACTTTGTCGACTCCGACCTGGTCATCCAGGCGAAGGCCGGAATGCGGCTTCAGAATTATATTGACCAGTTTGGCCCGGATGCTTTCGAAGATCTGGAAAATAAGGTCAACGCGGGTCTTAATGTCCATCACACCGTGATTGCAACGGGCGGGAGTGCCGTCTATGGCGAAGATGCTATGCGGCATTTTCAGGATATTGCGGTCATTGTCTATCTGAAAGTCTCTTTTGAGGAGCTTCAGAACCGCATCCCGGACTTTGAGACGCGAGGTATCGTCATACCGAAAGGCCAATCGTTTCAGGATGTCTACAACATTCGCTCACAGCTTTATGAGCGCTATGCAGATATTACCGTCGGATCGGAAAAAATCCGCTTCTGGGACCTCGCAGAGGAAATCAGCAGGAAGGTCGGCGATTTCCGCACGGCGCAGGATTCATAATGACAAAAGACCGCTGCAGAGATGAACTGTCTGCAGCGGTCTTTCTCTTTTTCAGCTATATAGTACAAAAAACGGCGATCTGCCCTGAGGACAGGTCGCCGTAATAATCTGGTTATCTGGGTCAGTCGACTTTGTCTTTCAGCAGGACATCGTGGGAACCGCCCTCAACGATGGAAGTGGAGGAGACAACCGTCAGTTTTGCCTTCTCGCGGAGCTCCGGAATGGTGAGTGCACCGCAGTTGCACATGGTGGAGCGAACTTTGGAGAGTGAGGTATAGACGCCGTCTTTGAGAGCACCGGCATACGGGACATAGGAGTCAACACCTTCTTCAAAGGAGAGCTTTGTGTCTCCTCCGAGGTCATAGCGCTGCCAGTTGCGGGCGCGATTGGAACCTTCGCCCCAGTACTCTTTGACATAGCGTCCGTTGATGCGGATGCGCTCGGTCGGGGACTCGTCAAATCTGGCGAAATAGCGGCCCAGCATGAGGAAGTCGGCGCCCATTGCGAGGGCAAGTGTCATGTGGTAGTCCTGTACGATACCGCCGTCAGAGCATACCGGGACATAAATGCCGGTCTCCTCAAAGTAGCGGTCTCTTTCCCGGCAGACGTCGATGACGGCAGTTGCCTGGCCGCGGCCGATGCCCTTGGTTTCACGGGTGATGCAGATGGAGCCTCCGCCGATGCCGACTTTGACAAAGTCTGCACCGCACTCTGCGAGGAACCGGAAGCCCTCTGCGTCTACAACATTGCCGGCACCGACTTTTACCTTGTCGCCGTAAGTCTTGCGGATCCACCCGATGGTGCGTTTCTGCCACTCGGTGAAACCTTCCGAGGAGTCGATGCAGAGAACGTCAGCGCCTGCGTCCAGGAGAGCCGGAACGCGTTTTTCGTAGTCGCGGGTGTTGATACCGGCACCGACCATATAAGATTTGTTATTGTCCAGCAGTTCGTTGGTGTTTTCTTTGTGGGAGTCGTAGTCTTTCCGGAAAACAAGATAGGTGAGATGATCGTCTTTGTTGACCAGCGGAAGTGCGTTGAGCTTATGGTCCCAGATGATGTCGTTGGCCTCTTTCAGGCTGGTGGTGTCCGGCGCCGTAATAATTTTTTCACGCGGCGTCATGAAATCTTTGACTTTGGTCATGGGGTCCATGCGGCTGACACGGTAGTCCTTGGAGCCGACGATGCCGAGCAGCTTGCCGTTTGCAGTGCCGTCGTCAGTAATGGCACAGGTGGAATGTCCCGTCTTGTTCTTCAGGTCCAGGACATCGGCCAGTGTGTTTTCGGGCGTCAGGTTGCTGGTGGAGGTGATGAAGCCTTTTTTGTAGTTCTTGACGCGGGCAATCATAGCAGCTTCATCTTCAATGGACTGCGAACCATAGATGAAAGAGAGACCGCCTTCTTTTGCCAGTGCAATGGCCATGGTGTCGTCTGAGACGGACTGCATGACCGCAGAGACCATAGGAATATTAAGAGTGATAGCAGGCTCTTCACCCTTCTTGAACTTGACCAGAGGCGTTTTGAGGTCGACATTGGCGGGAATGCAGTCGCCGCCGGTAAAACTCGGGACCAGCAGATACTCGCCGAAGGTGCGGGAGGGTTCATCGAAATAATATGCCATATTGCTATCTCCTTTTCCATAAAAATTCGCGGTTGTACTACGTCTGTTTCCAACTGGGTTTCTTTTGGATTGAATAGTATTATAAGGGAAAGCCGCAAAAAGTCAACCTTTTGCGTACGCTTCCGGGAGAGGAAAAAATCAGGGGAACAGACAGCGTCTGTTCCCCTGTACTCGTTGGGACAAAATACCCGGCTGCTCTATTTGTTTATCAAAAGAAAGCGCCGGATGAAAGACCAGCGAAATTATTTGCTGGTGGTCTTCTTAGCTGCAGCGGTTTTGGCAGCGGTGGTCTTCTTGGCAGCGGTGGTCTTCTTGGCTGCAGTGGTTTTCTTTGCGGCAGTGGTCTTCTTGGCTGCAGTGGTTTTCTTTGCAGCAGCAGTCTTCTTGGCCGCAGTCTTTCTGGCAGCCGGCTTCTTAGCGGCGGTCTTTTTGGCAGCCGGTTTTCTGGCCGGAGCTTTTTTCTTCAGAGAGAGAACGGCGACGACGTCGTCGGCATTTCCCTGAACGGCAAGAGAGCCATCGGCGATAGCTGCTTCTGCTGCAGTTTTTCCTGCAAGTACACTGTCAAGAACAGCGGCTGCAGTGTCGACAATAGCAGTGTTGTCTACATAGTCGAACGGCTCAACGGCAAAGTTGCCGTCGATGTTTGCAATGTAAAACGTACCTCCGACATCCTCATCGGAAAGAGTCACCTGAACGGCAATGCCATCGGAGAGTCCGGCGGTGTCACGTTTCATGAGATCTTTTTTAATAGAGTCAAATTTTTCAGCAAAAGCCATTTTCATAACCCCCTAATTTTGGTTTGCATTATTATGGTTTGCTTTATGATTTATGCGAATTTATCTTAAATGGCGTTCAAATGGAATCTTTTGCTTAATAAGCGCCATAAGATTGCTATTGAGAGGAAGACTGGCTTGCGTTGGTGATAACGGTTTCCGCAGTCTTGTCGACGCGTTTGCGTACCTTCTTTTCCCAGCTCTTGGAGACCTTAATCTTATTCTGATTTACTATTTTATGATACCAGGCCTCATATTTCTTGTTTGCAACGGCATCTCTGACGTCGAGGGCCCACTGCGGATACTTGGATTTGCCGACGTAATACATAATATGGTAGCCGTAGTTCGACTTGATGATTTCCACGTCGCCTTTGGAGTGTCCTGCGAGCGCCCAGTTCTTGAACGAGTCGACATACTGGGAATTTGAAGTGACATCTTCATAGAGACCGCCGTTTTCTTTGGAACCGTCATCCTCAGTGTACTCTTTGGCGAGAGCGGCAAACGAAGCTTCCGTCTTCTTGCCGGAGTTGTACTTCTTCAGGATGGCTTCCGCAAGTTTCTTGGCCTCAGCGTCGGAACGGGTCTGCTGGCCCGTGCTGGAGTCTGTACCGGACTTGATGAGAATATGACGAACACTGACCGGTACGGTCTCGTCACGGGTCTTGTCCGAGGCGACCAGAAGAACGGCATAGCTCTTCAGTCCGTTGGAATCGGTTTTGACAAAATACTTTTTGTCGCCAACCTTGCGCCCGGATGCGAAGGCCCAGTCTGCGGCCGTCTTATTGACGTAAGAGGAAAGGCTGCTGTAAGTCGTGTCCGAGAGGGTGGTATAAGAGGCGTCGGATTTGACGGAAGCCTTCTCGGAAGAGGATGCATACTCGGAAGCGACGTCGGCGAAATTGCCGTCCGTGGCCTTTGAGACAAATGCTTTGGCCTTTTTCTCGTTGCTGCTGTTGATTTTCTTCTTCTGCGCAGCGGAGAGTTTCTTCGCTTTGGAGTCGGCCATATTTTCAGAGATCTGATAGTAGCGAATATTGATCTTCGTGTAATCTTTCTGATTTTTCTTATATTCCTGCTGGATCTCTTTGCTGGTGACGCTGGCCTTATCTTTGGCCTTGAGGTCGGAAATGTATTTCTGTGCAACGGTCTGCTCCGTATAGATGCGGCGAAGCAGCTTCTCGGTCATGCCCTTGCCATAGTTGGTGCGGAGATAGGCATCCAGAGAGTAGTTGTTCTGCTTGGCGGCATCAGAGAGCTCGTCGATAAAGTTGTCGAGGTCTTTCTGCTCGCTCTTGGTGAGCTTGTAGCCCTTATCCTCAGCAATTTTATAGATGCGGGTATTGGTCTCGCTGTCCTCAATGGCTTTGTACTCAAAGTAGTCTGCCCAGGTCGGATGGGAACCGTATTTTTTCGGAACGCTCTCACCGGACTTGGAGACGAAAGCCTGCTCAGACGGCTTCTTCATGTAGTCAAAGCCGGTCATGGTTTTGCCGGCGCCGGAGCCGAAGTAGGTGCTGTACTGCTGTTCGTACTGTTCCGACATATTGGCGTAGTAATTGTAGTACATGCGGTAATAGTACTCATAGACTGCACCGGAAACCTTCGTGTGGCTGCCGTCTTTGAATTTGATGGCAGTTGCCTGACGGGTGAATACGCCGAAGAAAGAGAGGAGAAAGAGGAGCAGGGCGAGGAGTACGGCAAAGACCGGTACGCCGATTTTTACCCATTTCGTCCAGGACTTCTGATTGACTTTTTCAGCCTCTTTTTCGGCCTGCCGCTTGGCCTCTTCTTCAATACTGGCCTTACGGCGCTGTCTGGCAAGTTCCGCACGGCTGACGGAACCGGTATTTTTCTTTTCTTCCATTTTAATCCTCCTGAGGCCAGTACCCGGCAGGTGAAACGCCGGAAATAGCACAGACGTTTCGGGAAACTAACCTATATATAGAAAATAACGTTAGTATTTTACCCCTTTTCCCGAAATGGGACAATAGTAAATAATCATAGGTATTTTTTCAATCCCCCGCGATATTTGTGCGTTTTTTCGCCTTTTTCGCCGGAACTTCTGCCGGTTCTCCTTGGTGGACTGAAAATTTGAAAATTCATTTTTTCATTTTTACTTGTAATTTCCAGAAAACAGGTATATTATGATTTGCGTTTGAAAAGAATATGAAAGCCATTTTTCGAAATAATCATTCCGGAGGGAGTTCTACCGAATATGAAGTATGCTGCAATGAACCGCGAACAGCTTCTCGCCGAAAAAAAGGCAGTGGAGGAACAGTACAGCGCCTATAAGGCCAAGGATTTATCACTCAATATGGCCCGCGGCAAGCCGACCCCGGAACAGGTGAAAACGGCCGAAGGGCTCCTGACGAATATTCACGACGAGTCCGACTATATCTCGGAAGAAGGGTTTGACATTCTCAACTACGGATGTCTGACCGGCCTGGTCGAGTGCCGCCGCCTTCTGGGAGACGTTTACGGGATTCCGGCAGATAAAATTATCATCGGCAACAATTCCAGCCTGAACCTGATGTTTGACTATCTCATGCAGTGCTATGCAAAAGGTGCCTCGAAGGAGAGCAAACCCTGGCTTCTCCAGGGAGATGTCAAATTTCTCTGCGTCACCCCAGGATATGACCGGCATTTCGGTATAACCGAGTACCTCGGCATCCAGATGGTCAACGTACCAATGACGGAGGACGGTCCGGACATGGACCTTGTCGAGAAACTTGTCAAAGATCCTATGGTCAAGGGCATGTTCTGCGTTCCGCAGTATTCCAATCCCACCGGCAATACCTACTCGGACGAGACAGTGCGCCGCCTTGCCGCTATGGAGACGGCAGAGGACTTCCGCATTATCTGGGATAACGCCTATGCAATCCACGATCTCACGAACCGCCGCGACCGCGTTCTGGACCTCCTCTCCGAGTGTGAAAAGGCGGGCCACCCGGAGCGCTGCGTCTTCTTCGGTTCTACTTCCAAGGTCTCCATTCCCGGCGCAGGAATCGCATTTATCGCCGCCAATGAGCCCAACTATTCCTGGATCCTCAGACGCATGAAGAGCCAGACCATCGGTGCCGACAAGATCAACCAGATGCGCCATGTCAAATATTTTAAGAACGCCGAAGGCGTGTCCCGCCATATGGAGGAGCTCGCTGAATTTATCACGCCGCGATTTGAAATTGTTCTGAACACTTTCCAGCGGGACCTGGCGGAATCCGACGTCGCTTCCTGGACCGACCCGAACGGCGGCTATTTTATCAGTCTGGACGTCATGAAAGGTACGGCCGGACGCGTCTATGCTCTCTGCAAAGAGGCGGGCGTCACTTTGACGCCAGTCGGCGCTACGTATCCCTATGGGAAGGATGCAGACGATACCAACATCCGAATTGCCCCGACCTTCCCAACCGAGGAGGATCTCCAGGAGGCCACAAATGTGCTGGTACTCTGCGTGAAACTCGCTGCATTGGAAAAACTTCTGGAGGAAAACTGATTAGTCTTTTGCATCTTCAGGGACAGCTGATCCACAGTCGGCTGTCCCTTTCCTTATTTGTAAATCGATGTGGGCTATGCTAGAATTGTTTCGTTAAATCCCAGGTCATTGAGGAGTTTTTCCATGAGCAAAAAAAGTTTAAAACAGCAGTTGGACGGCAAGCCGCTGAAAAAAGCAAAACCGACCAACGAAAAGTGGGTTATGCCCACTGTTCTCATTGCACTTGCAGTCCTGTTAATTTTAATTATCGTCATAGGCGGAATCTGGATTTCCCGGTATACCAGAGCCGCCAACCAGACCGTCGATACCCTTGGCGGGCTGGGCAGTTCCTCCTCTTCCATGGACAGCGGAGCAGGCTACGGCGGTACCTATGGAAACGGGACCGGAGGCACTTATCAGGGGAACGGAGCTGCAGGAATGCAGGGCGCTTCCGGCGACACAGCAGCTGCAGCAAATTTCCAGTTCGGTGAAATCAGCGGTACCACCTACTACAGCCCCATGTCCGGTGTACGTTTCTCTGCACCTTCGGACTGGAAACTGAACGGTGCCAACTCTGCCCAGAGCGGCGGAGCAGTACTGGACCTGGATGCCCAGGACGGCGCAGGTACCAGCAGCGTCAAAATTGAGTTCTATCCGCTCTCCAGTTCGGGCTACAGCAGCTCCACCGAAGTACTGGCAGCGCTGAAAGGTTCTATCACCCCGACGAACAGCAATCTCAAAGCCAATTTCGGCGGAAATAAATTCAGCGGATTTGCCTTTACCGGCACCAATAACGGCTCCAATGCCCATGCGGAAATCCTTGCTGCAGATGTCAATGGCTACGCCATGATTATTCAGATCATTGCTCCAAAGGCCGGAGACGTCAAAACCATTCAGAACATGTTCTCGTAAGGAGCAGAGTCATGGATGTCAAAACCGCTCTTCAGTCGGGCCTTCGGAAAAAGATTCCCGACGCCCGCGTCTTTGCAGACCTTCAGCTGGATGCCCGCCGCAGCGGGGGAGAACGGGCCGATCTCTGCATTCTGCACCGCTCCGGGGTCTATCTGGTTCTCATTGAAGATCTGGACGGAATGCTCTACGGCAGTGAGCAGACCGGTCAGTGGAAACTGAAAAAACCGGACGGTACGGTGTCCTATCTGGAAGATCCGGTCCGCAAAAGCCTTCGACATGAGGAACTGCTGGAGAAAAAAGTGAGGGGCATCGGCAGCTTTCTCCATCCGGTTATTGTCTATGGGGAAAACACCTGGGTTGTGGAAAAGCAGATCTCCTCTCCGGTTCTGTTTTCCGGCTCCGACTATTTTTTGTCACATTTAATGCTCGCTGCACAGCAGGAGGAAGTGCTTTCTGCTGCGCAGCGTGACATTTTTGCAAAACAGCTGACCATGCTGCAGATGCTCTCCAGAAGATGAGCAGCAGCGGAAAAAGGAGGCCCCTATCGTATGAAACAGGAAATCGAACTTCTGCAGAAAATTGTTGATGACAGTCAAAACATTGTGTTTTTCGGCGGCGCCGGCGTCTCAACCGAGAGCGGAATTCCCGATTTCCGCTCCCAGGACGGCCTTTACAATATGACCTATAAATATCCTCCGGAGGAAATTATTTCGCGTACGTTCTTTGACCGCAATCCGGAGGAATTCTACCGATTCTACAAAGACCGCATGCTTATTGACGGGGCGGAGCCGAACGCCGCTCACCGCAAGCTTGCTGAGATGGAGCAGAAGGGGAAGCTCTCGGCTATTGTGACACAGAATATTGACGGACTTCACCAAAAAGCAGGCAGCAAGACGGTATATGAGCTCCACGGCAGTACTCTGCGCAACTACTGCATGAAATGCCACAAGTTTTTCCCGGTCTCCTATGTCAAAGAGGCATCCGGCGTCCCGTACTGTGACGAGTGCGGCGGAATTGTCAAACCAGACGTGGTGCTCTATGAGGAGGGGCTTGACAACGACACGATTGTCGGCGCCGTGAATGCCATCTCTCGTGCGGACACCCTGATTGTAGCCGGCACCTCACTGGTGGTCTATCCGGCTGCCGGATTCATTCAGTATTTTCAGGGCCGCCACTTTGTCCTCATCAACAAAGACCCAACCCCGGCCGATTCCCGGGCAGATCTCGTGATTCACGGAAAAGTCGGCGAAATCCTGGGTCAGATTCAGGTATGACGAATCCGGAATTGCTTCGTAAAAGAAAAAGGACTGCTGCAGAGAACCTTCTGCAGCAGTCCTTTTATGTTATCGGCAGGCTGTGCCTTATTTTAATAATTTGAATCGCCCGATGAGGGGAAGCTCCTTAGCGTGGCCGCGCGCGGCGTTGGAGATGCCCATGAACCAGAAGATCAGGGTAATGATGCCGAGGATGAGGAACAGGGCCATAATCAGGTAGCCGAGGGATCGGCCTACCTTAAAGCACAGAATGGTGACAATAACGGCAATTACGGCGTAAATGATGTCGAAAATGATGAGGTCGATGGACTGAGAAGCGTGAAAACGGCAGAATTTGGAGTGGGGAGCTACGATGATAGGAATGAGTACCAGCAGACCAAGGTATCCCAGGACAGCAAAAATTTTGTTCTCACGGATATCTTCTTCCTCGTAGTCGGCCGTTTCATCCCGCGTATTCTGGAACGTGTCGACCATTTTGCGGGCAGTGGCGTTTTCCCGTTCATCCTCTTCCGCAGCACAGCGGGGGCAGATGCCGTCGGCATCCAGTTCCGTTCCGCAGACAGTACAGTATGGCATCAGCTGACACCTCCTAAATAGATGGTCTGATGATTGATTTGAACCATTGGAATGCTCTGAATTTCCCCGGTTGGGTCAAATGCAATAACGCAGTTGTCGGAGCCGCGGCTGTCCAGAATAATATAGACGAGCTGGGATCGTGTGGCGTCAATATGGTATTTTTTCATCAGATTTTCGAGCGTTTTTGCTTTTCCGCTGAAACGTTCCCCGATGTAGTAGCCGTCTTTGTCGGTCTCTGACCGGGCCCCGTTTCGAGATTTATAGTCGGTACCCGGCTTGTAGGTCTGGTACATCTTCTGGAAGTCCCGATAATTTCGGATTTCCGAGGGGTTCTCAATGACGCGGGTTGCTCTGACGCGAGCGTCCTTTTTGGTTCCGATATTTTTCTTCTCTACCAGATACGGAGTGATGTTTTTCAGACGTTTGAGCTCATCGTAGTGGTCGATATCGAAATAATTGATAAGGCCGTTTGTCTCATGGTTGAGCCGGCTTAAATACCGGCTTTCATTCTGATTGAGGTAAATATAGTAGCCGCCGCCTATCAGCGCAGTCAGCAGGACTTCGATGAGAAAGAAGGCAATACAGCCCCGGACAAAGTTTACTTTGTTGGGGTTCTTTGCGCCTCCAAGTGCCCATACGATGACGCAGATAATATTGATAAACGGAATGAGCATGAGACAGAAAGTGCCGACATACTGCCCGGTTGTAAGAACCTTGGCATAGCGCCCCCGCGGTGCAGCTGAAGCATGCTGCGGGGCCTTCGGCTCACCGGGAGAGGGCGGGACCGGTCCGACAATTCCGCCGTATTCCCCGCTGGATTCACTGTCTTCGGGAAGCGCGACATCCGGAGCCGGTTTTTGGTCCGTCGTATTTGATTCCGTCTTCTCAGTGTCTGATTTCAACGCAGATGCAGAATTGGACGGCGCTTTTGCATCTTCCTTCTTCTGCTCCCGTTCTGCTCTCTGCTTTTCCTTCTCTTCTTTCTTCAGCGCATTTTCCTCAGCGCGGATGTTTTTCCTTGCCTGACGGCGCGCGAGCTTCTCCTGCTTTTTCAGCATTCGGTCGTACTCTTCGCGGTCCGTATCTTCGCGGATGGTCTTCTCGGTACCTTCTCTGCGGACGGCAACCTCAAAGAGGTCTTCCTCTTCTGCAGAATCTGGTTTCTTTACGCTGTGATCTGCCAAAATGACGCCTCCGTAAGCTTATTTTCTGGAACGAATTTATCTATTATTTTACAGGCCCTATGGGTAAAAAACAAGGCCGTACGCCTTGTTCCGATGCCGTCGATCTGGTAGAATGTGAGAAGACAAAGACTCCTGTTATTATATATGACGTGACTTTGTATTCTAATACGAAATGTGAGGCAGTATCCCAAGTGGAAGACGTATTATATAATGTTTATGAGGATGTCGACAGCATCCTTACCCAGTATTCGCAGATGAATTACCCCAAATGGGAGGATTTCCCCGATATCCCGCTTTATATGGACCAGGTCATTGAACTCATGGAGCGTTATCTCCAGCCGAAGTCCGGAGAGAGAGCGGGGGAGGAAGAACACAGTTCCCACAGTAAAATTCTGACCTCTTCCATGGTGAACAACTACGTCAAAATGGGCATCATGCCGGCGCCGGTAAAAAAGAAATACCGCCGGGAACACCTTGCCTACCTGCTGATGATCTGCATTTTAAAGCAGTCGCTATCTATTTCCGTAATCGGCCTCTTTTTGGAACAGCAGATAAAGGCTATGGATGTCGCCACTTTTTATAATCTGTTTATCTCATCCTATACTGAGACTTTTGACAGCTATCTGAACACGATGCGCGGCATCAATACCAAAGCGCGGGAAGATGTTCTGAACAGCCCCGCCGGCCGGGCACAGCTTGGCATTGCGGCTGCAGCATGTGCCAATGCGGGCAAGCTCACCTGTGAGACCTCGGACCTCGTTATGCGCAAAGAAGTAAAACGTGCCGAGGAGCGAAAAAAACAGCAGGAGGAAGCGGAAAAAGAGGCCCGCAAAGCGCGGGAGCATGAACACGAAAAGGAAAAGCACAGCTAATGGGCGCTGCTCTGTGTTGTACAGATGTGTGCCGAATGCCAGTGAAAAATAATGTCTGGAAACAGCGACGACCAGCCTTGGTGGCTGGTCGTCGCTGTTTTATTTCTTCAGGGTTCGAATATAGGCAAATGCGGCAGATTCTCCCTGCTCCGCCAGTATCTCGAGCAGCTTTTTCAGAAGGGCCTCCGTCTCCGGGTGCATGATATGGGAATAGTCGTGGGCCAGAAAATAGTCGAGGGGAGTGCGGTCGGTGTAGGTGCTCCCTTTATAGACTTTGCTGGCGGCGACCCGGTCACAGAACATCTCTATTACATAGCGGGTCGGCATTTTGACCGGCTCCAGACGGCCGGTAGCGGCGCAGTTGTCAAACCAGTATTCAAAATGGTGGCGATTCCGCCCTTTGTGGTGCAGCCAGGCAGTGGAGTATCCTTTCTCACGGCGCTCTTCCACGTTGGGCGAGTGATCTCCCTGAAAGTACCGTACCCCGATGAGAAATTCGGCGAGGGAGTATTTGGAGAGATCGTGGGTCAGGCCCTGGAGGGGAATCCCGGCCCGGACGCAGTGGACGAAAACCAGAAACCGGTGTTTGTCGATGGTATGGAGATGATGGAATGCGTTGGACAGATATGGTTTCATTTTGACCGCCTCAATTCAGATGCTCTGTTTTCATTTTATCATAACAGAACTTCCGCTACACGAAAAACGTGTTTGAGAACATATAAAACTCGCAAATAAATTTATATAAAATAGTTGACAAGTTATTAAAACGAGATATAATGTATGTTGGAACATGAGAAAGGAGCAAAGATCATGAGCAAGAGTGTTTACTCCCTTGTGCTCAGCGACGAGGTTGTTCAGGAAATAGACCGGCTGGCGTATCGGAACAATACAAATCGCTCCAACATGATTAATCAGATTCTCGCAGAACAGGTGTCGCTGACGACGCCTGAAAAGCGTATGCATGAAATCTTTGAACGAATGGAGGCCCTGCTTCTTGATGATGACAATGGACGCCATGCTTTTCAAATGCAAAGCCTGCCGACCGACACACTGTTTTCCCTGCGGTCGGCTATCCAATATAAATACAACCCCTCGGTCCGCTACAATGTAGAACTCTACCGGCAGATCGAGGACGGGGTCATCGGCGAACTGAGGGTGAGCCTGCGGACCCAGAACAAGACGCTTCTTGCAGCACTGGATACGTTTTACCAAATCTGGGACGACATGGAGCAGAGGTATTTTGACGATCTGCAGCGCTCTTATTCCAACGGCAAATATACACGCCGTCTGAAGCTGCATTTCCGACGACATCCTCAGACTGACCTCTCCGGCCTCACGGTTGGAGACGTCATCAGTTCTTATATCAACACGTTTGACAAAGCACTGAAAACCTTCTTTTCTTCGGATGCGGAAGACCCGTCTGAGGAAATTTCCAAAATTTATCAGAATTATCTGGAGGGGGAGGTATTTGTATGAATTTTGACAAATATACCCAAAAATCACTGGAAGCGGTACAGAGCGCGCAGAAAATTGCCGCGCAGTACGGCAACCAGACACTGATGCCGGAGCATCTTTTCTCCGCTCTGCTGGGGCAGGACGGTGGACTGGCACCGGAACTTATGAATAAATGCGGTGCAAACCCGCAGATGCTGCAGCAGGAGGTCACGGCGCTCATCAGCCGGTTCCCGAAGGTATCGGGTGCGACGGCGGACCGCGTCTACGCTTCTCAGGGCCTGACGCGTGTCTTTGCTGAGGCCGAATCCCTGGCCGGCAAAATGCAGGACGAGTACACGTCTGTTGAGCATTTGCTGTATGGCATTCTCGCCACCGCAGACGGAGAGCTCAAGCAGCTCTTCCAGCGCCATGGAATTAACACCAACAACTATCTGGAGGCGGTGAAAGCAGTGCGCGGAAATCAGAAAGTTACTACTGACAACCCGGAGGATACCTATGATGTCCTCAAAAAATACGGTCAGGATCTGACCGAACTGGCCCGTAACCAGAAGCTGGACCCTGTCATCGGCCGCGACGACGAAATCCGAAATGTGATCCGGATCCTTTCCCGGAAGACCAAAAACAACCCGGTACTTATCGGTGAGCCTGGCGTCGGCAAGACAGCAATCGCCGAGGGGCTGGCACAGCGAATTGTTCGCGGAGATGTCCCGGACAACCTGAAGAATCGCACCATCTTTTCTCTGGACATGGGTTCGCTGATTGCAGGCGCTAAGTTCCGCGGTGAATTTGAGGAACGTCTGAAAGCCGTTCTGAACGAGGTTAAATCCTCGGACGGCCAGATTATCCTCTTTATCGATGAGCTGCACACCATTGTCGGTGCCGGCAAGGCAGACGGCGCCATGGACGCGGGCAATATTCTAAAACCAATGCTGGCCCGCGGTGAACTGCACTGCATTGGTGCCACAACTCTGAACGAGTACCGCGAGTACATCGAGAAAGATGCCGCTCTGGAGCGTCGATTCCAGCCCGTCATGGTCGATGAGCCTTCGGTGGAAGACACCATCGCCATTCTGCGTGGCCTGAAGCAGCGCTATGAGGTCTATCACGGCGTCAAGATTCAGGACCAGGCGCTCATTGCCGCCGCAACTCTTTCCGACCGCTATATCACCGACCGTTTCCTGCCCGACAAGGCGATCGATCTGGTGGATGAGGCGTGCGCCAAAGTCAAGACTGAGATTGACTCCATGCCCACAGAGATGGATGAGATCGAACACAAGATCATGCAGCTTGAGATCGAGGAGGCGGCGCTGAAGAAAGAGGAGGACAACCTCTCCAAAGCCCATCTTGAGGAGATCCAGAAGGAACTCGCCGAGAAGCGTGAGACCTTTAACGGAATGAAAGCAAAATGGGAGCGGGAGAAGGAATCCATCAACAAGGTTGCCGCTTTGAGGGAACAGATTGAAGATGTGAAGTCGCAGATTGAACATGCTGAAAACGAATACGACCTCAATAAAGCAGCTGAGCTGAAGTACGGCGAGCTGCCGAAACTGCAGGAGGAGTACAAGAAGTGTGAACAGGAGGCCGCTGAAGCCGAAAACGGCAAAGACAGCCTGCTCCACGACAAGGTCACCGAGGAGGAGATCTCCAGGATCGTCTCCAAGTGGACCGGCATTCCGGTCTCCAAACTGATGGAGAGTGAGCGGAAGAAACTGCTCCATCTGGACGATATCCTGCATAAACGGGTGATCGGCCAGGATGAAGCTGTCCAAAAAGTCAGCGACGCCATCATCCGCTCGCGTGCCGGCATCCAGGACCCGAATCGTCCCATCGGTTCGTTTATGTTCCTGGGACCCACCGGCGTCGGCAAGACTGAGCTGGCCAAAGCGCTGGCAGAGGCCCTGTTTGACGATGAAAAGGCCATGGTCCGGATTGATATGTCCGAGTACATGGAGAAATACTCCGTATCCCGCCTGATCGGCGCACCGCCCGGATATGTGGGCTATGATGAGGGCGGCCAGCTGACCGAGGCAGTCCGCAGAAAACCGTACTCTGTCGTCCTCTTCGATGAAGTGGAAAAAGCCCATCCGGATGTCTTCAATGTCCTGCTCCAGGTTCTGGATGATGGACGTATTACCGACTCCCAGGGCAGAACCGTCGACTTCAAGAACACCATTATCATCATGACTTCAAACCTCGGTTCGGATATCATTCTGGACGGCATTACCCCGGATGGGGAAATCAGCGAGGAGGCCCGCAGCCAGGTCGACCAGCTGCTCAAGCGTAGCTTCCGTCCTGAGTTCCTGAACCGTCTGGATGAGATCATCTACTACAAACCGCTGACCAAGGAGAACATCGACAAGATCGTTGACCTGCAGCTGGCAGATCTGGAAGGACGGATGTCCGACAAACAGCTGAAGCTCTCGGTCACAGACCGCGCAAAACAGTACATGATAGATACTGCGTTCGATCCGCAGTACGGTGCACGTCCGCTCAAACGGTTCATCCAGTCCAACATCGAGACGCTGGTGGCCCGCAAGATCATCGCCGACGATCCGGTTCCGGGTACGACCATGACAGTGGACTACGACGGCAATCGGCTGTATGTCTCGTAAGGTATAAAAAGGGTCTGTCCGAAAGGACAGACCCTTTTTCTGCTGTTATTCGTTTTCTACCTGAAAGTATAAAGGCCGGTCGCCGCTTATACAGCGCTCGACGCTGAACTCGGCATGCGCTTTGGAACCTTCCACATCTCTTGCAACCATCAAATTATAGGCTGTTTTCGTATTCTCGATGAGTTCCTCTTTGCCATACAGCCGGCAGTAGCGGAGCCAAAGTGTCGTGATGGGGGACTGGAAAGCGTATACAGCCAGCGGTACTATTGTGTCTCCGCTGATAAAACAGACTTCGTGCCAGAATTTGAATATGTTGGCGGCGACTTCTTCGTTGGAGCGGGAGAGTGCGAGGTCAGCAAGCAGCTTGCCAAGGCGGCTGAAATCTTCTTCCGTCGCTTTTTGAATGACCCGTTCTGTTATGAACAGCTGTGTTATTTTGCGGATGTCGAGAATAGAGCGGATGGTCTCATTGCCCATCTGGCCCCCGGTATACTCCATGAGTGCACTGAGCGTCTCAGCGTTGCCGTACTTTTTATAATTTGCGACATAGGCGCCTTTTCGGGGAAGAATACGGACAAAACCGCGCCGTTCCAGTTCCTGAAGACCGGAATGGACGACGGTCAGACTGACCTGCATTTGTTCGGAGAACTCCCGTTCGGAGGGGAGACGATCTCCGATTTTCAGCTGTCCCGAGATGATGCCGTCCTGAATCTGCTGGACAAACAGGTCCTTCAGAGTCGGAGAACTGAGCTTGGAAAGTTTCATGGAAAGTCTCCTTTCTGTTTCTGGATGTACCAGATATCACATAAAAATTCTACCATGTTTTCTGTCAGAAAACAATGTGCCTTCCTTGTGCAAATAACTGAAATTCCGCATAACTCCGCCATTTATATTGCTATTTATTTAACAGGTCCCTACAATGGTGCTGTAAGTTCTCAGCTGGGATGAGGTGCGGAGAAGGATCAGATTTCGGTATGCTTTGGGAGGTACTTTATGGACTATAAGTATACGTTTCACGAAATGGGGAGCGACACACGCCCTCTGAATAAGAATGTCGCCAAACTCGGGAAAATGGTGACGGACCGCGTCGGCGTGAAGATTGACAAGGATGCGCCGGAGTATTTCGGACTCAATGCCGTCATATCCGACGAAGAGGCGGCTGTGGCACTGAAAATGGGTCTGCGCAAGCCGAAAACCTTTGAGGAAATCATGAAAAAGACGAAGATGAGCGAGGAAGAGCTTCGTCCAATCATTGACCATCTCTCTGAGGTAGGTGTCGTCGAGTGGAACCATGAGCGCCCGGATCATCAGCGTCAGTACCAGGTTGCCCAGTTCATTCCGGGCTCCGCCGAGTTCACCAACATGAATGAAAAACAGCTGGAAGCCCATCCGGAACTGGCTGATTTCTTTGACGCCATGACGTACCTGCCGCTGACCAAAGTCACTCCTATGGTCCCTCCGGGAGGCGCCGGCATCGGCATGCATGTCGTCCCGGTGGAAAAGGCGATTGAACATGAGAACACCACGGCTGACGTGGAGCATATTTCCCATTGGCTGGATAAGTACGATGTCTATGCAAAATCGCCATGTTCCTGCCGCCTGGAGCGCAGAACCAAAGGCGAGGGCTGCGGCGACGACCCGGAGGACTGGTGCATCGCGGTCGGCGACATGGCCCACTACGTTGTTGAAACCAACAAGGGCGGCACCTATATCTCCCGCGAAGAAGTTCTCGAAATTCTGGAGCGCGCGGAGGAGATGGGCTACGTCCATCAGATTACCAATATCGATGGCGAGAACAAGATCCTTGGCATCTGTAACTGCAACATCAACATCTGCAATGCGCTTCGTACCTCGCAGCTCTTCAACACACCAAATCTCTCCCGCTCTGCCTATGTAGCCCGGGTTGAGAAGGAGAACTGCGTTGCATGCGGACAGTGCGTGGAGCACTGCCCGGCCGGTGCGGTCAAGCTCGGACAGAAGCTCTGCACGAATCACGGCGAGATCCAGTACCCGAAGCACGAACTTCCGGATGCGGTCCGCTGGGACGAGAGCAAGTGGGACTGGAATTATCGTGATACCGCACGCGTCCAGACCTATGCTACTGGTACGTCTCCGTGTAAAACGGCATGTCCGGCTCACATCGCCATCCAGGGCTATCTGCAGCTTGCAAAAGAGGGCCGCTACGCGGAAGCATTGGAACTCATCAAGAAAGACAACCCCCTTCCGGCTGTCTGCGGAAGGATCTGCAACCGCCGCTGTGAGGCGGAGTGCACAAGAGGCAATGTGGATGAAGCCATCTCAATTGATGAGGTGAAAAACTTTATCGCACAGCAGGATCTGTTTGCGGATACCCGCTATATCCCGAAGAAAGAGGCTCCGACGCTGAACCCGAATGGATTCCCGGAGAAGGTGGCGGTCATCGGTGCCGGCCCGGCCGGTCTTTCCTGTGCCTACTATCTTGCCCTTAAAGGCTATCATCCGACCGTCTTCGACCGCAATGAGAAGCCGGGCGGCATGCTTGTATATGGCATTCCGTCTTTCAAACTGGAGAAAGATGTTGTCGCTGCAGAAATTGACGTTCTTCGCGAGATGGGCGTTGAGTTCAAATGCGGCGTGGACGTCGGCGAGGACCTTACACTGGACGATCTCCGTGCGCAGGGCTATAAGGCTTTCTATCTCGGAATCGGCTGCCAGGGCGGACGCAAAGCCGGTGTGCCCGGTGAGGACGCGGAAAATGTAGAGATGGCCGTCAATTTCCTCCGCAAGGTCGGCCAGAACGAGGACTATAAGATTTCCGGTCCGGCTGTTGTCATCGGCGGCGGCAATGTCGCCATTGATGTAGCACGTACGGCTCACCGCTGCGGCGCTGATTCGGTTACTATGTTCTGCCTCGAGCAGAGAGACGAAATGCCCGCCTCCGACGAGGAGATTGCTGACGCGGAGGGAGAGGGGACCGTCATTCAGAACGGCTGGGGCCCGAAGGAAATTGTCCTGGATGAGAACGGCAGAGCCAAAGCCGTCGTCTTCAAAAAATGCACTTCCGTCTTCAATGAGGAGCACCGCTTCAGCCCGAGCTATGATGAGAATGACACCATGACCGTCGATGCGGACAATGTCTATCTGAGTATCGGTCAGTCCATCGTATGGGGCCATCTGCTCGACGGAGAGAAGGTCGAGCTCGGCCGGGGCAACGGCGCGGTTGCCGATCCAAAGACCTATCAGACCGCACAGGATGATATTTTTGTCGGCGGAGATGTCTATACCGGTCCGAAGTTTGTCATTGATGCCATTGCTGCTGGCCGTATGGGCGCAGAGTCCATCCATCGCTATGTCCAGCGGGGCACCGATATGCGGATCGGCCGTGACTGGCGCGAATACGTCGCATTGAACAAAATGGATGTTGTCATCGGTGAATATGATAAGACACCCCGTCAGAAGGCAGGCTTCAATTCTGCCATTGATGAGAAAAACTCTTTCCGGGATGCAAAGCTCCCCTTTACCGAAGAGCAGGTTCAGATGGAGACGGCACGCTGTCTGAAGTGCGGTGCATCTGTCGTCGATGAAAATAAATGCATCGGCTGCGGCATCTGCACAACCCATTGCAAATTCGATGCCATACATCTCCACCGGGAGCACCCGGAGTGCAGCACCATGGTTCGGACGGAAGACAAGATGAAAGCGATTCTCCCGTATGCCCTGAAGCGGCAGGTGAAGATTCACCGGGCTGAGCGCGCGGCAAAAAAGAACGGAACTGCAGTAAAATAAATAAGTAAATAAACAGCGGCCAGCTGACAAGCTGGCCGCTGTTTTTCATATGCTTCTTTCAGGTGTCATAGACGGGACGGTCTCCGCTGATGGAACGGTTCAGTGTCTCATCTGCCCACTGGTGTGCTTTTTCCAGATCTCGGGCTTCTACGTATCGAAACATCTGGGAAAGACTGTATTTAAGGCTCTCGGTCCCATAGGATCTGCAGTACTTGGTCCATAGTTTGCTGATGGATTCCTTAAAAGACATGACGATGAGGGGGAGAATCATATCTCCGCTGGCGTAGCAGAATTCATGATAATATTCCAGGGCACAGGAGACCGTGTCCTCTATGGTCTCTGCACGGTTCATAGCATTAATTTTCTTTTTCAGAAGATTGATCTCATCATCGCTGGCCGTTGGAATGATGCGGTCGACGGCGAGATGATCGGTGAGCTTTCGAAATTCGAGAAGTGACCGGATAGAGGAGTCCGCAAAACTGATGTCCCGGTAGTCGAGAATGGCATTCAGGGTTTCGAGATTCCCATTGCGTTTAAAGTCTGCAACGTAGGTCCCTTTGCGTGGACGGACTTCCACCAGACCGCGGTCCATCAGCTCACTGAGACCGGCGTTGACAACAGCACGGCTGACCTGCATCTTCTCCGAAAATTCCCGCTCGGACGGCAGCTTTTCCCCAACTTTTAGTTCTCCGCTCAGAATTGCGCTCTGTATGGTATTGACAAAAAGATCCTTGAGACTGGGTGTGGACAGAGTCTGAAATTCCATAAAAAGTCACTCCTATCTGCATCGATCTACACTTCTATCTTAGACGGCTGAACTGTAAAAATCAACTGATATCTGGATGAACCAGATATCAAATTTTCAAAATCTCAAAAAATAATATGAAAAAAGCGCACTGTTTTAGATAAAAATATAAAATTCAATACTTGGGCTGATTAGGGGTTGAAAGATCCTGATTTTGAATTATAATAATAGTCGCAGACGGAATTCCCCATAAATTCCGCCCGCTTTCCATAATATATCCAAATACCCATAAGTAAGAAAGAGCAGGACTTCGCTTTGCGTTGTCCTGCTTTTTCTTACTTTATATTGTTAATTATATAACACACATAATAGGGCTTGTGCACAAGAAAACCGGGCACAATTTGATAGATACGGGCATAAAAGCGGGACTTATTGGAAAAAGTACTCTATTAGCATAGCGTAACTGCACAATTCAGGTGTGCCATTTGTCCTGTTTTTAACAAAGTTACATTATTTAACAAACTTTTTGTTTTACCCACCCCATCATTGTCCTAAAATTAACAACTATAGAATTCGTTTCACCGGGAGAACCGCCTGAATGCCGGTTCCTCTGTGTTCCGGATTCTGGAGAATCTTCGAATCTGTCATATGAGAAAGGACATGGATTGATGGACCAGAATGACATGAAGAATTATCGGATTGAACACGACTCCCTCGGAGAAGTCAAAGTTCCGGCCGACAAGTACTGGGCTGCTCAGACCGAGCGCAGCCATGAAAACTTTAAGA
>UQOE01000006.1 GCA_900542575.1 uncultured Oscillospiraceae bacterium
TGTATAACTTCACGGAACCCCGCGACAATCGCGGGGTTTTCGATTATACAAAAAGGGATTGCTGCAGACTTACCGTCCGCAGCAATCCCTTTTTGTTTCATTCCGGAAACAGGATTCCCCGACAGGGCTTCAGGAATGTACCTCCGCCTTTTTCTCTGTCGGCCTGCCGGTATAGGAGAGCATCCGCTGTTTCATACCCGCGCGATCCAGTGCCGCCGCCGCAAGCAGGAAGACCACCGTACTGCCTGCCGCCTGCAGAATGGTAAATGGAATGCTGGCAACTGCCGTATCGCGAAAGAGAATGTAGTTGGCAATGAAGTAGCCGCCGGTGGAGATAATCGCCGCGACAATATTCATCAGCCCGGTCCAGAGATTTAGAATTTTCTCCTGATGGCGTGCTGCGAGAACAAAAGGCAGTGCCACCAGAGCTTTGATAATAACCGTCGGAATGGCATAGGCGCCGAATCCTCCGGCCAGATCTGCCAGAGCTGCACCGAGCGAGCCCGCCAGCAGCGCCCAGACGCCGCCGCCCATCGCTGCATAGAGGTAGATGAATGCATCTCCGAGATGGACGTATCCGGTATAGACCGGGATTTTGACGAACATGGTGAAGACAAAGATAACAGCCGTAAAGAGACCGGCCTGTGTCACTTTGACTGTCGTCGGATTGACCTTGTATTTTTTCTTCCGATACGATGGGGAAGCCATAAAATTACCTCTTTTCTTTTGGTTGAACTTCGTTATGTCCAAAGTATATACTTGATATGTACATCAAGAAACAGACAAATTCAATGTTTTTTTAGTATACAGATTTTACTATGAAAAAATATCTCCAGCTCTACCATTACTATAAAGACCGCATCCGCTCCGGGCAAATGCGCCGGGGCGACCGGATGCCCTCCATCCGGAAAGCCGCCGCCCTGTTCTCTGTCAGCACCACCACCGTGGAAAACGCCTATTTTTCTCTCCAGGCAGAGGGCTATATTCTGCCCTCTCCCAAGCGGGGCTTCTTTGTCTCTTATGCACCGAAAAACGCTGCGCCGGCCGCCGTCAGCCATACTGCCGAGGCTGTCCCGGTCCGCTATGACCTGAAAAGCGGCTTCGCCGACGACGCGAGCTTCGATGTCCGGCTCTGGCACCGCTACATGAACAGCGCTCTCCGGCAGGAGGACCGACTCTGCTCCTACTCGGAAGTGCAGGGAGAAGCCGATCTGCGTGAGGCCATCGCCGACTATATCCGGGACAAACGCAATGTTCTCGCGTCACCGGACCACATCGTCGTGGGCGCCGGCATCCAGTCCCTGTTCTATATTCTCTGTTCCGTGCTTCCGGAGACTGGGACCGTCTCGTTCCCGGACCGCAGCTTCCTGCAGGGCATTGATGCATTCTGCTCCCATGGATTCACCATACACGTCAAGGATAAAGATGCAGATGTTATCTACGTCTCTCCCTCTCACATGACGCGTTACGGGAAAGTCATGCCCATCTCCCGCCGCCTGGAACTTGTGGCCCACAGCGAGGCCAGGTCCAGTCTGATCCTCGAGGACGACTTTGACAACGACTTTCTCTATGCATCGAAACCGACTCCGTCGCTGTATGCCCTTTCCAGCACCGACAACATCGTATATCTGAGTTCTTTTGCCAATGTTCTGACTCCTGGCATCCATATCTCTTTTATGGTGCTGACGGATCCGCTCCTGGACCGGTTCCGGGAAAAACGCGCCTGCTTTGCGCAGACCGCCAGCAAGACGGAGCAGATTGCGCTCTGCGGCTACCTTCGGGACGGACATATCAATACGCAGATCCGGAAGATCCGACGCGCACATGCGGCCAAAATCAGGCAGCTCTACGGCCTCCTCTGTGAAATGGTCCCGGAAGGGCGGTTTCGCATTGGAGAAAACGGGATGCAGATCCGGGGACAAATCCCGTTCCACGGCTCCCCCGACGTCTTCCGCCGCCATGGCATTCTGGCGGAGGTCATTAGCTGTACCGGCGGCATTCTGGACGTCCTTCTGAACCCATCGGCCGTTCTGGCTGAGGACATCCCCTCGGCCGCAGCCGCCATCGTCGAAAGTCTTCAGGACGCATAAAGCAGGAGACCCTCCCGGCAAGGGAGGGTCTCTTTTCTCATTCGATGGAAATTTCTGACGGAGGAGCGGTCTCCTCTTCTTCTGTTTCCGGTTCCGTTGTCGTCTCCTCTGCGTTCTCCACAAAATAAGAGCCGACCAGCGGACCGGAGGATTCATCCTGCGGTTCCGCAGCATTCCCCAGCACCGGCTCCTGGGACTGTACAGCCGGTTCCGCTGCATTCTGCACCTGTGGCTGTCCGCCGCCGGATGCTGCCGGCTGTCTGCGAACCGGGGTCCGAACAGCCGGCGGAGAAGCCGGAGCCGATACTGCCGGTGTGCACCGGGGCAAATTGCCCTGTACCGCTGTTGAAGCCACTGTAACCTGTGCGGGCTGCGTCCCGACACCGCGGTCCGGTTCCACGGACGGCCCGCCGATAAAATACGCCAGCAGTGAGACAGCCAGAACCGCCACAAAGAATGAGGCCGCCCATACACCGCGGTTCTGCCGCCGGCTGCGGCGCCCGCTGCGTCGCTCTTTCTGAATATTCTTACGGATGCGCATCTCCTGCTCCGGCGCCAGGCGGACGCGGTCCATAATTTCCGTATATTTATTCAAAATCGTACGCCTCCCCCAACACGTCCCGCAGCTGGATTCTCGCCCGCCGCAGGTTGGAGCGGACCGTAGACTCCTTCTTCTGGAGGATCTCGGCGATTTCCGCGGTGGCATAGCCTTCGTAGTAGTAAAGATGGATGACTTCGGCGTATTTGGCCGGAAGCTTTTTGACAGCATCCCATACAAAGTTGAGATCCTCCCGCCCTTCAGCGGCGAGGTTCTCTTCCAGCTCATCCGTTTTGCGGCGGCCGTTATAGCGGATGCGGTCTTTGCTCAGATTGCTGCAGACACGGATGAGCCACGCCTTGCAGTGTTCTTCTGAAGTAAACGCAGGGCGTTTTTCCAGCAGCCGCAGCACGGTGTCCTGAAGCAGTTCTTCCGCGTCTTCCCGGCAGTGGACATAAGAATACGCCAGCCGGTAGAGCATGTCGCCATAGGTGTTCAGCACATGCGCGGCAAGAGCGTCGTCGCCGTCCGCAGCTGCATCTTCCCTCTTCGGTGCGAACAGGGCAGCAAACCGGAAAATGCTGTTTCGGATGCGAAGAAGAAGCGGTACCGCAGTCTCTTCCATTCTTAAACCTCTCTTTTGTGTCGTGGTGGATCATTTCCTTAACTTAGGATATCATACCACCCTCATGACAGACACGTCCAAAACGGAGAAAATGTTGCAGGGATATAAAAAAGGCCGCAGACTCAAACAAGTCTGCGGCCGAAGCCCGGATTCTTATTCGTAGTCGACTACGTTGGCCCATTTGAGAAGGAGATCCCGTTCCTCGGGATTGCCCTTCACCGACTGGGCGGCGGCGACAATTGGAATCCACTGCTGGACATATTTCTTCTCAATGCCGCTCTTGCTGCAGAACAGATCCATATACTGGTCTGCAAGCGCCTGATTGCCGGAGAGGCGGAAGCCGGTCAGGGCGAAGAGCAGGTAGGTACGTGCCGCATCGGCGGATTTGTTGCCCTGGGTCGCATGGGACCAGTCGATAATATATTTGGCTCCGTTCGGGGTAACAATAACATTAGACGGATTGAAGTCCCCGTGGCAGAGGAATTTATGTTTTGGCAGCGAATCGAGCCGGGTGTGGAGTTCGTAGCGAGTTGTGAGATCCAGGTCGGACTGGCTGATCTTGGCCTGCATCTTGTCGCGCAGTTTCCGCAGTCCCGGTGCCTCCTTGGACAGGACCCGGAGCTGGAGGTCGACGAACTCATCCATATATTCATCCATCTTCTCCGGATGCTGCTTCATGAGATCGGTCATCGTCGTGCCCTCGATATACTCGGTGGCAATGGCCCAGTTGCCGTCCACCTTGAGCACTTCCAGTACTTTCGGTACCGGCAGACCCGTCTCCTCGACACAGGCCTGGTTGTAGGCCTCGTTGAGCACGTCTTTCTTGGAGAAGTCCGCGTCAAAGACCTTAATCCGGCGGTTTCCGTCCACATAGAGAATTTTTTTCTCCCGCTTGGCAAGCACTTTCATCTTGGTGGTATCCATGGAAATGTCCCCCTCTCTCATCAGACCCGGTCCGCTTTGGTATTGCGGCCGTAGTAGGCGTTCAGATAAAGCTGTTTGATCTCACTGACCAGCGGGTAGCGCGGGTTGGCACCGGTGCACTGGTCATCGAAGGCATTCAGGCTCATCTCGTCGAGGGTGCTCAGGAATGCCTCTTCATCCGGAATGTAGTCGCGGATGGACGGTTTGATGCCGATCTCTTCCTTGAGGGCGTCAATCTTTGCGACCAGCGCATCCAGGAGCTCCTCATCGTCCTTGCCCTGGCAGCCCAGCGCACGGGCGGCCTCCGCGTATTTGTGGAGCGTATTCGGATATTTGTACTGGGAGAAGGTTCCCATCTTGGTCGGAACCTCTGCGGCGTTAAAGTAGAGCACCTGATCCATCATCAGAGCATTGGCGACACCGTGCGGAATGTGGTGGTATGCGCCGAGCTTGTGGGCGCAGGAATGCATGACGCCGAGGAAGGCGTTGGCGAAAGCCATGCCGGCCATCGTGGCGGCGTTGGCCATGGCTTCACGGGCCTCCGGATCGTTGGGGCCGTCCTTATAGGCACGGGGCAGGTACTGGAAGATCAGCTTCAGGGACTCGATGGCAAGACCGTCGGTATACGGGGTAGCCATGACGGAGGCCAGCGCCTCGAGGTCGTGGGAGACCGCATCAATACCCGAGGAAGAGGTCAGGCCCTTCGGAGCGTTCATCATCATGTCGGCATCGACAATGGCCATATTCGGCATGAGCTGATAGTCGGCCAGCGGGTATTTCACGCCGTCGCTCTCATCCGTGATAACGGCGAACGGAGTGACTTCCGAGCCTGTGCCGGAGGAAGTCGGAACGGCAATGAAATAGGCTTTTTCACCCATCTTCGGGAAGGTGTAGACACGTTTGCGGATATCCATGAACCGCATGGCCATGTCGTGGAAGTCAGCCTCCGGATGCTCATAGAGCACCCACATAATTTTTGCGGCGTCCATTGCGGATCCGCCGCCGACGGCGATAATGACGTCCGGAGCAAAAGCGCGCATCAGCTCTGCGCCCTGGACCGCGTTTTTGAGCTTCGGATCCGGCTCGACATTGGAGAAAGTGGTGAATTTGATATTCATCTCTTCCAGCTTCTTCTCAATTCCCGCCGTATAGCCATTGGCATACAGGAAGTTATCGGTAACGATGAAGGCCTTCTTTTTGCCCATGACTGTTCCCAGCTCATCGAGTGCAACCGGAAGGCAGCCTTTCTTAATATATGTCTTTTCAGGTGCGCGGAACCACAGCATGTTCTCTCTCCTCTCGGCAACCGTCTTGATATTGAGCAGGTGTTTGACCCCGACGTTCTCGGAGACCGAGTTGCCGCCCCAGCTGCCGCAGCCGAGGGTCAGCGACGGAGCGAGCTTGAAGTTGTAGAGGTCGCCGATACCGCCCTGGGAAGAAGGTGTGTTGACAAGAATGCGGCAGGTCTTCATGCGCTCCTGGAACTCGTCGATGATCTCCCGGTGATGGACCTCGTCGACATAGAGACTGGAGGTGTGGCCATATCCGCCGCCCTCAATCAGGGCCTCCGCCTTAGTGAAGGCATCCTCGATATCCTCGGCGCGATACATGGCGAGAACCGGAGAGAGCTTTTCATGTGCAAACTCTTCGGCGAAATCGACGCTGTCCACTTCACCGATGAGAATCTTGGTGGCGGCGGGAACCGTGACGCCGGCGAGCTCGGCAATTTTAGCCGCCTTCTGGCCGACAATCTTTGCATTCAGTGCGCCGTTTATGATGATGGTCTTGCGGACCTTCTCTTTTTCCTCCTCATTGAGGAAATAGCAGCCGCGGCGGGCGAATTCTGCCTTGACGTCGTCATAGATGTCGTCCAGTACAATACAGGACTGCTCGGAGGCGCAGATCATGCCGTTATCAAAGGTTTTGGAATGGATGATGGAATTGACCGCCACCAGGATATCCGCCGACTTGTCGATGATGGCCGGCGTGTTGCCGGGGCCGACGCCGAGGGCCGGTTTTCCGCTGGAGTAGGCGGCGTGAACCATGCCGGGACCGCCGGTGGCGAGGATGATATCTGCATCGGACATCAGAAGCTGCGTCATGTCCAGGCTCGGGATATCAATCCAGCCGATGATATTCTCCGGTGCACCGGCTTTTACCGCTGCATCGAGCACGATTTTCGCCGCCTCGATGGTGCACTTCTTGGCACGGGGATGCGGGCTGATGACGATGCCGTTGCGGGTCTTCAGAGCAATCAGGCACTTGAAGATGGCGGTAGAAGTAGGGTTGGTCGTCGGGATGACGGCTGCAATGACGCCGATGGGCTCTGCAATCTTTTTGGTGCCGAAAGAGTCATCCTCTTCGATGACTCCGCAGGTTTTGGTATTTTTGTACTTGTTGTAGATATACTCGGAGGCATAGTTGTTTTTGATGACCTTGTCCTCCATGACGCCCATGCCAGTCTCCTCCACTGCCATCTGGGCAAGCGGAATGCGGGCATGGTTGGCGGCGAGTGCCGCTGCGCGGAAGATCTTATCAACCTGCTCCTGGGAATAGGTCGAGAACTTCTTCTGGGCTGCACGGACTTCGGCCAGTTTCACCTCAAGTTTTTCGACGCTGTCCACCAGATTGGCGGCGGTTTTGGGTTCACTCATGTTGGTTCCCTCCATACTAAGGTATGTTTTCTCGGAATCTGCTCTCCCGATTTCGTTAAAATATTAACACTATTCAAAACTTTGTGCAACAGTATTTGATAATTTTATAACAGTATGGCAGATTTTTGTCAATTAATTCTGCTTTTCTCCGAAATTATATCTTATTTTTGGAGGGAATGTGAGAAAAACTGGTCAAAAATATGGCGCACTGCACTTGCAATGCGCCATATTCGATAAATTTTTATTTTACACCTGTTTGTTTTTCGTCGGTTCTTCCCACTTTGGCTCTTCGCCGTCGGGCACGAAGTCGGCCGGAACCTCTTCACGGGTGGTATCCGGGTCAATGGACTTCCCCACGTTCAGAGTCTTCGGGACCTTTTTCGGGCCGGCCTGTCCGGCCTCTTTTCTGGCCGCAGCCCGGACCGCTTCCCGCTCCCGCTGATCCTCCAGCGCCTCCTGCTTCATGACAAGATACTCCGCCGTCTCTTTGGTGATGACAAAATTGCTGCCGTAGGGATTGATGATAAGCCCGTAGATCTGAGAGGAACCGCGCAGCGTATTGATTAAGTCAGAAACACCTATGGTCAGAACATAGTCAGACTGCTTGCCAAGCTGAGAGGGGTCGGTAAACAGGGGCATCATAATATGGCCCTGATTGTCGGAGATACACTCAATTTCCACGCCGCCGCTGCGCTTTTCACGCTCCAGATTCTGCGAGGGCTTCCGGACCGTCACCAGCACCTCGGTGTTGCTGTCCATCAGCTTGATGAATTCTTCGAATACAAGGTCTGGCTGCAGCGCACCGTTTCCGGACCGCTCATAGAACTCGTCGATGGCGGTCTCCAGCTTTTTCAGGCCTTTCAGTTCCGGATTGTAGAATACTTCCGCCTGCCAGCTGTCCTTCGGCCGACAGTCATTCTGGAAGTAAAATGCGTGGAACCGGCGTACCACTTCACCGAGATTCCGGTCCAGCCGCCGGTAGGCCTCCTGCTCCAGATTTTCCGGAATGCCGAAATAGGCCTCTGCCACGCTGCCGGCCATGGCGGCAATGGTGTCGCTGTCTCCGCCCATGGAGACGGCCCGGCGCACGACGTCGACAAAGCCGTTCCCCTCAAAGAAAGCCGCCAGCGCCTCCGGCACCGTGTCCTGGCAGGTTGTGCTGTAAATGTGGGCTGCCCGGTATTCCCGGACCGATTTTGTCAGGTCATACCCAAATTTCCGCATGAGATAGTTGCGGATATCCTGCTTTTCACAGCCGGCCCGTGCCAGAAAAATTGCGGCCGCAATGGTCTGTGCTCCCCGGATTCCCTCCGGATGGTTGTGCGTGACCTCCGCGGTCAGCTTCGCCGCATGAAGGGTCTCCTCCAGGGTCGGGTAGAGCCAGCCGGCCGCCGAGACGCGCATGGCACTGCCGTTGCCGAAGCTCTGATAGGCCGGCGCGCCGTCCGCAATAATCCAGGCCTGGAACAGCTCGCCGTAGCCGCGGGCAGGATAGGAACGCCCGAAAGCCCGCAGCTGCATCGTCAGCGTATTGGAAACCACATCGTCCTCCCGCTGATAAGAGTCCATTAGGCCCTGTGCCACTGCAGCCGTCATAACGGTGTCGTCGGTAAATGTCGACTGGTCGCTGAACAGCGGAAAGTCCGTCGTGCGGATATTGTTTTCCTTCTGCTCATAGGGAGAGCCGATGATGTCTCCCAGAATAGCACCTAACATAAAAGTCTCCCCCGTTCGGAAATATTGACAGTTTCAATATAGCAAAAATACAGATGTCGTTCAACCAGCTTGCCTGCCTCAAAAAGACCGCCGTAAGGGCGGTCTTTTTCTCGCTGTGCTATGTCAGGTACAGAGAATAATCAGCAGGATGACAAGCTGTACAAACAAGATAGCCGGCACGCCGATAACAAACTTTTTGTGCCGGGTCTTATGGTGAAAGACATACATGCCGCACCAGGCACCGACCGATCCGCCGACTGCAGCGATAGTCAGGAGCACCCACTCGGGAATACGCCAGGCGCCGCGTCTGGCCCGGCCTTTGTCGAGCCCATAGAGAAAAAAGGCAATGAGATTCACCACGGCAAAATAGAGGATGAGTCCGATTTCATAAGGCTTCATTTGGCCGTCCCCGATTCTCCCGGAAGAATTTCAAGCCAGTAGCCATCCGGGTCCTGAATAAAATAGATGCCCATTGCCGGATTTTCCATGCAGATACAGCCCATCTTCTCATGCAGAGCATGGGCCGCCTCATAGTCGTCGGTCCGGAACGCCAGATGGAATTCCTCGTCCCCGAGATCATACGGCTCAGTCCGGTCCCGGAGCCAGGTCAGTTCCATCTCAAAGCCGGTCTCCTCATTTCCAATGTAAACGATGATAAAAGAGCCGTCCTCTGCAGTTTTCCGCCGCCGCTCCGTCAGCCCAAGGGCCTCTTTGTAAAAGGCAAGCGAGCGTTCCAGGTCCAGGACATTGTAATTCTCATGAATCATCTTGAATTTCATCGGAGTGCCTCCTCAGTTGGCAATTTTTTGATGGACAATATATCCGCCCGGCGTCATGGCGCGGAACTGATACCCGTTCTGCTTTCCCCATTTTATGACGCGATCCATTGCATTGACCGTGTACGGTTTGATATCGTGGCAGAGTACAACCACCTGTTTTTTCCTGCCTGTAGTATTGACGATATAGCGGTAAACGCCGTCGGAAGTCGTGACTTCTCCTGCATCGCCTGCCATGGCGTTCCAGTCGGTATAGACGATACCGCGCTGGGCCGCTCCGCGGGAAAGGCGGGTCATGATGCCTTTGCTGTAGTGGCGGCTGACGGTATTGGAGCTTCCCCCCGGGAAGCGCATCATCGTCGCACGCCGTCCGGTCTGCTCATAGATGATGTCGTCCATCTTCTTATAGTCGTCCCAGTAGGCCTTCTCACTGGAGTAGATGGTCTTGTAGTTGTGGCTGTAGGAGTGAACCGCTACCATGTGGCCCTCCTTTGCCTCCCGCGCAATGCAGCTGCGGTATTTGGGGTATCCGTTCGTAACAAAGAACGTCGCCTTGACGTTATTCTTTTTCAGAATGTCCAGCAATTTGTCGGTATACGGCCCGGGACCGTCATCAAACGTCAGATACATGACCTTCTCATTTTTATTGTAGCTTCCCTGCGATGTGATAACCACGTTTCCCATTCCAATGTGATGGACCTCCATGGCAGAGGCGGTCACAGGAAGACAGAACAGGATAAGCGCCATAAGCGCAGAGAGAAGTCGTTTCCATTTCATTGGGATAAAGCTCCTTTCCAGTAACTGCTTTTCTTTATTGTATCGGATTATGCTATAATATTCAAAAGTTTCATCCATCCGGACCGAAGAATTCATCGACATCACAGAAAAGGAGATCCGTCAATGCCCGACCTGAAGGAAAAACTGGACGAGACCAAACGACAGCTGGAAGAAGAGGCCCGACGTGCCCGCAATGGGGCAGCGGGGCAGCGCAGACGGCTGCAGAACCGCATGGAAGAGAGCCGACTGGAAGGGTCGGCCGGTGAAAAGATCGGTGAGCGCGCCCGGGCCATAGGGAAAAAAGTATCCGATGAAACCCATTCCCTGGAGCAGAAATCCGAGCAGGCCCAGCACAGGCTGAGCGCCGACCTCGACGACCTCTCCGTCAAAGTTGCGGAGGGCGCGGGGAAACTGGACCGAAAAAAATCGGAAGCCGAATCGGAGTAACAGACAGAAAAAAGCGTGCTGCAGGCAGCCCTGCAGCACGCTTTTGCGTTGGCGGAGGAGGCGGGATTCGAACCCGCGTGGGCTTGCGCCCAAACTGATTTCGAGTCAGCCCCGTTATGACCACTTCGATACCCCTCCACGGAGAACGCTCCTGCTATTTTAGCAAAGAGCCCTCCGGTTGTCAAACGACAATCTCAATCCTGATCCGAGGTCCCAGGGTGATTCACGACATTGACCGGAGAACCGCTGAGATATGCCGTAAGATTGGAGACGGTGATATCTACCAGCCGCTCACGGGTTTCCCGCGGCGCCCAGGCGACATGGGGCGTGATGAGACAGTTTTCAATATGAAGAAGCGGGCTGTCTTCCCGCATTGGCTCCTGTTCCAGGACGTCCAGAGCCGCACCGCTCAGAAGGCCGCTGTTCAGAGCAGCTGCCAGTGCCTCCTCATCGATGATGGGGCCGCGGGCGGTGTTAATCAGATAGGCGCCCTCTTTCATCTTGGCAAAGGTCTCATCGCCGAACAGCTTTTCCGACTCCTCGTTCAGCGGACAATGGATGGAGACCACGTCCGATTCCGCCAGCAGATCGTCCAGCGGGACAAACTCCGCGAGGGAACCTTCCCGGTGTTCGCCGGGCTCCAGGCCGCGGCAATTGGTACGGCTGTAGGCCAGGACCCGCATGCCAAATGCTTTGGCAATTCCGGCCACCTTCTGTCCGATACGGCCGAAGCCGATCAGCCCCATGGTCTTTCCGGAGAGCTCGGTCTGATCATAGACAAAGCAGGAGAACTGTTTAGCACGGATCCACTCCCCTTCCTGTACAAAATTGTTATAGGCATGGACCTGCGAACAGTGCTCAAGGAGCAGGGCAAAGACGTGCTGTGCCACCGCATCTGTAGAATAGGCAGGTGCGTTGCAGACGGTAATTCCGTGGGCGTCACAGTAATTTAGATCGATATTATTATAGCCGGTCGCGCACTCCCCGATGTATTTCAGCTGCTTTGCACCCTGCAGCAGTTCGGCATCTGCAATGACCTTATTGATAATGAAAATATCAGCATCCTGCAGTTCCCGCACAATGGCCTCCCGGTCGGTGTGATCTACGAGAACCAGTTCCCCGAACTCTTCGAACACGCTGGTGTCCACGTCGCCCTTAGTCAGGGTCTCCCGTTCGGGCATTACAATTTTCATGTCTTTGTTCCGACTCCTTTTCAGATAAGATTAGAGATAGCGTATCAAAAATACGGCGGCACGTCAATTTCAAAATTGACAGTCCCCAATCCGGTCTTTATAATATGTATATTATACCGAATTCGGAGGACAGAATTATGGGCGAAACGACGGAGCAGCTCCGCGGCCTTGCCGCCAGAGCGAAGAAATTGGGACGACAGGGCTTCCAGACTTACCTGGAAATGGTCGACAAAGTTCTGGACAGCATTGCCGGACTGGCTGCAGATCAAAAGTCCCGCGTGTCGCAGTGGTGTGCCGGAGTTCTGAACAATAAAACCGTCCGTACCGCTGCCCCGTATACGGTCCTTGGGGCCTTTGCATTGGACGTCGTTCTGCTGGCCGTTGAGCCGTTTCAGAAAAGGCGAAAAAAATAATGCAAACCGATAGCCGTCGGCCCCTGGCCGGCGGCTTTTCTCCGCCCGGAACGGCCATTGACAAGGGCATCGTTCTGGACTATTATGGGTTCAATTTTTATTCTGATCGAAATTTGGAGGTCTGTCATGTTTGTGGACACTGCGAAAATCACGGTTAAAGCGGGCGACGGCGGCAACGGTGCCGTCGCGTTCCACCGCGAAAAATACGTCGCCAGCGGCGGACCGGACGGAGGAGACGGCGGCCGCGGCGGAAACATTATTTTCCGCGTCGACACCTCTCTCTCCTCTCTGTCGGATTTCCGCTACCGCCGAAAATTCAAAGCCAAAAACGGAGAACCCGGAAAAGGCGGAAACAAGAGCGGCCGCAAGGGAGAAGACCTCTATATTTCTGTCCCCAAAGGCACTATCATTAAAGAGGCCACAACCGGGACGGTACTGGCGGATCTCTCCGACGATACGGAATTCCTTGCAGCACACGGCGGAAAGGGCGGCTGGGGCAACCGGCACTTTGCAACTGCCACACGCCAGACTCCGCGGTTTGCCAAAGACGGTATGCCCGGGGAGGAGTGGGATCTTCAGCTGGAGCTGAAACTGCTCGCCGACGTCGGCCTGCTCGGCTATCCCAACGTCGGGAAGTCCTCTCTGATCTCCGTCTGCAGCGAGGCCAAGCCCATTATCGGCGACTACCACTTTACCACGATTATCCCTGTCCTCGGCGTCGTCACCATGGGCGAAGGGAACTCCTTCGTCATGGCCGACATCCCCGGCCTCATCGACGGCGCCGCCGACGGCGTCGGACTCGGCCACGAGTTCCTGCGCCACGTGGAGCGCTGCCGCATGCTCATCCACATCGTCGATGTCGCGGGCTCCGAAGGCCGCGACCCCATTCAGGACTTCGATTCGCTGAACCTTGAACTGAAGAAGTACAACCCTGAGATGGCAAAACTGCCGCAGATTGTCGCCGGCAACAAGATTGATATGGCAAGCGACGAGCAGATTGAAACTTTTAAAAACTATGTCGAGTCGAAAGGCTATTCCTATTACAGCATCTGCGCACCCATCAAAGAAGGTACAAAGGAGCTGATGAACGCCACCTGGAACATGCTTTCTACGCTCCCGCCGGTCAAACACTATGAGAGCCACGAGATTCCCATGGAAGTGGTGCTGAGCAAGAAAAAAGATACCGGCTTTCAGATTCGCGTGGAGGACGGCGTCTACATTATCGAGGCGGAGTGGCTCGCCGGAATTCTTCAGAAAATCGACTACGATGACTACTCCTCTATGCAGTATCTGCAGCATGTCCTGAAAACCAGCGGAATCGACGACGCCCTCCGGGAAAAAGGAATTCAGGACGGCGACACCGTCAGTATCTACGATATGGAATTTGAGTATCTCGCCTGAAGAAGGAGGCCAAATGGACCGTTTTTTATCCACTGACGTTGACCCCAACCTCCTGAGTCCTCTGGACCTCGCTTTCATCGGCGACTGTGTCTACGAACTCTTTGTCCGCGAGGCACTGGTCACAGAGGCCAATCGTCCGACCTCGGAGCTGCACCGCGAAAAGGTCAAACTGGTCAACGCCAACGCCCAGGAAGCCGCTGCCCATGAGATTTCCCAGTTTCTCACGGAGGAGGAAAAGAATATCTACCGCCGTGGGCGCAACGCCCATACCCACCACACTCCGAAGAATATGAGTCACCGCAGTTATCACGCCGCCACCGGGTTTGAGGCGCTTTTCGGCTATCTCTACCTGAAAGGAGACCTTAACCGGCTGCGGGAGCTGTTTTCCATTATTTACCATGGACAACATGATCAAAACTAATTATAATAATTTAGTTATTGAAAATTTATAGGGAGGAAGCAACCATGTCAGGTCATTCCAAATGGAGCACCATCAAACGTAAAAAAGAAAAAACCGATGGTGCACGTGCTAAAGTCTTTACAAAAATTGGCCGTGAACTTGCCGTCGCCGTGAAGCAGGGAGGTCCTGACCCCTCTTCCAACTCCAAGCTGAAAGACGCCATTGCCAAGGCCAAGGCCGCCAATATTCCGAACGACAATATTGACCGCGCCATTAAAAAAGCTGCCGGCGACTCCGAGGGCGACAACTACGAGTCCATCATGTATGAGGGATATGGTCCTTCCGGCATTGCTGTCATCGTTGAGACCCTGACGGACAACCGCAACCGTACTGCCGGTTCCGTGCGTCATTACTTCGACAAGTACGGCGGGAATATGGGCCAGAGCGGCTGCGTCTCTTTCATGTTTGAGCGCTATGGCGTCATTGCCGTTGAAAAAGAGGACGTCGACGAAGACGCCCTGATGGAGGCCGCCATCGACGCCGGCGCCACCGACTTCCTGTCGGACGATGACGATGTCTATGAAATCCGCACCGAACCCAATGACCTCGGCACGGTCCGCGATGCTCTTGAGGAAAAAGGCTACAAATTCGTCAACGCAGATGTCGAATACATCCCCTCCAGCTATGTCAAGCTGACCGATGAGGGCGACCTGAAAAACATGTCCAACATGATTGATATGTTCGATGAGGACGACGATGTCCAGGCCGTCTGGCACAACTGGGAGAACGTCGAAGACGCCGAAAATCTGTAATCCCGCTGACACAAACGAAAGAGCTGTGCTGCAGAGCTCCATTCTGCAGTACGGCTCCTTTTCTTTTTCGACGGGTGCTGCAGCGGGAAAGCTTCGCTGCGCCAGGGTTATACAGTTATAGGTTATGCAAAAAAATGCACCCCTGCAGGAACCCTGCAGCGGGTGTATTTTTCACCAGACACATATGCTGATTTTATATGCAGGCATGAAAAACATGGGCAGCATTTTTCATGCTACATGGCTAGGATGGCTGGAATGCCGCTGATTCTCTTTCGCGGAAACATAGGTGAAATAGCCTTCCCCCGCAGCACGTCCGCGCTTGGCTTTTAAAGCTGCGGCCTGATTGCGGCGGTAAGCTGCTTCTTCTGCGCGTGCTTTCCGCTCCTGATAAGAGAGCGCACGGATGATCTGCATAAAGCGGTCCAGTCCAGTCAGTTCGTTCTCCGCTGCAGAGTAATTTTCTTTCTGGCGGCCGACTGAGGCATGTCTGCGGCGCGAAGAAGTATTGCGTTTTCTGCGGCGTACAAATTTTTCAAGCATACGGTCTTCAAAAGCAATCAGCTGCTCTTCATGAAGATAGCCGACAACCAGAAGCAGAACAGCTGCAACTTCCAGGCAAATGCGAATAATAATTCCAGCAGACATAGGTGATTCCTCCATGCGAACATTTATTCTGAGAACATTTGTTTTCCTCTTTGCAATTACTATTATACCGTCTCCGCCGGTCAAGTCAACACAAATGTTCGTCCATTTTTCTGTGTGTACTTTTTTTGGTACTCATGAAGGAACCTGTTACCAATCGTCACAATATTGTAATTTCCAAGCAGACAGGAATCCGTGTATAATATTAAGAAGAACAGAAAAGAAACAAATCCATATAGAAGAAGGAGCGAGGCGAACCCATGTCTTATGAAACTCTCTGCATGAACTGCATGCAAGAGAAAGGGAATGCGGAACAATGTCCTCATTGTCATTTTCATAATGATTCTCTGCAATTACCTCCCTATCTCCCCATGCGTACTCTCCTTGGACAGCGGTACTTAGTTGGCGCAGTTCAAACCTCCAACGGAGACGGCGCAACCTATATCGGTTATGACACCGTCGAAAACATCCCCATTACCATCCGTGAATTTCTCCCCGATGCCATCACCAAACGGAGCTCTGACTCAAATGACCTGCAGGTCAATCCCGGCCGTGAAAATGAATACCATGCCCTTTTGAGCAGCTTTCTTGACATGTGGGGCAAACTGGTCCGTATGCGCGGCCTCTCGGCACTTATCTCCGTCAATACCATTCTGGAAGAAAACAATACGGCCTACGCCATTGCGGAACACGTGGAAGGTGCGCAGTCTCTGCGGGACTATCTCCTCTCTACGAAAGACGGCTATCTCTCCTGGAAGACCGCGCGCGTCATGTTTATGCCGGTACTCTCCACCCTTGCCACCCTGCACTCCGCCGGCATCATCCACCGCGGCATTTCTCCCAGCACGCTCTACGTCTATCCGGACCATAAGCTACGCATTGCTGGCTTCAGCATTCCGGAGTGCCGCACGGTCAACGGCGGCCTGACGACAGAAGTATTCCCGGGGTATTCCCCGGTTGAACTGCTCGGTGTACAGTCTGCCACCGGTCCCCGGACCGACATCTACTCGTTTGCCGCTGTTCTCTACCGGGCCCTCACCGGCCGCGTCCCCATGGACGCCATGGTCCGCATGCAGGACGACACCATGGTCCTTCCCGCCCAGTTTGCGGAGCAGCTGCCCGACTATGTCATCAACGCACTGGTCAATGCGCTTCAGGTGCTTCCGGAAGACCGTACCCGCAGCATCGACCGTTTTCGTGCAGAGCTCTCCTCCTCTCAGGTCGCCGAGTTCGCCTCGGAGTATGAGCAGGAAGAAAAGGCGCGCAAGCGGGAACGCTTCTCCCACGCTGCGGACCCCAACCATCTGGACGACACGCAGACCATCGGCGGGCCCAACAGCAGTACCATGCGCTTCAACATTCCAAGTCAGGAATCCGCCCCCAGCATGGAGGACCCCGAGGAAGAGGAGAAACGCAGACGTTCTGCAAAAAAGAAAAAGCTTTCTCCTATGGCCGGCAGCAACACCAAAACCGTACTGCTCACCGTTGCCATCGTTCTGCTCGCCGCAGCGCTCATCACCATTATTGTCCTCGCGGCAACCGGCTTCCTCGGAAGCGGAGGAGGACGGGTAGGAGACGCAACCACTGCATCGCTGGAAAACGGGGAAATTCTGGTTCCGAACTTTGTCGGGCAGAGCTATGACGACCTGAGTTTCTCCGACCGAAGCAATTTCAACATCCAGGTGAAATACGACAGCGGCAGCACTTCGGAGGACGGTACCATCCTCGCACAGAGCATCCAGCCCAATCAGATGGTTCCAAAAGGAACCACCATCACGCTGACTGTCGCCCGCGCCAGCGACCAGGTCCAAATGCCCTCCGTCGTCGGCGAAACCGCCGAACAGGCCCGGGCTTCTCTGGAGAGCCGCGGGTTCTCCGTCAACGTAGTACAGAAGAGCAATGATGGCTCTCACACTTCCGGCACCGTCGCAGAGACAAACCTGACAGCCGGCCGTTCCTATGACCGCGGCACCAGCGTCACCCTTGTCGTATGGAGCGAAAGCAGCAATACAACTGCAGAATCGGACAATGGTCAGGACTCGCAGAATGTCTATAACGGCTTCGGCAGTCTTTACGACGGAAATTAAAACAGCGGTCTGCTGAAAGCAAATCCATATAACAGCAATGACGATCGGCCTGTTCAGGCCGATCGTCGTTTTTCTGCACAGAAACATACAAGATTCGCCATGCCCTTCTTTTCTCTTCCAAACGTAAAAGAACCGCTGCAGAGACATTGCAGCGGTTCCTTGTCATTTCTGAAATTTGTCGGCCTCAGTCCCGTTCCTCCATGGGAATGTAAAGACGCGGCTCACAGATATTCATGTAGGCAGGACGGATAATCTTGCCGTGGTTGATGATTTCCTCCATACGGTGGGCGCTCCAGCCCGCAATACGCGCAATGGCGAAGATCGGCGTGTACAGTTCCGTCGGAAGTCCAAGCATGCTGTATGCAAAGCCGCTGTAAAAGTCGACGTTTGCGCAGAGCGTTTTGTTGGTGTGCGTTTTGGCACGGACAAGAGGCGGTGCAAGCCGCTCTACCCGCTCGTAGAGTGCAAACTCTTCGTCGAGATCTTTCTCGTGGGAGAGCTGCTTGGTCAGGCGGTGCAGAACCGTGGCACGCGGGTCCGATTTGGTGTAGACGGCATGGCCGATACCATAAATAAGGCCGTTCTTGTCAAAAGCTTCCCGGTAGAGAATCTTGTTCAGGTAGGCTGAGATTTCGTCATCGTCCTCCCAGTCCATTACATTCTCCTTGATATCGTCAAACATACGGACGACCTTGATGTTGGCTCCGCCGTGGCGCGGACCTTTCAGAGAGCCGAGCGCCGCCGCAATAGCGGAATAGGTGTCCGTACCAGTAGAAGTGACAACATGTGTGGTAAAGGTAGAGTTGTTGCCGCCGCCGTGCTCCGCATGGAGAACCAGAGCAGCGTCCAGTACTTTTGCCTCCAGGGGTGTAAACTGGCTGTCCAGCCGGAGCATGTGAAGAATGTTCTCCGCCGTGGAAAAGTCGTCGCGGGGCGGATGGATGAAAAAGGAGTCGCCGTCGTGGTAGTACTTATATGTCTGATACCCGTAGACCGACAGCTGCGGAAACAGGGCAATCAGCTCCAGACACTGGCGCAGAACATTGTCCACAGAGGTATCGTCCGCCCGGTGGTCGTAGGAATAGAGCGTCAGGACACTGCGCGCCAGCGTGTTCATCATGTCTTTGCTCGGCGCTTTCATGATAATGTCCCGGACAAAGTGGACCGGAAGCTGGCGGTAGCCGGACAGAATATATTTGAAGGATTCAAATTCTTCCCGCGTCGGCAGCTTCCCGAACAGGAGCAGATAGACAACTTCCTCATAGCAGAAATTGCCGCGGGAGGCGGTTCCGGCAATGATATCCTGTACGTTGTAGCCGCGGTAGCGGAGAATACCTTCACACTCAACCCGGTTGCCGTTTTCATCTATGATATGGCCGGTTACTTCCGAGAGCTCGGTAAGTCCGGTAAGAACCCCTTTGCCGTCGCTGTCCCGGAGTCCGCGTTTGACATTATAGGTCTTATAGAGTGAAGGATCTATGGCGCCGTTCTCGATGGAGAGCCGGGAGAGCTCGGTGATCTCCGGCGAGACGACGGAGAAATCTCTGTCAAATTCCACAGAATTTCTCTCCTTTCCACGTGAAATAAAAAACGGCAAAATAAAAAATTTGCCGTATCTGCTTGCAAAATTTAATTTTGTCATGGATATAGATACGAAGATATTTTAGCACACGGATCCCCATTATTCAAGAAAGAAGCGGGGTGCACACGGCACCCCGCCTTCAGTTAAACTGCATTAGACCGTCAGCCCATTGATGAGATGGATCAGGTTCAGAATTTCATTTCGATAGACATCCGGGCGCACAAAAAGTCCGGTAAAGCTCAGGTGATTGCGGCGCTCAATCGGCATCTGGTACCACTTGCCCGGCGCCGAGGAGTAGACGTCCTGGAACGCGGCCGCCGGCTCGGTGGACGGTGCAAGCGACGTGTTAGTGTTGACAAGGCCATCATTGGGCTTTGCCGCTGCATCTACAATAGGCTGCTCCGGCAGATGGTTCTGGAAAAATGCGAGCAGCGCAGCGGTCGGAGCCAGAACACCGGACTCTTTTCCGGGTACGAAAAGGTCAGGAATAGTGATGAACGGCTTCCGTTTCGGCGCAAACGGAGTCCAGAAGGTACCCTTGTCGATATCGAGGAAAAAAGCAAGCTTATCCGGAATTTTCGCTTTGACTTTCTGCGTCACATCTTCGGTCACTTCGCCGGTAAAGGCGAAATAATAGGTTTCACCGTTATCCTCTGCTGCAGTGTTATAGGCAGACATGCCGTCCAGCCCCGCTTCATAGAAGAGGTTGCCATCGGTCTGCGCCAAATAGGACTCCGCCGTCTCATCTGCCGGACGGTGCCCCGCTTTCTGTTCCCGCTTCAAAATGGTCCTGACACAGGAGGGAAGAAGGTTCGGAGCAAATGAATCGATTGCCTGGAACAAAGTCGTTCCGTCATTGAGACCGGCCAGGGTGACAACCGCATGGACCGCAGTATAATGGCCTCCGGCGAACAGCGGGGAAAGCGCACTGCCGCCCGCTTCGCGTTCCCGCCGGGAACCCCGCGCCATAAGAGCTGTCAGCAGACGCGCAACCGTGGCACCGAAGCCGTGGCCGACGAGCGTCACTTTGACGCCCTCCTCGCCCCAGTTCGGAACCCAGCCGGGATAGGTCTCTCCATACTGGGAGATATGGTGTTTTTCCGCATATGCTTTTCCATAGTCAACTTTTCCGCCCTTTATCTGCGCGTAGAGCTCACAGGCGCGCTCCCATACGCCGGACAGCGGCCGGAAAGACGCAGTGTGTACCGGGTTCCCGACTTCTGCAATAACCCTGGCCGCGCTGGCCGATGTCATGCCGAAATAGGGAAAGACTTTGTTGACTAACTGGTTTTCTTCTCCATAGCCGAATATTCCCGGAATCAGAATGACCGGAAACTTGGACTGCTCCGTCATAGCCATTACCTCCCTCTAATGGTTTTAATATACCATTGATAAGAATTGAGTGTCAAACCCTCTGCATCTGCGTTGCGCATCTCCCCCGATTGATCTATAATATGGAGCCATGAAAGTCTATTTTTACTCACTCGGATGTAAAGTGAATCAGTACGACACAGAGACCATGAAGGAGCTCTTTGCCGGCGCAGGATGGACCATCTCCGACACCCCGGAAGGATGTCAGGCCATCGTCGTCAACTCCTGCACGGTCACCGCCGTCAGCGACCAGAAAACACGCCAGGCCGTCCGCCGTTTTAAGCGGAATGTGCCAGGCGCCATCGTCGTGCTCACCGGCTGTATGCCGCAGGCCTTTCCGCAGAAGGCAGCGGACCTGGATGCGGCCGACCTCGTGGTCGGGAACCGGGACCACCGAAAAATTCTGCAGGACATCGAATCTCTTCTCGATTCAGAAGCCGAATCGCGGCGGCATTTTCTGGATGTCCAGCCCTACGATCATCGGACGGAGGTCTATGAGAGCACTGAAATCCGCACATTCGCCGGCAAAACCCGTGCGGTCATCAAGGTGCAGGACGGCTGCAATCGATACTGCTCCTACTGCATTATTCCAACTGCCCGTGGGCGTTCCCGCTCCCGTTCCATGGAGAGCATTGCGGAAGAGCTGGAAAACATTCAATCGGCAGGCTACCGGGAAGTGGTGCTCGTCGGCATCAATCTGACCTGCTACGGTCTGGACAATGGGCATTCATTTGCAGACCCAATAGCCCTGGCCTGTTCCCTCGGGTTCGACCGCGTACGCATCGGCTCCCTGGAATATGACAACATTACACCGGAAGCCATTGAACGGCTCGCAAAGCTGCCCAACTTCTGTCCCCAGTTCCACATGTCACTCCAGGCCGGGTGCGACCGTACTCTTAAGACAATGCGGCGTCATTACACCACCGCCGAATATGAGGCGACCTGCCGCATGCTGCGGTCTGCCTTCCCAGGGGCATCCATTACAACGGATATCATGGTCGGTTTCCCGGGCGAGACCGAGGAGGACTTCGTCGAATCCATGGAATTCGCCCGAAAGATCGGATTTGAAAAAATTCATGTCTTCCCCTACTCTCCCCGAAAAGGCACTGCCGCCGCCGAAATGGAGCAGATTCCAAAGTCCGTCAAAAAGGAGCGCGCACACCGCATGCTGCAGACGGCCGAGGAGATCCGCCACGCCTATCTGACCTCCCAAATTGGGAAAACGGTCTGCGTTCTCAGCGAATCCACCCAGGACGGCATGGTACACGGCTACACTGAGAATTACACGCCTGTGAAGTTCCCGGCGGAGCGCCCCTGCCATAACGAGATTGTCCGCGTCCGCATTGACCGCGTAGACGGTGACTGCTGCGTCGGCACCCTCTGCTGAATCAAGAAACGATCTATCCGGCTTCCCACAGTGCCGGAAAATGAAAAAGGACCGCTGCGGCGGTCCTTTTTTACGTTTATACCAGGACGAGTTCGTCTGACCACTCGGTGCCGCAGGGCAGAATGCGCGGCGTGCAGAGATTGTAGAGGTCGGTGGCACGGCACTCCAGGTCGAAAACATGGGCGGCCTCGTCGCTGATGCCGCTGATTTGCGTCGCTTTCGTGGCGATGGGAATCGCCCCGTTCTCCTTGGCCGCCTTGAGAACATCTCTTCCCCGCTCGTTGAACCCGAGCACGCGAATATACGGCACCTCCATTTTGCGGTCCTCCGGGGAAATGCCGAGATACAGCGCGTTGACAATGCGGCGAATACGGGAATGCGTGTAGCGCTTGGTCTTTACGATATCGTAGAGTTCCTGAAGCGAAGTGGCACTCTGAATGGCATTGTAAATGCGGTTTTCCAGCCCCTCCGAGACATCCGGTGCCTTGGCAATGTCTTCCTTGGACAGGGTGCGGAGACGGGACAGAAGGGCGCGCTCGCTGTCATCTACCGAGACAGGGGCGCGGCGAACCGCTTTGAGTTTCTGGAACTCCTCCACCGATGCAGCCGGCATGTAATCATAGGCACGGGTGTCTCCACGTTCCAGCATGATGCGGAGCGATGAGGCACTGGCAAACTCCTCTGTCGGCGTCAGTGCGTCGTGGACGCCGCCGACCCGTGCAATTGGCTCCACCTTCATATTGGACTGCAGCCGTTCCAGTGCCTTGATATACTCAACGGCCAGAATGTTGTTGGGCTGGTCCAGGACTTCTGCAATGGTGTCGCCATATTTGCTTCGGACGGCAAGTGCGCGCGCTACGGGGTAGCTGACACCGCCGTCGAGCTCCTCTTTCACTTTGGCGTCGACTTCCGGGTCCTGAACCGCCTGGGCGGCCGTGCAGAGCAGGTCTGCTTCCGCGCACTCGGCCCCAAAGCTGAGTGCATCGACACAGCCGAGACCATTCAGTACGGAAACACCGCCGTAGGCGAACGTCTCTGCCGACGCCGTGGCCCATGGAACCGGCAGTTCAAGGACCAGGTCCACCCCGCTCTGCAGCGCGGCAGCCGTGCGGCTCCGTTTGTCCATGACCGCGACGCTTCCGCGCTGGACAAAGTTGCCGCTCATTACAGCGACAATATGGGTGGTTCCGCTGCTGCGGCACTTCTCGATCATCGTTTTATGTCCATTATGAAACGGATTGTATTCCGCTACAATTCCTGTGATTTTCATAGTGATGTCCTCCTGGGGTCGAACTGGATTTCTCTTATATTTTACCCCTTTTGGCCGGTAATAGGAAGAACTCGTTGTGAATTATGTTATAAAGTCGGACGGATATCGTATATTTTCTGTGAAAAACATTAAATCTATTTCCCCTGGAAGATAAAATCTCATCCATCTTGCAGAAACGGACGTTCGTTGAATTCTGTCCCTTGCCCGATTCAAAATATCGTCAAATAATGTAGTTGGAATGATGTGCAGAATACACTCTTTTCCTTTCTGCCAAGCAAAAAGTGTATTTCACGGGATGAAGCACAAAAATTATTTTGGGAGGTTATCAAATGATCACAGAACTCAAATCTGCCCTCATCTATGACGGCACCGGATGGCTCCCCTATCTCGGTGACATCGTCATGGAAGACAGCATGGTCCAGCATATCGGGTACGGCCGGGATACTCTGTACCTGGAAGAGCCCGGCTATGACAGGAAAATCGACTGTGACGGTCTGGCCATCATCCCGGGCACCGATGCCCCGATGACAATGGCCAAATATGAGCGGGAAGTCCAGTACATCAAGGGAAGCGGAAAAACCGTACAGAAGGCCGTCCGCGACCTGACCGGACAGGGACCCGGACAGCGGGAATTTCTGAAGGACGGCGTTCCGGCCGATGTCGCTGTAGTAGATCTCCATACCTGGAAGATTGTACGCGCCTATGCAGACGGGAGGGAACTGTCATGAAAAAAATCAAAAACTTCACGCCGAAGGAAGCGCTTGGCGGACGTATCGGCACCTACGGCACCGACAAACCCAATAAATATATTCTGAAATGGGCAAAGATGGTTACCGACCGCATGCTTCAGCCGATTAACGGCTATAGTCCGGACTACTACGGTCTTGCCGCATTCGGTACGGAAGAGATGGCAAAGATTGCCCTGAAAATGAAACGCCGCAAGCCAAAAACACTGGATGAAATTGCCCGTCTCACCAAAATGGATAAAGTCCACCTGGAGGATGTCCTCGAGGAGATGTGCTATCTCGGCATCGCCGAATTCAACCACGAAAATCCGGATGGTATTAAGCGATATGAAATTAAGCAGTTCGTCCCCGGCTCCGCCGAAATGCTGAACGAGCATGAAGAATGGTTTGCCGACAATCCGGAACTCGCCGATATGTTTACCCAGGAGACCTATCTGCCATTCCAGGGCTTCGGCCCCATGGGTCTGACTCAGATGATTCCGCCCGGAGGAGCCGGCGTCGGCATGCACGTCATCCCGGTGGAAAAAGCCATTGAGGCAGAGAACACCTCCGTCGACATCGAACATATTTCCTATTGGCTGGACAAATACGAAGGCCACATTGCGGTCGGTCCATGTACCTGCCGCCAGGAGCGCCATGAACGCGGAGTCGGGTGCGCAGATGATCCCGGCAACTGGTGCATGGGGCTCGGCGACTTCGCCGACTACGGTGTTCAATCCAAGAAGCCCGGCCACTATGTCAGCAAGGAAGAGGCCCTGCGCATTCTGAAACGTGCCGAGGACAACGGATTTGTCCACCAGACCACCAACATTGACGGGGAAGACAAGATCTTCGCCATCTGCAACTGCGACGCAAAAATCTGCAATGCCATCCGCACTTCGCAGCTCTTCAACACCCCCAACCTCTCCGCCTCGGCCTACCGCGCCCATGTCGATCCAAACAACTGTGTCGCCTGCGGCCGGTGCGTCCAGTACTGCCCGGTCGGCGCCGTTAAGCTCGGTCAGAAACTGCATAAGAAAGACGGCAGTGAGATCGAATATCCGAAAATGGATCTTCCGGACGACCACATCTGGCTTAAAAATCGCTGGGACCCGGACTATCGCGACAACGAGCGTGAGGAATGCTATGAGACCGGTACGGCCCCATGCAAAACGGCATGTCCTGCCCACATTGCCATCCAGGGCTACCTGCAGATGGCGAAAGAGGGCCGCTACGACGAAGCCCTCGAACTGATTAAACGTGAGAACCCGTTCCCGGCCGTCTGCGGACGCGTCTGCAACCGCAAGTGCGAAGAGGCCTGCACCCGCGGCACCATTGATGAGGCGGTTGCCATCGACGAAGTCAAAAAGTTTATCGCGCAGCGGGATCTGTTCGCGGAGACCCGGTTTATTCCGGAGATCAATCCGCCGTCCAGCCGCTTCACGGAATATCATGAGAAGATTGCCATTGTCGGCGCCGGCCCGGCCGGCCTCTCCTGTGCCTACTATCTTGCGACCCTCGGCTATAAGCCGACCGTTTTCGAGAAGCACGCACGTCCCGGCGGCATGATGACCTACGGCATTCCCTCCTATAAGCTCCAGAAAGATGTCGTCGACGCAGAAATCGACGTCATCCGTCAGCTCGGTGTGGAAATCCGCTGCGGCGTCGATGTCGGCAAAGATGTCACCATACAGCAGCTGCGCGACCAGGGCTATAAAGCCTTTTATCTCGCTATCGGCTGCCAGGGATCCCGTAAAGCCGGCGTCCCGGGCGAGGATGCGAAGGGCGTTATTTCTGCAGTGGATCACCTCGCGAAAGTCAACGGCGAAGAGGAATATCAGGTTCCGAAGAAAGTCGTCGTCATCGGCGGCGGAAATGTAGCAGTCGATGCGGCCCGCACCTCCGCCCGCCTCGGCGGCGAGGAAGTCTCCATGTACTGTCTGGAGCAGGCCAATGAAATGCCCGCTTCCGATGAGGAAGTCGAAGAGACCCTTGCTGAAAACATCAGCATCCACAATGGCTGGGGCCCGAAGGAATTTACGAAAGATGAAGACGGCAATGTTACCGGCGTCATCTTCAAGAAATGCACCCAGGTCCTCGATGCAAACCATAAGTTCAGCCCGAAGTACGACGAAAACGATACCATTACCGTCAAGGCCGACTATGTTATCACATCCATTGGCCAGTGCATCGACTGGGGCGGACTGCTGGACGGGCAGTACATGGAATTTGTCCATGGCAATTACCCGAAAGCAGACAGCTTCACCTATCAGACCGGCACCGAGGACATCTTTGTCGGCGGCGACCTGTATCACGGTCCCTCCTTTGTCATCAACGCCATTGGGGAAGGCCATGAGGCAGCCGAATCCATCCACCGCTTTGTCCGCCCGACCTGTGACTCCCTTACCCTTGGCCGGGAGCACCGCCACTTTGTCGAGCTCAACAAGGACGATATCTCCGTTGACTCCTACGACACGTCCAAACGACAGAAAGCCGAGCTGGTGGACGGGATCAACGTTGCAAAGACCTTTGACGAGTACAAACAGACCTTCTCCGAAGAGCAGGTTAAGATTGAGACCGGCCGCTGCCTGAGCTGCGGCGCCTCGGTTGTGGACGACCACCGCTGCATCGGCTGCGGAATCTGCACGACAAAGTGCTCCTTCGATGCAATCCATCTGACTCGCGATCATCCGGAGTGCACCCACTATGTCCGTGCCGAAGATATGGTAAGTGAGATCATCAAATATGTTCCGAAACGCATCGCAAAGATTGCTGCTCGCTCGGTGAAAGACGCTGTCGCGAATCTGACTTCCGACAAATAAAAAAACAGGCAAAACGGCAGTCAGTCCATAAGGGCTGGCTGCCGTTCTTGTTCTTTACAGGTCCTTTTGGTTCCACTCAACAAGTGTTAGTTATTTAGCATTTGTGAAGTCATTGCGAGGAGGTTCTCTGTATCAGTCTTCCGGCTTTCCGTTGGCCGTTTTTTCATTGATGCCTTTGATCTGCTTGTCAAACCCTTCCGTGCTCTCCTTCATAAACAGGACCTTGACGGTCATGAAGATAAGCTGAAGGTCCGTGCGGATGGAGTAGTTCTCAATATAGAAAAGATCCAGCTTCAGTTTGTCATAGGCCGTGGTGTTGTACTTGCCATAGATCTGAGCGTAGCCGGTGAGACCTGCCTTGACCTTCAGGCGGTACTTGAACTCCGGAATATCCCTGGTATAGGCCTCGACGTTTTCCACGCGCTCCGGACGCGGGCCGACAATGGACATGTCGCCCTTGAGGATATTTAGGATCTGCGGCATCTCATCGAACCGGGTAGCGCGGATGACCCGTCCCACTTTCGTAATGCGCTCATCGTCTGTGACCGCGGGGTGCGCTTTCCCGTCTGCCTCGGCGTTGACGATCATACTGCGGAACTTAATGATCTGGAAGACTTTGCCGTCTTTTGTGACGCGGTCCTGTTTGTAGAAGACCGGCCCGCCGTCCTCAAGCTTGATCAGCAGGGCCACAATGGCCATCAGCCAGCCGACTCCTGCCAGCGCAATCAGACAGAGCAGGATGTCCATAAACCGTTTGAAGAAACGGCGCTCAAAGGTAAGACCGGCATTGCGGCAGCGCAGCAGCGGGGTATCAAACAGATGGATGTTCTCCCCCGACCGGATAATAATATCCGAAATTTTCGGCACCACATAAGTCAGTTTATTGTGATCATAGCAGTACTTTAGGATATCGTTGCGGATCGACCCCGAGATATCGCAGATGATGGCGCCGTCATAGCGGTCGATGCGTTTTTTGATGTAATCCATATCCTGGTCAATGCTGATGGCCTCACAGATGTGGAACTGGTCATCCCGGACAGACATCTTCCATACAAGGTTCGTGGCGGAGTGATAGCTGTAGATGACCACGACATCTCTCGGCGGATAGAGCCGCTTGTAGCCGTAGGCCGCCACATAGGACCAAAGAAGAATGATACCCATCTGGACGAGGAACATGATGAAAACCGGATACACCGCCACCATTTTTCTCGCAACCAGTGACATGATAAAGTACATGATGAAGTCGACGATAAATGTCGTAAGGCCTTGCGAGTAGACGATGTCGCTCACCTTATAGACATCAATCTGCAGGGCACCGTAGATTCGGGAGAAAATATACTGCAGGACAAAATAGAGGCCGACCAGCAGAATATTGCCGCGGCGGAAGAAGGCCCAGACGATGCCGATGTTAATGTAATGGACCCAGGTATACCCGAACACAGCAGTCAGGCAGACAAGAATGCACAGAGTTACAAAGAACATGAAGGTGCGCTGAAACTCCATTCCGCGCTGGGATTTTTTCTTTTTCTTTTTCAAGGGGTATCCTCCCTCCACGAGAATTCGCATCCGCAGAAATTCTGCCGGTAAAGATGGTACTGATGAGAAAGCTCTATGGAACGTTTGTATCCGTTCTTCTTCTTGAAATCTGAGACCAGATACGGTACCCCGCAGGTCTCCTGAAGTTCCAGGCCCAGCCGGTTGAGCCACTGGGCATTCTTATAGGGGCTGACCGTCAGCGTTGTGCTGAACCATGCAAAGCCTCTGCGCTTCGCCTCTTCTCCGGTTCGGCGCAGGCGCTGTTCATAGCAGAGATGGCAGCGGGCGCCGCCCTCCGGGTCATCCTCGCGGCCCTGTACCACGCGGAGAAAGCTCTCATGTTCGTGGTCGCAGTCCAGGAAGCGGATCTTCCGGCCCTCTGCGTTCATCTGCGCAATCAGATCCAGCTGCACCGCCTTTCGGTGCACATACTCTTCCTCCGGCGCGATACAGGGATTGTAATAAAATACGGTGATGTCAAAATGCGGCTCCAGGTACTCCAGCACATAGCTGGAGCACGGTCCGCAGCAGCTGTGAAGGAGAAGCGACGGGCGTTTCCCGTCCAGGCCTTCGAGAATGGCGTCCAGTTCTCTCTGGTAATTGATTTTTGGCTGATTCGTTATGACTGCTCCTCCCCTTCGTAAAGAGCCAGTGTATCCCGCGCACGTCGGACAATATCTGCACGGACATCTGCCGGCTCCAGGACTTCCATTTCGCTGCCGAACTGGAACACCCAGCGCTCAAACCCGGCGCTGGTGAACACATCGGCTTTCACGCGAAAATACTCTTTTGTCTTCGGGTCTTCCCAGCGAATGGCGCGCTCGCCGAAGCGGTCCTTCATCTGACTGAAAAGTCTGCCCGCACAGCGCAGCGTCACCGGATGCAGCTCTCCGGAGAAATCATTGAACATGGCCGCTTTGTACCGGTTTGCATCGAACCCGTTTTGAAACTCCGGGGCAAAGGAACTGCAGGGAATGCGCTCTTCGGCGGTCTCCGTTGCACTCTGTACCCGGTCCAGGCGCAGATGCATGAAGTTCGGATGAGAGCTCTTGTTGCAGACGAGGTAATAGTTGTTGTCCGACCAGATGAGTGCATAGGGGCTTACAACCAGCGGAGAGGCCTTGTCGGCGTTGGCTTTTTGGTATTGAACCTGTACCTTTCGGTCATCGGCAATGGCCTGCATAAAAACCGCAATATTGTAGAAGCCGCTGTCGCGCCCGGTGCTGCCGTCGTCCTCGTCGGTGTTGAGATAGCTGTATCGCTCATCAAAGGACCGTCGCTCCGCCTCCGAGAGAGAGGTTTTCAGGATACGGTCCAGCAGGTCCCGCTTCAGGTGATTCGACATAACGGAGGTGGACTGAAAGGCATCGATCAAAAGCAGAAGCTCCTGTTCCTCAAACAGACGGTCTTCCAGATACCACCCGCGGGAAGCGGGTTCCGCCTTCTCAACATCCAGTCCGAAGTCCTCCAGCACTTTCAGGCTGGTATAGATGGACTTGCGCTCCGACTCAATGCCGACTTTCTGCAGCTCGTCGCAGATATCCTGTGCATTCATCGGATGGTCAATATCCGATTTCTCCTTGAGTATTTTCCATAGGTAGAGGACCTTCAATTTGGAATTTGCTCTTCCTGCCATAGTCTCCCCCTGTCCATTAAACTGTACATACAGTTACAACATACCATAAAGGCTCCTAAAATACCAGAGCGCCGCCGGCTCAATTGACAAAATGACGTGGTGCACGGTACAATGAGAATTATTATGCGGGTATGGTGGAATTGGCAGACACGCAAGATTTAGGATCTTGTGCCGCAAAGCATGCAGGTTCGAGCCCTGTTACCCGCACCAAACGAACAGCGAGCCCGCTTCTCAGCGGACTCGCCTGTTTTATTTCATGGTGATGTCATCAAAAGAGGCGTGGATCAGCCCCGCGAGGTCTTTCGGATTCAGCAGAATCTGGGTGCCTCGTTTGCCGCCGGAGATGTGGATGGCGGGAAGCCCCTCCGCACTCCGGTCGATAACCGTGGTGAACTGTTTCTTCATGCCAATGGGACTGCACCCGCCGCGGATATACCCGGTGACTTTGTTGATATCCTTGACATGGATCATCTCCACCGATTTTTCCCCGACCGACCGGGCCGCCGCCTTCAGGTCCAGCTCCTCCTCCGCGGGAATGACAAAGACATAGTGTTCCCGGCTCTTCCCCTCGGTCACCAGCGTCTTGTACACCGTCTTCGGATCCTCACCCAGCGAGCGCGCGACCGTCGCCCCGTAGTAATGGCTGTCCTCCACGTCGGTATCCTCATAGGACCGTGCCTCGTAAGAGATCTTCGCCCTGTCGAGGATACGCATGACATTGGTCTTGTTCTCTTTGGATTTCTTTCCCATTCGGATCTGCCTTTCTATTTTTCAATAATTTGATGTCATATTCTGCCATTTATGGTACCATTGTTAAGCAAAAAATGTTTGATAATTTATTAACGTAAAGAGAGAAGCATCCAATATGGCATTAAGAGGAACCCATTCGAATCTCACCGAAATCCGCCGGCGCGTGTTCGAGGAGGTCGCCCGCCTCGCCTACGAGGGCGGCGACTACTCCCGCATCGTCGAGCTCCCCTACCGCATCATTCCCGGCGACAAGGCAAGCTATCGGGACAGTATTTTTCTGGAGCGCGCCATCGTCGGCGAGCGGCTTCGGCTGGCCATCGGCCTGCCGCTGCGGTCCATCAAGGACTTTGTCCCCGTCTCCGACGGCATTGAGGAGTCCGCCATTGCCGAAAAATATTATGATCCGCCGCTGGTCAACGTCATCACTTACGCCTGCAACTCCTGTCCCAGCAATCGCGTCACCATTACGAATGCATGTCAGGACTGTCTGGAGCACCCATGTCGGGAGGTATGTCCCAAAGAGGCCATCCACGGCAGAAATGGGCGCAGTGAAATCGACTACGATAAGTGCATTAAATGCGGCCGCTGCATCAAAGTATGTCCCTATCACGCCATCGTCAAACTGGAGCGCCCCTGCGAGGCCGCCTGCGGCATGAATGCCATCGGCTCGGACGAGGAAGGGCATGCAAAGATCGACTACGATAAGTGCGTCTCCTGCGGCCAGTGCCTGGTCAGCTGCCCATTCGGTGCCATCGCCGACAAGGGCCAGATTTTCCAGGTCGTCCATGCCCTGCAGAAAAAGCAGGAAGTACACGCCATTATTGCTCCGGCATTCATCGGGCAGTTCGGCAAGAACATCACGCCGGAAAAAAACCGCAGCGCCTTTCAGGATCTGGGCTTCACCGATGTGGAAGAGGTCGCTGTCGGCGCCGACCTCTGCACCCTGGAAGAGGCAGACGACTTTCTGGAAAATGTCCCGGAGAACCTCCCCTTCCTCGCAACTTCCTGCTGCCCGGCCTGGTCCGTCATGGCCAAGACCGAGTTCCCGGAGTTCAAGGACTGCATCTCCATGGCACTGACGCCGATGGTGCTCACTGCGCGCCGGCTGAAAAAGGAGCACCCGGAATGCCGGATTGTGTTTGTCGGTCCCTGCGCAGCAAAGAAGCTGGAGGCCAGCCGGCGCAGCATTCGCTCTGACGTCGACTTTGTCCTGACCTTTGAAGAGGTCATGGGCATGTTCGCCGCAAAAGGGATTGACCTCGACAGCGCCGACTTCTCCGAGCAGCCCCTGGACGAGGGCACCCGCGCCGGACGCGGATTCGCGGTCAGCGGCGGTGTCGCACGGGCCGTCAAGGAGCGCATCCACGAGCTGGATCCCGACCGGGAGATCAATGTCGTCGCGGCCCAGGGCCTAAACGAATGCCGCACCATGCTGAAGCTCGCCAAATCTGGCCGCTACAACGGCTATCTTCTGGAGGGCATGGCATGTCCCGACGGATGTGTCGCCGGCGCCGGCACCCTGCAGGCCGTCAACCGTTCTGCAGCATCCGTCGGCCGCTATCTGCGCCAGGCGGAGCTGGAACACGCCAGTGAAAGCCCCTATGCCGACGAGGCCGAGGAGCTCAAAGTCATGTACAATGAGTTCTCCTCGGAGGAGGAAAATCCGGAAAAATAATCGTTGCTTTTTCACGGCTTCCGTGCTAATATATTTAGCTGTAACAACTAAAGGAGGTGCACATATGCCTAATATTAAATCAGCAAAAAAGCGTGTTCTCGTCAACAAGACGAAGGCAGAACAGAACAAAGCTACCAAGTCCGCTCTTAAGACTGCCATTAAGAAAGCAAATGCCGCCATTGAGGCAGATGCGGAGAACAAAAACGAGCTCACCAATGAGGCCATCAAGAAGATTGACCAGGCTGCGGCTAAGGGCATCATCCATAAGAATAATGCTGCTCACAAGAAGTCTGCACTTGCTGTTAAGCTCAACGGCTAAGACTTGTTTGGAAATGAATAAATGACCTGTCCGTTTCCGGACAGGTCTTTTTTCATGCCAGATTACAGCACGACGGTTGCACCGCGGTCCGCAGCCCGCTGGACCTCTTTGGCAAAGTTTCTGCCTTTCAGGTCGCCGCGGAAGCGGAACAGCAGCATCTGCTCGCTGCCCTCCCGGCTGCGGTAATTGATGACCAGATAGCGTCCAAAGAACGCATCCCACTGCTGCTCCAGGGAACTCTGGCCCCGGACCCGCTGCGGTGCGCCGTCACTGCGCTCCATTCCCAGACTGCGGCTCTCCTCCCAGTCTGCACTCTCCTTTCGATTCAGCGCCTCTACATGGATAATATTTGCGGTGGAGAGGCTGTAGCGCTGGCGCTTGCCGTCGGAGATCAGCAGTGAATCGCCCGAGAGGCGCAGTTCCATTTCGCAGCCCTGCTGGACCGCACCGAGCCCGCTCAGGTGGCTGGCTGTCAGCGAGCCGGCAAATGCCAGGCGGATGTTCTCATATTTTTCCGGATGGAGCAGACGAAAGCAGAAGCCCCCGAGGAGCAGCGCCAGAAGGACGGCCAGAAGGATGCCGCCGGCAAGATTGCCGAGGGAAAATGTTCCGAGCATGGCCAGAATGAGCAGTGCGAACGAAAGGACCCACACGATCCACTCCCATAGATGCATTTCATATTGTCTCATAGAGTTGCCTCCTGCGAAAGGTATTTTTGTCTCCCTCATTTTACTACAGCTGTTACGGTTTTCCAAATCCAGCACGCAAAAAAGGGTCTGTTCTGTCAACAGACCCTTTTTCCTCCAAAGATAAGCGCTCAGCTCATCTCCGCTTTATTTTTTTTGCGGCGCTTTTTCGGCTTCTGCTCCTCAATCTTGGCAGGAGTGACCGCGTCCACGTCTTTTTCGCCGGTACGGATGCGGAGAACATCATCGACCGCATAGGCGAAAATTTTGCCGTCTCCGGGATTACCGGTCCATGCGGCTTTTCGGATAGTCTCCATCGTCTGTTCCGCCCATTCCCGGGTGGAGACGAGGATTTCAAACTTTATCTTGGGAAGCATGGAGACAAAGACGTCCTGGCCTCGTACGTTCTCAGTATAGCCCATCTGCGTGCCGCAGCCCATGACCTGGGATACGGTAATGCCGCGGACATGCATAGCGACGAGTGCATCTTTGACCTCTTCGAGCTTTTCTTCCCGTACAATCGCTTCAACCTTATATACCATTCCGATTCCTCCTTAGTCATCCAGTCCGTTGAAGGACGGATACGCGCGCTCACCGTGCTGGGAGAGATCCATGCCGATTTTTTCGTCGATTTCGGAGGCACGGAGATCACCGGCAACCAGCTTGGTCAGACCGACGCAGATCAGTGTGCCGACCAGAGCAATTGCAATGGAGACACCGACGCCGGCAAGGTTGGCAAGGAAGAGTTTGCCCTCTCCGTAGATCAGGCCGTTGGAGACGAGATCCGGATTAATTGCCTTGGTTCCGAACAGACCGGTCATGATACCGCCGTAGATACCGCCGATTCCGTGGCAGCCAAAGGCGTCAAGGGCATCGTCGTATCCGAATTTCGGTTTGACCTTGGAGACAAAGAAATAGCAGAGCGGGCTGACAAAGAAGCCGATGATAAGAGAAGACCACATGCTGACAAAGCCGCAGCCCGGGGTGATGGCGACAAGACCGACAACAAGGCCGGTGCAGGCGCCCACAAGCGTGGGCTTTCCGGTTTTAATGACGTCCATCATCATCCAGGACAGCATTGCAGTTGCGGAGGCAACGGCAGAGGTCATGAAAGCATGGGCTGCAAGGCCGTTTGCCGCGAGAGCAGAACCGCCATTGAAGCCGAACCAGCCAAACCACAGGAACGCTGCGCCGAGGGCGACAAACGGGATGTTATGGGTACGGTAGTTTGCATATTTGAGGTCTTTCCGCGGCCCGAGAATGATGCAGAGCAGAAGTGCAGAAATACCCGAGGAGATATGGACGACGTCGCCGCCGGCGAAGTCGGCCGCACCGAGTGCTTTGAGCCAGCCGCCCTGGCCCCAGACCATGTGGGCCAGCGGATAATAGACGATAAGAGACCAGAAAATGATGAAAAAGAACAGCGACTTAAAGCGCATTCTCCCGCCGATGGCACCGGTGATAAGGGCCGGTGTAATAATGGCGAACATCATCTGGAACGCCGCATAGGCGAGATGCGGGATGGTGTCCGAATACGGACCGGCAGCAAACCCAACGTGACGGAAAAGCGCCCATGAGAAGTCGCCGATGACGCCGCCGTGGTCCGGGCCGAATGCCAGCGAATAGCCGAACAGGCACCAGAGCACGATAGCCAGGCCGCAGATGAAAAACGAGTTCATGAGGTTGCTGACAACGTTCTTTCTCCGTCCAAGACCTCCGTAGAAGAAGCCAAGGGCCGGAGTCATGATGAAGACAAACGCTGCGCAGATCAGTACAAAAGCTGTATCTCCGCTTGAGATCAATGTAGATTCCCCCTTCAATTTGACGCAAAACAAAAAAGGAGTCACCGAACCAGTTGTTCGGTGACTCCTTTGCCCTGAATGTCTGTATTTTAACATGGTGCCATCTGGGCAAAATTGTATTTTTTCGCACAGATCAGGACGATTTCGAAGATGCCAGGCGGTTGAGATCTGTGCTGCCCTCAATGCCGTCCACCTGTCCGGTGCTGCTGTACTGCCAGATGTCCCAGTCGCCGCTGTAGAGCGGATTCTTTCTGGTGTGATACTCCGCCACCCAGACCGAAGTGCCGCGGTCCAGGTCGTCCACATTGATACGGTGTTCCAGGAACCAGCGGTTGGAGTAGACGCCGGCCTTGTAGCCGCTGTCCCGGATAACCTCGCAGAACGCGTTGATGGCATTGGTCCGCTGCAGGTTGGTCAGACTGTCTGCCCTTCCCTTGCCGCCGGTGTAAGTGTCCTCAAAGTCAATGTAAACCGGGAGTTCCAGAGAGGCCCCCTTCAGCTGGTCCACGCAGTACTGCGCCTCCGCGCGAGCCTCATCTTCACTCACTGCCTGGGAGTAGAAATAGACGCCGACCCGCAGACCATTTTGATGTGCATGCCGCAGATTGTACCGGAATTCGGTGTCTCCATAAATGCGTGCGGACTGGCCGTACGCTCTGCCGCCGCAGCGGATCAGCGCAAAGCTGACGCCGTCCCGCCGGACCGCCGACCATTTGATACGGCCGTTGTGGGAAGAGACATCGACTCCAAGATTGCCGGAGAGTGTAATCGTTCGCAGGCTGAACGCAAACACCAGCGCCGCCATGACCATACAGAGGACTTTGATGAGCATCGTCATCCAGGAACGGTTATCTTTATAATAGGCTTTGGCACGCCGTTTTGCGCGTGCCCAGGCACCGCTGTTCTGCGCCATGCCCTCGCCTCCTTATCATTTGGAATATACCTTATTATTCTAGGAAATTGCCTGTGCGATGTCAACGAAACGAGTGTGGAAATCAGGGCCGCCCCTTGCATTTTGCGGGTTTCTACCTTATCATGGTTGGGATATCTTTTTTATCAAAAAGGAGCAGTTATGTCTACGAAAACAAAATCCCTTTCGGTGAGCAGTCTGCCAAAAACCGCGCTCGCCCTTCTGCTCGCGCTGCTGTGCATCTGTTCCGGCCTCACTGCGTTCCCCGCGCACGCCGCCAAGAGCACCGGCAGCAAGCTGAGCAATCCGAATCATATCAATCTCAATGTCGACCCCGCAAAAGAAGACTGTGTCTATCTCTCCAAGATTGACCACAAGCTTACCGTGGGCAAAACGCTGGGTACCATTACCAGCACCAAGCTCGGCATCAACTGCAAGCTGGTCTATAACACCGACGACGACAGCCTCTGGAAAGGCGGCGGACTCCACTCTGTCTCCAGTCTCCCGGGCTTTGCGACACCCGGCCTCGTTGCCGGACACGCCCGCGTCTGCTTCAAGGGCTTCGCCCAGGCCAAAATCGGTGACGTGCTCACTGTAAAGATGTCCTACGGCACCTATAAATACCGTATTTCCACCATCAAAATCTACAACCACGGGAAATATGATTTCAGCGACTGCGACAAGGTCAGCGACCAGATGATCTTCTACGCCTGCTATCCGTACCCGAAAACCAGCTATGAAAAATACAACCGTATTTTCTATTACTGCGACCGCATCTCCGGTCCGAAGGTCATCGACGACTCCATCGGCGGTACACAGCAATGGGCTGTCCGTCCGGCTTCCCACAATCTGCGGGACATCTCAACGTATTACCAATATCCCAAGCAGAGCTGACAGCTTTATTAAATAAAAAGAGCGCACTGCAGAATGGTGACATTTTCTGCAGTGTGCTCTTTTTTCATTTCTTTTCAAAGGCAGAAAAAACGCAGCAGAATCCGCTTCTGCTGCGTTTTCCGTTATTTGTTATTTATTTCATGCTCTCTTCGCCCTTGTAGAACTGGTGCCAGCGCCAGGCGGTGGAGATAATCTGCTCCAGGTCGGCGTACTCGGGCTTCCAGCCAAGAACCTGCTTTGCCTTCTCCGAAGAGGCGACCAGCGTAGCCGGGTCTCCGGCACGCCGGGGTGCATCCTCTGCAGGAATTTCCAGTCCGGTCACCTTCCGGGCACACTCGACAACCTGCCGGACCGAGAAGCCTACGCCGTTGCCGAGATTGAAAATATTGCTGTCATTGCCGGCTGCCAGATACTCAACTGCCAGGCGGTGCGCCTGTGCAAGGTCCATGACATGGACATAGTCCCGGACACAGTAGCCGTCCGGCGTATTGTAATCATTGCCGAACATCATAATCTTGTCCCGGGTTCCGTTGGCCACCTGCAGAATGATGGGAATGAGATGGGTCTCCGGATTGTGGGCCTCGCCGATTCGCTCGGTGGGATGGGCTCCGCATGCGTTAAAGTACCGCAGAGAGACGAAACGAATTCCATGGGCCACACTGGTCCAATGGAACATCTTCTCCATGGAAAGTTTGGTCTCGCCATAGGTGTTGGTCGGCACGGTGGGGTCGGTCTCCAGGATAGGAATATTCTTCGGCTCGCCGTAGGTTGCAGCGGTAGAGGAAAAGACAATGTTCTTCACGCCGTGGGCCACCATAGATTCCAGCATGACCTCGGTACCGTGCAGATTGTTGTCATAATATTTCAGTGGGTCCACCATACTCTCCCCGACCAGGGAGCACGCAGCAAAATGAATGACCGCGTCAAGACCGGATTCCTGCTCAAAAACAGAGTCCATAAACGAACGGTCCCGGATGTCGCCTTCGTAGAACCGCGCCTTCGGGTGGACCGCCCAGCGATGCCCCGTCTGCAGATTGTCTGCAATGGCGACATCATAGCCATGGTCAATGAGATGATAGACGGTATGAGAACCGATATAACCGGCTCCTCCCAAAACGAGCACTTTCATGTATTCTCTCTCCTTTGCAGAAATACATCATTTGGTGAGGTCAGCAGGGTAACAGCCTTCCTCCACCAGTCGGCGGAATGCTGCGCAGGTAGAAGCTTTGTCCTCCTGATATGTGATGCCGAACCAATGGTCCCCGGTCGGCAGCACCGCCACATCCGCTTTCTTTTGCTGGATGAGGCCGCCGACAATGGTCGGCAGCAAATACTCCGTTGAGAGATCTCCTTCCGGTAAGCCTGACAGGAATGCAGGGAAATCCTCCTGCAGTGCCGTCAGAAATTCAAGGGGATATCCCCATAAATTCATGGAACACAGGGTATCGTTCGGGAAATAGGAAACCGATTCTCCGCTCTGAACGGCAGGGCGGCCATCTATATTCCGGATGCCGCTGGTCTCCGTGATTTCCGTCAGGTAACCATTCTCGGAATGACAGACGCCCCGGGTAACCGCGCCGTTGTCCGAGAGCGTATTGGCAAGCCGATAGCCCGCCATGCACATCTGCAGACGCCCGTCTTTCCAGCCAGCACGGCCCGATGCCAGAAAATCATGGACCAGGCGCAGACCTTCTTTCCCGTAATAGTCGTCCGCATTGATAACAGCAAAAGGAGTGTCCAGGATGTCCCGACACGCGAGCACAGCCTGCCCGGTTCCCCAGGGCTTGGTGCGCGCACCTGCCGAAAAGCCAGCCGGAAGATCATCCAGCTCCTGGAAGGCATAGGCCACTTCCACACTCTTTTCCAGGCGGCTGCCGATTGCTTCGTGAAACTCTTTTTCAATATTCTTTCGAATAATAAAGATAACCTTGTCAAAGCCGGCCTGAACGGCGTCGTATACAGAATAATCGATGATAATTTCCCCATTCGGGCCGACCGGTGCAATCTGCTTGATGCCTTTTCCAAAACGGCTTCCCAGACCGGCTGCCAGAATAACAAGAGCAGTCTTATTCATACGACACATCCTTTTCCTGTCCTGTGCTGTTATTTTTTCTTTTTCTTCTTAATGGTTGCTTCATAGCGGTCCACCGCATCCTCTACAGTTCCGTCAAACTGGATGGCTCCGGATTTGATAAAGATGCCGCGCTGACAGAACTGTTTAGCTGTGTTGGAGTTGTGGGTAACCAGCAGAAGCGTGATATTATCATCGGCAATCAGCTGACGAACCTTGTCCAGGCACTTGTTCTTAAAGTTCTGGTCGCCGACGGACAGCGCCTCGTCGACGATGAGAATTTCAGGCTCTACATTGGCGTTAATGGCAAAGCCAAGACGTGCACGCATACCAGAAGAGTAAGAACGTACCGGCTGGTCGATGTACTCGCCGATGTCGGCAAATTCGATAATAGTGGGTTCCAGTTTCTGAATTTCGTCTTTTGCGAGTCCCAGTGTAGTTCCGCGAAGATAGATATTCTCTCTTCCGGTCATCTCGGACTCAAACCCCGCCGTGAGCTCCAGCAGTGCAGAGACACGGCCGCGGACGTCGATTTCTCCGGTCGTTGGGAAACAGACGCCGGTAATCATCTTGAGAATGGTGGACTTGCCGGCGCCGTTGCTGCCGACCAGAGCCACCGATTCACCCGGCATAATGGAAAAAGAGACATCTTTGACCGCGTCTTTCGTCTTGATTTTCATATGCTTAAAGAAAACGCTCAGAAGACGCTGCCGGTTGCTGGAATAAAGTTTATATCGTTTTGAGACATGCTTGAACTCGACGATAGGCTGGCCGGGCTGAAGCTTCTGCTCATCATTTGATTTTTTCTTTCTGGACATGGCAAAACTCCCCCTTTACAGAACGTCCGGCATTTCTTTACGGAGTTTCTTGTAGCTCCACCAGCTCAGCAGGAACATGATGATAAGCTCTGCAAGGAAAACACCAAGCCGGAGCGGATGCTCCCAGAACCAGTCCTGCCGCATAAAGGACTCGCGGAAACCGCTGGAGAGATAGGTGATGGGGTTGGCACGGAGAATCCAGATTAACCATTTATGGTGAAGGGAGTCGACATCATAGAAAATGCCGGAGACCCAGAGCAGTGCGAAGACAAAGGATTTGACCAGATTCAGGAAGTCCTGGCTCAGCGCCGCGATGGGGGCGGAAAACAGCGACCAGCTGGTGAAGAAGAGGAAGTCCAGAATGACATAGAAGAAAATCTGTAAGGTATAGAGCCCGGGGAAAAAGCCCATGGCACAGTAGATAACATAGACTACCAACAGCAGGATAAGCTGAACTCCCATATTGGAAAGACTGACAAATGTGGGAATGGTTGAGACCGGATAATGAATTTTCGTAATGAGGTAGCGATATTTGCGCATACAGTTTGTGCCGCGGTTGAGCATGTCAGACATGTAAAACCAGGGAACCAGACCGGCAACCAGCCAGAGAAAATACGGATAGCCTCCGTGCGGATGACCGCTGCGAAGACCAATGCTCATGGCAAACCAGTAAATGAAAATGGTGATAACCGGTTTAATGACGGCCCAAGCCCATCCAAGAGCAGAGGCGCGGTAGGTCCGAACCAGGTCCGTTTTCGCCATTTTAAAAATTTGTTCAGCGTAGTCCACATGATCGTGGAAAATTTCAGAAACGACGCTCATAGAAACCCCCATTTAACAGAGTTGGCAGAAGACACACTGCCAGTTATAGCCATTTTACCACCGATGCCTATTGGGCGCAACGGAAAAAGGCGGATGCAAAACATGCCAAATCGCTGTCAGACAATTCTGCATTATTGTACAAAAAAGGGACTGTATTTCAGTGAATTTCGGACACAAAATGGAACTTTGTTTTCCGGCCATTTCTCAGCCAAAAATTTAAGCTTTTTTTAAGGTTTCATCCCTAATATGAACTCAAGTTCGAAGGAACCAGTCACTCCATCGAACTTACAGGGCATCCACAGCCCTGGCTCACTTTTTCATTTCATTTTCTCCTATTTAGGCAGTCCGGATGTTCCCCCATCCGGACTGTTCCTATTTATCTATAAAAATCCGTACCAAAAGACACCGCACAGCAGCATTGCTGTGCGGTGTTCTGTCTGTTACATTTCGTTTTTCTTTACAACATCAAAGTACGCGCGGAACGGAGCATATTCCGTGCGCCGCACCTGAGAGTGCCTGCGGCCGACCAGAAGAACGGCGCACCGGAACAGATTGGGAGAGCGCAGAAACAGCGATGCACTGTCTCGCACCTTCCGGTCCGGATGATGGTCCAGTTTTCGGATTTGATCCGCCATATTCGAATCTTTGAGAAAGGTATTCCAGTCTTTTCCGGAAAAGGCAAAGCACGACTGCCAGAGCAGAGACCACCAGATGCGCGGCAGGAACCATCGTGTGTATTCCTGGGCAAACTGCGGCTGAATCTGCCGGAGATAAGGGACAAGGACATTCAGCAGAGCCAGATCTTCAAGGCGCTTAACCTGGAACTGTGAGACGGCTGAGCCGCTGTGCTGTACATAGTTGTAGAGCACGGACTCGGAGAGAAAGATGTTCTCCGCTGCAGAAAACAGGCGGATGAGCAGATCATAGTCCTCATAATAATCAAATGACTCCGCAAAAGCGAACTCGTGGGATTCCAGATAGCTCCGCCGGATAAACAGGTTATAGACGCCGTAGCGCGTCGGATTGACCGCCAGGCTATGGAGCATTTCAGCACCGCTCGTACGGCGGTTGAACGCCTTTCCCTTTACGGCATAGGAGCCATTTTCTTTCACCCGCTTAGACTGAAACACATAGAGGTCAAAGTCTTTTTCCGCCAGCACTCGTTTCAGGACAGCCACGTAATTGCGAACCACACAGTCATCTGCATCGACAAAACTGATGTATTTTCCCCGTGCACTCCGAATTCCATAGTTGCGCGCGGCCGAGACGCCGGAAGGGGCAATGTGCTCAATTCGGATGGGATACGACATTTTCCCTGCAATATGGTACAGCCTCTGCAGTGTGCCATCGGTTGACCCGTCGTCGACGACAATGAGCTCAAAGTCCTTGTCTGTCTGCCGGTCCATGGACTGCAGCAGCGGTTCCACATAGTCTTCCCCATTATAGATAGGGACAATAATACTGAGTAACGGCATCGTAGTTCGTCCTTTCTTAGCGATTCGCCTTCAGTGCGGCAAACAGTCGGGTATTGCCGGATTTCACCTTTGAGATAACCTTCCCCTCCAGCCAGGTGAGCAGGGTATTCTTCCAACGAACGGGCAGAAGCATAAGCCTCATATAAACAGACTGTGGCTTTGCCCGCCGCACCGCATTCTGGGCGCGGTCAGAACGGATCATAGCGCTGATCTCCCGCATCTGCTGAGAGGGGCTCAGACTGCAGGCCGGATTGGTGACATTTTCCACACAGCCGATCAGCCGCTCGATATACCGTCGGTCCAGGAACTCCCAGGCCTCCGGCGACCAGACGTTCCAGTCGGCAAAAAGCGTGCGCATCCACGCATCTTCTTCTTCCCGCTTCTGGTACATGTCGCTGCGGTATTTGGCAGTCTCGGACTCCCCTCTCTGCCGGATAAAATGGTAGTATGGCGTGGAGGTTACGGCGACCCGCTCAATGTTCCGCAGGACCAGCAGGTTAAACGGGAAATCGTCCCAGAATGTATTGGGAAAATAGATATGATGATCTCGAATATAGTCGGCCAGGAACAGCTTGTTCCAGGGCGTGTAGAGCAGGTTGCGGTCGAACAGCCGGTAGGAGTCTTCCCGGAATGCCCGCTGCGTCGGATAGACGATGCTGGTTACCGACTGTACCTGGGTATACTTTTCCGTGTCGGAATAATAGGTGTCAATATAATAGCCGGAAATAACTTCCTGCGCCTGGGTCCTCTCCGCGAGCGCAGTCAGATCGGCCAGCATGCGCGGCTCAGCCCAGTCATCGGCATCCATAAAGTAAAAATACTTGCCCTTTGCCCTGTCAATGGCACAGTTGCGTACGCTTGGAGCACCGCCGTTTTCTTTGTGAATGACCTGGATGCGCGGGTCTTTTTCTGCATAGCGGTCCAGGATTTCACCGCTGCGGTCCGGAGAGCCGTCATCTACAGCAAGAAGTTCCCAGTCGGTGAACGTCTGCTTCCGAACACTGTCAACCGCACGGCCGACATAGTCCTCTACGCCGTAGACCGGCATAATGATGCTGACAATTGGATTTTTCAAAGTGAATCCTCCTTAAAACATAGCATGCGCCAGCTGCAGAGCAGCTGCAACAGTGTCATCCATGTCGTAGTAGCGGTACCGGGCCAGACGCCCGCCGATCTGAACGTTTTCCGGAAGCGGAAGGGCCTCGTATTTCCCATAGAGAGCACTGTTTTTCTCATCATTGACCGGATAATAGGGTTCCATGCCCTCTTCCCACTCGGTCGGATACTCCCGGGTGATAACGGTCTTCGGCTGGGTTCCAAAATTAAAATGCTTGTGCTCTATGATTCGGGTGTACGGCGTTTCCCGGTCAGTATAATTGACCACAGCGTTCCCCTGGAAGTTCTCCATGTCCAGCACTTCAGTCTCAAAACGGAGAGAACGGTAAGCCAGCTTGCCGTAGCAGAAGTCAAACCAGGCATCCAGCGGACCGGTGTAAACGGTCTGGTCAGCCATGGCGAGCCATTTTTCGCGACCTTCCAGAAAATCGGTATTCAAGAGGATGTCGGCCCCCTCAAACATGCGGGCCGCCATTGCGGTGTACCCTTCTTCCGGGATACCCTGATAGCGGTCATTGAAATAGTTGTTATCATAGGTGAAGCGGACCGGAAGACGGCGGATGATAAAGCTCGGGAGATCTTTACAGTCCCGGCCCCATTGTTTTTCCGTATATCCTTTGACCAGTTTTGTGTAGACGGTCCGTCCCACCAGCTGAATGGCCTGTTCCTCCAGGTTCCGGGGCTCTCCGATCACTTCTGCCCGCTCTTTGTCCAGGACAGCGCGCGCTTCCGCCGGGGCTGCGACTCCAAACATGCGGGAAAATGTGTTCATGTTAAACGGGAGATTGTAGATTTCGCCGTGATAGTTGGCGATGGGGGCGTTGATGAACTGGTTGAACGACGCAAAGCGGCCGACATAATCCCAGACCGCCTTGTCCGAAGTATGGAAAATGTGAGCACCGTAACGGTGTACGGCTATATTCTCCACTTCTTCGGTATAGATATTTCCTGCAATATGTCCGCGCCGCTCCAGGACCAGAACGCTTTTGCCGCGGTCCAGTGCCTCCCGCGCCATGACCGCACTGAAAAGTCCGGCTCCGACGCAGAGAAGATCGTAGTGATTCCTCATAAATCCGCCTCCAATAACTCCCATAATGGTATCATCTCGGGCCGCAAAAAGCAACGAAAGGGCCGCCATGGTCAGGCGGCCCTTCGAAAAATATTATCTGCTGTTTTCTTTGGCTTTCCCAAAATGGACAGCGACTTTCACATTGGTGCTGCAATAGGGGCAGGTAACGTCCCGGCTTCCTTTGCTGCGTTTGACGCGCAGTACATGGCGGCATTTCGGACATGTCTTATAGACGTATTCCTTTCGGTCTTTCCAGCGCAGACCCTGCAGCTTAAACCAACGGCGAACGGCATTCCAGGCGTCGACCAGAGTCTGGTTCTCGCTGCGCCGCTTCTCCGCATTGCCGGAAAGTGCCCGAAACAGAAAGAGGACCACCAAAACGGCCGCTATGACAAACGGCACGAGATTGGCTGCACCGAAGCCCGCCCCGATAAGAACTGCAGCAAGTACGGCGAAGACGATATTCAGGGCGTCCATGCCGACGCGTTCTTTCTTGGGTTTTGCACGGTTATTTTCTTGATTCATCATTTCTGCACTTCTTTCTCTCAGGAGAAGATGACCTCATAGTCACCCTGTCCGGTGTGAATAACATTGCGGCCCTCCGGGAACCTCTGTGTCGGATGGGTTCCTCCGGCATTTTTTTTGGCCGACCTGGAGCTGCTTTCGGAACTGGCATAAACGGCTGTAGAAGAAGCGGGCTGGCTCCGATAATAGTGCCAGGTCCATCCCCCGCCGAACATGGAGAGCACGACAAGGAGAACGGCAATAATAATTTGAATGGCAAAGTACCAGAACAGTACCTTCAGACATCCGCTGCCGCCGGAACGGCGAGGCTGCTGCTGTGCCGCCCTGCGGTACTGCTGGCTCTGCTCCTGAGCCCGCTGCCATTGCTGCCGATAGGCCTGCTGATACGCCTGATACCAGCTCTGGAATGTGGTAAACGGGTCCTGATACGGACCGTACTGGCTGGAGCGGCCGCCTGCAGGACCATAGGTTCTCTGCTGATAGGCGGAACCGGCACTCTGGAAGCCCGGCTGCGTGTCCCCGCGGCGGATTCGGTCATAGGCCTCATTGATTTCGCTCATTTTCCGTGCGGCCTCTTCGTCCCCCGGGTTTAAGTCGGGATGATATTTTTTCGCCAGTCTGCGATAAGCTTTGGTGACTTGGTCCATGGGAGCTCCATGGGGCAGGCCGAGAACCTCATAGGGGTCCCGATTGCCGGAAACGGACATAATTGTGTCGTCCTTTCTATGTATTCGAAGTTCCTGCTGTCAGGGATTCATTATGTCGTATGAATTTTGGTGAATTATGTTAGATTTGTAAACAATATGTTTCCGCAGAACCGTCCGTACTAAGAGAAAAGAGGCGTCCATGCCGGGCGCCCCTTAGTATGGTACTCAGGATAGTGAGCCGTTTCCCCATGCGAGGATATAGATACTGACATTTTTCTTGCCCCACTGATGGCACTGCGCCTCGGTCGGAAAGTAGAGGTCAATGTCGGCATTGCCGATGTCAACGAACCCGCCGGTATCGGCAGCGACGGCATAGCCGTATACGGTTCCATCTTCCGCGACGATAAACATCTTCGTTCCATAGGGAATTTTTTTCGGGTCTACCGCAACCCGTCCATATGAGGCCGGAACACCGGTTGCTGTCAGGGCACCCGGTTTTGCAGTGTAGGCGGTAGCACGCCCGGTCAGAACGCGGCTGGAAAACTGAGGGATATTCTGTGCAGTCAGATTCCGGATAAACTGCGTTCCCCGGATGATGACCTGCTTAATGGGCTGGACGACCAGCTGTTCGCCGATTACCTCGGTGTCCACGACTTCGCCGTTGACAATTTTGTCGCGGTAAATCTTGTTCTTGGTACCGTCTCGGCCCTTCTGCTCCACCTTGCTCTGGCCGGCGGGGAGCTGTGCCGTATCCATAACGACCGTCTCATGCGGGACCGAAACCGGCTCCTCTCGTTTCTGGTACCGGACGCGGGTAACTTCCACTGTGGTGTCTGGAGTGACAGCCTGATCGGCAGCCGGCGAGACCACGTCGCTGTCGCCCAGAGAGACTTCGACCTGGTCCAGGACATCGTTTACCGTGCCCTTCGCAATCTGTGCCTCTTTGGTCTCCCCATCTACTTTGACTTTTACGGGGAAGGCGCGGTAGACGGTCAGTTTGTTGCCGTCATCGGAGTCCCGTCCCGCTTTGAACCGGGAGCGGTCAATATAGTCGTGCGGGCGCACTTTTACACCGGCCTGTTCCACAATGGCGGCTGGGTCCCGGTCGTTGGTAGAGACCTGGACGGATTTTCCGTCAGCGACCACGGCAACCGTATAGCTGCGAAATGAGAGAGCCGCTGCGGCAGCGGCACAGACGGCAATCAGCACCAGAGCCAAAACAATGCGCAGCACCTGTTTGCGTGCCGGTCCGGCTCCGGACGATTTGGTCTTTTCCACAGCAGTTTCCCCCTCATCGGTAAATCTTATATAAATTTTAGTATAGGAATCGTATTTTGGAAAGTCAATTTTAGAACGGGATTGCACCGAGATCTTTCAGAAGAATGTGCAGGCCGATCAGAATCAGGATACATCCGCCAACGATCTCCGCGCCGGTACTCCAGCGAGAGCCGAAGACGTTGCCGATCTTGACGCCCAAGACGCTGATGAAAAAGGTCTCCGCCCCAATGATGAGAACGGCGAGCCAGATGTTGATATCCGGCTGCATAGAGAACGTAATACCGACCGCCAGTGCATCGATGCTGGTGGCAATGGACAGAAGCAGCATCTCAGCGAAACCGACGGAGGCCGTTTCCGTCTCATCTCTGTCGAAGATGGCCTCCCGGATCATGTTCAGGCCCAGCAGCGTCAGAAGACCGAAAGCGACCCAGTGGTCCACCGCCTGAATTTTAGAGGCGAACGTGCTGCCGAGCAGGTATCCCAGAACTGGCATCAGCGCCTGAAAACCGCCGAACCAGAGTCCGATGATGAAAGCTTTCCGCCATGAGATCTTATCCATAGCGAGCCCCTTACATACCGAGACCGAAAACGCATCCATGGCGAGGCCGATCCCAATCAGCGCGATTGAGGTAATTCCCATGGACAGTCTTTACCCTTTCAGCAGTTCCAGCGTACGGTCGTAGCTGGCTTTCAGTGCCTTTGCGACGATTCCGTCCAGATCGGATTCGATCAGGGAGTTGACCCCCTCAATGGTCGTGCCGCCCGGACTGCAGACCCGGATGCGAAGGGTTTCCAGGGACTCCTCGCTGTTCTCGGCGAGCAGTGCCGAGCCGCGGGTCGTGGACATGGCAAGTTTGACTGCCGTATCGTAATCCATTCCGAGCTTCTCGCCGGCCCGGGCCATGGCATCCATAAACTGGTAGACAAACGCCGGGCCGCATCCGGAAATAACCGCGGCGGCGTCAATCTCCTGTTCCGTCATAGGGACAACCGTACCGGTGCCCGCGAAGTCGGTGAGGAACTTCTGAAACTGTGTCTCGGTGACGCGCTCATTGTGTGCCACCAGCGTGGTCCCGGCGCCGACGGAAGCCGGTGTATTCGGCATAATGCGGATTACCGGAAATTCGGCTCCCGCATAGGTCTCCACGGTTTTCATGGTCGTACCCGCCGCCATCGTGACAAGAACCGCCTTCGGATTCGCCTTCAGCAGCTCCTGGAGCGGGGCAAGTGCGTCTTTCAGAACCTGAGGCTTCACAGCGAGTACCACATAGGTACTGTTTGCCGCAATATCCTCTGCATCGGTTGCGACGGCTCCGATCTTTTCAGCAAGAGCCTCCGCCTTGGCTGGAGTCCGGTTGCAGACAGCGATGCTGCTGCCGGGGACCGATTTAGCCACGCCGGCCGAGAGAGCAGAGCCCATATTGCCTGCGCCGATGAAACCATATTCATATGCCATAATCTTGATTCCTCCAATGATTCAGCTACGGATCTGTCCGTCGCCGTGGATAATATATTTATAAGTGGTAAGTTCTACCAGTCCCATCGGGCCGCGGGCATGGAGCTTCTGCGTAGAGATGCCCATTTCACAGCCGAGACCGAATTCACCGCCGTCGGTAAAGCGGGTGGAGACGTTGACATAGACCGCAGCGCTGTCCACACGGCTGGTGAAATAGTTGGCGCTGGCCTCCGATTCCGTGACAATTGCCTCACTGTGATGCGTCGAGTGCTTCTGGATGTGTTTCACCGCCTCTTCGACGGAATCTACCACTTTCACCGACAGAATGTAGTCATTGTACTCGGTATCGAAGTCGTCCGGGCCGGCCGGCGTGCCGTCGATGATGGCCGCAGCGCGCGGATCCAGCCGCAGCTCAACGGGCGTCAGGCCGTCGGCTTTCCGCTTATCGACCAGGATCTGCTTCAGCATCGGCAGAAATTCATCGGCGACGTCTTTGTGCACCAGAAGGACTTCCTCTGCATTGCAGACGGACGGACGCTGTGTCTTGGCATTGTTGACGATGTTGACCGCTTTCAGCAGGTCGGCACTTGCATCCACATAGACGTGGCAGATGCCGCTGCCGGTCTGAATATAAGGAACTTTTGCATTGGAAGTGACATGATTGATCAGCCGCGCACCGCCGCGGGGAATCAGGAGATCGACATAACCGACGGCATTCATAATGACATCGGCACTTGCATGGGTCAGGTCAGAGACGAGGCTGACCGCATCTTCCGTGATGCCGCATTTCTTCAGGGCGGCCTTCATGGCGTCGACAATGGCTTTCGAAGTCCGATAGCTCTCCTTGCCGCCGCGGAGTACAACCGCATTGCCGCTCTTGAACGCGAGAGAGGCCGCGTCCGACGTGACATTGGGACGGCTCTCATAGATGATGGCGACAACGCCGAGGGGCGTCCGTGTCTTCTCAATTTTTATGCCGTTGGGGCGAATAATCGTCTTGTCGACCTGCCCGACCGGATCCGGGAGATCGATCAGCTGGCGGATGCCGTCTGCCATTCCGGCAATACGGTCCTCCGAGAGGCTCAGACGGTCAATCATGACATCGGAGATCGTTCCGCGCGCAGCGGCAACGTCTTCGGCGTTGGCTTCCAGAATAGGGTCGGTATTGTCCAGAAGCGCCTGCGCCATCATGGCGAGGGCGTCATTTTTCTGGTCCGTGGTCAGTGCTGCAATTTCCGCAGAAGCACGCTTGGCAGCCTTGCAGAGTTCCAGGGTAGAGTTGTCCATGTTATCACCTTTATTTCATTTTCTTAATGTTTCGATTTCGGAAGGAACGTCGTCCCCACAAACGTCTCCCCTTCCGCAACTGAATAGAGGATGGATGGACGCTTGCTGTTGACGATGACGGTTCGGATACCGGCGTCCGTCGCAATTTCCGCCGCCTTCAGCTTAGTGGCCATTCCGCCGGTGCCGCGGGAGGTACCGCGTCCGCCGGCAGCAGCCCGCATCTCTTCCGTAATCTTCGGGACCGTCTCAATGAGATGTGCCTCCGGATTATGGCGCGGATCTGCCGTGAACAGGCCGTCGATATCTGTGAGGATGATGAGCAGATCGGCATTCATACTTTCCGCCACAACGGCTCCAAGGGAGTCGTTGTCGCCGATTTTGATCTCATCGACCGAGATGGTATCGTTTTCGTTGATGATGGGAATTGCCCCCAGCTCCAAAAGCCGGTTCATGGTGTTGATAAAGTTTCTGTGCCGTTTTTCCTTTTTAAAGTCGCTGGCGGTTATCAGCAGCTGCGCCACCGTGTGATTATACGCGCCGAACAGCTTGTCATACACGTACATCAGTTCGCTCTGTCCGACCGCGGCACAGGCCTGTTTGCCGGGGATATCCGCCGGGGTTTCCCGGATGGGGAGTTTCCCGACGCCCATGGCAATGGCGCCGGAAGATACCAGAATGACTTCATTTCCGGCGTTTTTGAGGTCGGAGAGAATCTTGCAGAACTCCTCCATCCACCGGATGTTCAGGTTGCCGCTCTGGTGCGTCAGTGACGAAGAGCCGACTTTGATTACTATTCGCATGAACCGTTTTCCTCTCTTCTGATTCGAATGGGACTTTCTCTCTATTATACGGTCCTCCCAGACGCCTGTCAAAAATCGGAATTCCCATAAAGAAACAGGACTGCTGCAGAAAATCATTTTTGCAGCAGTCCCGTTTTTTCATAAGATAAATCAGCCGGCACCCCAGAAGTCCACGGGCTCATAGTCCGTGAGCGGGGCCAGGAATCCGGCGTCCATCAGCTTATTCTGAATGGTATCGAGCACTTCGCTGCTCTCTGCCAAAACCGTGTGATAATGGTATCCGGAAGTCAGGTTCATCAGAGGCTGTGATTTGCCGGTCCGGATGGACTGGAGGTACGCCGCCACATCAGCCCGGGAGCGGATATTCAGATCCGCGTGAATCAGCCCGTAGACCTTGTGATAGACGAAGACATCCTTACATACGGCACCGTAATCGACGATCAGATTGAGCTCGGTCTCGGTTTCCGCCATAGTGTGATAGACCTTGAAGACCCGGCTCTCCTTGAAGTGCTCCGACAGGAGATAGCCGTGGTTGGTAGAGACAATTTCGTGCCCTTCCGCGCGCAGCAGGGCAATATCCTGCACCACCACCTGCCGGCTGACGCCGAACTGCGATGCAAACGTCTTGCCGGACACGGCATGCCCGCTGCTCCGCAGGGTCTGGATGATCATCATCCTGCGTTCTTCACCTTTCATGCGCCAATTGGTCCTTTCGTAAAGTCTTAAACTGCGTGAAGATGTTTCAGGGACAGATCGAGAATGGGGGCGGAATGGGTCAGCGCCCCGCTGGAGACATAGTCGACGCCCAGGTCCCTGATAGAGGAGATGTTCTCGCGGGTGACATTGCCGGAGACCTCCACCTCTGCCGTCCCATGGATTATCTCCATGGCTTTTTGCATGGTCTCGTGGTCCATGTTGTCCAGCATGATGATGTCAGCACCGGCCTCGACGGCCTCGCCCACCTGTTCCAGGGTCTCCACTTCGACCTCAATCTTCCGTACAAACGGTGCGTACTCCTTTGCGGCCTGAATGGCCTCTCTGACGCCGCCGGCCGCCCCGATGTGGTTGTCTTTCAGCAGAACGCCGTCGGAAAGGTTGTAGCGGTGATTGTGGCCGCCGCCGCAGGTGACTGCATATTTTTCGAAGATGCGGTTGTTCGGCGTAGTCTTACGGGTATCGAGCAGTTTGGTTTTCGTCCCCTCCAGGAGAGAGGCCATCTGATGGGTATAAGTGGCAATACCGCTCATGCGCTGAAGATAATTCAGCGCCGTGCGCTCGCCGCAGAGCAGGACACGGATGTCTCCGTGCAGTTTGCCGATCTCCTGTCCTTTTGTGACCTTGTCGCCGTCCTGAACGGTAAAGGTAATGCTGACATTCGGATCCAGCAGCTCAAAAGTGCGGGCAAAGACCTGCAGACCGCAGATGATGCCGTCCTCTTTGCAGATCAGATCGGCCTCGCCGTCCTGCGGATGCGGCATGACGCTGTTGGTGGAGACATCTTCACTGGAGATATCCTCTCGAAGCGCGCTCTCGATATAGGGGTCCACATTTAATTTCAGGGTTACTGGATCGTACACGGTTCATACCTCATTTCCGCCCGAGCCCCGATGGGATGGGCTTTTTCTTCCTCATCTATTTCCTCGGCGACGGTCTCGCCGTAGATATCAATCAGCCGGTCCGTATCGGCGTACCGCGTCAGCGGGATTGACTCGAGCAGATCGGGATTCCGCTTAATGCGGTTCTCGTCTGCCGCGATGTCCTTTGCCGCACGCTTGGCGAAAACCAGAGCCTCCAGCAGCGAGTTGCTGGCCAGGCGGTTCCGGCCATGGACTCCGTTGCAGGCGCACTCGCCGATGGCATAGAGCTGGTCCATCGTGGTCTTGCTCACATAGTCCACTTTGACTCCGCCCATAAAGTAGTGTTGGGCAGGGACAACGGGGATGCACTCCTTGAAGACGTCATACCCCTCTTCTCTGCAGTGCTCAACGATATTCGGAAAATGGGATTCAACTTCCTCGCGCGGAATGGTGCGAAGGTCTTCCCAGACGAAATCGGTTCCGTCTTTCTTCATCTGCCTGAGGATTTCCTTTGAGAGGAGATCCCGCGGGAGAAGTTCATTGGTAAAGCGATGGAAGTTCTTGTCATACAGCCTGGCCCCTTCTCCGCGGACGGACTCGGAGATCAGAAAGCTGCGCTCCCCGGGCTTTTTGGAGTAGAGCGTGGTCGGATGAATCTGCACGTAATTGACGTTTTTCAGATCTATATTGTGCTGTTTGGCGATGGCCAGTGCATCGCCCGTGAGATGCGGGTAGTTGGTGGAATGGGTGTACAGGCCGCCGATACCGCCGCAGGCCCAGACCGTGTGCTCTGCCTCGCAGGTGGTGATGCTGCCGTCCGGCAGTTCCAGCACGGCGCCATAGCAGACATTGTCCTTCTCCACGATGTCCAGCATGGTGGTATGGTCCATCAGGGTGACATTCGGAAGTTTCCGGACCGCCTCCAACAGGCGGGTGGTAATCTCTTTGCCGGTCTCGTCCTCATGAAAGAGGATGCGGTGATGCGAATGGGCCCCCTCGCGGGTAAAGACGAAGTTGCCCTCCTCGTCGCGTTTGAACTGCGCGCCGTAGGAGACCAGGTCGCGGATGACATCCTGGGAGGAGCGGATCATGATTTCAACCGACTTCCTGTCATTTTCATAGTGTCCGGCCTTCATAGTGTCCTCAAAATAGCTGTCGTAGTCCGATTCGTCCTTGAGCATGCAGATGCCGCCCTGGGCAAGATAGGAGTCGCTGCCCTCCAGGTCTGCCTTTGAGAGAATCAGAATCTGTTTGTCCCTGGGCAGCTGCAGCGCACAGTAAAGTCCTGCACAGCCGCTGCCCACGATGAGAATATCGGTTTTCATTCCCATGCGGATCGCTTCCTTCTCGCTGATTTTGACCCCGATTATAGCACACCTTCTTTTCAATGACAACACCATTGACACACTAATGTCAATATTTATTTTGTCAGGTGTCTTGACACCTAAATCCCGCCTCATTATGATAGAAGAGGTTTTACAAACATTTTACCTGTGGAATTGCGCAGGTTTTCAAAAGGATGGAATCCATTTATGCTGACAACAAGAGAAGTCCAGGACGAAATTCTTCGTCTGAAAAAGGAAAAAGATATCTGCATTCTGGTCCACGCCTACCAGAGCCATGACATCTGGGAGGTCGCAGACTATGTCGGCGACTCCTACGGTCTCAGTGTCCAGGCGTCCAAAGCTCCGAATCAGACCATCATCATGTGCGGTGTGCGCTTCATGGCGGAGACCTGCAAAATGCTCTCGCCGCAGAAAAAAGTGCTTCTGGCCAACCCCTCTGCGGGATGTCCTATGGCCGATCAGTACAGCGGCACCGATGTCCGGGAGCTCCGAAAGAAGTATCCAGGCAAGACTGTGGTCGCGTATATCAATACCACTGCGGAGACCAAGGCCCAGTGTGACGTCTGCGTCACCTCCTCTGCCGCAGTCCGCATCGTAAAAAATATGCCGGAGACCGACATCCTGTTCATTCCGGACGGCCAGCTTGGCCAGTGGGTTGCCGACCAGTGCCCGGAAAAAGATATCACTCTGGTCCGCGGCGGCTGCCCGACCCACCGCCGAATCACCGGACTGGAGGCCGAGGTCATGAAGAAGAACCACCCGAACGCCCTTCTTCTGGTTCATCCGGAGTGCCGCCCCGAAGTCACTGCCCTCGCGGACTACGCAGGATCCACCACCGGCATCATGAACTTTGCTAAAAACAGCGACCACAAGGAATTTATTATCGGCACCGAGAACAGCATCGTGCAGCACCTCCAGATGGAGTGCCCGGACAAAGTCTTCTACGCCCTCTCCAAAGAGTGCGTCTGCCCGAACATGCGCATGACCACCCTCATGGATGTCTATCACAGCGTCAAGGGAGACGGCGGCGAAGAGATCCGCATGAGCGATGAACTGATTGCATCCGCCCGCCGGCCCATCGACCGCATGATTGAACTGGGCGGTTAAAAACAGAGAACTTCACGGCGATCTGCTTGAGAGAGCAGGCCGCCGTTTTCTTTTGTCCGCTTTCAGCCGGCCGCCCATGGTCCCATCTGGTATACTGAAGAGGAAAGGAGTGTCACCCATGAAACCGAATCTGGAAATTGAGCGAAAGTGGATGGTACATGACTGGCCCCACGCAGGCCTCCCACTGGTCAAAGAGGAAAGGATGCGGCAGGGATATATCACCACGGACCCCACAGTGCGCATTCGGGAAGAGGCCCGGACCGGCGGGGAGACCCATTATATATTATGTTTTAAATCGCACGGGCTGCTGACCCGCAAAGAGATTGAGATCGAAATTACGAAAGAGGAATTTGCACAGCTGGAAGATCTCATCGGTCTGCCGCTCATTCCGAAGGTGCGCCGCACCTATCGGCTCCCGGACGGGCAGATGCTGGAGGTCAACCACGTCGACAAGGGTCAGCCCACCGAATTTTTCTACGCCGAAATCGAGTTTTCCTCCGAGGAGGCCGCCCGCTCTTTCGCTCCATCTGCGGATGCGCTGCAGGACTACCTGAACGACGACGTCACGGACCAGCCAGGCCAGTCCATGGCCGCCTACTGGTGCCAGACCAGGCTTGACCGCCATGCATGACGTCAAAATTACGGCGCTGCGCCGCACGGAATATCCGGAACTGATGAAGCAGTACGAGCTGCCCCTGGAAGAAGCCTGTACCGTACACGTGGGACAGACGTGGATCGCCAGGGAGGGGCGCTGCCCGGATGGGTTCTGTCAGAGTGCCTGGGAAACGCTGCGCCCCTTCGCCGAAGAGCTGGCCGAAGGGGGCGGAAATTTTTTCGGGGACTGGATGAAAAATCCACACTCCGCCCTGCTCTCCTGCAATGACGGCTTTCGCCCTGTGAGTTTCCTGTTGGAGATGCAGCCATAGAAAAACCGGCCCCCCAGACGGGAGGCCGGCAGAAAAAGTATCTTCATTTGTTATTTGTTCCAGGCGTCAATCTGTTCGCGGAGATAGTCCTCGAAAGCGTCCATGCCCTCGCCGGTCTTGGCAGAGGCGAAGAAGATTTTGGCATCTGGGTTCAGATTGTGGACCCGCTCCACCAGAGCGTCGTCATCGAACGGGAAATATTCCTTCGTGTCAATCTTGTTGATGAGTACGACGTTGGAAATGGTAAACATAAGCGGGTACTTGAGCGGCTTGTCGTCGCCCTCCGGAACCGAGAGAATTTCCAGGTTGATGGAGGAGCCTGTGTCGGTCTCTGCCGGGCAGACAAGATTGCCGATGTTTTCAAGGAAAAGGACATCGAGGTCCTCCGTCGGGAACTCGCGGAGCGCTTCCATGGTCATCTCCGCATCCATGGCGCATTCGCCATTGGTGTGGACCTGGATGGTGCGAACGCCGGCCTTTTCCATGGTCTCGGCGTCGACGGTTGCATCGATATCGGCCTCCATGACACCGATCTTATATTTGTCCTTCAGGCTCTGAATGACATGCAGCAGCGTCGTAGTCTTTCCGGCACCCGGGGAAGCCATGACGTTGACCATGAAGGTTTTCTGCGCTTTCAGCTGTCTGCGGTTCTCCGCAGCAACCTTATCGTTTAATTCAAAGACGCCTTTGTTGACGTCGATTACTTTCAGTTCAGCCATTTTTCTGCTCCTTTACTTTTTCGCGGATCCAGTCGCAGAACTCGTCCACGCCCTCGCCGGTTTTGGCGGAGATGGGAATGACTTTTGCGTTCGGATTCAGCTTTGCAATGTGCTCTCTGACCTTGTCCATGTCGAAGTCGAAGACCGGCATGGCATCGCACTTGTTGACGAGAACCAGATTGCATTTTGTAAAGATGAGCGGATACTTCAGCGGCTTATCGTCGCCCTCCGGGACCGAGAGGATGCAGACATTCTCCTGGGAACCGGTGTCAAATTCTGCAGGACAGACCAGATTGCCGACGTTTTCCAGGAAGACAACATCCAGATTTTCTGCGCCGAGCTCCTTCAGGCCCTGGCGGGACATGTCCGCGTCCAGATGGCACATGCCGCCGGTGTGGAGCTGAATGGATTTGACGCCGGCATTGGCAATGGTCTTTGCGTCGACGTCAGAGTCAATATCGGCCTCCATGACGCCGATTTTCATCTCGTCCTTCAGGCGGGCAATGGTCGCCAGCAGCGTCGTGGTCTTGCCCGACCCGGGCGAAGACATGATGTTGATATAGAGCAGCTTATCTTTTTTCAGGCTGCCGCGGAGCACATTGGCGTCCGCGTCATTGTCGTCGAGAATGGATTTCTTGACGTCCAGAATTTTAACAGAATCCGTCATCAGGATTCCTCCTTACTTGAAATTATAAAAATTACTAGTTTATACTTGTATTCTACAAGAGAGATTGTAGAAATTCAACCGATATTCTGGGACATTTTTTGAATCCTTGTTCACAGAATTGTCTGATTTGTGACAACCCAGGAGGTCGATACCCATGCACAAGCCCAAAGCCATTTTTCTCGACCTGGACGGCACCCTGCTCTCCGGCGACAAGACCATTCCGGCCGAAAATACGGCCGCCATTCAGGAGGCCGCACAGCTGGGGACCCAAATTGTACTCTGCAGCGGCCGGCCTCCGGTCACCATGCAGAATATCATCCGGGAACTGGGGCTGGACACCCTTGGCGGAACCGCCATTTGCTTCAACGGCGCTGCCCTCTACGACTGCGGAAATGGGCGCATGCTTCAGGCATCCCGGCTCGATCCTGATCTGGTCCGCGCAGTTTTTTCCGAAGCAGATGCCCTTGGCATTCACACACAGGTCTATGACGCCGGCGGACTTGTCACCCGTTCTATGGATCGGGAGACAGAATTCTACATGAAGACCACCGGCATTCCGGACCGCCTGCTGCCCTCACTCCCGGACGGACTTACGGAGATGCCGTGCAAAATGCTCTGTATCTCGCTGGATGATCCGGATCGCCTGGAGACGCTGAAGCAGCGCCTGCTTGCTTCTTATGGCGCACGGATTAATGTGTTTTACTCCTCGGAATCCTTTTTGGAGATCGTCCGCACCGGCGTCGACAAAGGGAGTGGCATCCGACAGCTCTGCCGGCTTCTGCAGATATCCCCGGAGGACACGATCGGCGTCGGCGACTCCGAAAATGATCTTTCCATGCTGCACACCGTCGGTTTCGCCTGCTGCATGGCCAACGGCACCGGGGAATGCAAGGCGGCAGCCGACTATATTACAGAGCGGGACTGCGACCACGGCGGCGTGGCCGAGGTCATCCGCAGATTTCTCCTGGAGGTATCCTGATGCGCAGACTTCTCATTGTCATCGATATGCAGAATGATTTCATTGACGGCGCCCTCGGCACGCCGGAGGCAGAGGCCATCGTCCCGGCTGTTGCGGACAAAATCCGTTCCTATCCGTCCGCCGACGTCTTCGCCACCCGTGACACCCATCCGGAGAATTATCTGGAGACCCAGGAGGGAAAGAATCTGCCGGTTCCCCACTGCATTGCGGGGACAAAAGGCTGGGAGATTGCCCCGTCCCTCGCACCGCTCATTCCGGAAGACCACGTTTTTGACAAACCCACGTTCGGCTCCACCGACCTCGCCGCATTTCTCGCCGCGGAGAACCGGAAAGCGCCCCTTGAGCTGGAGCTGGTCGGCCTCTGCACCGATATCTGCGTCGTCTCCAACGCCCTGCTGCTGAAAGCCGTTATGCCGGAAGTCCCCATTACGGTGGACAGCGCCTGCTGCGCCGGAGTCACTCCGGAGAAACACGCCGCAGCTCTTGCGACCATGCAGAGCTGCCAGATCCAGGTGAAATAAGGGCGCATTCCGCTGGATTAGTACCTGATCGTCCTATATAAAAAAACCGGTACCAGGATTTTTGATCGTAAGCCGTTCTATGATTAAATATCTGGTACCGGTTTTCTGTATTTTGAAGTCCGGTACCAGAAAGGACCTCAAAAGCCGGGCCTGACGGTTCCTATAGCCAAATCGGGTACCACAGGAGAAAAGAAAATAGATGCCCCTCTGTAAAGCACAGGGGAGCATCCATGCATAACTTTTGTTTAGCCCAGATTTTCCTTAATGGCAGCCAGGAGCTCATCGTACTCCTCAAAGGCCGGAATTTCCGGATATTCGGCTTTAATGGCGTCCGTAGACTTGAACAGGAAGCCCGCTTTCGATGCCTGAATCATGCCGATATCGTTGTGGGAGTCGCCGCTGGCAATGGTATCAAAGCCGCAGGACTGCAGCGCCTTCACGGTAGTCAGTTTGGACTGTTTGCAGCGCATTTTGAAGCCGGTAATCTCACCGTCATCGGCGACAACCAGCTCGTTGCAGAAGATGGTGGGCATGCCGAGCTTTTTCATGAGCGGACCGGCGAACTGCGTAAAGGTATCACTCAAAATGATGACCTGGGTCAGGCTGCGGAGCTCATCGAGGAACTCTTTGGCGCCGGGCATCGGATCGATCGTGGCGATGACGTCCTGGACTTCTTTCAGGCCGAGGCCGTGTTCCTTCAGAATATTCAGGCGGAATTTCATGAGCTTATCGTAATCCGGCTCATCGCGTGTGGTGCGTTTCAGCTCCGGAATGCCGCTGGCCTCCGAGAACGCAATCCAGATTTCGGGGACGAGTACCCCTTCCATGTCCAAACAAACAATATCCATAGTGACGAAGTCCTTTCCTCATCGTTCATCTTGAAAACTAATGAGGCTATGATAGTACATTTCGCAGGGACATTCAAGCGCTCTCGAACTCAATATTCTGAATCCGCACCTCTCTGTCGCCTAGCTTTTAAACAGCGTCTTCAGGATTCCTCTTGCCAGAGACGCACCGAGGTTTCCGCCTATAGTCTTCCCGGCGGAACCGAATTTGCTGCCCACCGACTTGCCAATCTCCCGGCCGATGCTGCCGGCGGTGGAGCTGGCGACGCTTCGGACGGCGCTCTTGCGCTGCTTTTCCCTGCGCGTGCGCTCCCGCTCCTCCTCTTTTGCGGATGCAGCCTCTGCGCGCGCCTTTCGGGCGGCCTCGGTTTTCGCCAGGGCGGCCTGCTCCTTTGCGCGGGCGGCGTTCTCCTGAGCCCTCTGTTTTTCCGCTTCGGCTTCCAGATTCTTCCGCTCCAGAAATTCGTAGGCAGAGTCGCGGTCTACGGAGTCGGAGTATTTGGTATTTAGGGCGGATCCCGCAATTTGGGCGGTGCGGACCGCCTCATCGAGCAAGCCCATCTGGGACTCCGGGGGCAGGATGCGGGTTCTCTGGACCACCGTAGGAATGCCCTGGTCATCCAGGACCGAGACCAGCGCCTCACCGATTCCGAGATTCTGCAGCGTCTCGGCGGTGTCAAACTCCGGGTTGGCTCGGAACGACGCGGCGGCGCTCTTGATGCTCTTCTGCTCTGCAGGCGTGTAGGCGTGCAGAGCATGCTGCACCTTGTTGCCGAGCTGAGCCAGGACATCGTCCGGAATGTCCGACGGCGTCTGAGTAATAAAGTAGATGCCGATGCCTTTGGATCGAATTAATTTGACCACCTGCGAAACCTTCTCCTTCAGCGGCTTCGAGGCGCTGTCAAAGAGCAGATGGGCCTCATCGAAGAAAAAGACGAGTTTCGGCCGGTCCAAGTCGCCGACCTCGGGGAGGGTCTCGTAGAGCTCCGAGAGCATCCAGAGCAGATACGTGGAGTACATAGTCGGATGGAGCGCCAGTGTGCGGCAGTCCAGAACGTTGATGACGCCGAATCCGGTGGCGGGATCTGTCCGGATCCAGTCCCGGACATCCAGTGCCGGTTCGCCGAAGAAGAGATCTCCGCCGTCGGTCTCCAGCTGCAGAAGCTTCCGCTGGATAGCCCCAATTGACTGCTTTGGAATATTTCCATATTTCGCAGAATACTCCTGCGCATGCTCTCCTGTGTACTGGAGCATAGAGCGCATATCTTTGGTGTCGAGGAGGAGCAGACCCTCTTCGTCCGCAATGCGGAAGACGATATCAAGGATTCCCTCCTGGGTCTCGTTGAGCTCGAGGATACGTGACAGCAGCAGCGGGCCCATTTCCGTAACGGTGGTCCGAAGCGGCATCCCCTCTTTGGCATAGACGTCCCAAAACTCCGTTGGGAATCCCCGAAAGGCAAAGCCTTCTTCTCTCAGACCCATGCTGTCCATGGACTGTTTGACCCGTTCCGATTCGCTGCCGGGGAGAACCATGCCGGAGAGATCTCCCTTGACATCTGCGAGAAAGACCGGCACACCGGCCTCGGAGAAGGACTCCGCCATCACCTTGAGCGTAACCGTCTTGCCCGTGCCGGTGGCCCCTGCAATGAGGCCGTGGCGATTCGCCATTTGGGGAAGCAAAACGACTTTTTCCTCCCCCGCTTTTCCAAGAAATACTTTTCCGTCCTGAAACATAGGCGTCTCCTCTCATTGATTTCTGCGTCCAGCTTACCATATTCCGGCAAAACTGTCGCCGCCCTGTTTTCCGGAAAAGAAGAAAAAAATACGGCAGCCCGCTTTTTCGAGCAGACTGCCGCAGATATGTTTATTTCACTTCGTAGTAATAGTCGTCGCTCTTTGGCTGTTCGTCACAGAGAAAGACCAGCCAGCTCAGGAAGAAAGAGGCGGCGAGGAAGAACAGTACTGTGAGCACAATGACCCAGAGCGGGCGGGACAGGATGTCCAGAAATGAGTACGGGTTGGTACTGAAATTGAAATAGACCAGCGGGGCAAAAAGCGCGGAATAGACAAGACATACGCCGACCGGCCACCAGACATTTCGAAAACGGATACGCGGGTGCTGTTCAAACAGGACAAACGAGAGAAAAGCCAGGATTGGCACCAGAAAATGCAGGAACAGGCTGGAACCCAGGAACATGCTCTTGAGGTAGCCCTCGGATGGACCCTGGAGAATGATAACCGTTGCAAAGACGATAACCAGCAGCGAAGTAGAAGTATAGGACAGGGCTTTCACCGTGCCGGAGAGTTCCTCCCGTTTTCTCTGCAGACAGTGCCGGGCGCAGCGAATGACAACTGCAGACGTGACTACAGCGAAAAGATTTGCGAGCACGCCGAACTTCAGAAGCGCTGTCAGATGGTACGTGGCGAATTCTATAATGATGCCTATGACGGCAAAGAGAATGAGAAGAAGGTTGCAGAGGATTGCGCCAACCAATTTTCCGCGGTTGAACAGAACCGAGGCCCCCTGCGGGAGCTTACGAGGCATATCAGCCCCTCCTTTCTGTCCCCATTGTACCGACAGATTGTGAATGATCCATGTCGAATTGGAAAATTGGTTGCGCATAATCTGCGATTCTGCTATATTGAGCACGAAATTTCAAAGGAAGGGGGAATTTCTCCGTGCTGAACTCCGATCCGGAGGACCGGCTCGACTGGTTCTCCGACCTTATGCCCTGTGCGGAAGGTCTGTTTCTCTCGGTATACAGCACACGCTGGCAGCTCTTTCGCAGCACCTGCCCGGAACATCTGCAGCGGTACTGGGATCTTGTCTTTCGCGCATCGGAAGCACCCCGCTATGTGGAACCGCTGCTGCTGAACGGCGGGAACCCGGTCATCTTCAGCGCCGCGGTCGATCTCACCTGGATCATCGTACCGAACCGAAATCGGGGCCGGCTGCAGAACTACGCGGTCCTGGGCCCGCTGTTTCTCTCCACCATGAGCGCCGAGGAGCTGGAACAGGCGCTGAACCGCTTTCATTTTCAGAAGATCTCTCCGCGGGAATATCTGGACCACTTAAACGACCTGCCCAGCCTGCAGTATCCGTCCTTTCTGCTTCTCGGGAAGATGCTGAATCGAACCCTGAATGGGGAGACGCTGGATTACACTGAGTTCCAGCTGGCCTCCCCCAAGAGCCTCACGGTCCGCCCGGAGGAACGCCTCACGTGCGATCTGCTGGTGGAATCCTCCCACGGCCGCTCCGACATTGAGGATCTACTGCTCGAGCAGATTAAGTCCGGCAATCTGAATTACCGCACCGACATCCCGTCGCTGCAGCTTGGGCAGTATGGAGAACTGGCGCCCGGGAGCACGCTCCGCCAGCTCAAAGACGAATTCATCATTGCCACCACGCTCTGCAGCCGTGCAGCCATGGAAGGCGGCCTTTCCCGGCAGCAGTCGCTGTCTCTCGCAGACAGCTATATCCGCCAGGCAGAGGCGGCCGATACCATCGCCGAACTTATGACTATTTACGACCCGATGGTCGACGACTATATCCGCCGGGTCCATTTTATCCGGCAGAAGAGAGATTATTCCCCAGCGGTACGCAGCTGTATCAATTATATAGAGGAACACATCGGAGAGCCGCTGTCCATCCGTTCCGTGGCAGAGGGAACCGGATATACCGGCTATTATCTCTCCGCCCTGTTCCGCCGGGAGACCGGCATGCCTCTGGGCGACTATATGAAAAAGCGCAAAGTTGAGCACGCCAAGCGGCGCCTTCTGCGCTCCAACGCCCCGGTGGCATCCATTGCAGAGGAGTTCGGATTTGCCTCTCCCAGTCATTTTTCAGCTGTGTTCCGGGATCTGACCGGCTGTTCCCCGACCGAATTTCGCCGTAGCGGCGGCAATCCTTAATTTTCAGCCTGAAAGCCCGCCGCCAGTGCCGCCTTCTCGGCCCGGGTCATATCGTGCTTTATGTGCCATTCGCGGCTCATGGCCTCCCCCTTTGAGGCAAAGGTCTCATAGTAGACCAGCCGCACCGGGCGGCGCGATCTCGTGTATTTGGCGCCGCGCCCCTCGTTATGCACCGCGACCCGATGCGCGAGGTCTCCGGTATAGCCGCAATAGAAGGTACCGTCCGCGCATTCCAGCAAATAAGTATAGTAATTCATGCTTCCTATCTTACCATACGGTGTACAATAGAGGTCAAAAAAGGAGGCTGTTTGCCATGCTCTCACTGGAAGAGGCAAAGAAAATCAATTCCACGATGGTGCAGGAACACTCCCTGCTCCTGCACGCCGCCAATGTATCCGCCGCCATGGAGGCGCTGGCGGAACACTTCGGGGAAGATCCGAAGCACTGGGCCGCCGTCGGCTGGCTCCACGACTATGATTACGAAAAATATCCGGAAGAACATCTGCAGCACACGGAGGAGCCGCTCCGCGTCGCCGGTATCCCCGATGAGGACATCCGCGCCATACTCAGCCACGGGTACGGCATCGTAAATGATATAGAGCCAAAAACCGAGATGGAAAAATGTCTGTACACCGTCGACGAGATGACCGGTATTATTCAGGCTGCCGCCCGCATCCGTCCCCACGGCATTGTCGACATGCCGGTCAAAAGCTTTATGAAGAAGTTCAAAGACAAAAAATTTGCAGCCAAATGCGACCGGGATCTCATCCGAAACGGCTGCGCCATGCTGAACATGGAGGTCCGGGACGTCGCCGCCATTGCCATGGAGGGCATGAAAAAGCACGCCGCCGAGCTGGAACTGCTTGGGACAGAGGCATAATTATCATCGAAAATCGCGAAAACGGCGATCCACCCGAAAGAGTGGGTCGCCGTTCTTTTTTGTGTCAGCGGGAAGAGCCAGTTTTCATCGTCAGCGGCAGATCCGATTTTATGTTTTGCCTTTCGATCTGCCAGATCAGCAAAAAATTCACTTTGCAATCTGCCATTTTGGCAAAAACACTTAAATAGATCTGCCAGCGCCCAGACCTCAGACAGCTTCCAGACCGCAAGTTTGAACTCCTATTTTCCGTACTGCAGAATGACAAAATGGACCGTGAGATCCATCTGTTCAACCCGGTCCAGCTTTGCCCTATTTTCCACGGAAGTGCGGTAGTAGTAGGGGGTCATGGAAAAGAGCTCCTTGAGGTCTTCCCGCCCTATACGCACCTGCTGCTTTACAGTCTCCCGCCCCAGCAGACGCAGCCGCTGTGTCTCCGGAGCCGCCTCGTCGTTGCGGTAGGGCGTCTCATAGACCTGTTCCTTCATCTCAATCAGGTGGTCGGCGCCGGGGATGACCGAGTAGAGCCGGCCGTCCGGCTTCAGTACGCGGGAGAACTCCGCGTCGTGAAACGGCGCAAACAGATGGATGGCGGTATCTATGCTGCCGTCGACCACCGGGATGTGCGCCAGGTTGGCGACAAAATAATGGTAGTTTTCTGCCCGGTGCCGGCGTGCCGCCAGCCGTACCATCTCCTTGCTGAGGTCGAACCCGTAGAACGGGCCGTCATAGGTATCGTAGTAGCCCTCGCCGCAGCAGATATCCAGCACGGTCCCACGCAGTTTGGAAGAGACCGCGTCCCGCAGACAGGAGTAATAGCCCTTGGACAGAAATTCGTGTCTGGCCCGGGCCGATGCGCGGGAATCTCCGCGCCCCTCGCCGCTGCGGGACCCGATCGTCAGATTGAGATACCCTTCTTTTGCGCGGTCGAAGCAGTGGCCGTTTTCACATCTGGCACCGTGCGCATCTTCCCGGAACGGCGCGCCGCAGTTGGGACATATGAGTACAGACAAGTCGGTCTCCCTTTCTTCCTATAATGCAAAAGCTCCGTGCAGAGCGAACTGCACGAAGCTGTTAGTCCGAAATTTATTCCTCGGAGAAGTCGTCTTTGCCGACGCCGCAGATCGGACAGACCCAATCTTCGGGAAGATCCGCAAATGCAGTGCCCGGGGCAATGCCGTTATCCGGGTCTCCAACTGCAGGGTCGTAGATGTAGCCGCAGACGTCACATACATATTTAGCCATAGGGTTCGGCTCCTTTCTTTAGACTTTAATCACATTGTAGCATATTTTTTTCAATTGAAAAGTGAAAATTAGAGCGTCTCCAGGAAACGGGCGAAGGCAGCGCGGCCCTCGGGCGTGCATTTGTAGACGCCTGCATCTTCCAGTACTTTGACGAATACCTGGCCGATCTCCTCCTGGAGAATGGCATCGATATTCTCCTCGCTGAAGTCCGGATGCTTCTCCGCCACCTCCCGGGCCCATGCCGCATGCTTTCGCAGCTCCGGGGTGGCGGCGGGGTCGTCGCCGGCCAGCATGCACTGCGCAAGGTCGCCCATCTCCGTCCGAAGACGGGCAGGCAGGATTGCGAGGCCCATGACCTCAATCAGGCCGATATTCTCCTTCTTGATATGGTGGTACTCCTCATGTGGGTGGTAGAGACCGAGCGGGTGCTCCTCGGTGCGGAGATTGTTCCGCAGCGCGAGATCCAGCTCAAAGACATCTCCCCGCTTTCTCGCAATCGGTGTAATCGTATTGTGCGGCTCCCCGTCTGTCTCAGCCAGAATCATGGCGTCCCTGTCGGTATAGCCTCTCCACGCGGTCAGAATGTGGTCGGCGAGATCGATTAATCGCGCGGGGTCCGCATGGCGGATGCGGATGACCGAGAGAGGCCAGCGCACGATGCCGGTCTCCACGTCCTCAAACCCCGGAACGGTAAATTTCGACTCGTAGGGGGCGCGGGCCATGGCAAATTCATAGCGTCCGCCCTGGAAATGGTCGTGGGTCAGGATGGAGCCGCCGACAATAGGAAGGTCTGCGTTGGACCCCAGAAAATAATGCGGAAACTGGCTGACAAAATCAAACAGTTTCGAGAAGGCCGCGCGGTCGATTTTCATCGGGACATGCTCGCCGTTCAGGACGATGCAGTGCTCGTTGTAGTAGACATAGGGCGAATACTGGAACCCCCAGGTCTTTCCCTGAATGGTGATGGGAATGATGCGGAGGTTTTCGCGGGCCGGGTGATCCAGCCGCCCGGCATACCCCTCGTTCTCGCGGCAGAGCTGGCACTTCGGATAGGCATTCTGGGCCTTCTTCCGCGCCGCGGCAATGTCACGCGGGTCTTTCTCCGGTTTGGAGAGATTGATGGAGATGTCGATGAGCCCGTAGTCACTCTTCACCTTCCACTTGATGTCCTTTGCAACACGGGAGGTCCGAATGTAGTTGGTATCCTGGCAAAACTGATAAAAGTAGTCGGTCGCGGCCTCCGGACTGTCGGCATAGCGGGTCCAGAACTCCCGGATGACCTCAGAGGGGCGGGGCGTCATTGCGCCCATCAGCCGGGTATCAAACAAGTCGCGGCCTGTGATGCTCTCGCTGCGAAGAATGCCCGTTTCATCGGCCCAGTCGGTCAGGCGGTTCAGAATCTCGTCGAGGTTCAGCTCGCCGTCCGTCACCGTCTGTTCCGTGTAATCGTCCTTCTGAAGGAGATCGAGGATTCGGTTGGTCATATACCGCCGGTCTTCCTCGGCAATCAGTTCTCTGCGAATGCCGTACTCCACAAGTGAGGCGACGGCGTAGTCAATTTCGTTCTGTTCCATTTAAAGCACCTGAATTCCGCCGTATTTTCGAATCTGCAGCACGTGGCAGGAGCCCGGGCCGAAGATGCCGTCCAGTTCTGCAGCATAGGCCGGCACCAGGTCCTGCGGGACAAAGGCCTGGATGGTCCCGGCGAACCCGCCTCCGTGGACGCGGCAGGCACCCCGTCCGTTCAGCACGCGCTCGCTGGCGGCCAGCCCGATGGCGACGCCCATCTCCTCCGGTTTGGCGGCAGAGTAGACGTTCTGGAGATACTGAAACGAAGAGCGCCCGGAGGCGGTCTCGGTTTTCAGGAACGCATCAAAGTTTCCCTGCTCCAGATTTTGTACCTGGGCATCGACGCGGTGCTCCTCGGTGAAGAAATGATGGGCCCGGAGAATGGGGCGATCCGGCAGTTTTTCCCGAAGAGCGGCAATATTTTCATAGAATGCCTTCTCGTCGACGGCGCGGAGCACATCTTCGCCGAAGAAGGCGGCAACCTGCTTCATTTCCGACGGCACCGCCGCGTAGTCCGGCGTCAGATCGGCATGGGAGCCTTTGGTGTCTACGATACAGAGCGCATGGCCGTACTGCGAGAAGTCGGTCTGAATTTTTCGGATTTCCGGTTTTTCCGGCAAAGCGAAGTCAATATAAATCATGCCCCCGACAGAGCATGCCATCTGGTCCATCAGCCCACTGGGCTTCCCAAAGAACTGGTTCTCCGCCTGCTGAGATGCAATGGCTATGTCCACCTGGCTGACGGCTCCGTCATTGTACAGGCCGGAGAGAATGGTGCCGACCAGCACTTCAAAGGCCGCTGAAGAACTCATTCCGGAGCCCTTCATGACCTGGCTGGTCGTATAGGCCTCAAACCCGCCGACATTCCAGCCATGTGCGGCAAAATAGGCGGCAACGCCGCGGATCAGCGCAGCGGAGGTCCCCTCCTCAGCAAGTGTGGGTTCCAGATGGGAGAGATCGACTATGTCCTCCGGGAACCCCTCTGACTGGATGGTGATGGTGTCGCCCTCCGTCTTCTTAACCACGGCAATGACATCCAGATTCAGGGAAGCGGCAATGACTTTTCCGTGCTGGTGGTCTGTGTGGTTGCCGCAGATCTCAGTCCGGCCGGGAGCGGAAAAGAGGTACAGGTCCCCGTCTCCGAACAGGTCCACGAAACGGTCAATGGCGTCCAGATAGCGTTTGGACTCGTGCTCGAGCACGGAGTCATCCAAATAAATATCCCGTAGCTGCTCCTGAAAAGCAGCACCGGGAATTCTTTTTCGTAATTCCGCAGCGTTTGCCATGCAATTACCTCCAAATGATTAATTCTCTACCATTTTACTCAAAAAACCGCATAGATTCAACACATTTTTAAATAAATACACAATGTGCAGAGAGAGGTCAGAAGCCCCTGCACATTGCTGTTACAGCATGTGGGCAATCCGTTCCACGGTCTCCAGTGAGAGAGGCCGGCGGAGCTGACCGTCATAGTTCAGGATGTAACTGCGAAGCTCTTCTGCGCCGTCGGCTGAGGCGGAAAAGACCGGGATATCGGTGCGGTGTGATTCAATGGCATTTTCGGCCTGCGGGTTGGAGAGATAGACCATGCCCTGTACGCAGTACTCCTCCCCGGTCTCTTTCAGATAGCCGTTCAGCTGATAGACATGGGAGGCCACTCCTTTGATGGGGTTGTCAATTTCCCGCTCCATGCGGTCGCCGCCGCGGGTGGTCCGCACCAGTGTCAGGTACCGCTCTGTGTCGCGCCCTTCCAGCCGTCCCCGGTAGTTCCGTGTCTCAATGACGAAAACCCCGTTCGGGCCGACGAGCACGAGATCGAGCTCATTTTCCCGGTGTCCGAAGGTAATTCGGGGGTTTGTAACCGCCGTGTAGGTGTCCGGCAGGGAGGCAAGGACATGCAGCGCACTGGTCTCCCCCTCTATGCCCTCATTCATGAGATCCCGCTCCTCACGTGCCCGGTACCAGCGCACGCCGAAGACAGCCGTCATCACAAAACAGGCAACTGCTCCGACAATGCCGAGGTTTGTAAAAAAGCCCATGGCAACGGCATTTCCGACCCAGTACAGGATCAGGCTGCCCAGAAGGCCGCCGGCAGAGCCGATCAGCTGACGGGTGTACATCTGCAGTCTGGCCTGCACGCCGGACATGGCAGCTTTTCCGCGCCCTTTATTGTTTACAATTCGCATGTTCCGTATCTCCTCAGCGCCAGCGGTGCTTTTAGTGGCACCGTTCGCACATATTATATCGGTAGTTCCAGGGCAGCGGGCGGCCGCAGTATTTGCACCGCTTGGAGGGGAGCTTCTGCTCCTCCAGGATCTGCATGATCATGTCCGAGATGCCCTGTTTGGCGGACCGGATCTCCTCAAGATCCTCCATATGGCGGAAGCGCTGCTTGTAGTAGAAGGTCAGATCGCAGATCTTGTAGGCGAGCTCCAGCTCCGGCAGGTCCCGCGCATCCGGGCGGATCAGGTGACTCAGGTCGGGCCGCACCTCGTCAAACGGGATATCCCGGCCAGCCCGCTCCGCGAGGTAGAAGGACTCCCAGAGATGGTTCAGGTACTCTTCCTTTTCATCAAACGGGACCAGGAGGAACTGGTAGATTAAGTCCTTGTCCCGCGGCTCGGAGATCCGCTCCAGCTGCTCACACAGGGCAATCTGGATGTCGAGATTCTCCTTGCGGTAGCCCTCTTTGTCCGGCATCATGTTCCAGCGCTTGAGGATGTCGGAGAGTTTCGCATCGAGGCCCAGGAGGGACTCCGGGAATGCAATGACCGCCTCGGTCAGGTCGGGGACCTGTGTCTGCAGACACTCCTCGATGAAGGAGAGGTCTCCGAATGCATTGACATAGCCGACGTCAAACAGGCCGCGGCGGCCGGCCCGGCCGGCAATCTGCTGGACTTCGTCCGGATGCAGCGGGCGCAGATCTTTTCCGTCAAATTTGGCAGTGGCCAGGAAGACGACGCGCTGGATGGGCAGATTCATGCCCATGCCAATGGCGTCCGTGGCGACGACCACCCGGGTCTCCCCTTCAATAAACTTGCGCGCCTCGTCGTGACGGACATCATAGGGTAGCGAGCCGTAGATGACGCTGCACGGAATGCCGCGGCGCTGCAGTTCAGAGGCGACCGCGTGGACATCCCGTTTGGAAAAGACAATCAGTGCGTCTTTGTCCCGTACGGAGTTCGGGAATACAAATTCCTGATGCTCCACCCGCAGCGGCGTCTGGCGCTTGTGGTGAATGACCTCGTAGTCGTCTCCGCAGTCCTCAATCAGGCGAATGATAAGTTTAACCGCATGGGCGGCGCAGCAGACGTGGATTTCCTCCGCGCAGAGGCCCAGGATGGCAGAGGTCCAGGAGCCGCCGCGGTCCTCGTCGGCAATCATCTGTGCCTCATCGACCACAGCTACCTCGTACTGCGCCTCCGGATTGAACATTTCCACAGTGGAGGCCTGATAGCGGGCAGAGGGAATCTCAATGCGCTCCTCCCCTGTTACAAGGTCACAGGGGTCGTCATCCATATTCAGCGATTCAAACTGTTCATAGGCGAGAAGACGGAGCGGGCCCATATAGATGCCCTTTTCCGATTCCCGCAGTGCCTGCATGGCCTGATAGGTCTTTCCACTGTTGGTCGGACCGACGTGGATGACAAAATGCCGGTGCATCTGGCGGGCAAGCGGGTACAGGTCGATAAAGTCGTCCGGGATTTCGCGCAGCATGTTCTCGTGGAGCACCGCATTGCGCTCACTGGCGTTCTCATACTCCTCTACAACGGCGTCGTACCGCGGATTTTTCCGAAGATAGAAGAAAACCTGTTTGCGCGGGAACCGTTTTTTCAGCTCCCGCATGAGCTCATCCGACCAGTCGGTCTCCCCGACCATGCGAGTCAGGGTCTTCAGATCCCGCTTGCTGATGCGCTGTCGGTCCATCTCCGGGACATAGTCACAGATTTTCAGCGCCAAATACCGGTTGAGATCCTGCGACGTGTGCAGTGCACAGAACAGGAACTGTTCAAAGATTCCGCTCCGGCCGTAATCGTCAAACCAGAGCGCAATGTTGGCGGCCGACAATTCCACCCGCCGGCCGTAGCCGGGGCGGCCCTCGGTCAGGACCGGACCGCTGACGAGATAGCGGCGCAGCTGCTTTGCAATGGCTGCGGTAATTTTAGACCGGTGCTGCGAGATGATGTCGTCGAGATCCAAGGTCCATAAAATAGATTCGTAATTATCTTTCTGCATAGATACCACTTTCCGGCTTACGATCCGACCATCGTGCGATAGATAGTCCGATACGTGTCTGCCTTATAGTGCAGCCCGTAGGAATCCGTCAGACTCGGCTCGGTGGAAATGCTCCCGACCAGATTACTGTAGGTATCAATATAGGTGACGTAATAGGGAAGATCCTGCTTCATGGCTGCGTTGAACTGTTCAATGGCTGCGTTCGAAATAGAGCGGCACTTGCCCTCATAGACCGGATTGACCGAGACAAAGTAGACATGCGCGCCTTTCCAGCGCCACTCTGCCGCCTTGCTGCTGATGTACTCTGCATACTTTGCCTGGTTGGAGAGATCGTTGACGCCGAACAGGAAGTAGATGTCTGTGGTCCAGTCAATTCCGTAGGCTTCCGCCTTCGGGACGGCCGTCCCGGTCATATAGCGGTATCCCTGCCCCTCCCGGGCGACCCAGTACTCGCTTCCGACCTGGCTGTCAATGGAACTGCTGTACTTCCCGTAAAGCGTGGCATACATACCCACGGTCCGGGAATCCCCCAGAAAAATCCGGTTGCGCGGCTGCCCCTCCAACAGAGAGCCGGCATGGGCCGGAACAGCATTCAGAGAAAACAGCAGGATCAAAACCAGCATCAGACTGCCGGTGCGGCGAAAATTCATGGTATTCCTCCCTGTGAAAAAAAGTTCAGACGGTGACGATATCGTGCAGTGCTTCTCCTACAGAATCGACGAGACAATCCGCCGCCTGCTGCACCGCCTCCGGAGAGCGGTGGAAGGTATAAGCACGGTCCACATGCTCCAGAAGCGGGATATCGTTGTAAGAGTCCCCAATTCCGCCGATGGACGCGGCTCCCAGCATCTCTTTGGCCAGCAGGGCCGCTTTGCCTTTGGAAGCATGAATCGGACAGACGTCGACATTGGAGACGTTGGCATAGGCATGTGCCTCACTGCCGAACTCCGCATTGATGTCGCCCGCAATCTGTCTGGCCCGCTCCGGGCTTCCCGTATAGCAGGAGACGCCGCAGACCGGATCTGGGATTTCGTCCCAGCGCTCCACACAGACCTGCAGCGGATACTCTTTCCCAAAATTGTAGACGGTGTCCCCCGCCAGGACGATGGCGGGAAACTTTGCGGCAAAACGCTCATAGATCTCTTTTGCGCTCCCCCGCGCGATTTGTTCTACATACCGCACAGTCCTGCTGCGATCCATCAGAATTGCCCCGTTTACCAGAATATAAAAGTCAAACTGCAGTTCCGGCGGAGTGGTCAGGAGGACCCCCTGGCAGGAACGCCCCGTGCAGATGCCGAACTGGTGGCCGTTCCTCTGAAACGCGGCGATGGCGGAGAGATCCTCTTCCAGAATGGCCCGCCGGTCCCAGTGGTACAGAGTTCCGTCGTAGTCGCTCGCAAAAGCCCACATGGTTTTAGTCGTCTCCAAATACGGCGCGGTAGTCATTCTGGAATTTGACTATGCCCTCATCCGTCAGCGGATGGTGGATCATCTGGCGAATGACCTTCATAGGAACGGTCGCTATATCGGCGCCAGCCATAGCACACTGGGAGACGTGAATTGGGTTGCGGATGGAGGCGGCGATGATCTTCGCGTCGATGTCGCCTGCGGCGCGGAACATCGTGACGATTTCTTCAATGAGCGCAATGCCCGGCGTGCTGATGTCGTCCAGCCGGCCGAGGAACGGAGAGACAAAGTCCGCACCGGCTCTTGCCGCCAGCAGGGACTGGTTGCCGGAAAAAATCAGAGTACAGTTGGTCCGGATGCCCTCCTGGGACAGCTTGTGGATGGCCTTGAGTCCTTCTGCGGTCATCGGAATTTTTACGACCATATTGGGATGAATGGAGGCAATTTCCCGCGCTTCGCGGATCATGCCCTCGGCATCGGTCGTGGTGGCTTTGACCTCGCCTGAAATATCTCCGTCCACAATGGAGGTGATCTCCCGGATAACTTCTTTGAAGTCCCTGCCCTCTTTGGCAATCAGGGAAGGATTAGTGGTAACACCGGAGATAATGCCCATTTCATTGGCCTCCCGGATATCGTCGACATTGGCAGTGTCTAAGAAAAATTTCATATGAATAACTCCTTTACCCGGCATGGCTGACCGGTTTGGTTTTGGGCGGATTGATCTTTCGTGAGAGCCGGCTTCCCAGGGCGTGCAGCGGAATGGAAAGCACCACTGAAATAAGGATTACTATGGCATAGACCCAATAGTGATTGGTAGGATAATCTTTCGCCTTTGCAAGATTGCGGACGCAGACATGGGTCAGATAGAGTTCCAGCGAGTAGCTGCCGCAGAGCCGCAGGAACCGTCGATTCCAGCTCTCCTGCTCCTGCAGCCCGATGAACATCGTGCTGAGGCCGATATAGCCCAGCGTCAGAAAGATGTCAAGATAACGCCGCACCAGCGCTGCACTGTCATAGTAGCGCAGCACAATTCCCGCTGCACAGAAGAGTGTAAACAGGATTGCAGCCAGCCGGCGATTCAGACTCTTTCCCTCCATAATATATTTTCCGAGATAGGCACCGAGCAGGAAGACGGGAATGCGGCCAATGACGATGTCTTGGGATTTGGCATCTTTGCCCCAGTGGGCAAGACCCCAGAAGGAAAGTACTATGAAGAACGCTGCCAGGACCAGGAAACGGATGGTGCGCCGAATATCACTTTCTGTACTGTTTAGAAGCGCATGGACCAGAGGGTAGATCAAGTACATGACAAGAATAAAAAAGATGAACCATAGCGTCACACGCCCCTGGGTAAAGAAAGTGACGAAAAACAGGTTCTTCCACCAGCTGGTAAACGCCCCGCCGGTAATGGCCGCGCGGATACCCCAGAAGACTGCGCCGACAATGAGATAGGATGGAAGAATGCGAATAAACCGCTTCTGATAAAAGTGCCCGACATCCGGGTCCCGCATCATGGAATAGTAGAGGCCCATTCCGGAGAGAAACAGAAAGATGTCCACGCCGACGGCGCCGATCCACCAGCCGTAGACGTCGGCCAAGGAACGCAGCAGCATTGTGGAACCCAGTTCCTTTACATCCTGAAAATAGTGCAGAAGCATGATGGAAAGGATGGACAGTCCGAAAAGTTCATTTCGGACGCTGCTGAACTCACGAAGCGAGTAGGTGCTTGTGGAATGCATTCAATTCTCCTTTTCATATAAATAGAAAGTCATATTAATTATCTTACCGTTCCGCGTGCGCTGTTTCAAGAAAAAAGAAAAGCGCATGGCTAGCCATGCGCTTTTCCAAAATTTTACATTTACAGAGCCGAACCAATAAGAAGTGCCAGGAAGTCTTTGTCAGACGGGATGACATAAGCGTTGGCCTCGGTGTAAAGGATGTTCTTGCAGGACTGCTGCAGGAAGTAGATATCGGCGTCGGTGTTGGCGCTCGGATACTTCAGCGGATTGCCCTGGATATCTTTGATGTCGAGCCAGAAGTCGGAACCGCCGCGTACAAATGCGTCACTGTGGAGCCAGTAATCGGTGAATCCGAAGTAGTTCGAGATATCGTACTGGATGCCCCAGCCGCACTGGTCAGCGGAGACCTGACCGCGGAATCCCCACTCGTTGCGGAGGACTTCATCGTTCAGCGGCTCATAGTCGTTGGTCCAGACGTCGCCGACCATGTTGCAGCCGTCCATTACAGCGTTGGCATGGCCTTTCTTGACGGAGATCTCAAACGGCTTCAAGTAGATTTCACGGATAGCCTGTTCATTGGAATAGGTATGGAGATTCTCACCGCGATGGGATTCCTGGTCATTCAGTGCAAAGTGCTTGATAAAGACGATTGTGCCCTTCTCGCGTGCGCCAAGTACGGACTGGCTGCCGATAAGACCGGCGAGCATGCCGTCTTCCGAGTAGTACTCATAGTTGCGTCCGGAGTATGCGTTGCGGTGGTTATCCATAGCTGGTGCATACCAGGAGGTACAGCTGTTGAAGTGGAGCTCATCGGCGACGATCTGGCCGAACTCATAGGCGAGCTCCTGGTTCCAGGACATAGCGAGCGTGCTCTCTGCCGGATAGGAAACCGGGGCGACTCCAGACTGGGCGGCGTAGGAGATCATGCCCTGCGGGCCGTCGGAGTCCAGTGTGCCGGGTTTGCCGACGGAGTCGGCATTGCGCGTCTGATACATTCCGGTGCAGATGAGTTTCTGCATTTCGTCGACGGACATCTGAGAGACAAGTTTGTCCCACTGCGGATCGTCATACGGAACGCCCTTGAGGTCGGTGTACTTCATATTGCCGGGAGCATCGTAATCCACGCCCTTGGTGTAATGTTTCGTGACCTTGTGGTCTTCATTTTTGCGTGCATAGGCATCCGGATCGTTCTGGAAGGTGAGATCCTTGATGTTGGCGCTGACCGAGTTCATGGCCTCTGCATAGTTGGCGAAGCCGTTCTTACGGGACAGATACTTGCCGCGTGCGGCCTGGTCGAACTCATTGTAAGCCTGCTGGTCATCGGTGGAGCGCTTATCCTTGCCAGTGTAGACGAAGTCCTCTTTTGCCTCAGAGGTCTTGGTGTCATATGCGGTGTGGGAGTTGGCGCGTACGGAGAACTCATACTTGCCGGCATCCAGACGATAGGCGCCCTTTTTGCCATTGGCGTTCTGGTAAGTGCTGTCATAGGAAGCAAAGTCCTCGACATTGACCGGGATCTTGACCGTCTCAGACTTGCCGGGCTCCAGGACATTGGTCTTGCCGATACCGACAAGAGCAACCTCTGCCTTCTCGACGCCGTGTGTCTGGTCGTACTTGGTGTACGGAGCCTTGACATAGACCTGGACCGCCTCTTTGCCGGCGACTTTGCCGGTGTTCTTAACCTTTACCTTAATGGTAAAGATGTCATGCGGTTTGAGTTTCTTTGGAACGCCGCCGGAGATCTTCTGCTCAAAGGTTGTATAGGAGAGGCCGGAGCCGAACGGATAAGCGACGATATTGTTGTAGTTATGGAAGTCAAAGGTCTTGCCGCTCTTCGGATCTTTGATAACGGCCTTCTCGGCAGCTGCAGTCTCATAGTACTTGTAGCCGTTGTAAATACCTTCGACATAGTCGACATAGTAAGTGCCCTTTGCATTGGCGGCTTTCTGCTCTCCGAAGTTGGCAGAAGTCGGGTTGGCATCGTTGTCATAGACCCAGGTGTCAGGCAGCCGTCCGGACGGGTTGACCGTGCCGTTCAGCACTTTGCCGAGTGCGACAAAGCCGTGGGTACCGGGGATGCCGACATCGACGATTGCATCGACATTGATGGCGGCGAGCTCTTTCATCTCCAGCGCGTTGGCGGAGTTGATGACGACGACAACCTTCTTGAAAGTCTCACGCGCCTTCTTCAGCATAGCCTCTTCATTGACGCTGAGCTGGAGATAGCGGCGGCCGTCGACGCTCTTATAATAGGTGAGGTCCTGACCCTCGCCGGCGTTGCGTCCAAGGACGACAACAGCGGTGTCAGAGTACTTCTTCATGTTTTCAAACGAAGCATCTCCGGTAAAGTTGCTGAGCGCCGGCTCCTTCTGATTAAACGATGCCAGTGCCATAGCTGCAACCGTGCTCAACAAGCCTGCATTGCTGCTGGAAGGAGCCCCGTAGCCCTCGGTTTTTCCGATAGCCGGGTTCACTTCAAAGCCCGCCTTTTCCAGGGACTCGACGATGGAAGTGGCATTGGTAGTATCTGCCATACCGGAACCGCTGCCGCCGTAAACCGGGTTATAGGCACAGTAGCCAAGCAGGTTGATCTTTCCCTTCTTCAGCGGAAGCGCACCGTTCTGGTTCTTCATGAGGACAATGCCCTCTTCCGCCTCTTTCTCGGCGAAGTTGAGCCAGTCCTGATGATTGGTCGTAATGGCCGAATCGTACTTCAGTGTGGAGTTGTCAACACTTGACTTGTTGACCATTGCAGATGCCGGCAGAACAGAGCAGACGGCAAACAGCAGCGTCATAACAAGCGCGACAAGGCCACGGAACGCACGATGCGGCCGGAGCGTTGTTTTCATTTCGTTTCCTCCTTGTCTTGCGAATCTCCTTATAAAAATTTACAAATTTTTCCAGATTTATCGCAGAATTTTATCAACAAATTAATACTAGCATTGAATATCAGGAAAAACAAGACATCATTCCGGAAAATGTGTCCGTGCACGGAGAAAAGCAAACGATTCCGGAAGACAGAAAAAACGGCGGCCCGTCATAAACAGACGGACCGCCGTTTCTATACAGGAATGTCCGGAGACAGTTCTCCAGCCTCATTTTTCGTCCGGTTCTTCCCCGGTCTCCTCCTCGTCCGTTCCCGGCTCATACAGCGAAAAGCACAGGCCGGTAAACGGTTTCATATTAATCTGGCAGACGCCGTTCGAGTCAGGTGTGATATCGAGCGCGCCGTCCAGATCGGCTCCGTGGTAGACATCCCGCTGGGAGTCGAGCAGGAGCTTCAGGTTTTCGCCGAAGACCTCGTGGTAGAAATAGGTCCGGGGCTCTGCAGAGAAGTTGAACACAAACAGGAGAACTTCTCCGCCGCCGAAACGCTTGAATACATAGACAGAATCTTTTGTCAGATCTGCCTCTACCCACTGGAAGCCGTGCCGGCTGTAATCCTCCGCCCAAAATGCAGGGTGTTCCAGGTACAGGTGGTTCAAGTCTATCATGAAATGGTGGAACGCGTCGTGAATGGGGTATTTGAGCATAAACCAGTCCTGCTCTTTCTTTTCATCCCACTCCCGGAGCTGCGCAAACTCCGTGCCCATGAAATTGAGCTTTTTGCCCGGGTGGGCATACATATATAAATACATGGCGCGGGCCTGGTCAAACTTGCCTTCGTACAGCCCCTCCATCTTCTGGACAATGGTCGCCTTGCCGTGTACCACCTCGTCATGGGACAGCGGCAGCAGGTAGGATTCGTTGTAGAAGTAGGCCATGGAGAAGGTCAGCTTGTGATGTGCCGCAGGCCGTTCCGCACTCGGGGTGCGGAAATAGTTGAGAGTGTCGTTCATCCAGCCCATGTCCCACTTGTAGTCAAACCCGAGGCCGCCCCAGTCCACCGGCGCCGTGACTTTCGGGTACGCGGAGGAGTCCTCCGCAATCAGAATGCACTCGGGAATCCGCTGCTTCAGACCGCTGTTCATGCGCTTCAGAAACTCGATGGCGCCTTTATTTTCGCCCCGGGCCTCCTCGCCCTGCCAATAGATGAGGTTGCCGACGGCATCCATGCGGAGGCCGTCAAAATGGTACTCATCCAGCCAGAAATAGGAGGCGGATTCCAAGAAGCTGCACACCTCCGGTTTCCAGTGGTTGAAGTTGCAGGAGCCCCATTCGTTAAAGCCGATGTCTTTATTCGGGTACTCATAAATGGAGGTGCCGTCGAACCGGTAGAGAGCATAGTCGTTGACCGCAAAATGGACCGTGACAATGTCCAGGATGACGCCGATGCCGTTCTGATGGCACTGGTCAATAAACGCCTTCAGCTGATCCGGAGTTCCATACCGGGAGGTGGCGCTGAAGAAGCCCGTCGCCTGATAGCCCCATGAGTTGTCAGACGGGTACTCGTTCAGAGGCATGAGTTCCAGGTAGTTGTAGCCATTCTCAATTAAATAGGGAATCAGCAGGTCCCCCAGTTCATCATAGCGGTACCAGTCATCCTCGGCCTCCCCCGGTTTCCGCCAGGACCCGAAATGGACCTCATAGATATTGAGCGGCTGTTCCCGCATAGTGGAGCGGTTCTGCATCCATTTTTCATCGTGAAACGTGTAATTCCGCATGTCGTAGAGCACCGATGCGGTTCCCGGCCGGCGCTCAGACCAAAACCCGTACGGGTCCTGATGGTCCAGGAAGCTGCCGTCGTACTTGTAAATGCGGTATTTATACATCTGTCCGGATTTGGCCTCCGGGACAAAACATTCCCAGATGGTACCGTCGTATCCCCTGCTCATGGGGATTTCCTCCCAGCCGGAGAATTCGCCGATAACCGCTGCGCGGGCCGCCGCAGGCGCGTAGACGCAGAAACGGACTCCGTCGTCGGTGACGTGGGCGCCCAGCCCCTTGTACGCCTCAAACTCCTGTCCGTAATGAAAGTTATAGTAATCCATAAGCACACCCTTTCTGTGGGATCTTTTCTCCTGAACCCAGTATAGCATGCGGACCGGAGATGCTTCCACTCCCATCCACGCGTAAAAAATCCGCGGGCCGTATGGTCCGCGGATTTTCTGCCTTATCGTATGCCGTCCAGGTCGTCATACCGTTCCAGAAACGAGTGCTCCTCTCCGCCGGTCTGGTAGCCGGGGAAAGTATCCAGACAGACGCTGTGGATGCTGTTGAACAGGCTGGTCTCCAGGTTGGGATTGGTCTTCTCCAATTCCCGGATCAGCTGCTTGATCTCCTGCCGTTTGGACATGCCATTTTCGTTGCCATTCGCCTCATAGGCCTCCGTAAACCGGCAGGCGCAGCGGATAAATTCCAAATTGTTATAGCGCACCCAGGCGAGGATATCCGCCTCTCGAATGCGGTACAGCGGGCGGATGAGCTCCATGCCCTCGTAGTGCAGACTGTGGAGTTTCGGCGGCATCGTGCGGATTTCCGAGCTGTAGAACATGCTCATGAGCGTCGTCTCATTGACGTCATCCCGGTGGTGCCCGAGGGCAATCTTGTTGCATCCCTGCTCTTTTGCCGTTTTATAGAGCCAGCCCCGCCGCATTTTGGCGCACAGGTAGCAAGGATTTTTCTCCGTCGCATTGGCAATTTCAAAGACGTTGCTCTCGAATATGGTCAGCGGGATGTGCAGCAGCGCCGCATTCTCCTCAATTTTCCGCCGGTTGACGGCGTTATAGCCCGGGTCCATACAGATAAACTGCAGCTCAAAAGGCTTATTGCCATGGGCCTGGATTTCCTGCATAAGTTTGGCCAGCAGGAAGGAGTCCTTCCCCCCGGAAATGCAGACCGCAATCCGGTCCCCCGGCGCGATCAGGTCGTATTCATCGAGCGCCATCACAAACGGGTGCCACAGGCTCTTCCGGTATTTGGTAATGATGCTCCGCTCAATCTTCTGATAAGGCTCCAGTTCCTTTTTTGCCATGCTGCCCCTCCGCTTTTTGAAATCAGGACCTATTATAGCGGAATTGTCTGCAAAAAAACAGCGGGCACACCGGAAGATGTGCCCGCCGAAACTTCGGCAGTCTTTATTTGTCCTCTTTGTCGTACTTAAAGAAGCCCTCTCCGGCATTGACGCCGGTCTTGCCCTGGTCGATGTACTCTTTGAGCAGTTTAACCTGGCCTTTGAAGTTATAGGGTGCGATAAAGCTCGGAATCTTCGTGTAAGGTTTCGTGACATTGTAGGCGGTCTCCAGACCGACGATGTCAAAGATATGCATGGGGCCGATCGGAGCACCGGTGGCAAGGCACCACGCTTTGTCGATGGTCTCCGGGTCAGAGATGCCGTTGACATAGAGGTCCAGAGCCGATTCCATGAGCGGGATGAGCATGGAGTTCAGCAGGTAGCCTGCCTTCTCTTTGTGGAGTTGCAGCGGAACCATGTTGATATCCTCCGCAAACTGAACGACGGACTGGAACGACGCGTCGCTGGTCCCCTCAACCGCCATGACCTCCGCGGTGTTGTTTTTCCAGATTTCGTTGGCGAAATGGAGCGCAAGATAGCGGTCCGGACGACCCGTGTATTTAGTGAATTTGGACGGAAGAAGCGAAGAAGAGTTGGTGACGATGATCGTCTTCTCCGGAAGCACCGGAGCCACTTTTCTGAACATTTCCGTCTTGGCGTCTTTGTTCTCTGCCATGGCCTCAATGACGAGGTCGGCGTCGGAGACAGCTTTTGCGAGGTCGAGTTCCAGAGTAAGGCTTTCTGCTGCCTTTTCGACTCTCTGTTTCAGAGCAGCTACGTCAAACCCGTCATAGCTGTCGGCAATACCGGCGCAGAGGTCATTCTCGTCTCTGGTCTCGTCCATTTTGTCTATAGCCTTGAGGTATTCGTTCTTGACATGCTCCAGTTTCGGTTTGGTGCGGCCGATGGAGCCTTCGCTCCGGAGCCAGATGGTGACGTTTTTACCGCAGAAAGCGGACTGGAAGGCGATCTGCGTTCCGAGAACGCCGCCGCCGAGTAATGTGAGATTGTCCATTGCCATGAAAATTACCTCCTTAAGAGTTAACGTGTTTCCTTGACAATTATTCTATCATACTAATTCCCTTTCTCCTATAAAAGTTAGAAAAATAACGTAGAGCTTCCATCGAATTTGTATACATCTCACATAATATTCACAAATAATAAGACATTTTTCTCACTGAAATGCAATTTCTACACCGGCAATCTTCCCCTCATTGCTGCAATAGAGGGTGATGGGATACACGCCGTCGCCCTCACCGCTGCGGGTGACGCAGCCGCCCGAGAAAGCACCGTAGAATGGACTGCTCCGGGTAAGGGATTTCGCCTGATCCGCCAGATCGGCCGGCGCCGGATCTCCGGTGACCGAAATAGTCCCGGAGTCTGCCGGAATTCCGTTGGGATACTCCTTCTGCTGCAGCGCATTCTCATCGGTCCCGGTCAGCATTACCTGCAGAACGGCAGGAAGACCGGAATCCATGTCCTGGAACACATGTACCTCCCAGGTGCCGTCACAGACTCCGCTCAGGCGGACAGGGCTGCCGTGGACCAGCGGATCCTGCAGAAGCAGCACGCCGCCTTTCAGATTAAAATTCATAGTCTCCTCCTTATGGTTTGCAGTTATGGCAGGGCTCATAGCGGGCCATCATCTGATCGCGCGTGGCATATACGTCTTTCCTGTTTTTCGGCTTCATTTTCTGTACCGACGGACAGTTCGGACGGTGGAACTTGCCTGTATTGATGTTGAGGACATATTTCTGCTTTTTGCTCTGCGATGCATTTTTGCTTGTCGGTGCAGAAGTACTTCCCGATGCCCCCGCAAGCTTCCCGGTGGCATAATCAATGGTCACGCCCTGCTGTGCATTGTAGCAGAAGACGCAGAACCGAACGCCGGTGCCATTGTCCTCCACCGACTCCGCCTCCATCAGCACGCCGCGGCAGACGAGATCCTCCCCCTTAAACACCGGCGTCACGCGGTAGAGAACGTGGTGCCCCGTTGCGCGGATGTAGTCGGCCACCTGATTTTCGAAGGGCAGCATCCCCTCCACGTTCATATCCCGCGTCCCGGTGATCAGGTTGCGCGGATTCGCGTTCTGCCCTGAGAGCTGGTACGCAATCAGATGGCAGCGGTTATACACACCGCCGCTGTTCGACTGCCACCCTGAGGGGTGAATTTCACTGATATCCCCCCGCTCCCCTTTGGGCATCGTGTCCCGGGACAGACAGGCCTCTGCCGTCCCGCATCTCCCGAGGCGATCCAGCGCCGCATACCGCTGATACGATTTTTTCGTCCGGTCCTCTTTTCCGAAGTACGGCCGATTGCTGTGCACTTTGACATAAGGACTCCCGCTATAAGCGGGCACCTGCGAAAGAATGCCGGAACCAGCCGGCGGCTGCTGCGCCATCGTCTGTCGGGACGGTGCCTGACAGCCGGTCAAAACGGCCAGGAATGCCAGTACCAGTGCCAGAACGGCTCTCTGAAAACAATTTTGGGTATTTGCCATGTTTCCTCTGCCTCCTGCGAAAAGTTTCGTAGTCTGGCTCTATGGTACGGCATTTTTCGGATTTTGGAAAGTTCCAGCTGTCCCAAGAACAGGATTGACAGATGAAAAACATTGCCTTTTTGGACTCTGTCTTCTATAATAAAGCCCGTTTGAAGTTAGCGTATGCTAATTTTGTTAGAGAGGTGAATCATGAATAACGCAAAAACTCATGAGAATCGCTACTGGATGATCGGCCTGCTCTTGGTCATTGCCGTCGTCCTTATCGTGGTTTTCGCCATTGGAAAATGCAATTCTGCAGAGCCGGTACAGAATACCTATGAGGCAATGGGTACTGCAATTTCCTCCAGCATATACGCCGACAGCAGCAGTACGGCAAAAGACCTGTCGAGCCAGTGCAGAGAAGAAATTGAGCGTCTGGAAAACCGGGAGATATCCTGGCGTGTAAAGGGGTCGGATATCTGGAATTTGAACCATAAAGGAAAGGCAGAAGTATCCCCGGAGACGGCGGCCGTCATTCGCCAGTGTCTGCAGGTTGCGGACCGGGCAGATGGGAATTACGATATTACCATCGGAAAGCTGACTACGCTTTGGAACATCGGAACCGATCAGGCCAGAGTTCCATCACAGTCTGAGATTGACGCTGCACTCCCCTATGTCGATTATCGAAAGGTAAAAGTAGACGGCAATCAGGTTTTAATTGGAAAGGGACAGTTTCTGGACCTCGGCGGAATCGGAAAAGGGTATGCAGCAGACCGCTGCGCCGCCATTCTGAAGAAAGGCAAAGCCAAAGGCGGCGTGGTCGCTGTCGGGGGTTCTGTGGCGCTCGTCGGCAGAAATCCCTCCTCTGAGAACGGAAAATGGACCATAGGTATCCAGGACCCGAAACGGACCCACAATGACACCTGCATGACCTTTACCTCCGGTCCCTGCTTTGTCTCCACATCGGGCGACTACGAAAAAGTACTGGAAGTCGGCGGGAAAAAGTATCATCACATTCTGGACCCCAGAACCGGCTATCCGGCCGAGAGTCCTCTGACCAGTGTAACCATCATCGCCGACAACGGTGCCCTGACCGATGCTCTGGCGACCAGCTGCTATATCTACGGATACGGGCAGAAGTCACTTTCCCTGCTGAAGCGCTATCACGCCGAAGGCGTTTTTATTGCGAAAGACGGCATTGTTTACGCAACCCCAGGTATCCGCAGCCAGCTGAAACTGACCGCTTCAGGGTATCATTTTTCTTAAAACGATAAGAAAGTTTACAAATGCGCAAAGTTGCTCAAGGCTAACTTCTTGTGAAAGGAGTTAGCCTTTTGCTATGATGCTTTTGCAGTTAGCGTAAGCTAACAGTTCCCGATTTTCAGTCAGTATAAAAAAGGAGAAAAACTATGAAAAGGAATTTGTCAAAAGTCCTTGCTACCGTTCTCAGCTGTCTGCTGATGGCCTGCTGTGCGGTCCCGGCCCTTGCCGCCCGCGTCGAGACACAGTCTGCACTCAGCCCTGAAAATGTCGTTTTAACTGCCGCATCCTGGGTTGAGTTTGCCAAAAACCCGGTCGGCAAGATTATCAGTTATCGAATCGATGCCATCAAAGCAGATCTGGACGAGAAGAAAGAGAACCTTCGGTCTGACCGCGACAACTTTGCTGCCAATGTAGACCTCTTCAATTCTCTGCTCGACACAGCTGATCGCCTGAATCCAGTGGACAAAGCAGCGGATAAGGCACAGACCGGACTTGATCTCGCGAATGGCACATTCGACCTTGCGAACAATGTGAAAGATGCCGCTGATATCCCCGGAAAGGTTGCCGACAAAGCACAGACTGGCCTCGACCTTGCCAATGGAGCTTATGACCTCAAGAACAATGTCAAGGACGATCTGAATGTCGTCGGCAAAGCGGCCGATACCGCTCAGACCGGCATGGATCTTGCCAATAGTGCATTTGACCTTAAGAACAATGTTGTCGATACTGTCAATGTGCCCGCAAAAGCCGCCTCTGCAGCGCAGACCGGACTGGATCTCGCCAACAGCTCCTTTGATCTGCTGAACAACATCAAGGGACTCTTCGGCAGTGATGAAGAAAAGACTTCTAAGCCTGCACCCACAGCTGAGACGCCTTCCACTGCAGAGACCTCTGCTCCTGCCAGCAGCGAAGAGACCACTCTTGCTCCAGCAGCTCCCGTCCAGCAGACTGCCGCCTCTGTTGCTTCCACCGACGGTCCAATTGAATAATCCATTGTTTGGCTGAAAATTGCAGGTTTCGAAAAACGCACTGCTGGAGATTATCTCTGCAGTGCGTTTTTTAGCTGAATGGGAAAAAAACGACGACCAGCCCTTTCGAGCTGATCGTCGGATTAAGTGCTGCGTTCCTCAATTTCGAATTGAGTAAAGCTTTTACTTTTTATTCGGCAACGGCGGTGTCGTCTTTGCCTTTCTTTTTCTTGGATTTCTTTTCGCGTTTTACGCGGGTCGGCCAGTAGATACAGGCCGCACAAAGTGCGAGAACCGCGAAGATAATGATGGTAACAGACTGAAGGTTACCAGCATAGGTGCCGTCGCGCATGGTGTACGCGAAGTCAAAGAAGTGTGTGATGATTCCGTAGATAAGGTCACCAACACCAAGTACCGCGGCGATGGTAGCAAGAACCGAACCGCGTCCCTTGAAGCCCATGAGTCCGGCGATGAGGCCGAGGAGAGCAGCCAGTGCAAGGACGAAATAGCTGGCGAACTTGGAGATCATCTCCGCAGTTGCGTCGTCTGTGCTGTCCTGGATGTACTGGAGCGTTGCATTTGCAACATCCATGGATTTCTCGGTGTCAATGTAGGTCTGATCGTTGTGCATCATGACCGGTTTCCCATCTTTGCCAAGCTTCTCAAAGTTACAGTCTTTGCCGTAGATGTACGACGGGGACTTAACCCGGAGAACATGCTTGTTGTGGGAGAAGACCGGATTCTCAGCAAGTACCTGCTGAAGACCAGCTTTAATCTGTGCTACGCCGTCCTCAAACTCTTTCAGGTCTGCTTTGCCCTGTTTGAGCTGGACTGCGCCGTCAGCAAGCTGTTTCTGGCCGTCAGCGTAATCGGCATAGCCCTGATCGAGCTGGACTTTGCCGGCTGCGAGGTCTTTTTCGCCCTGGGCGATCTGGCGTGCGCCATCGTCCAGCTGTGCTTTGCCCTCAGCATACTGCTTCTTGGCATCTGCGAGCTGGGCTTCGCCTTCTGCGACCTGCTTCTTGCCCTCTTCCAGCTGCTTCTGGCCGTCCTCATACTGCTTCAGCTGTGCCTTGCCGTCCTTGACCATGTTCTGAACATAGCCGGGAAGGTCATTGACATCATCCGGAATATCCAGGCCTGCCTGTTTGGCGACCGGGCGGACGACGGAAGTAAACCAGGACTGTGCATTGTCAAACCCCGGAAGGGATTTGAGATTGCCGTCGCGGAACTGGACGTACTGGTCAACATAAGGCATCAGCGGCTCAATCTGAGCGAGCTGTTCTTTGCCCTCGTTGTAAGCCTGGGTGTTGGCGTCGAGCTCTTTCTGGCCATCGGCAACCTGCTTTTTGCCTTCGGCAAGGTCTTTTTCGCCCTGTGCGATCTGGCGGGCACCGTCATCCAGCTGAGCTTTACCGTCAGCATACTGCTTCTTCGCGTCTGCGAGCTGCTTCTTACCGGTGTCGTAGTCGCTCTGGCCCTTAATAAGGTCTTTTCGACCCTGGACGAGCTGAACCTGACCATCCTGGTAATCCTTCAGGCCGGAGTCATACTCTTTGGCTCCGCTGAAGTAGGCGTCCTCATTGTCCTGAATCTGTCCGATACCATCTTTTAAGGTGTTGATGTCTCGGATAGCAGCAGCAGTGTCGGTCTCGTTTAAGTAGTCCATAATCTGTTTCGTCTGATTGAGTCCGATAATGGAGACGACCAGAGCAAATGCACTGATGATGGCGAGAATGGCACTCATGATGCGGCGAATCGGCTTGACTCCGCTCTGTTTAGTTGTAGACATTTCTCTTTTCTTTCACTCCCTTTATGAATAAGATTCTAAGATATGGATACCAAAGCAAAAAACGCATTCGGTATCTATCCAAATCTCATTATATAGTTTATTTTCGTTTCAATGTAGATAATAGGTAAAAAAAGTACAAAATCCCGCTCACTTTTTCACAACACCGTTCTTGTATTTTACAGAAACGATAAAATCGAAGACGAGGTTTTTGCATGAAAATTAGAGAAAACAAGAGAAAATGAGAGATCACGCGTCGTAAATAAAAAATGACAGATTTTTTTGTTGACACCGGCCAGGGTAAGTGATAGGATAATCGGGCAACATGAAAACTGATTGATGGAGGAAAACAGGTATGTCAACTTATATGCCAAAAGCCAACGAAGTTGAGCGTAAATGGTATCTGCTTGACGCCGAGGGCAAATCTCTTGGTAAAGTCGCTGCAGAGGCTGCTACCCTTCTTCGCGGAAAACATAAACCCGACTTTATGCCGAACGTCGACACCGGCGACTTTGTCATTATCATCAACTCTGACAAGGCCGTTCTCACCGGTAAGAAGCTCGAGCAGAAAATCTACTACCGTTTCACCGGCTACATCGGCAACATGAAGAAAATTCAGTACAAGACTCTCATGAAAGAGCATTCCGATGTCGCTATGAAGAAAGCGGTCAAAGGCATGCTTCCGGACAGCACCCTTGGCAGAAAGCAGCTCACCAGACTGCACATCTACAAAGGCGCCGAGCACAAGCATGAGGCTCAGAAGCCGGAAGTCAGAGATTTTTAAGGAGGGGACATAACTTATGTACGAAAGCAATTATTATTACGGCACTGGTCGTAGAAAATCTTCCGTTGCTCGTGTCCGCCTCTATCCGGGCACCGGCAAAGTAACCATCAACGACAGAGACATCGACGATTATTTCGGTCTTGAGACCCTCAAAGTTATCGTCCGTCAGCCTCTTGAGCTCACCGGCACCACTGAGAAGCTCGACGTTGTCTGCCGCGTACAGGGCGGCGGTGTCACCGGTCAGGCCGGTGCTATCCGTCATGGCATTGCCCGTGCGCTTCTCGTCTACGATGAGAGCCTTCGTCCGGAGCTGAAAAAGGCCGGCTTCCTCACTCGTGACCCGAGAATGAAAGAGAGAAAGAAATACGGTCTCAAAGGCGCCCGCCGTGCACCGCAGTTCTCCAAGAGATAAAAACGAATTCTCTTCAAGACGCAGGTTTTCACCTGCGTCTTTTTTTGTTTTTCTGAAATGTCAGGCGCAAAAAGGCCCCTGCAGAAAATCTTTCTACAGGGGGCCTCTCAGGTTTATTCCATTTCCAGTCCTGCAATGTCCTTGTTGATCTCCCGCTGGCGCTCATAGAACATCAGGTCGCGGTTGTGGCGGAAATAGGCGTCACAGCCGTAATGGCTGATGAAGTTGGAGGCGTAGAAGTTGGAGGTCAGCTCGGTGACGAGGATCAGCATCTCGTTGTTGTCTCCGAAAGTCTTTTCCACGAAGGCAAACAGGTTGTTCAGCCGCTCCCCTGCCCGTCTGACCCGCTCTTTGCGGACACCGTTCTCCGCCGAAATTTCAGACCGGAGCAGCTCGTAGACCTTGGAACCGCTGCTCGGGTTCTTCTGCCGGACCCGATCCACGAGGGACTTCAGCAGTTTGCCGGCACCGGTGCGGTCGGTGCGATCCAGCTGATCGACCCGGGAACGCAGGCCCTCCAGTTCCTCCAGTGCCTTCTCTGCAGAAGCGGCCTGCAGGCTGTTCTGGTGGCCGCGGATTTCCTTGACGACGGCGCGGAGCGCCTCCTCCTGGCTGTAGATCTCCCGGAAGTCATTTCCGACATTGTCGATCAGCAGACCTAGCACCGTCAAACGCTCATCGAAACGCGCAGCGCGGGCGCGCTCCACAATGTCATCGCCGACCGTGCCGTTCAGGATATCCTCAATCTGGTAGTTGGACTTGTATTTGTTGTAGAGTGAGTAGTAAATGGCGAACTCCTCAGCTATGCGGGCGTTCTGTATGTACTGGGACACCAGGTTGATATCTACCGGGAACTCGTTCTTCTCATAGAGATCGATGATGTTGGAGAGATCTTCCCAGCCGCGGGCTGTGACAAAAGACTTGCCGTCCACCGTAGTCTGAACCAGGTAAAAGTCCTGCGGCCGCGCCATCAGATAAGAGATGATGGCCGGATGGATTCCGCGCAGATACGCATATTCTTTCCAGACGACGAAGTCCGGTTCGACATCGATGCGCTTCAGGCGGTCCCAGGTGACGATATCGAAGTCGCGGACCGAGTCATTGTACTCCGGCGGGTTGCCCGCCGTTACGACAACCCAGCCGTCCGGAACGCGGTGGCGGCCAAAGGTCTTGAACTGCAGAAACTGCAGCATAGAGGGCGCCAGCGTCTCAGAGACACAGTTGATCTCATCCAGGAACAGAATGCCCTCTTTCTTGCCGGTGGCCTCCATCTCATCGTAGACCGAGGAGATGATCTCACTCATAGTATATTCCGAGACGCGGACGGTCTTGCCGCCGTACTCTTTTTCCGTGATAAAGGGCAGACCCAGAGCGCTCTGGCGGGTGTGGTGGGTCATGGAATAGGAGACCAGCGCAATGTCCATCTCATCGGCAACCTGCTGCATAATTGCGGTTTTTCCGATGCCGGGAGGGCCCATCAGAAAAATCGGGCGCTGCCGCTCTACAGATATGATGTACTGGCCATCCTCATCGCGGGTCAGATACGATTTGACCGTGTATTTGACCTGATCTTTTGCTTCGGAAATATTCATAGGTCCTCCTCGTCGAGTATCAGTTTAATGGCCCAGGGCGGAACCTGCGGATCCTCGTGTTCCTGCCGCAGGAAGACAAACGCACTGGAGTACGGCGGCTTGCTCCGTGGGAACGGCCCGTATCCATCGGTGAAGTAGAGAATGCCTTTCAGGCGCTGAAAGGCCTGCTCCTTCACCAGCTTGTTGACATATGTGAAGACCGGTCGAAAATCGGTTCCGCCCTTGCCGCGGAGTTCCAGGCTTTCGACGATCTTATCCACGTCCTGGATGTTCTTAATCTGCGTGACATTGGTAATTTCAACGTCCGCCTGCACGACATAGATGTTGACTTTGGAAAAGAAGCTCTCCGACTCCTTCAGGATATTGAAGGTCTTCTGGAGAAACTTCTGTGTCAGCTCACCGCTGGTAGACGCTGACGTATCTATGGCAATGACGAAGTCGCGGATACGTTTGACCTCTTTGTACTCCAGCGGCTCAATGAGCGGCATGTCGCCGTACAGGTTCAGACCATAAGTGTAGAAAATATTGTCAAATTCGTCGTCGTTGATCATGAGCTGTTCGCCCATCACTGCAAACTTCTGCAGGAACCGGGTATAGTCATATTTTTCCCGGTGGAGCTCCTGCAGTTCCAGCAGCATACCGCCCTTCTGATCTCCGGCCTCTTTCGAGAGCGTCTCCAGATCTACCTGGATTTGGCGGCTGATATCCTTCCACTTTTTCTCCTGGTCATCCTGGCTGCTCTGGGGCGGCTGATCTTCCGGGGGATTCTGCAGCTCCTGCTGCTGATTTTTGCTTGGGCGGTTGTTCTTGTTCTCGTCCCCATTGTCCGGTGTCGGTTTCCCGTCTCCGTCCTTATCGTCCGGCTCCTGGTACCAGATGTCGTGGTCGTCCGCCTTGAAGGCGTCCCGCATGCGCTCCACCCGGTCCTCGCTGTAATGGTTATCCTTGAAATAGCGATAGAGTTTTTCCGCCGTCAAGTCTTCCGGCTGCACCCCCATTTTAATGAGGATCTGGGTCTGGCGGCTCTGCCGTTCGCTCTGGAAGCAGGCCAGATTCTGCTGGTTGATCAGGTTTTCGACGGCAATGTCACATGCGAGATCCCAGTAGGGCTTGTCCAGCGATTTGTGAATAAAATTGTGCTGAAAGATGCAGTGCAGAATGACATGCATATAGTCCCGGGTCATCGTCGTCTTCTCTTTTCGGTATTCGGAGATCAGATACTCCGGATCGTAGAAGAGATACCGTCCGTCTGTTCCAAGGGAAAGTGCCCCGGGGGACGGGATGAGCTGGAAGACCGCGGGATCCAGGTAGCGCATATTAATGGAGATGCTGCTTCGGGAGAGCAGCAAAATACGGGATGCAATGCGGTTCAGCCGCTCCTCCCGCTCCTCTTTGGTCTCATAGTTCGAATTCGTCTTCATTTTGATATCCCAGATGGTCGTTTCGATACTGCAGCAAAACGGCCTTGATTTTCATATTGTTGCTCTGATTGGCGTGGCGGAAAAGGGCATCGTAGCTGTCCTTCACCTCCTGCTGGACAAAAGGAAAGCCCAACGTCTTTGCAAACATGGCGTCGTTGAACTGGTCGGCGAACAGATACAGCGCCTTTCGGACATGCTGCCGCACATATTCCTCGAGCATTTCGGAGTGAACCCCTTGGTTCAGCATGCCGACCGCCAGAAGAATCTTATCCTCAAATTTGCTGGTCGCCAGGAATGCCTGTTCCAGATTTTCCCGCGATGCGCGATTCAGGGTAATGCGGTATAAAGACGTGCACCCCTCAAACAGATCATTCCCCTGCCGCGCAATATGGGTGGGGAGCGTCACCTCGACCAGGCCGCTGCAGCCCCAGAATGCACCGCGCCGAATGGTCAGAACGCTGTCCGGAATCTGCAGTTCGGTGAGTCCTGTGCAGCCCTCCAGCGCGTGCTCACTGATTTTTTCCAGGTGAAGCGGCATCTTCAGCTCCGTCAGACTTCGGCAGTTCTGGAAAACCCCGCAGTCCAGAACGGTGATGGTGTCCGGCAGTTCCACCTGTGAGAGGCTGTGGCATTGTTCGAAAGTCCAGCCCCGCAGCTCCGTTACACCGCGCGGAATGCGGATGGACTGAAGCGATGTACAGCCCTTAAACGCAAGCGGGCCAAGCTGCTTCAGGTTAGCCGGCAGCTGCAGTTCCCGGAGTGAGGTACAGTCTGAAAACGCACACGGGCCGATCTGCGTAACAGAATCCGGAAGGGTCAGGCGGGTCAGGCTGGAGCATCCGGCGAACGCACGTTCACCGATACAGCTTGTCCCATTCTCAACCTCAAAAGACTCGAGATCGGTTCGCCCACTGTATGCATAAGAATCCAGTTTCAAAACTCCATCACCTCCTGCTCCCCCATTTTACCCTATTGACAAACATTTGTCATAAATATTGAGAAAAAAGAGACTGCCGCACAAATTTCTTTTTGTGCGGCAGTCTGACTTGCTTTCTATTCCTTTTTATTCCCTGCGACCTCTGTCAGGAAAGTTCGCCTGCGGCCGAACGGTTCTCCAGAGTGAAAACGTTCTGCGCTCCCATCTTCTCAACCGCAACAGCATTGCGCTTTCCGCTGCCGCCGATGGGGAACGGATTAGAGGCGTCGAAGCTGCGGTAGACCAGACGGCCTTTCAGCTCCGGGAACTCCTTCAGGATGCGCTTCTCGGCGCGGCGGATGACAGAAAGACCTTCCTCTTTCTTAAGAGGAGAGAGCTCCAGATTTACGATAAACATCGTCTTTCCATCGGTCTCAGAAGTCGTAATAATGGACGAGAGAATATTCTCCGGGTCCTTCTGAATGACATCGACAATTTTATACGGGTAAACCGCTTCGCCATTCTCCATGATGACCTTGCTGTCGCGGCGGTCTTTCATGTGGACACAGCCGAGATCGTCAATATAGCCGAAGACGTCACAGGAAACCCAGTCGATTCCCCTGTCGTCGGTGATGATCTTCTCTTTGACCTTGGAGAAGTCCGAATACCGCTCCAGTGTCGTGGAGCAGTTGGCGACGATAACGCCGGGCTCGTTATAGCCGCACTCGGAGAAGCTTCCGTCTTCGTTCTTCTTCAGCACCGCTGCCTGAACATAGGGGACCGGCTTGAGACCATAGCGGCCGCCCTTGAGTGCACGGCGATGCAGTTTCTGCTCCAGACGTCTCCAGAGCGTATAGTAGATGCCGCCGTGTTCGGTGTCGCCTCCGCCGTAGCCGAGTGTAATGTGGCGGAAATGGAACGGCCCGAACAGTTTCACGCCGCTGCCGGCCTTTGCCTCTTTGAGAAATTCGTTGCAGAAGCGCTCCTCACCTGGAGTGCAGGGCTCGCCGACTGCCATAAGGACAAGTAGAAAGTCCAGTTTACGGCCCTTTCCATTTTCATGGAACCGTCCGTCAATGAGATATTCCCGGGCTGCCTCCAGGCAGAACGTCGTTGTGGCCTGGACAATGTTCGGCTTGTCGACGAACAGATACTCCAGGAAGTTCTCGCGGGCATAATCCGGTTCAGGTGCAACGGACCAGTGCTGCATAAAGCTGTCGCTGTAGCAGGTAATAAGGTCTGTATTCGATTCGGTGTGGATATGGGCCAGAGAGCGAAGTCCGGTAATAGCCGGATTGCCGCAGAGCTCCGGGTCGTGGAAGACGCCGATTGTAATGAGGGAACGGTTGCGGTGGAACATCTGCTTCGGGAAGCCGATCTTTGTAGAGCCGGAGGTATACGTGACGAGGAATTCGTCGTCCAGACGGCCGGTATCCGCAATTTTGCCCTCAAAGCTGTCTCCGAGTGCCATAAATTCGGGGAAGGTGATGCTGTCTTCCCGAACTGCGCAGATATCCGCTGCGTAATTATGATAATGATAGTAGCGGTCCAGGGTCTTTTCATAACCCGGGCACTGTTCCGGATGTTCCGGAAGGGAGTCCGCCTTGGAGATGATGACCTTTTGGTCTACATTGGTCTTCTCCAGATATTCTTTCATTTTCGGGTACTCATCGTCCGAGACAAAAAGTACCTTGTCGGTGCACTCCGAAATGATCTCATCCAGAAAAACCGGGGCAAAATGGGAGCCGACGCAGTTCATCTTGGCGCCGATCTTGTTGATGCCCAGCATGAGGTATGCGACCTCCGGAATATTGGCGATGCAGCAGAAGATCATATCTCCCTTTTTGACGCCAAGTGCTGCGAGAGACCGGGCGACCTGGTCTCCCCGGGCAATCATTTCACGGTAGGTGATCTGATTGCCGCGGTAGAACAGGGCTTCCTTGTCCAGATATTCCTGCGCGCGCTCAGCGATAACGCTGTACCAGGAACGGTTCTGATAGCGCTCTTCGATGAGCTTCAGACCCTTCAGCGCCTTCCGGCCCTGCTTGGTCTCATAAATGCGGTGGGACGGCATGCCCACGCGGTCCTGAAACAGATCCTCATGATCTTCCGGATGGTACGGAAGAAGAATCTGATTCTCTTCGTCGATCAAATTCAGTCTTTTCTCTGCCATAGCGGTCTTATTGCTCCAATCTTTGTCAGTTTGTTTTGCTTTGCTTTGTTGTAATCTTAGCATTTAACTCTTTAAAGTTGCTTAAATGAATCGATTATTATCACGAATTTGGGATAGATATCGTAAATTTGTGATAGTTGTCGGGCAAAATCAAGCAAATACAGTTGGCGGAAATCGGGAGACAATTCGAGCTTTTCGGCAAAAAAATCCGCCGTCCGGCCATACGGCCGGGCAGCGGATTTTCGTGAAATCAGATGTAATTATGCGCGGTGCCATTTTACGCCCTGCGGCGTGTCCTCCAGGATAATTCCCCTGGCCTTGAGTTCATCTCGAATGGCGTCCGCCTTGGCGAAGTCCTTCTCGGCTCTGGCGCGGTTGCGCTCGTCAATCTTGTGCTCAATATCAATATCCAGCGTCTCTTTTTTCCGGTTGTAGACCAAACCGAGCACACCGGTGAGCTCATCGAACTCCTCGATGGCGAAAGTGATTAATCCCTCGGATGCATTGCCGGTCAGGACATGGGTGTTGATGTCACGGACCAGGTCGAAGATGGCGGCAAGGGCGTCTGCCGTGTTGAGATCGTCATCCATAGCCTCATTAAAAGCTTCGCGGTGAGCATCGAGTTTCTTTTTGAGGTCGAAGTCGACGGAGCTGTCCTCTACCTCTGCATTTTCCAAGGCGAAATCCAGACCGTCGCGGCAGGTGTAAAGGCGTTTGAGCGCACTCTGGCACTGCTTGATGATATCAATGCTATAGTTGATGGGTGAGCGGTAGTGGGAAGAGATCATCAGGAAGCGAATGGGCTCGTAGCCATACTCTTTTGCCACATCGCGGACCGTAAAGAAGTTGCCGAGCGACTTGGACATTTTGACGTTGTCCACATTAATATAGCCGTTGTGCATCCAGTAGTTGGCAAACGGGGCGTCGTTGGCGCATTCGCTCTGGGCAATCTCATTCTCATGGTGCGGGAAGATCAGGTCCTGGCCGCCGCAGTGGAGATCGATAGTGTCGCCGAGATACTTGTGGTTCATGGCCGAGCACTCAATGTGCCAGCCCGGTCGGCCCGGTCCCCACGGAGAATCCCAGGCGGGCTCGCCCGGTTTTGCCGCTTTCCAGATAGCAAAGTCCATGGCATCGTGCTTCAGCTCGCCGATGTTGATGCGGGCACCGGCCTCCAGGTCCTCCAGCGGCTGATGAGACAGTTTGCCGTAGTCCGGATCTGTTTTCGTGGAGAAATAGACATCGCCGTTCTCCACCGCATAGGCATGGCCCTTATCAATCAGCGTCTGTACCATGTGAATAATTTCATCCATCGTCTGGGTAGCGCGGGGCTGGATGTCGGCAGGGCGGATGTTCAGGCCCTCGGCATCAGTAAAGTACTCCTTAATATAGGTCTCGGAGACCGTTTTATAGTCCGTGCCGTCCTCGTTCGCCTTCTTGATAATCTTGTCATCGATATCGGTGAAATTCTGGACAAAAGTTACCTTGTTGCCGCGGTACTCCAGGTAGCGGCGAAGCGTATCAAAGACGCACATGGGGCGCGCGTTGCCGATATGAATATAGTTGTAGACCGTAGGGCCGCAGCAGTAAATTTTGTACTCGCCCGGCGTAATCGGAATCATCTCTTCCTTTTTACGGGTCAGTGTATTGTAGACTTTCATCCGTTGTCAGACTCCTTTATTTGATTCATTTCCGTTCGAAGACCGGTAATCTGTTTCTGGAGATTGTCCAGTTCGTTCTGAATGGGGTCCGGGACATCAATCTGGTCCAGATCGTCCACGATCTCGACCTTTTTGCCGAACCGCCGCACAACCTGCGCAGGGACGCCAACCGCCGTACTGTCCGAAGGAACATCTTTCAGTACCACGGCACCCGCCGCAATCTTGGTGTTGTCTCCGACCCTGAGAGGTCCAAGAACTTTGGCGCCGGAACCGACCATAACATTATTTCCAATGGTCGGGTGGCGTTTGCCCTTGTCCTTTCCGGTGCCGCCGAGCGTGACGCCCTGATACAGAAGGACATCGTCCCCGATTTCCGTGGTCTCGCCGATGACGACGCCGTGGCCGTGGTCAATAAAAAAACGCCGTCCGATCTGTGCCCCGGGGTGGATCTCAATGCCGGTGGTCTTTGCCGCAAGCTGAGAAACAGCACGTGCTATGAAAAAATGCCGGTGCGTATAGGCCTCGTGGGCAATTCGATACGCCCAGATAGCATGCAGACCCGGATACAGGAGCAGCACCTCAGCTGTGGACCGTGCGGCGGGGTCGCGCCGTTTGCAGGTCTCCACATCCTCTCTGGCGTGTTCCAGTATTTGGTTAAGTTTCATTCTGTGCTGATCACCTCAGGTCAAAAAACCTCCGATGGCCTCAAGAGAGGCGCATCGGAGGCGAATTTTTCGCGGTTCCACTCCGTTTTATTGCTCGGAGCCCGGATAACGGCGGGCGGCCGCACGGGGATACTGCGAGTTTCCGGTTCCCCCCATGTGCTGGCGGATGCATTTCGCCGGGCGGTCTGCCGGGACAGCTTTCAGCCAAAGGCTCTCCCTCTCTGCGGCTACCGGATTCCGGGTACTTCTTCCGCGTTCTAACGCAGCTGCGATTTTCTATTGAAAAATATCATATCAGTTTATGAAAAATTGTCAATGCTCCGCCTGCGGTTTGTACGGCACACAAAGATTATTTCGAAAAATCGATAACCTTGGCGCCCTGGATGACGTAGGTAATGCCGGAGATAAGCGTCAGAAGGCCGCAGAAGCCGAGCAGAGAATTGGAGATGATGACGAGCGGGAACCCGTTCGGCAGAACGTGGAAATTCTGCTGCAGGGAGAGCGCCAGCATAATGAGGCAGGAGAAAAGCATCATGGAAGCCGTTTTCACTTTGCCCCACATATTAGCCGGAATGACGGCGCCCTGAGAGGAAGCCACCATACGGATAGAGCTAACTAGGAACTCCCGGAAAAGGATGACAAAGACGATCCAGATATTGCAGTAGCCGTTTATCATAAAACCCAAGAAAGCGGCTGTGGTCAGCATTTTATCGGCCAGCGGGTCCGTAAACTTGCCGAAGTTGGTAACAATGCCGCGGCTCCGGGCAATTTTTCCGTCGAGGAAATCCGTTATGCTCGCTGCAATATACAGCACCAGTGCAATCAGATAATTTCCGGGGATTGACGTGACGGTAAAGAACAAGAGGAAGATGGGCGTCAGAATAATCCGCGCAATCGTCAGCTTGTTCGGCGTGTTCATGGCAATTTTATTACTCATAGCAGTTGCTCCTGTCTTCTCCTCCGGCGCGATTAAAACGTCTCACCGCGCAGATCATATTCATCTACATCAAAGATATCTACATCGACGAAGTCGCCGGGCTGCATTTCTTTTTCGCCGGTAAAGAATACCAGGCCGTCGATTTCAGGGACGCTGCGGTAGGAGCGTCCGACAAAAACATCGTCGTATTTGTTGTACCCTTCGACGACCACTTCCAGTGTTTTTCCGACGCAGGCGCGGTTTTTTTCAGCCGCTATATCGTGCTGCATCTGCATGATGAGCTCCTGCCGGTGGGTCTTTACCTCGTCCTCCACCTGGTCTTCCATTTCTGCCGCGGCGGTCCCCTCTTCCGGAGAGAAGACAAAGCAGCCGAGATTGTCGAACTTCATCTCCTTGACGAACTCCGCCAGGTTCTCAAAAGCCTCATCGGTCTCCCCCGGGAACCCAGTCATAACCGTGGTCCGGAGGCAGATGTCCGGGATTTCCCGCCGGATCTTCTCAATAAGCGCCGTAAACGACTCCCGGCTCCCCACGCGATGCATGCGTTTCAGCACACCTGCATCGGCATGCTGCAGCGGAATGTCAAGGTAATGGACCACTTTCGGTTCGGTCTTCATGACCTCGAGCAGCTCGTCCGTAATGCGCTCGGGGTAGGTGTACAGGAAGCGAATCCAGTGGATTCCGTCAATTTTGGCGAGCTGCCGGAGCAGCTCCGGCAGTTTCAGCTCCCCATAGAGATCTTTTCCATAGAGCGAAGTGTCCTGGGCAATCAGGATGATTTCCTTCACGCCCCGCGCAGCCAGTGCTGTCGCCTCCGCCGTAATGCTCTCAATTGGGCGGCTGCGGAAGCGTCCGCGGATAGACGGGATGGCACAGAAGGCGCAGTTGTTGGAACATCCCTCTCCGATTTTCAGGTAGGCCCAGCTGTCCGGCGTGGTCAGCAGGCGTTCGCCCTCCAGCGGAAGCTGTTCCTTGTCCGGGAACTCCTCTACCTCTTCACCGGCAAAAACCCGGTCCATAACCGAGACGATATCGGCGTCCGCGCCGATACCGACCACGGCGTCGACTTCCGGAATTTCCTCCCTGATTTCACCCTGATACCGTTCCGACAGGCAGCCGGTCACCACGAGCTTAGAGACCTCCCCGTCCGATTTATACCCGGCGACGTCCAGAATATTTTCAATGGCCTCTTTCTTGGCCGCCTCAATAAACCCGCAGGTGTTGACGATGACGGCGTCGCACCCCGCGACGTCATTCTGAATGATATATCCAGCCTCCTGCAGCTTGTCCAGCATAAGTTCGCCGTCGACCTGGTTCTTCGGACATCCGAGAGAGATCATGCCGATTTTCTTCGGTTTCTCTTTCTTTTCGTGCTTTTTCTTAAACAGTGCCATAGTTTACTCCGTTCTTTTCCAGTCTAGATTTAAGTATACCGCACACACTCACGGTATGGTATGTTAATGTTAGATTATTCCTTTATTATATCGGGAAAGGTGAAGATACGATGAAAAAACTTTTGAGCCTGCTCCTGGCACTGGTTCTGACCCTGGGTGTCGGTGCACTCTCGGCCGCTGCCTGCCAAAAGACACCGGTACAGCTGGATCGGATTGAACATGTTTACGGATTCGGCCGCGAAGTGCGCCAGACCCGCACGACTGCAGCCACTTTCTCCCGCGGCCTCTTCGGCCAGGTCACTGCGGAAAAACAGGACTCTTCCGACTCCTTCGACCCGTACTGGTACCGCCAGACGCATGCCGCATTGGCGCAGATCCGCCGGTCCACCGGATGCACCGATATTCGTTCTCTGACCCGGGACGACAGCGGGGCCATCCTCTCATTCGAGGCACGGGACCCCTCCGGCCAGGTGAGCTGGTACTACACATTTTCCTACCAGGAGGACGGTTCTCTGGACCGCGTCCGGATCCACCGGCAGACCATTTATCCGGAAGGCGTACCGCGGCCGTATGACATGCCGGTCTATGTTATTGAATATCAATATATCTATTAATATAGAAAGAGAGTCCCCGCGGGTGGACCGAACCATTTTATTCGGACTGCATAAAAAGCCCCCCTGTAGGGCATTATTGATCTGTAAACTGACGTCGCAATTCCAGCGGCGTCAGTTTTGTACTTGTCTGGATACGCTCATTATTGTAAAAATAGATATAGGCTTCTATTTCTTCTCTTGCATCGTCAAATGAAGAATATTTCGTCCGCCTTGTGCATTCTGTTTTCAGAATGGAAAAAAAGTTCTCAGCCATGGCATTATCATAAGGATTGCCACGGCGTGACATGGATGGAGTAATACCGTGTTTTTGGGTAAAGTGGTAATACTCACTGGATGTATACTGGAAGCCTTGGTCGCTGTGGAGCTGTAACTCTGCAGCGACTTTTTCACTTTTCAAGGCTTTGCGAACGGTGTCTATCACGAGCTTGTTGTTTTGGACTGTACTCATCTTGTACGAAACGATGCTCAGGTCATAGAGATCCCGAATAATGGAAAGATACAAGAAACCTTGTTTGGTTGGAATATAGGAGATATCCGTTGCCCATTTTTGGTTTGGTCGATCCGCATGGAAATCTCGATTTAAAAGATTGTCATAACGATGCAGAGCCTGGCTGTAATAGATATATCGTCTTCTGCGCACCTCAGATAGAAGCCCATATTTCCGCATAACACGAAGTACAGTCTTGGGATCACGGTGAATTCCCTGTCGTTCCAGCCAGATTTGGACACGCCGGT
>UQOE01000007.1 GCA_900542575.1 uncultured Oscillospiraceae bacterium
TATTCCCGTATTTCGAGAAGAAAAAGCAAATTGGTTTTGAGAGGACTATAAATTCAAGTTTGTCGAGCAAAGGAGGTGCTGTAACAGATGGATGAACATTCCTATGACGATATAATCAATCTGCCGAATCCGACATCGAAGAACCATCCTCGTATGTCACTTCACGACAGAGCAGCACAGTTTGCACCTTTTGCGGCACTTACAGGACACGATGCAGCCATTAAAGAGACTGCAAGGCTAACAGATGAACGGTTAGAGTTAAGCGATGAAGTCATTATGAAATTAAATGACCAATTAAATATGATTAGAGATAATATCGGCACAGAACAGGAAATATCAATAACTTATTTCGTGCCTGATGATAAAAAATCCGGAGGAGCATATCTCACGCATTCCGGCATAGTGAAAAAGATTGATGAATTTGAACGCAAACTGATTATGCAGGATGAAACAGTAATTCCGACTGAACAAATCAGCGTGATACAGGGAGAAATGTTCAAAGGACTATATGAGTAATAGCTTGGAAAGGGCAAACAATGGAAACAAAGCCGAGAATATTATACTTAAAGAAAATATTAGAGGAACGAACGGACGAGGAACATCCGCTTTCGACGACGCAGCTAATCAATATATTGAATGATGAATACGGAATATCTGCACATAGAACGACGGTCACAAAAGATATTGCTGCACTTCAGGAGTTTGGAATGGATATTGTTACTATCCATTCTACTCAGAGCAAATACTTTGTAGCCAGTCGTAAGTTTGAATTGCCGGAACTGAAACTGCTGATAGATGCAGTGGAGTCATCGAAGTTTATTACAAAGAAGAAAAGCAAAACGCTGATTGAGAAGATACATACGATGACCAGTCCGGGGCAGGTGGCAAAGTTGAAGCGTAATAACTATGTGGTCAATCGAATTAAGCCGGATAATGAGCAGATATATTATATCATTGACGCTATAAACGATGCCATCAATACAGGTAAACAGATTTCTTTTCAGTATTATGATTATACCGGATTAAAGAAAAAGGTTCTGAAGAACAAGGGCGAAGTGTATAAGCTCAGCCCGTATAAACTTCTCTGGTGTGGGGACTATTATTATGTTCTCGGATATTCAGAGAAGAAAAGCAAGGTTATCAATTTCAGGGTAGACCGTATTGCTTCCAAGCCGGAGATATTGGATAAAGATATTATTCCTATGCCGGATGATTTTGATATTGAGAATTACACAAAGGAAGTTTTCTTTATGTTCTCAGGCGAGAAAGTTCTTGTGGATTTACGGTGTGATAACAGCTTGATGAAAACAATGGTTGACCGTTTTGGAGAAGATGTGACAACCCTTGCGTATGATATGACTTCTTTCAGAGTACAGACCGAAGTATCAGCCAGTCCGACCTTTTTTGGTTGGGTGTTTGGCTTTAATGGCAAGGTACAAATACTTGCACCGGAAAGTGTGAAAGAACAGTACAGGCAGATGATTGCACAAGCCGATGAGGGTATGCAGCAAAAAGAAAACAAAGAACAGGAAATCTAACACTCCAAAGCATACGATGTCAAGAAACGGCAGAATCTTCTTGAAAAGCTCGCAGTATGAATATGCCGAGGGCGTGGAGTTTGAAGTTTATCCGTCTGCGGATACAACCGACCCAAACTATTATTGTGAAAATTTGTTAGCCGTGAACGAAAAAGCTGAGTAATAAGGACAGCAACTGCGAGTTGCTTGTTTGAGATAATGCGTGAGACTATAATAAAGGTGTAAGGGAGGTACTGCATAATGGATACAAAACAGGTTATACTTGAACTTCGCACTCAAAAGGGAATGTCGCAGGATGAGCTTGCAGAAAAAGTTTTTGTAAGTCGTCAGGCAGTTTCACGTTGGGAAAACGGAGAAACAGTTCCGAATACGGAAACATTGAAATTGCTGTCAAAAGTATTAGATGTTTCCATAAATACACTTTTAGGCTCACCGAGAAAGCTTATTTGTCAATGCTGCGGAATGCCGCTTGAAGATGATGATATTATCGGACACAATCACGACGGTTCTTTCAACGAGGACTATTGTAAGTGGTGTTATGCCGATGGAACATATACTTACAATGATATGGACGATTTGATTGAAGTTTGTGTTAAGAATATGGTAAGCGAGAATTTCACGGAGGAACAAGCCCGTTCTTATATGAAAGAGCTGCTTCCTACTTTGGATTACTGGAAGAAATATGATGAGCTTAGTGATAACGGTCAGTTTGAAGAATTCAAGAAAAAGTTAATCAATGAAATTAACGAATTGAATGTTGACGGAATGCCAAAGGTGGAAAAACTGAATACCCTTGTGGGAAAGTATGTGAATCTTGAGTACCGGCTTCCGAATGGGCAAGCGGCTAAGTTTTTGAATGAGGCAAAGACATATCTGGGCAATCAGCTTGAATGTGAATACGGCGGCGATAGATGTTTCGGCGTTGTTGCAGATATGGATTTTATTCTTATTTGCACTTATGAAGAAGACGGTAAGAATCCGGAACTTGTATTGTATAAGAAAAGATGAGGATAGAGAAAAATAGTAAGCCATTGGAGTTAATGATTTCAGTGCAAGCAAAGAAATTTTGAGGTGTTAGCAAATTGCGACACCTCTTTTCTTTTGCGAAAAACCTACTTGAAAAATTTTTCGTATCAGGTATAACAAAACTATCGAAAGCAAACTGCTTCCGATAGAAAAGAAAGCGAGGTGCAGGTATGAGAAGCAAGAGTCCTGAACTTATGAGTGAGATAAAAAAGTATATCGAGAATTATTACCTGCAAAACAGACAATCCCCATCGACTACAAAGATTGCTGAAGCTGTTGGCATTGCCAGAGGTACAGCATATAAATACTTGGTAGAGATGGCTGAGAAGAATATGATTGAGTATGACGGGCAGGAGATTCGTACTAATGTGACCTGTAAGTACAGTGGCGAACAGACACAGACGCCGATTGTAGGTTCTATTCCTTGTGGCAGTCCTCAGTATGAGGAAGAAAATATTGAAGAATATGTATCACTTCCTACTGCTATTTTCGGCAAAGGAGATTTCTTTATATTAAGAGCAAGCGGTCAGTCTATGATTGAAGCAGGGATTGATGACGGCGACCTTGTGGTTGTCAAAAAGCAGGTAGAAGCCAAAGATGGCGATATAGTAGTTGCCCTTGTGGATAATCAGAATACATTGAAACGCTACTTCAGAGATGATGAGAATAAGAAAATCATTCTCCACCCGGAAAATAAGAAGATGAAAGACATCATTGTAGATGATTGTTGCATTCAGGGTGTGGCTTGTCACATCATCAAAGAACTATAACAGAGGACAGACGAATGAGAACACTTGAAGGAATTCGCTATCTAATCAATTTGGATAGTGCGGAAATACAACAGAACTTTGCCGGAGGAGTTGCACCGCCGGACAAGGTGGAGTCGGAGGTGGACACAACTTGAGTATTTATATGTCAAGAGCCGAGTTGGAAGAAATCAGCGAAGGCTTGATAACAGCTTATGCTAATAAGTTTAGCAATCGAGTGATTCAATCCATCGACATAGAACATTTCATTACAGAATTTCTTATGTTACGAATTGAATACGCTTCTTTCGCAGAAGATGATGCAGGCAGGATTGGCTTTCTGGCAGATGGAGCAACACCACTGCTGGTACATCAGGACGGAAAAATTATTCCCTTTGTTTTCCCGAAAGATACCATCGTACTTGATAAATTTCTTCTTGCTGAAAAGGAGCAGGGACGTCGCAGGTTTACAATGGCACACGAAGCGTCACATCATATCTTGAGTAAGATGTATGCAATGCCGAGTGAAGGACGCTTTCATGCAGAGTATGACAGTGAGCGTAGTTATTCCAAAGAGGAACTGGCTCAGATGTTTGCGTCTGTTGAGTGGCAGGCAGATACAATGGGAGCTTCGCTTCTTATGCCGAGAAGAATTATTGAAAATGCCTTGGCGAAATATAATCAGTCAAATCCGATAAAGGTCTATGGCGATAATACCATTACTTCAAAGGATAAAGCAGTTATCCGCAGAATGGCAGCTTATATCGGAGTATCTTATACAGCCTTGGTTATCAGATTGAGAGATATGGGACTATTTGAGTATCACAATATCCTTGAGTACATTTCCAATGAGTTAAATCTGGGAGGTGTTTCACAATGAGGTTACAGACTCAGGTAGCACCTGAAATACAAAAGAGATTGCTTCTGTCAAGAGTAGAAGCAGAAAGTCTGAAAGAGCGTGATATTCTCTGCCCGACTTGCGGGTTCAGGATACAAAGAGTATTTTCAGACGCAACCGGACATTTGAGTGTGAAGTGTCAGAAATGCAAGAATGTCCATATCTTAAATCTCGCTTACTTCCGCAGAATCCGCAGGAACGGATATGGCAGGAATTACAGGCGATGAATATTACAAGTAAATATCGAAACGATTTCTAATCGAGTAAGCGGAGATAAGCAATTTATTTGCTAAACTACCAAGCACCGTACGAAGCCGGATAAGTGAAGAATAGAAGTATTCTTTGCTGTCCAGATTCGACGGTGCTTTTTTTGTTGCTGTTTTATTCGATTATGCTTCGTGCAGTATTAGGTCTTTTCCCTTACTTGGGAAAGGACTTTTATGTTTTATAACGCATGGCAGTGCCAGATAGCTGAGTACCCGTAATCTCCGAATTTTGAAACTTATCAATTTTTCAAAATTCAAAGGAGATTACGGAAATGACAAACAAACTTACATTAACAGAACAAGAAGAATTATTTGCAAAGGATTGTAAACTGATAAACCTTAAATACGAATATAACGGTTATACCGGAGATGAAAAATGGGCGATTATTACGGAATTGTCTGTAAAAGAGCTTTGGGAGAAGTATCCCCTTGTTATAGAAAGATATTCTCCGTTTGTACATCTTTCCATTGCACAGGGAGAGGTAATTGACGATGCAAACCGAAATGAGGACAAGTATGCAAAGAGAAGTAGTCGCACACTTGACTGCTATGGATATGACGATGAAATGTCCTCACAGTTCCATAAAGAACTTGCCATTATGTTTGACGACCCGTTTGAAAGAGCAGAGGAAGAAAGGCTTGAACTGGAAAGAGAAGAATTGCGTCAGTGTGAAATCAGGAAAGCAAGGATAGCACTTTCAATGTTGCAGCCACTTCAAAGGGAACGCCTTATGAAGAATGTATGCTGCGGTCTGAGTTCCAGAGCGATTGCAAAGCAGGAGGGCGTATATTACAGCTCCGTGGATAAGTCTATTGCAGCGGCAAAGAAAAACTTTATCAAATTTTATGAAAATCTCTGATTTTGGGTGTGCATTTCAGCCCCCTTTGTCCAAATGAGTGAAGGGGTTATTTCATTCCGGATACGAATGACACTTTAAAAATTAGATTCTTGTGAGGTTATGTATATGAAAGAAAAAATGATTTGTCGTGGGGATTTATTCTACTATGACTTTGGAGATAACAGTGGTTCAGTACAAAGCGGAGAGCGTCCGGTGCTTGTAGTTCAGGCGGACGATTATAACCAGAATGCTCCGACGATTATTGTTGCAGCGGTTACAAGTGTAATCAAGAAAAGATATTTACCATCGCACATTATTCTTGGCGAGGAGTTTGGACTGAAGAAACCGTCAATGGTTCTTCTGGAGCAGATACGGACAGTCAATAGAGAGGATTTGCGTGAATACATAGGTACGGTAGATGACGATAAACTTTTCAGGCAGATAAACGCAACTTTGAAAAAGACTTTTGGACTTTGGGTTTACAAGCCGGAGGGGAAAGAAAATATTCGCTGCCTATGCCCGAAGTGCCTGAATGATTACATCCACAATCCGGACTATATTGTAAGGCGACTTGACCCATTTGCAAAGCGAAAAGACAGATGTGATAAGTGTGATGGAGATGGTTGGGATTATGTTGTTACCGACAGATATTCATCAAAGAAAGAAAAGAGGGGAAGCAATGACAGAAAATAAAATCATTATTCCTATCTGGAAGAAGTCCAATCTTACAGTAGAAGAAGCCGCAGCTTATTGTGGTATTGGCTCAAGAAAATTAAGAGAAATGTCCGACTCGGAGTTTTGCCCTTTTGTTCTTTGGAATGGAAGTAAGCGACTGATTAAAAGAAGAAAACTGGACGAATATCTTGATAATGCGTATTCGATATAGCTGATTTGTAAAATGTGCGATGGGTCGGTTCGCATAATAGGCTCATCGCCATTTTTTAATTATCATAAGGGTAGAAAAAAACAAGGAGGTGCTTCCGTAATGGCAGATACAGAAAAGATTATCCGAAAAAAATATGATGTGCCGATATGGCATAAGTCTAATTTGACGATTGATGAAGCAGTTGAATATTCTGGCATAGGTAGAGAAAGACTGAGAAAACTGACAAGCCAAGAAGAATGCCCATTTGTTCTTCATATAGGAAATCGTCGAATGATTAAGAGGAGGATTTTTGATGAATACATTGAAAAACTTACTTTCCTTGAATGATGATGAACGCTTACTTGCCGAAGTAAGAACATATCAGGAAAAACTCATAAGCAATGCTGAAGAACCGATATGGGAAAGAAAGTGGCTGACAATCGAAGAAGCCGCAGCATATTCCGGTATAGGAAGAACGAAGTTGCGTGAGTTGTCTAATCAAGCAGGTTGTCCCTTTGCAATATGGATAGGCAACAAAATTCATATTGTGAGGAAACGACTGGACAAATATATAGATAAGCAGTTTAGAATTTAGGAGGATACAATGGCGACAAAAAGAAAAGATAAATCAAGGGTTGTTCTGAAAACCGGAGAGGTTCAGAGAAAAGACGGTACTTATCAATTTAGCTGGCAGGACAGCCAGATGAAAAGAAGATTTGTTTACGCAAGAACCTTAGATGACCTGAGAGAAAAAGAGAAGCGTATTCAGAAAGATAAATGTGATGGTATTAAGACCGAAGCACGATATACAACCATTGATGAATTATTTGACCTTTGGGCAAATATGAAAAGAGGGCTGAAGAATAATACCTTTGAAAATTACAAATATATGTACAATACCTTTGTGCGACCAGTGATTGGAAGTAAAAGAATATCAACGCTGAAGAAATCAGATATTAAGAAATACTACAATTATCTTGTTGACGAAAGAAATTTGAAGCCTTCAACGATTGATAATATACATACGGTTCTTCATCAGGTTTTACAGATTGCTGTCGATGATGACTTCATCAGAAATAACCCGTCAGATAATGTGTTGAGAGAATTGAAAAAAGCACATTGTTTTCAGTCGGAAAAGCGTAGAGCGTTGACGAAACTGGAGCAGGAGCTATTTCTGAATTTCCTGAAAACCCACCCTGTATATGAACACTGGTATCCGGTCTTTGCAGTAATGATAGGAACTGGACTTCGTGTGGGGGAAGTAACTGGATTGAGATGGTGTGATATTGATATGGAAAGTGGAATGATTGATGTTAATCATACTCTTGTATATTATGACCACAGAACCGAGGGGAGTAAAAGTGGCTGTTATTTCAATGTAAATACAACGAAGACTCCGGCGAGTATGAGGCAGGTTCCAATGCTCGGTTTTGTGAAAGAAGCATTTGAACATGAGAAACAGAAGCAGGAAGATTTAGGACTTCATTGCGAGGTCACGATTGACGGATATACAGATTTTATTTTCATCAATCGTTTTGGTCAGGCACAGCACCAAGCCACACTCAACAAAGCAATCCGAAGAATTATCCGTGATTGCAATGATGAGCAGTTTTTGCACAGTGATGAACCTGATGTGTTACTTCCTCATTTTAGCTGCCACTCGCTTAGACATACATTTACAACAAGAATGTGTGAAGCTGGAGTAAATATAAAGGTCATTCAAGACGCACTCGGACATTCAGATATTTCAACTACACTGAACATCTATGCTGATGTTACAAAAGAAATGAAAGCGGAAGAGTTCAAAGGATTGGATAGCTACTTCAAAGTATAATATTGGACTTCACATACAGAAAGAGAACATACAGAGTGTTGTGTGTTCTTTTTTCTTGTTCTGAAGCAGGAAAAGATAAGGCAGCGTTACTTTGATGTGGATTGACATTGTAAATAAGAGAAGTTATAATTTCTTGTATATGAATATGCTCTTGCATATACTACTATCGCCCTACATCATTTACATCATATTTTACATCATTTGCCCGCAAAGTGACTCAAAGTAGAGCAAAAATATGAAGTATGGGGGATAATTGGAATATGGAGAATTTAATAGTATTAACACCAGCTTGGTCGAGTATGAAAGAACCACAAAAAGGGTCCCGACGATGAAGACGCTGGACAAATAACGACAGTTAAAACGACGACCAGCCTTTGCGGGCTGGCCGTCGTTTGCTATGGCCCAGAACCGTACGCAGAGCCGCCGATGGGGAATGACGAAGATCTTGCTGTCGGGAAACGACTCTGCTATACTCTTTCCTATTGGAAGGTCTGAGCACCTGAAAGGAAAGAGATACCATGTGTTTATTTGCCACGCTCGACGAGGCCAGAGAATTTTTTGACCACGACCGCTACGCCGTTGAAAACGGCGCTGTGATTGAAAAAATTGGAGAGCGCACAGCCGTCTGCTCTATGCAACTGACTGAACACCACCGCAATGCGGCGGGTGCCGTTATGGGCGGCGCTATCTTTACGCTGGCGGATTTCGTATTTGCGGTCTCAACCAACAACCGGGAACACCACACCGTCAGTCAGCAGGTCAGCGTCAGCTATCTGAACGCCCCGAAAGGAGACCGTCTCACTGCACAGTCTTTCTGCGTCAAAGACGGCCGTACCACCTGCGTCTACAATATCATGGTCCGCGATGACGCCGGCCTCGATGTCGCGCAGGTTGTCATTACCGGATACAAGGTGAAAAAATAATAAATTTTAACCGAAAAAAGCGATCAACCCAAATGGGGTTGGTCGCTTTTTTGCTTCTCAGACGGACTTCCGGATGACTTCCGCCAGCTGGCTGCGCTTTGTGATATCGGTCTTTTCGAAGATATGGTAGACATGCTTCTTCACCGTGGAAATGCTGATGCACATCTGCTCAGCGATTTCTTCATTGGAGCGGCTGGAGCAGATGAAACAGGCGGTTTCCCGCTCCCGCTCCGACAGGTGGAACTGCTGCGCCGCTTTCCAGAGGAGCTCCTGTGTAACAGGCTGCGGGTCCCGTCCGCGGGGACCGAAAAGCTGATAGGTGATGTGAGAGAGGTGATCTTTCAGATTTTCGAGGATCTGCAGGTCCCGGTCCGAAAAGTTGCCCATGGATTCCGAGCGGAACAGGTTGAGCACGCCGATGTTCTGGCCGTGGCGGCGGAGCAGAATGCCGGCGCCTTAAGGGATGTGGTGCGGTTTCAGGAACCCCTGATAGAGATCGGTTTTCGTGCGTACATCTTCGTTCAGCAGGTCCGTATCACGGTAAGCCATGGAGTGCTGGGAAAGATTGAAGGTGAGGTTCAGGTAGTCTTTCTCAAAATATTGATCCAGGTAGGTGCGGAAGACGTCGGGCTCCATTGCAATGGAACGGGAACGGATCTCGTCAATGCTCTGATCGGGATTGAGAATGAAAAAATAGGCGTTGGTATAGGGGATGAGCAGCTGCAGGCAGTGAAAGGTCTGGGAAATAAAGCTCTGCAGGTCGGTTTCATCGTAAAGTTTCAGCAGAACCTGGTTGAAATTCAGCCAGTCGGAGTTGGGAAGTTCGGGGTCACCTCTGTGGAAACGATTATAGAACTTTGCCCCTGAAAGTTCTATATAGATTCCCCTCCAGGTGCAGAAAAATACCATTTACGGTTCGTTGCCGGAGGGGGAAAAATCAAATACAATAGCATCATCAACAAAACGGAAGTGCAATGGGGCTGAAATCCTGGGGCACTTCCGTTCTTTTTTTGAAACCGAGCGCGCCAGTCTGCCGCCGCAGAAAAAGGAGGTCCCACTATGGACAGAATCTGGAGCAAAACCCTGCGACCCGGAGAGAAATGGTCCGGTAATATCGGCAGAGGCCGATACATCCATTTTAAAGCTCTGGGCGACGACGCAAACGTATCCCTTCTCATGTACAACATGTACGACACCTCAGAACGCTATAACATGCCCGATACCCTGAAGGCACAGTTTATTTCCGCCCTGACCCACGGCAACGTCATGATGTCGGATAACGACCGCGTTATGGCCAGCATCGTGCAGGACACCACCGGATGGAACGACACCATCTCCGGACTGGTTGACCGTCGCCGCACTGGCGCCGACGAGTCTGAGCAGGGGGGGCAGGAAGAGGAGCATGAGTGCCATCAGCAAGCAGGCCAGTCCCGATACTGGACCACATACAGAACGCCCCAATTTTATTGGCGTACTCGTTTCGCCCTTCGCCATAGGCACGAGAGATGACGCTGGTGCCGCCGATGCCGAAGATGTTTCCCAATGACATAAACAGGAGAAACACCGGCGTTGCAAGGGAGACGGCTGCTGTCTGACAGGCATCGTTGGTCCGGCCGATGAAAAAGGTATCAGCCAGATTATAGATGAGCGTCATGAGCATGGCGGCGACGGCGGGCAGCGCGTTCTTAATGACGGCTGTCTGTACGGGCATATGGTTGTATTCTTCCAGTGTCCTGGAATGCGTCATCTGATTCACCTCAAATTAATATCATGGTATTGAACTATGTGAAAGAAAAGCTCACGATCGGTGAGCTGTTAGTCCATGTTCTGGCATGCTCTTCGGAGCATGCCGAGAAACTGTTCTTTCTCGGCATCGGAAAAACCGGCGAGGAGTGTGTTTTCGGTTTGCGTCATATGGGCAGTTGCTTTGCAGCAGATTTTCTGCCCGGCCGGCGTCAGGCGGACCAGCTTGATGCGCCGGTCCTCTTTGGAGCCAAAGCTCTCCAGGAACCCTTTTTCTTCCAGTCGGTCGGCAATGCCAAGAGCCGTGGACTGGGCGACATGCAGAGCTTTTTCCAACTGTTTCAGCGGAGCCTGCTTTCCCGGAAGACCGTCCAGGTAGAGCAGCGCACCGGACTGGGCAATGGTCAGATTGTCCTCTTTCAGGGCGTGATTCGCCTTTTTGGCCAGAGAGTCGTTGAGCTGCTTCAAATAAAATCCGCAGCTGGATTCGGATATCATACAGCATGCCTCCTCGTGTCTGACAAAATTATAGGGGATGCGGTTTAAAAAATCAATACCTAACTATCAATACACTTCCTTTCCTTTCCCAGGCTTTTGTTATAATAGAGTCATAATTGTATGAATCAGGAGTGATCAGATGCTTCACATTGCAGTAGCCGCCGTCAGCGCACCGGCGCTGGGCCATTTGAATACCTTTCAGAAAGAGTTCGCAGCCGCCTATGGGCAGGACCGGCTGTCGTTTCAGATGTTCTATATGGCGGAGGCGGGCGTGTCGGTGCTGGAGCGCGGCGAGGAGATTGCCCGGGCCATTGCCGGCGCCGATCTGGCCATTGTGGACATTATGGGCGCGGCTGAACCGGTTCAGGACCTGGTGCGCAGTGCGCTGCTGCAGTGCAGAGGGCAGCGGATCGTCATCGGAAACAGCAGCCGGGATCTGATCCGCCTTGGCTCCTTCTCCATGGAGGGGAAGAAGATGAGACAGTCCCATCCGGAGAAGCCGCAGAAGAATGCCTCTAAGCTTATGCACACCATGCGGCGCATGGCGCTGATGCTCGGCACGGTTGTGCCGGTGGGCATGACTGCGGATATGAAGAATTATTTCCGCCTCATCGACTACTGGCAGCAGGCCGGACAGCAGGATATTTTCTCCTTTATGCATCTGATTCTGCGGAACTATTTCGGTATGAAATTCCTGCCGAAGGAGCAGCCGTGCGGCATGCGGTATGGGATTTACCTGAAGGACCCGAATACTGAGAAAATCTACGACCGCATCCGGAACTGGAAAAAGGAGATGAACTTTCAGCCGGACCGGCCGACCGTGGCGCTGCTTTTTTATGGACACCACTACCCCAATGACTTTACCCCGGCGGTCCGGGTGTTTGCACAGAATTTGGAGGAAGACTGCAATGTTCTGCCCATCGCGTTCTCCCAGAACCAGGATGAGGATCTGGATACGCTGGAGCACCTGCTGCGCGAGGTCGATGATTCTTTGGCCGCTATTGTCAATCTGATGCCGTTTCGTCTGGGCGCCGGTCCCATGGGCGGCGATGCAGGACGAGCCGTGGAAATTCTGGAGCATTGCGGCGTACCCTATTTTAAGCCGTTCTGCCTGACCAAGACGGAAAAAGGCGAGTGGAAGGATGTCGAGTGCGTCAATCCCGGCGAGTTTCTGATCAGCATTCTGCTGCCGGAGCTGGATGGCGGCATCCACACCTACCCCGTGGGCATTGTGGAGAAATCCGCAGATCCGGCACTGCCGGAGGTATCGAGGATCGTGCCGGACAAGCCTCGGATTGCGGAGTACTGCAGCCGAATTCGCCGCTTTATGGCACTGCAGCAGAAACCCAATGCAGAGAAGAAGATTGCGCTGATCTGCTACAACTACCCGGCCGGGGAAGATAATATCTTCGGCGGCGCATTTCTCGACACGTTCCAGTCCGTGGCGCAGATTCTACGGTGTTTGAAGGAGAACGGGTATCATACCGATGACCTCTCCGCAGAAGAACTGCAGGCATCTTTCTGTGCCGACGGCGTCTGCAACGATCCGCAGTGGGCCGATGCTGCAGAGACGGAGCAGTACAGTACCTGGAATGGGAAACGGTACCCGGTGCGCGGCGTGCAGCTTGGCAATGTCTTTGTGGGACTGCAGCCCCTGCGAGACGGGGGGAATCCCGATGCCGTCCACGACAAGACCCTTCCGGCATCGCCGGAGTATGAAACCTTTTACCACTGGATCCAGCAGGATTTTGAGGCGGACGCCATGGTCCACATTGGCACCCACGGGACGCTGGAATTTCTGCCCGGTAAGGAGAACGGCATGACGGCGGACTGCACGCCGGATCGGCTGGTAGGCGAAATTCCCCATTTCTATTTCTATTATCTTGGCAATCCATCCGAGGCCATGATCGCCAAGCGCCGCAGCCACGCGGTGCTGATTGGCTATCAGGCACCGGCGTATGAGACCGGCGGTCTGTATGGGGACTATGCAGAGCTGAAGCGTACCATAGGCGAGTACCGGGAGAGCCGACAGACGGCGCCGGAGCGCTGCAGAGATCTTCTGCAGTCCATTCAGAAACAGGAGAAACAGCTCTCTCTCCTGGACGGACCCGTGACCGAGGAAGAACTGGACCGCCTGGAAGACCGACTTTATGAATATGAATGCTCCCTGATTCCCTCGGGTCTGCACGTGATTGGAACTGGCCTGAACCGGGAGGAGGCGGAGGACTACGCAGAGCAGGTCGCAGAGCTCTCTCCGGAGGAGGTCTCCCGGAAAGATCTGGAGCAGCGCGCCATGGAATGCCGCGAACTGCAGAATCTGCTGCAGGCACTGAGCGGGCGCTATCTCCCGGTCTCCACTGCGGGAGATCTGTTCAAGAATCCGCATCTGCTTCCTTCCGGGAACAATCTGGTCCAGTTCGATCCGCGTCTGGTCCCGACCCGTACTGCCTTTGCGCGCGGTGCCGCCATCGCGGAGGAGACTCTGACGCGGTACTGCAAAGAGCACGGCAAATGGCCGGAGTCCACAGCGGTTATCCTGTGGGGTCTGGAGACCTCTAAGACCCAGGGGGAGACCCTCGGGCAGATCCTGACCTATCTCGGCGTCGGTCTAAAGGGACGGGACCAGAGCTTTGATTCGAGGTTCGAAATTCGCACAGTTGAGGAGCTGGGCCGCCCGCGCATTGATGTGACCATTCACATATGCGGATTTTTCCGCGACATGTACCCCAATCTGGTGGAGAATCTCAACGAGGTCTTCCGCCGCCTGATGGAGCGGAACGAGACGGATGAGCAGAGCTATTTTGCCCGAAACACCCGCCGGAACCGGCAGATGCTGCTGAAACGCGGCTATGATGAAAAGACGGCAGAGGAGATGGCGCGGAGCCGGATCTTTGGCCCGAAAGCGGGAGAATATGGCACCACGCTGACCCGGCTCGTGCGTGAGGGCACCTGGGAGAAGGAGGCGGACCTGAGCGCCGCATTCACGGACAGCCTGTCCTGCCTCTACACGCCGACCTGTCACGGTACCCCGGGCAAGGAGCTGCTGGAGCAGAACTACCGGAATGTTCAGCTGATGTCCCAGGTGCGAAACAACGCAGAGTATGAGCTGATTGACCTGGACCACTACTATGAGTTCTATGGCGGTCTCGCCAAATCGGTTGAGTCGGTTCGTGGAAAACAGGCTGAGATGTACGTTGCGGACACCACTGGAAGAGAAGTCCGCATCACAGGACTTCGGGAATCACTGGAGCGGGGCATGGTGACCCGCCTCCTGAACCCCCGCTGGATCCGGGGCATGACACGCCACGGCTACCACGGCGTCCAGCAGATAGAAAAGCGTTTTGAAAACGTGCTGGGCCTGGCGGCCACCACCGGAGCGGTGGACAGCGCGGACTTCTCCCGTATGGAACAGCGCTATGTGGAGGATGCAGATCTCCGGGACCAGCTGCGGGATGCAAACCCCTGGGCCTACCGGAACATGCTGCACCGCCTGCTGGAGGCTGACTCCCGCGGATACTGGCAGCCCTCTGACGAGGAGAGGGAGACGGTTCAGCGGGTTTATCTGGAAACTGAGGGTGAAATTGAACGATAGAGGAATGCTGCAATGAAAACATACAATTATCCGTTCTGTGCAATTGAAGGGCAGTCTGCTATGAAGGAGGCGCTGCTGGTCAACCTGGTGAATCCCGCTGTATCCGGTGTGCTGATCCGCGGGCAGAAGGGGACCGCGAAGACCACAGCGGTGCGCGCTCTTACTGATCTGCTGCCGGATCTCCGGGTCGTGGAACTGCCGGCCAACGCCACGGAGGACCGGGTCGTCGGCACTCTGGATGCGGAACACGCTGTCAAGACTGGGGAAAAACAATTCGAACCGGGTCTTCTGGCCGAAGCGGACCGAAATATCCTGTACGCCGATGAGATCAATCTGCTGGATGACCGCATTGTCGACCTCCTGCTGGATGCCGCCGCCACGGGCGTAAGCCGCGTGGAGCGGGACGGAATCTCCTGTGTCCATCCCGCACGCTTTGTCCTCATCGGAACGATGAACCCGGAAGAGGGCAGTCTGCGGCCACAGCTCCTGGATCGATTCGGCATGGTTGTGGACGTGCAGGGGGAGATGGACCCCGCGGAACGGGTGAAAATTTTGGAGGACCGCCTGGCTTTTGAGGAAAATTCGGCTGCGTTCTGCGCCAAATATGCGCCGCAGCAGGATGCACTGCGGGAGCAGATTCGAACTGCGCGCCATCTGCTGCACTCTGTGCAAACCGACCGTGCACGGCTGCTGCAAGCGGCAGAGATCGGAATTGCCTTCGGCACCGAGGGTCACCGCGCCGACCTCAGCATGATCAAGGTGGCCCAGGCGCTGGCGGCGCTCGACGGACGCACCTCTGTGACTGAGGGTGACATTAAAAAGGCTGCCCTGTATGTGCTGCCCCATCGGATGAAGCAGAATCCGATGGATCCGGCTTCGACGGACCGACAGGAGATTGTACAGCGCCTGGTGGCTATGGAGCAGGAATCCGACGCGGACCCCGACGATGCGGAGGACGGTTAGGCGGCCGGGAGGAACACCCGGAGCGGACAGATCACACGGCGGTCCAGGCGCCGGTGCTGCAGAACGGGCAGCCGGTTTCTCTTCTGGAATTTTTCCGCCTGCTGCATGCGAACGGACTGCGCGGAAGTCATGCCGCACGACAGCAGGAGAGCCGGGCATCCGGCGGCGGGGAATCCCTGGACGGGAATACTCTCTCATTTCCCGCCACGCTGACGGCCGCAGCCCCATGGCAGCCTGTGCGGCATGGAAACACGGCAATCAAAATAGAAAAAGCGGATCTCCGCTATCGGAGACCCGCCGACCAGACGCGCTTTGATATTCTGTTTCTGCTGGATACCAGCCGATCCCAGGGGGCGGAACGGCGGCTCTCCTATGCCAAAGGTGCTGTCCGGGAGCTACTGAGCCAGGCCTACTGCAGCCGGGACCGGGCGGAGCTGATTACATTCGGCAACAAGGAGGCCGAGATCCGCATGCCGCTGACCCGCAGTGTCTCGTTTGCGGCGCAGTGCCTGCAGGACATTCCGGCATCGGGGAATACGCCGCTGGGCATGGGCCTGCAGACTGCAAGGGGAGAGATCCTCCGGCTTATGCGCAACCCTGGCGCAGGGATTCCGGTCCTGGTCGTTCTGACGGACGGCCGGGCCAACTACGACGTCCGGCCCGGTACGCCTATGGACCTGGCCTGTGCGGATGCCGCATGGTTTCGCATGCATGAAATTTGCACCGTCGTAGTAGATACCGAGCGCGGCCCGGTCCGCATGGGCCTCGCAAAAAAGCTGGCAGACCGGGCCGGCGCGGCTTATTTACGCATGAAATAGGTACGACGTCATGGACATGGACCCGAGCTCGCGGTACTCGTTCCAGACCTCGACGGCATCGGTGTCCGGATCGGCGGCGCCGAGGGCGCCCAGAAGGGGATAGTAGTGGTCCGCTGTCGGTACGGCCAGCTTTGCATTCGGAATGGTCTCGAAGTGAACCGGTACGGTGAAATCCCCGGCCGTAATGGCATTTCGAATGGCGGTATCAAAATCGTCGGCCCATTTGGCGCCGTCGGTCTGATCAAAGTTGACGCGGCGCAGGTTATGGACCACGTTGCCGCTGGCGAGGATCAGCACACCCTCGTCCCGGAGCGGGCGAAGACGTTTTCCAATTTCATACTCCTCTTCCGGAGAGGCAGTGACATCCGTGCTGACGATGACGACCGGGATATCCGCGTCCGGGTACATATTGCAGAGTACCGACCATACGCCGTGGTCAATTCCCCAGTCGTTTGCCGGCTTTGCTGTGCCGTCCAGCAGACTGAGCACACGGTCTGCCAGCTCCGAGGAACCTTTCGGGGCGTACTGAATCTGATAGAGCTCGTCCGGGAACCCGTACATATCGTAGATTTGCCGATTTTTTTCGACCCGGAGCACATAGGTGCCCCGGGTGGCCCAGTGGGCGGAGAGGGCGACGATGGCCTTCGGCTTCCCAAGTCGCTTCCCCATCTCGATCCACCCTTTTCTTGCGCGGTTCTCACCAACGGCGTTCATGGGAGAACCGTGTCCGGTAAAGATGACAGGCATTTTTTCTTTCATGTTGGACACCTCGTTTCTTTGTTCTGGCACTATTGAACCACAGGTGTCGGGGGTTGTAAATAACGCAAAATATTGTAATATGATATCAGAAAATAAAGCTGCTTCAGAAAGGAAAGTGATGTCATGGATTCTCCCAAACTGGAGTCCTCCGCCCCGGTCTACGACGCGGTGTGCCTGAACAGCATCCGCGGCGTCAGCGCCGTCTTTGCGGGGAAATGGACGTTCCTGATTCTGGAGGAGCTCCATGTCGGAACTATGCGGTTCAACGAACTGCAGAAAGCGCTCGGCGTCAGCACGAAATCGCTGACGGATGCGCTGCGCCATCTGGAGGAGAACGGCGTCGTTCGGCGGGAAGTCCGCCCGACGGTCCCCGTGACCGTCGAGTACTCGCTGACCGACAAGGGCCGCGATTTCGATTCGGTCCTTCTCGCCATGAAGAACTGGGGTAAAAAATGGCTGGACATAGAGTCGTAATCTATGAATCCCTGCCGAAAGAGGCCGCCGACATCCGCTGCGCCGTCTTTATGGAAGAGCAGGGTTTCCGGAATGAGTTTGATGAGACCGATCAGTCTGCACGCCACGCGGTCCTATACGTGGATGGTCGCCCGGCGGCGACCTGCCGCTTCTACCCGGGGCAGGAGCCCGGCTCCTGGCTGATCGGCCGCATTGCCGTGCGAAAAGCATACCGCGGACAGCATCTGGGCGCCTCCATCGTGCGCGCCGCCGAAGAGGGCATTCTGGCCGAGGGCGGCAGCACCAGCATTGTCCATGCGCAGACCCGGGTCTGCGGGTTTTATGCCTCCATGGGCTATGTCCCATTCGGTGAGCCGGATGACGACGAGGGATGTCCGCATACCTGGATGAAAAAAGTACTGAAAAGTACGTAGATACGGGATCTTTAAAAAAAAATGAGTCTGGTGCAAAGTGATTACACTTTACACCAGACTCATTTTTGTGCTCGGATGGAATAATCTGGACCTTTTTTGGCCATGGGATGCGGTTTCTCGGATTTCTAATTCAAAATCTTCCGCTATTAATAAGTCCAGGTGTAGATGTTCTTCTCCTGCTTGCAGTCATCGTCTTTGCAGGTGTTCACCAGCTGGGTCAGACGATTGTGAGAATAGGTGAAATCGTAGCGCTTGTCGCTTGTTTGTATGGAGGAGAGCTTCTTACCCCGATATTGGTAGGTGTTGGTGAAGACTTCGCTTGCGCCCTCATTGTTGTGGATCTCTATGCTGGATATCTGACCATTCGCATTATAGGAAGGCGAAAAGGTAACACTGGAATCATTATAGGTATAGCTGATACTCTCAAGATGATTTTGAGTAGTATATTCGAATGAGACATCCATTGTGTCTTCATCGTTAAAATTGATTTCGGTTAAGTTCCCATATGCGTCATAAGAGTAAGAAATATAGTAAGATTTATCCTCACCGGTTTCGTTGGAGTCTATTTGACAGGAAGTCAGCTGCTGTCCGACCACATCGAATGAAATATCAACCTTATTTTTGCCTTCTACTTGGATTCCCTGGATCTGACCGTTTAATATCCAGGGACAAAAAGCATAGACTGCACAGTTGAATCCATAAAAGGAATATCCAGTAAACCCGAGATCTTCAAAAAAATCATCGTTGTAGAAGTATTCCATCATGAGAGACAGCAACGCAGGGTTGGATGCTAAGCTGCGATAATCGATCAGACTCGCAGTACTGAAAACGGCATTATCCCCGTCAATGATCAGCAGCTTCTGATCTTTCACATAGTGCTGTGTCGCCTTAAGCTCATTATTAACTGTCAGTTTGCACGGCTTATACGCCTTCGCATTCGCAGTCCCAAAAATGACGCCGAAGACGATGGCGATGACAACCACTACGGCGGCAAAGACGACCCAGAGGACGCGCTGTTTTTTCTTTTCGGCCGCTGGATTGGGGGCCGGTGATGTTTGCGAGACAGGCCCCGGATCGCGCGCGGGGACAGGAGCCGGGGTGTTCAGCTTTGCCCCGCAGGAGGGGCAGAAGGTTCCGCCGTCGGGGACTTCCTTTCCGCAGTTCGGACAATACATGACAATCTCTCCTTCCTCTCCTTTTATGATAAAGGCCTTAAAAAAATAGTTCAAGGCATGCAACCTTTTTACAAGAAGCCAATCAAACACACCTGTATGATAAAACACATGAGGAGCGGCGATGCAGTCGAAACGACATCGCCGCTCTGTTTCTTTATTTTGGAAGGAGAATTTCTTATGACGCACCATTCCAAGTTCCGTCTGGTCTTCAGCCTGTGCCTGGCCCTTATCATGGCTCTGAGCACAGTCCCAGTCTTTGCGGCGGACGCAAAGCCGGCCGGCACGACCCGCTTTGAGGCGGTCTCATTCTATGTCACCGACTCCAAAGAGAAGAACATGGCCACCATTCAGAAATACATCGACCAGGGCGGCGCCAACGACGTCGACCTCATGCTATTCCCCGAGCTCTCCACCTGTGGTCTGCCGGATGGCATCAGCATGAACACCGTCGATGAGAACGCCAAGGCGTTCTTCTATAAAAATGCAGAACCGGTCCCGGGCGGCCCGACCTGCGACACTATGATTGCCAACGCTAAGAAATACAACATGTATCTCTGCTGGTCCATGCTGGAGCAGGATCCGTACGATTCCTCCAAAGTCTACAACACCTGCGTTCTCGTCGGACCGGAGGGATTCGTCGGCAAGTACCGCAAAGTCCATCTTGCCGGCACAGAGTCCTACATGGAAGAGGCCGGAACCGAGTACTCCAAGGTCTTCGACACGAAGCTCGGCAAGATCGGCCTGGTCATCTGCTTCGACAAGACCTATCCGGACACCGTGCGCCAGGCCAAGATTGACGGCGCCGACATCGTCCTCGCCCCGAGCTCCTGGCCGGGACTCGACAAGCGCCTCAACAACCTTGATCCGTCCATGCAGCTCTACCGTTGGAGCGGCAAAGCCCGCAACGTGGAGAACGGCGTTGTCTTCGTCGAGACCAACTGGGCTTCCGGCAAGGATGACACCACGAATGCAGAGGCCGGTCATGCCCGTATTTCCGACGCCACCGGCAAAACCTACGGCGAGACCGGATGGGAAGAGGGCACCGTTACCGCAGATATCGATGTCCAGAAATCCATCGATGAATACTACAAGAATCTCGGCATGACCCGTGACGAGCATATCGCCTATCTGAAGGAAAAACAGGATCAGCACAAGAAGACCTCGGATACCGCCGGCGTCGTCGAGACGAACATCAAGTTCTACGGCAGCGCCATCGGCAACACCATCCTCGACCTCGGGGATGCCCTTCGATTCGGTGCACTCGGCAAATAATTTTCTTTTGGTCAACAAGAATCCCTGCCCGGGCGGGCAGGGATTTTTTGCGTATTACAGTTTCATTTCAAATGCGATGTCGGCCCGCTGAAACGGAAACTGTTTCCGGTCTACCGGGATCTCCTGAAATCCGAACTTGCGGTACAGGTGGACGGCCTGGACACAGCGGCGGTTTGAGACAATGAGGATGCGGGGCAGCTTCTTTTCTTTTGCGTAGTCGATACAGGCTTTCAGGCAGGCGCTGCCGGCGCCGGTTCCGGTATACATGCCGCGGGCGGCAAATTTCATGATCTCCCAGTCGCCGTCGGCGCGGGGCGCGATCATGCAGCAGGCCATGGGAGTGCCGTCGTCGTCCAGGGCAAAGAAGATCTGTCCGCCGTCGGCGATGGCCTTTTCGACATTCTCCAGTTCCTGCATATCCTGGTCCTCGACATCGAACATGTCGGAGATCCAGGCGACATTCAGGTCAATGAAATCATTTTTGTATTTTGGATCATACGGTACAACAGTCATGGCGTTTTCTCCTTATTTGGAAAGCAGACGGGTGACGGTATCCAGCGCGGCGGTCAGTTCGGCGGCCTCTGAGTCGGTGAGGCTGCCGAGACGCTGGTCGATTTCGGCGTTGGATCGCGCAATAAAGGTCTCGGCCCGGGCTTTTCCCTGCCCGGTCAGGTAGAGGCAGTAGGCGCGGCCGTCCTCCGGGGAGGGCTCCCGGCGCAGAAACCCATTTTTTTCGTGGGCGCGGAGGACCCGGCTGAGATAGCTCTTGTCCAGGTTCATGGCTTTTGAGATGTCTGCTGCGCTGCAGCCCTCGTGTTCATAGATCTCGAAAAAAATCCGCGCCTCGCTGACCGAGTACTCGGAACCCAGATAGTGGTGCCCGAGCAGATTCATGGCGGGCAGATAGAATCGATTAAAAGCACGCACCCGCTCAATGCAGTTCTGCCGATTCATGGGAAGCCTCCTCTATATAGTGGACTAAGTCGACTAAATAATAAGATAAATAGTTGACTTTGTCAACTATATTGTGAAAAGTATCTGACGGAAAACTCAAGTAAGTATCTTGAGGCCGGCACGGTTCAGGATCAAAGCCATTTTCGCCTGCATTGGACCGTCCGGGAGAATTTGTCTAAAAGCTTTACAAATGTCCTGTACATTTCATAGAAAATCGCTAAGGAATCAACAAAATAAATTCAGATTCTGTGTAAATTGTTATAATGGATTTGAAAATTTATACGCGTGTAGTAAAAGGAGGCGCTTTTATGGCAAACCAGTATTATCCCCGGCTTTTTGAGCCCTGGAAAATCGGAAACTGCGAAATCCCGAACCGGATCGAGCTGACCCCCATGCTCATGGAGGTCGCAGAGCTTGACGGAACAGCCGGAGACCGGCTTATCGAATATTATCGGGAGCGCGCAAGAGGCGGAGTCGGACTCATTCAGACCGAGGTCACCCGTGTCAGCGACTGGACCGGATGTACTGGCCCCCGTCAGCTCTCCGTCACCAGCGACCGCTGCATTCCCGGCCTGAAAAAACTGGCCGATGCGGTCCACGAAGAGGGCTCGAAAATTTTTGTCCAGCTGCATCATCCCGGCCGGCAGACCTATCAGCTGGTCGTTACCGCATGGAAACTGTCCGATATCATCGGCCGCCATTGGGACGGCTGGTGGAAGATCTTCTTCACTCTGACCCATTTCCTGGATTTCTTCGACCAGGATATGTTCCACAAGTTCTATGCCCGCAACGTATCGGCATCGGGCGGAACGCCGGCGCATATCGCCTGCTCGCCGATTGCCACCGACCAGAAGATCCGCTCTCTGGCAAAATGGGAAATCCGGGCTATTGAGGATGAATTTGCCCGCGGCGCGTACCGCTGCAAACAGGCCGGCATCGACGGCGTGCAGCTGCACATCTCCCACGGCTATTTCCTCCAGCAGTTTGTCTCTCCGTATACCAACCGCCGCACCGACGAATACGGCGGCTCGCTGGAGAACCGCACCCGCATTATCAAAGAGATCATCGAGAAAATCCACGCCCTTTGCGGTCCGGACTACCCCATCTCCGCGCGGTTCACTGCAGATGAATACTATCGCAAATTCGGCTACGATCAGGGCTACACCATCGACGATGCCGTTGAAATCGCCAAACTTCTGGAATCCTATGGCATCCAGTATCTCGACCTTTCGGCCGGCACCTATGACTGCATGAACACCTGGTGCGAACCCACTTCATACCCGGAGGGCTGGCGGAAAGAAAACGCCAGAAGAATTAAAGAGGCCGTCAATATTCCGGTCGGCAGCACCGGTGTCATCCGTACGCCGGACATGGCAGAGGAGCTTATTGAAGAGGGCTACCAGGACGTCATCGGCCTGGCCCGTCCGCTGCTCGCAGACCCCTACTGGGCAAAGAAGGCAGAAGAAGGCCGCGCAGATGAAATCAATCACTGCCTGTCCTGTCTCTACTGCCTGGAATCTATGATGAACAACGCGCTCGCCGGCGGTCTGCCGGGCCAGTGCGCTGTCAATCCGCGGACCTGCAACGAACTGGAATATCCGCTTCATCCGGAAAAAATCGGCAATGGACGGGAGGTCGCCGTCATCGGCGCCGGACCGGCAGGCCTTATGGCCGCCCGCGTCTGCGCAGAGAAAGGCTTCCACGTCACAGTCTTTGAGAAGGCCGACAAGCCGGGCGGACAGATTCTGCTCGCCGCGGCGCCGCCGCAGAAGAAGAAGATCGGCTGGGTTACCGAGGATTACTACACGCAGTGCAAAAAGCTGGGCGTTGAGTTCCGGTTCAACACGGAGGCAAATGCCGAGAACGTCGGTGAACTGAAACCGTATGCGGTCTTCAACGCGGCCGGCGGTGTACCGGTTACTCCTCACATCCCCGGCTGGGACCTCCCGAACGTCTACACGCCGGATGAAATCCTTCGCGGAGACGTCTCTCTCAAGGGTAAAAAAGTAGCGGTGATCGGCTCCGGCATGACCGGCCTTGAGACCGCGGAATACCTCTCCGACAACGGCAGCGACATCATCATTGTCGAAATGGCAGATGAGCTGGCACCCGGAACCTGGGTTCAGCACAAAGTCGACGTCCTTCCGAAGCTGGAAGAGGCCGGCGCCAAGTTCTATCCGGGGTGGAAGCTGGTCGAAATGCGCGAGGACAGCGTCGAAATTGAAAAGACCGACATTGTCAACTGCAGGAAGAACGTTCCCTGTGACGCCATTATTATGTCTCTCGGCGTACGCCCCGCGGCAGTCGACCCGAAGATCCGCAATATTACGTACAAGTATATCCAGGTTGGTGACGCTATGAAATCCGGACGCATTGCCGCCGCCACCCATGGAGCCTACAAGGCCGCCATGGCACTGAAATAAGGAGGGAGCAGCATGTTGAAAAAAGTCGTCGAATTTCTGAACTTCGACCCGTCGAAGTACAAAAAGGAGATTCAGGGTTCCGTGAACAACCGCGTCGAAGCCATGACCGAAATGCTCATCGACTCCTTTGATTCCATTTTCTATTTCGGCTCCTACCTGAAGGGCCTGAAGATTTTTGCCCAGGAGGTCATCGCTGTCGGCGGGCATATGATCGGCTTCAAGTTCCCGGAGAACTGCATTGCAGAGGGCGAGGGCTCCGTCAGCAAGGCAGGCCCGTTCCTCGCGAAAAAAGGGTACTGCAAAGCTCTTATCATGACAGATAAGAATCTGGTCGCCTGCGGCCACGTCAAAAAGCTGACCGACTCGCTGGAAAAAGCCGGAATGCAGGCCGTTGTCTATGACGGCGTTGTCCCGGATCCGACGGTGGAAAATGTCGAAGCGGGCTATAAGCTGTACCACGAGAACGGCTGCGACGTCGTCATTGCGCTGGGCGGCGGCTCTCCCATTGACGCCGCCAAGGCAGTGGCCGGCCGCGTTATGCGTCCGAACCGTACCGCCAACCACATGGGCGGCGTCTTCGGCGTCACGCTCCCGGATATTTCCTGGGTGCTGATCAAGCCGAAAGATTATCCGAAAGTCATGTGCATTCCGACCACTTCCGGTACCGGCGCCGAGACGACCTTCTCTGCGGTTATCACCAACCGCAGAACGCGCCGCAAATACACCATTAACGACTTCGCCGTCCAGCCGGACTACTCCATCCTGGACCCGGAACTCACCTACACGGTAGATCCGGATATGACCGCGCTCACCGGTATCGACGCCCTCTCCCACTGTGTAGAGGCATACGTCGGCTGGGGCCACAGCCGGAAATCCGACAAGCTCTCCCGCGAAGGCATCAAGCTGGTCTTCGACAATCTGGACGGGGCGGTCAAAAATGAGCCCATTGCCCGGAAGAACATGATTAAAGCCGGCCACATCGGCGGCCAGGTTCTGATCTCCGGCTATACGACTTATGTGCATCCGTTCGCCCATAAAGTCGGCGCACTGACGCATATCACGCACGGGTATCTCATCGGCTCCTTTATGCCGGCAGTTCTCGAATACTACCGCCCGCAGGCGGACCGCCGCCTGGCTCAGCTCGCCGATCTCATCGGCGTCGGACAGGGCAAGGGGGAAGCGGACAAGGCGGAGGCGTTTATCCAGGCCATCCGCGACCTCTGCGCCAAATACGGCATCGACGGCAATGTCCCGGTCATCGCATCGCTGGATTACAATGACATCATCAAATCTATCCGCACCGAGGCATTCGCTTATCCGGTGCCGAAGATCATGCCGAACGAAGACATTGTAAAAATTCTCAATGAAGTAGCTGGTGTCTGACCGCACTCTTCTTTCTAATAAAATAAAGACCGGCGGCCCGCTTCCCATGGAAGCAGGCCGCCGGTCCTTTTGTGCATAGGGCTTCAGACCTTCATCTTTTTCTTCATGTTCTCCAGCCGGTTCAGCGCCTCGTTCAGTGTGGCATCCTTTTTTGCAAAATGGAGACGGATGAGATGGCTGACCGGTTCCCGGAAAAAGCTGGAGCCCGGAACGGCACCGACGCCGACTTTGCGGGCGAGATCTTCGCAGAAGGCGAGATCGTCTTCGTACCCGTATTCGGAGATGTCAAGCAGGACATAGTAGGCGCCCTGCGGGTCGGTATGAGAAATTCCCAGGTCATCCAGCCCTCTCAAAAAGAGGGCGTGCTTTTCCGTATAGGTCTCCTGCAGCTGGCGGTAATAGGATGCCGGGAACTGCAGTGCCGTGACCGCGGCCTCCTGAAGGGGAGCAGCGGCGCCGACCGTCAGAAAGTCGTGGACTTTTTTCACATTTTCGATGATCTCGGGCGGGGCGATAACATAGCCGAGCCGCCACCCGGTAATAGAATAGGTCTTGGAGAGGGAGGAGCAGGACAGCGTCCGTTCCCACATGCCGGGCAGCGAGGCAAAGTAAATGTGTTGATTCGGTCTGTACACGATGTGCTCATAGACCTCGTCTGTGATGACGAATGCGTCATATTTTTTCGCAAGGCCGGCAATAATCAGCAGCTCTTCGCGGGTAAACACCTTACCGCAAGGGTTGGAGGGGTTGCAGAGGATCAGCGCTTTCGGGTGCTTGCGGAACGCGTCTTCCAAAACCTCCGGATCGAATCCGAAATCCGGCGGAACAAGCGGAACGTAGATGGGCTCCGCACCGGAGAGAATGGCATCGGCGCCGTAGTTCTCATAGAACGGGGAGAACACGATGACCTTGTCCCCTGGATTCACCGCCGTCATCATCGCGGCCATCATGGCCTCTGTGCTTCCGCATGTGACGACGATATTCTTCTCGGGATCCAGCGGAAGCCCCATGAACGTTTCCTGCTTGGCAGCGAGGGCTTCACGAAAGTTCTTTGCGCCCCATGTGATGGAATACTGGTGCACGTCCTCGTGAGCGGCTTCGGCCAGGCGGTCGGTTAGGGCCTTTGGCGGATCGAAATCGGGAAAGCCCTGGGACAGGTTGATGGCGCCATACGCATCGGAAATACGTGTCATGCGGCGGATAACGGATTCGGTAAATGTGTTGGTGCGGCGGGAAAGTTCCGGCATTGAGATGCAGCCTCCTTTTGCAGTGCATTTTACCACAGCCCCTGTAAAATACAAAATGCCCAGGCGGAAGACCTTCCGTCCAGGCACTTTGTATGACTTTGTGGATACATATGAGAATAGGAGAATAAAGGAGATGTTGTCAAAAGTATAGAGACAGCAGTGATTGGGAACTTTTTGTTTTCGTTCCCATATCTTTGCTGTGATTCTATTTTAGTCACCCGTGCACGTGCACGCAAGAGTAAGTGCTGACAAACTTGCGAATATTTTTTTCTCTCTTTTTGTCTAAAATAGACATGTTTGAAAGAGTGTATGATTTTTTAGCGGAAGACCGTCAGATCCTGGCTGAGTTTTGACGGAATGTCTGTTATTCCTCCAGCTGCTTTGCAAACATTGTGCGGAACAGCAGCCGAACCAGCGGGCCGACCGCAAAGATCTGCAGACACCAGGCCATGGGAAAGCAGAGAGCCGCTGTAGTGATCCACTGTGTGAACCATGCACCGGTAAATCCATGGTGCAGAAAAGTTGCAAACAGAGTAATGACAGGCACAATGATGAGTACGGTAAAGGTCTGGATGGCGATGGTAATGACAATGGGCTTGTCCTTCCCGGGCTCGACATAGCGAAAAGCCATTTTTTTGCACAGTCTGTGACAAACAGATTGACCATGAGATAGACGATCAGAAATTCCGGCCACATTGTGCGGATCGCCTCGCCAAAGACGGCATTGTTCAGCTGATGCTGAGCGAGCGCAATGGTATAGACGGTCATGCAGAAGACCATCATGAATGAGAAGATCAGACCCTGGGTTTTTGTTTGAGGCACTGGTAAAAACTCCTTTCCAAAATAAAAACACGGGCCTGACATTTACGCCTGTCAGGCCCGTGTAATAGTTGGAATGGTATCACGGCGGAGTTCTTCAGTCAAGTTTTACCTTTGCCCAGAGCTCATTCAGGGTCTTGGCGGACTCCTGCAGCATATGCTCTTCACTCAGGGAAAGGGCGATGGGGACATTGCCTTCGACGCCGGATTTCCCGATGATGCAGGGGACGCTGAGCACCGCATGGTCTATGCCGTAGCGGCCGTGGACCACATTGGAGACCGGGAGGACGCACTGTTCATCCATGACAATGGCCCGGCAGAGCCGTTTGACCGACATGGAAACACCGTAGTAGGTGGCGTGTTTTTTCTTGATGATCTCCGCGCCGACGTGTTTTACGTCTTCTGCAATCTTGTTCATGGACTCCTGATAGTTCATGATGCTTCGCATCTCACAGAAAGAATTGAGCGGGACGCCGGAGATGTTGGCGCTGGAGAGGGCCGCAATTTCGGAGTCCCCGTGTTCACCGATGACAAAGGCGTGGACCGAGCGCGGGTTTACCTGCAGAAAATGGCCGAGTTCTGCTTTCAGGCGTGAGGAGTCCAGCATGGTGCCGGTTCCGATGACGCGCTCAGCGGGGAGGCCGGACATTTCCATGGCAACGCGGGTGAGAATATCCACCGGGTTGGCGACAATGACCAGTACGCCCTGATAATTGCGCTTTTTGATTTCCGGGATAATGCCCTGGAAGATGCGGACGTTTTTATTGACCAGATCCAGCCGGGTTTCGCCGGGCTTACGGGCCGCACCTGCAGTGATGACGATGACAGCGGCGTCGGCGATGTCATCGTAATTGCCGGCGGTGACTTTGACCGAAGAACCGTAGGGAGCGCCATGGGCGATGTCCATGGCCTCACCCTCTGCCTTATCCCGATCTACGTCAACGAGAACGATTTCGGAGAAAATATCGCTCTGCATGAGGGCAAATGCAGAGGAGGAGCCGACAAAGCCGCAGCCGATAATGCCGACCTTTCGATTGTTGATACCGGGATTCATAGGATCATTCCTTTCTGGAACTTATTGTCTATGAATCTATTATATTGTCCGTGCAGGAGCACGTACAATTGGTCAAAGTCACGAACATTGACAGATAATTAACAATTTTTTGGCGACTTTTGATTCTTTTTGATCATTTCCCGGACAAGAGACCGAAAAGAGGCCTCAAATTTGGCGTTATCTGCCTCGGTACGTTTTCGCGGACCTTTCATATGATGTTTTTTGCCGGACCGGCGCGCGCGCTGCGCCATTGCCCGCTCGGCCAGAAGGCCGTCGATGTTGGCATCGGTGTAGATCATCCCGCTCTGATGGATGGCCGCGGCCCTCTTCCCGAGGGCGAGGGCGGCGACGCCGTAGTCCTGGGTAACCACCAGATCGCCCGGGGCGATCCGGTTGATGAGCGCGAGATCGACGGCGTCCTTCCCGGCACCGACGGTAATGACCGTGCTGGTCTCTGAGCGGAGTACATGGTTGGTGTCACAGAGCAGTGTGACCGGGATCTTAAATTCGTTTGCCACCTTCTCAACCTGCGGAACCACCGGGCAGGCGTCTGCGTCGACGAAAATCTGCATGGACAGGACCTCCTTTTCTCTATTATAGCGGATTGACAAGCGGCAGTCGGTTGGCTTACAATCTGGGTAGATTAATCTACTAACTTGCTAGACTTTAAAGGAGGTGCCGCGGTGAATCAGTCATCCCGTATTGCAGACGGCATAGGACCGGTGGTTGACAGCATTGTGGCGGATATTGAGCGGCAGGACAAGGCCATCGACTCGCTCGATGTCCAGCGGCAGCCGGACTACAATGTCATTGTCAAAATGATTCACAATCTGTTTCGCATTGTTTATCCCGGCTATTATCTGGACCATGTCTATAAAGCTCTGAACGTGCGTACGACCATTGCCACCCTGACGGAGGATGTCGGGTACCATCTCAGTGCGCAGATTGCACGGGCACTCCGTTTTGACGGCGCTTACCAGAACCTTCCGGACTCCGTTGTGGAGGACCGGGCGGAGAATATTACGGTGGATTTCCTGGCTCAGATCCCATGCATCCGAGACTACCTGGACACCGATGTCCAGGCCCTCTTTGACGGGGACCCCGCCGCCACCAGCACCGATGAAATTATTATTGCCTATCCGGGCCTGTATGCCATTTCGGTTTACCGCTTTGCCCATGAACTGTACGTCCGCGGTGTGCCGATTATTCCCCGCATTATGACGGAGCACGCCCATAGCGAAACCGGCATTGATATCAACCCCGGTGCCACCATCGGAAAGTACTTCTTCATAGACCACGGGACCGGCGTCGTCGTCGGCGAGACCACCGTCATCGGGGAACATGTCAAGCTGTACCAGGGCGTGACTCTGGGAGCGCTCTCCACCAGTGCCGGCCAGGGTCTCCGCAATGTGCGCCGACACCCGACCATTGAAGACCGCGTCACGGTCTATTCCAACGCCTCCGTTCTCGGCGGCGAGACGGTCATCGGCCACGACTCCGTCATCGGCGGTTCGGTTTTCCTGACCCGCTCGGTGCCGCCGAACACCAAGGTCTACGCGAAATCGCAGGAGCTGCATTTCAACACAAAATCGAACAGCGGGAAAAAGCCGAAACCCGTGGATACGGACCAGGCCTGGTTCTACGTAATATAAGTTAAATATTATTTAGTCTGGCGATCAGCTTTGCAGGCTGGTCGCCGTTTGCTTTCCGGAATGCGAAATTTCGGGAAAATTTACTATTTCAAAATTTCCCGAATTTGGCGGCGGTGAGCAAGTACTCGCCCTATCTGCTCCCGAACATGGAAATCTATTCAATTTTCAACATTTGTAAAATCTGCACGATTTTTTTTGACACAGCAATTGAATTCTGTTATTTATAGGGATATACTACTTCATGAAAAATCTGTGAATTTGTTCACAAGAGAGGAGACTGTATATGAGCAAATCAACCGGCAGATCGCTCCGGATAGGCATGCTGAGCGTGCTGATGGCTTTTCTTTTTGCTGTCACCGTGCTCGTGCCCGGAGCAGCGCTCCTGCCCACCGCACACGCGGCGTACAAGACGAATGGAAAGGACAATTCCACCATTCCCTATGATTCAAGCATTACATCGAACAAGCAGCAGTGGGAAGGTTTTGTCCAGAAAGAGGCAGAGGAGGGCACGGTTCTTCTGAAGAACAAAGATCATGCGCTTCCCATTGACACCTCCAAGGGAAAAGTAAAGGTCAACCTGCTTGGGTACTGTGCCTACAATCCGGTCTATTCCGGCTCCGGTTCCGGATCCATCAAAGCGGGCAGCCGCACCGACTTCAAGACCTCCCTGGCCAATGCCGGCTTCGAGGTGAATCCGGCTGTTGAACAGGCGGGCTTCTACAAAGCGGAGGAGAAGAGCGGAATTGCCGCATCGGTCTCCTCTCTGGTTCCGTCTTTTGACCAGAAAGAGGTCTCTCTCGACAAATTTACCGGCAATACTTCTTTTGACAATATGAAGAAGTATTCCGATATCGCCATTGTCGTCCTCGGCCGAAATGCCGGCGAGGGCCAGGATCTCGACACCTACAAGAGCGTCGACGGCCGCCGCTACCTGCAGCTCAGCGTCAATGAGGAGAATCTCCTCAAACAGGCGCGCAAAACTTTCAGCAAACTTATTGTCGTCGTCAACTCCGCCAATGCGCTGGAGATGGGCGGACTGAACGCCATCGGCGCAGACGCCATCATCAGCACCGGCATTCCGGGTGCCCACGGACTGGATGCCTTCGGCAAGATCCTGAACGGTACCGTCAACCCGTCCGGCCGACTGGTTGACACCTGGGTCAACGATAACGACGCCAACCCGACCTCCGCCACCTTCGGCGAGCACAAGGCTTCGAATACGTCGGGCGCCTATTACATTGATTATATTGAGAATATCTACAACGGATACAAGTTCTACGAGACCGCGGCCGCGGAAAAAGCGGTCATCAAGGATCCGAAGAGCGGCAAGACGTTCGACTACCGCAATTACAACAGCGTCGTCGCGTATCCCTTCGGCTCCGGCCTGTCCTATACCTCCTTCTCTCAGGAGATCAAAGGCGGTATTCCGCATAAACTGAAACCGCATGACACGTTTGACGTTAAAGTCAAAGTCAAAAATACCGGCAAGACCGCCGGCAAAGAAGTCGTAGAGCTCTACGTCACAGTTCCGTACACCAAGTACGATCAGAACCACGGCGTGGAAAAGGCGGCCGTCTCTCTGGTCGGCTATGCGAAAACCGATGTCCTCCAGCCCGGCAAATCCGAGACCGTCAAAGTCCCGGTCAGCATGGAGAAGATCGCATCTTACGACAACACTTATCCGAACGCCAACGGCACGAAGGGCGCATATCGCCTGGACGGCGGCAAATATACCTTCTCCATCCGCGCCAACTCTCATCAGGTACTGGACAGCAAGGATGCCGAGATGGACAAAGACTTTGTCTACACCGGTGCCGACAAGCGCCAGAGCGATGACCAGCAGGCCTCCAACCAGTTCGATCAGGCAGAGCGCGGCAAGTACCTCTCCCGGAAGAACGGTTTTGCCAACTACGCCGATGTCGTCAACTCGGTAAGCTCCAGCGTCAAGGACACGAGCTTCCAGGAGAACCCGAACAAGTACAATTCCAAGTATGATAAGGAAGTCACCAAACACTATGTCAAGGGAGTTGACTACGCCAAACAGGGCGGCACGCTGAAGTACACCGACCTGAAGGGAAAGTCTTATGACGATCCGCAGTGGGATGAGCTCTTAAGCCAGCTCACCCTCGACGAGATGGTCCATCTCGTCCGCTCCGGTCTCTACAAGACCGCACCGATGCGTTCCGTCGGCAAACCGATGACCCTTGATCTCGACGGCCCGCTGGCCATCAGCTCGGAAGTATCTTCCGCAACCCAGCTCCAGGGCGTCGGCCATACCTCCGTCCCGGTTCTGGCCTCCACCTGGAACAACGATCTCGCCTATACCTACGGCTCCTATATTGCCGATGAGGCCCATTCCATGGGCGTCACCTCCTGGTATGCCCCTGCGATGGACAATCACCGCAACGCATACTCCGGCCGAAACTACGAGTACTATTCCGAAGACGCCACTCTGAGCGGCGGCATGGGCTCCAATGAGTGCCTTGGCGCACGGAAGAAGGGCCTTATCACCTACATGAAGCACTTCGCGTTCAATGATCAGGAGAACCACCGCGGCGAGAACCTCCACACCTATGTCAACGAACAGGCCGCAAGAGAAATCTACCTGCGCCCGTTCGAGATGGCGGTTAAAGAGGGCCACGCCAATGCATGCATGGGCGCCTGCAACATGATCGGCGACGTCTTCTGCAACGACTATGAGCCTCTGATGGTTCAGGTCCTCCGCAACGAGTGGGGCTTCCGCGGCATTGTCTCCACAGATCAGTGCAGCTGGGGTCTCCAAACCGGCAAGGCCGGCACAGTTGGCCCGACCTACTACTGGACGCAGACGGACGCCATGCTCCGCGGCGGCACCGACTTCTGGCTCGATTTCCAGATTGATGATCTGAAGAAACCGTCCACCTTCTCGGATGCAGATATCTACTATCTGATGCGCGCAGCTAAGGATATTCTCTACACCGATGCCAACGCATATGTCATTCCCGCTACGACCAACATTACCGGTTCCAGCAACGATGGCATTATGGGCTATATTATTCAGGATCTGACCTGATAACTTTTTCAAACAGGAATGGCGGTCAGCCCGGAAGGGCTGGCCGCTGTTTATTTTTGGGGGAGTGGGTGAAAGGCCGGCAGGAGGGAGGGGTGAAACTCAGTTTCGTACGCGGAAGCTGGTATTTCGTATGTTGTTGAGAATCATTCCCATTGTCGGGTCAGGCCAGAATTTTGTTTGAGTCTGGCCCAGTATTTTGTATCATAACCGGGCTAATCTGCTCAGAAATGATGACCTGACCCAGCCCCTGCCGCCGGCAAGCCGTCTTTTGTGAGACTTTCCTATTATTTTGTATCAAAGCAGGACGAATTTGCCGGGCCAAATTCCCAAAAAAATTCAAATTGACCCATGAGCGACAATTCACCACACCCCGCCCCCAATCACACACAAAAAGCACGCCCTTCAAAGGACGTGCTTTTTGTTATGCTTGGAAAGGAAAGACAGAAGATTTCAGTGATTACAGCAGAGAAGCGACATACTTCTCAACTTCCTCCATGTCGGCGGTGGGCTCGAAGCGTTTGACGACGCTGCCGTCACGGTCGACGATGAATTTGGTGAAGTTCCATTTGATCTTGGAGTTGTTCTTGTAGTCCTTGTCCTGTGTATTCAGGAGTGCCTTCATTGCCAGAGCTTTGGCGCCTTTGCCAAAGCCCTCAAAGCCCTGCTGACTCTTGAGATAGGTGTAGAGCGGAAGCTCGTTTTCGCCGTTGACGTCGGACTTCTTCATCTGTGGGAACTGGGTGTTGTAGTGGAGTTTGCAGAAGGAGTGGATCTCTTCATCGGTGCCGGGGGCCTGATCCTTGAACTGGTTGCAGGGGATATCGATGATCTCAAGCCCTTTGTCGTGGTACTTCTCGTACATCTTCTCAATGGGCTCGTACTGCGGGGTGAAGCCGCAGCCGGTTGCGGTATTGACGATCATCATAACTTTGCCTTTGTAGTCGGCGAGGGAGAGGGTTTCGCCGGTACCAGTGGTGAGAGTGAAATCATAAATGGACATATGTGAGAACCTCCTAGTTGGTTAGCTTTGACTTACTGTTTACAATTTAATTGTACTCAATCTTTTTGAAAATGCAACTATTTTTTTGAAAAAACCTCGGATTCTGTTATAATACTTGAAACTGCATAAAAAGGATGACAAATTGATGAAAATTTTAGTTATAAATTGCGGAAGTTCCTCTCTGAAGTTCCAGCTTCTCGACATGACAAACGAGCAGGTTCTCGCCAAAGGGCTGTGCGAGCGCATCGGAGACGGTAGCCATGTCCGGTATCAGAGCGCGGCGGGGAGCATCTCCTATGACAAAGATCTGCCGGACCACAATGCGGCGTTTGATGAGGTGCGCCGGCTTCTGACCACCGGCGAGAGCAAAGTGACAGACCCGGAAGGCATTGACGCCATTGGGCACCGCGTTGTCCAGGGCGGCGACATCTACAGCCAGAGCGTGCTGATTGACGAAAAGGTGGAGCAGACCCTTGAGGAGCTCTCTTCCCTGGCACCGCTGCACAATCCCGCCAACCTCCAGGGCATCCGTGCTGCGCGCGCCGCCTTCGGTGACGACGTTCCCCAGGTGGCAGTCTTCGACACCGCGTTCCACAGCACGATCTCCCAGCGTGTCTTCATTTACCCGCTTCCATACGAGATCTATACCAAGTACCGTGTGCGCAAATACGGATTCCACGGCATTTCGCACCGGACGGTCAGCCGCAAGCTGCACGATGTGCATCCGGAATACCGCAAAGTTATCACCTGCCATCTCGGAAACGGCTCATCCCTCGCCGCCATCCGGGAGGGCGAGTGCGTCGATACCACCATGGGCCTGACTCCGCTCAGCGGATTCATGATGGGCACGCGCTCCGGCAACATTGACCCCGCCATCGTCCCGTTCCTGGAGCGAGAGGCCGGCTATACCCCGGACGAGATCGACGAACTGCTCAACAAAAAATCCGGTTTCCTCGGGGTCTCCGGCGTCTCCTCCGATGTACGGGATGTCGAAGAAGCCGCCAAAAAAGGCAACCTTCGCGCCCAGCTGGCCATCGATATCTTCACGCTGCAGGTGGCGCAGCTCATCGCCGGACTCTCGGTCACCCTCCACGGGCTCGATGCACTGGTTTTCACCGCGGGCATCGGAGAAAACGACAGCACAATTCGCCGGGCCATCTGCTCCCAGCTGGACTATCTCGGGGTGGAACTCGACGGTCTGCGCAACGACAACGTCCCGCGGGGCGAGGCGGCGCGCATCCATTCCGACCGCTCGAAGGTGGGAATCTATGTGATCCCCACAAATGAGGAGCTGACGATTGCGAAAGATACAGAGCAGCTGATCAACCTGCTGGTCAACGGTACGGCGAAGGACGATCTTGACTATACCGAAATCCTGAGCCAGCCGCTGCGGGAATAAGAAAAACAGCCTGCCGTACGGCAGGCTGTTTTGGGTTTAAGACAGGGTCTTCAATTCGTAGATATCTTTGCGACGGTGTTTGAGGAGGGGGAGCTGGTCCCGCACTTCGTCAATGCGGTCCAGGTCCAGGTCGACCACGCGGATTTGGGCGCGGTCCTCGAGCTCGGAGATGACGATGCCCCAGGGGTCCACGACAATGGAGTGGCCATAGGCGACATAGTTGGCGTCCAGGTTCCGGGCCGGGGAGGTGCCGATGGTGTAGACCTGATTGTCGACGGCCCGGCTGCGGAACATGAGTTCCCAGTGGGCAGGGCCTGTGGTCAGGTTGAAGGCGGCGGGGCAGAGCAGCACTTTGGCGCCGCGGTCTGTCATGAGGCGGGCGAGTTCCGGAAAACGGAAGTCGTAGCAGATGCAGATGCCCATTTTGCAGAACTCCGTGTCAAAAACGGTGACCTGATTTCCGGCACTCAGACGGGAGGACTCCTGAAAGGCCTGTCCGCCCGCAATATTGATGTCAAACAGATGCATCTTCCGGTGCTTGGCGATGCAGTTTCCGGCGCGGTCAAAGACATAGGCGGTGTTGTAGACCTTGCCGTCGTCCCCGAGTTCGGGGACACTGCCAGCAGAGAGGTAGACGCTGCGGTCGCGGGCCAGGTCGGAGAGGAACCGGTAAGCGGGCCCACCTTCGGGCTCCGCGTAGTCCCGGAAACGGTCGGCGTCGTAGGGGCAGAGGAACATCTCCGGCAGCGTGACAAGGTCCAGACTGCGCATGAGGTCCCGGTCAAAGAGAGAGGCCACCCGGTCGAGATTCTCCTGCGCGTCTTCGCTGACGGGAGTCTGAAGCACTGCGGTACGGATTTTTGCCATGGAATCACACCCTTTATCATTGATACCTTTATTATAACAGAGAAAAAAGACAGGCCCAAGTAGAAAGGGGAACGGGATTTCGGCCGCCTGTGCTATAATAGACCACATATAGAAAGGAAATTGCATATGGCAACCTATTTAGTTGACTTTGAAAACGTCAACGGCGACGGTCTCGTGGGCATCGACAAGCTCCACAGCACCGACGTCGTCACTATTTTTTATTCGAAAAATGCAGCTTCCATCACCTTTGAGACGCACCAGGCGCTGAACGCATCCAGTGCCGAAATCGACTACCTGAAGGTGGAGAGCGGCACCAAAAACGCGCTGGATTTTCAGCTGGTTTCCTATCTCGGCTTTCTGATGGCCAAAAAGCCGAATGACGCCTATTACCTTGTCACCAAGGACAACGGCTATAAGGCGGTTGTGGACTTCTGGACCCATGTCGGAAAACGGGTCAGCCTCGTGGCCAACCTGGAGAAGACCACGCTGGAAGAGGAGAACAACGAAATTCGAAACGTCCTGCGCGGCACGCTCCCGGACCGCAAGGACCAGGATCTCGTGCTCCAATACGTCGAAAAGTATAAGACGAAAATGGGTCTCAACAACGCGCTCCAGAAAAATTTCGACAGCAAGCGCGGCGGAGAGATCTATAAACTCCTGAAACCTTATATTAAAGATAAGAAAGGCAACTGATGGAGCCAGACTATCTGACCAGCGGCACGCTGATCAAACAGATCGACGACGAATTTACCAAAGAGGCCAACAGCATTCTGCGCCCCGTTGGACTGACCGTCTCGCAGGCCCGCATTTTACTGCTGCTGGATCGCGCGCCGGGCTGCGAACTGACCCTGAAAGAGCTGGAGCCACTGGCCCACGTCTCCCAACAGACCTGTGCCGGGAACGTCGCACGGCTGGTGGAAAAGGGGTTCCTGGATACCTCGCGGGACCGGGAGGACCGCCGCACCAAACACATCCGACTGACCAAGAAGGGGCGCAGCAGCATGGAGCCCGTCCGGGACTGCATGCGGCAGGCGGAGCGCTTGGTCTTCGGATCTCTGAGCGAAGGGGAGCGGCGGGAACTGACCCGTCTGTTGCGCCGTGTCCGCGACCATATGAAATGAGGAATTTAGCATGATACAGGATATTGCGCCGCACCGCCTGGACAACCACTTTGAGGGCGGGCGGCTGCCGACCGCAGACAGCCTGGTCATCGCCTTCCGCGGCCGAAACGTGCTGCTGCACACGGCAGAGGATGGCAGCTTCTGTCTGCCCACCGCCCGGGAGCTGGGCGCCGATGTCCGGCTCAGCTACCTGATCCGCATGGACGGGACGGACTATTTCTTCCCCGTGGAAGAAATTCCGAATCCGGACATTCCGGGCGGATACGCCTATCTGGGCATCCGGGACATCCGCCGGAGCGGGAAGGCCGCCCCGGAGCAGGCGATGCTCCTGGTGACGGCGCTGCATCTGGCCAACTGGTACCGCCATAACCGTTTCTGCGGCGCCTGCGGCAGCCCGACGGAGATCGACACCCTGGAACGCGCCATGGTCTGTCCCAAATGCGGCAACAAAATCTTCCCTCGGATTAACCCCGCGGTCATTGTCGGCATCCGCAACGGCGATTCGCTGCTTTTAACCGAGTACGCGGCGCGCACCGGTCAATCGCTCCCGTTCTACGCTCTGGTGGCGGGCTTCGCCGAGATCGGAGAGACCTTCGAGGAGTGCGTCCAGCGAGAGGTCATGGAAGAGGTCGGACTGAAGGTCAAAAATATTCGCTACTACAAGTCGCAGCCCTGGGGCTTTGCCGACGACCTCCTCGCCGGCTATTACTGCGACGTCGACGGAGACCCGACGATCCACATGGATACCAACGAGCTGAAGACGGCCATCTGGGTTCCCCGCAGCGAGATCCAGCTGCAGTGGGACAGCATGAGTCTCACCAATGAGATGATGCGGATGTTCAAAGAGGGCCGGGACGAGGAACTTCTGCGGTACCCAAAAGTATGAGTATCAAAAGGACGGCAGCCCGCTGAAAAAGCGGACTGCCGTCCTTTTACGGTTCCAAATTATGCGGTCACTGCATGGGCAAAGGCAGCGGAGCGGTCGAGCAGTACGACGCCGCCGTCCTCTAGATCGCGCCCGGTGAGCCAGAGCTTGTCGAGGGGGAGCCATCTGGCCTCGCTGTAGGTGACAGCCTTGACCAGAATGTGGCCGTCGTCCGTCCGGGTGTAGCCGTTGAGGAGGAACCAGTGCCACTCGTAGTCCTCGAAGCGCTTGTCCTGGTGGTGGAGGATCATAGTGGGGAGCGGCATGCCCGCGTCAATCTGGGCGGTGATGGCCTTGCCGGCGTCCGGCCAGAGGATCTCCTTGTGGACCGGCCTCATGCCGGCGATGGGGGACTGGCCGGCGGCCTCTGCGCAGTCGCCCAGGTAGCGCTGGAAGCCGTCCATCCAGGCCTCGAGGGTGTTGATGCCCTTCCAGCGCGGGTGGAGATACGGTTTCATCTTCTGGGCAAACGCAATATAGGTTTCCTTGTCCAGTTTATCGACATCGAATGGCACGAGGCTTTTCGCGCCGTAGTATTTTGCCAGGTAGATGCACAGGTCACAGGCCGTGACGGCGCCGCAGCCGCCGAGCTTCATGATGGGGTCGGTCAGCCAGTCCTGATTGCTGCCGTAGCTGTCGCCGATGGTGAAATAGGGGAGTTCACGGATCATAGGAGAGACCTCTTTTCTAAAAATCTCCATTACTATAGGACAATCGGGGATAGATTGCAATGTAAAAAAAGGATCTGTGACCTGCGCGCGGGGAAAAAAGGCAATCTGTGGAAAAAAACGATTGCACTGCGGAGAACGATCGTCTATAATGATTCCAGAGTTAGAGAACTCTAACTGATACTGCGAGGGAGGCTAAGTCTATGAATGCAGTTTCCTGGGTTATCCTGGTCGTCATTCTCCTGGTCCTCTCCGGCGTCATCGCCAAGATGGCGAAAGACCGCAAGGATGGGAAGAGCAGCTGCGACGCCTGCGGAAATGCGGCGGCCTGCGCCGCCTATAAGAGCGGAAAAAGCTGCCGAAAATAAAACACGACCTTCATACCAGGGGCGGTTCCGAAAGGGGCCGCTCCTTTTTGTCCTTTTGTCCGCAGTTGTGCGAATTTGTCCGCCACCTGCAATTTTTCGTGTTCGAGCACGGAAATTGCTGTCGTTTTATGTTATACTGACAGGCAGGAGAAATCCGTACAAAAAAGGAGGAGAATGATATGAAAAAATATGGAAAACGATGGCTTTCCGCACTGATGGCGCTCCTGTTCGCACTGATTGTCCTCGTGCCTGCGGCCTCGGCCGCCACGCCGGAGATGGCGGACCCCGCCCGCAGTCTGAATTTTGACGACGGCTGGAAATTCCATCTCGGCGACGCGGACGGCGCCCAGGCAATGGACTATGCCGATGGGGCGTGGAGGGACGTCACGCTGCCGCACGACTACAGCATTGAACAGGACTTCACCCCGACGGCCCAGGGCGAGAGCGGATACCTGCCCGGCGGCATCGGCTGGTACCGCAAGACCTTTACCGCGCCGGTGGATTATGCCGGAAAGCATATTACACTGGACTTTGACGGTGCGTATATGAATACCGAGGTCTATGTCAATGGTACGAAAGTCGGCACCAACCCGTACGGCTACAACCCGTTCTCCTTTGATATCACTGACCTCGTGCGGCCGGGTCAGAAAAACGTGGTGGCTGTGAAGACCAACAACAGGATACCGTCCAGCCGGTGGTACTCCGGCAGCGGCATTTTCCGCGACGTCTGGCTGACCGTGACGAATCCGCTGCGCATTGCGAAAAATGGCGTACAGATTACGACGCCGGACCTTGCGAAAGGCAGCGGCCGCACCGATGTCAGAACCACTGTCGAGAACGGCACATCGAAGGACCAGACCATTGAGCTGCGCCAGACCGTTAAAAACGGTGCGCAGAAGAAGAAATTCCGCAGCTCGAGGTACACGGTTCCGGCCGGGAAGACCCGGACCTTTGCCATGTCTTTTGACATGAAGAATCCGAAACTCTGGAGCCCGGAGACCCCGGAAGTCTACATGATGACCACGGAACTCCTTGTGGACGGCAGGCCCGTCGATACGGTCTCCAATGACTACGGATATAAATGGATTAAGATTGACAACAACAATGGCTTCTTCCTTAACGGAAAGCCCCTCAAGCTGAAGGGCGTCTGCATGCACCATGACCAGGGTGCGCTGGGCGCCGTGGCCAACCGCGCGGCCATAGAGCGGCAGATCCAGATGATGAAGAAAATGGGCTGCAACTCCATCCGCACTTCGCACAATCCGCAGAGCGCCGAGTTTATCGACCTGTGCAATAAGTACGGCATCCTCGTCCTCGACGAGATGTACGATGGCTGGCACGCCAACAAGAACGTCAACATTCACGATTTCTCGGAGTCCTTCTATAAAGAGGTCCCGGCCTCCGACTCCCGCCTGGTCGACTCCTACACCGGCGAGACCTACGCGGAATTCTCGCTGAAACAGACGATGAAGCGCGACCGCAATGCGCCGGCCGTCTTTGAGTGGGATCTCGGCAACGAGGTCGAGGGCGCCGCAGCCGGCATCGCCTATGACCGGGACGCAAAGAAACTGATCCAGTGGACCAAAGAGGTCGATCCGACCCGCCCGGTCACCTCAGCTGACAGCATGCTGAAATATTACGACAAGATTGAGGTTCCGGACCACACGAACATAGCCAACATGCAGACAGCGGCCGGCGGCATGGTCGGCGGCAACTATGTCCATGGCAATGTCTATGACATCATCCACAAACGGCATCCGGACTGGAACCTGGTGGCCTCCGAAGATGCCAGTGCGGTCAACAGCCGCGGCGTCTACAAGCGCTCCAAAGATCAGCTGCCGGATCACCAGCTCACCTCTTATGATGAGAGTACGGTATCCTGGGGCAAGATGGCTGCTGAGTCCTGGTATGACTGTATTACCCGCGACTATATCTCCGGCGAATACGTCTGGACCGGCTTCGATTACATCGGTGAGCCCACGCCCTGGAACGATGTCGTCTCCGTCCCGTACCGCGGCTGGCCGGCGCCGAAGAACTCCTATTTCGGCATCGTCGACACCGCCGGCTTCCCGAAGGACTCCTATTATTTCTACATGTCCCAGTGGAATACAGACGTTACCACCCTGCACATCCTGCCGCAGTGGAATGAGAATGTCGTGGAGAAGGACGCCGATGGCAACGTTAAAGTCGTTGTCTACTCCAGTGCCCCGAGCGTCGAACTCTTCTTCACGCCGAAAAACGGCGGAAAGAAAGTCTCTCTCGGCCGCAAGACCTTTACGAAGAAACGCACCGCTGCAGGCTATACGTACCAGATCTACGAGGGCCCCGGAAAATCTGACAAGGACTACGAGAACCTCTATCTGAGCTGGAATGTCCCATACCAGGACGGCACACTGACCGCAGTCGCCTATGATGCGGACGGCCATGTCATCCGGAAGACGGAGGGCCAGAGCAGCGTCTCAACGACCGGCCCCGCTGCAGAACTCCGCGCCGACCTCTACGGAGATCGAAAGACCATCTCCGCAGACGGGAAAGATCTGGCCTACATTGAGGTCCGCATTACGGACAAGGACGGCCTGGCTGTCCCGGATGCCTGCAATAAAATCACGGTCTCAGTCGACGGTACCGCTGTCCGACTGGTGGGCGTCGATAATGGCAATGCCTACGACACGCAGAGCTACCGTGCCAATAACCGCAAGGCGTTCAACGGCCGGTTCCTCGCAATTGTCCAATCGACCGGACAGAAGGGTAAAGCGAAAGTTACCGTTAAAGCGGACGGCCTGAAGTCCGATACCGTAACCATTCATACCAAATAACATAACCTATGAGGACCGCCGCACACAGGGAGACCTGGTGCGGCGGTCTTTCCAATTGACAAAAATTCTGTATTTTCAATTTTCGTCAGGCACAGGCGTGTTTTTTGACATAAGATCTTTATCTGCGATTTTTGTCAAATGAAAGCGGGCCTCTGAAGCGGCTTTTTTGACAGAACATGCTGATTATTAGATTTTGTCGAGCAGATAGAATACAAATTCAACATAATTGTAGCATTGCATCGGCTTTCCGGTTGACAAAAATCCGAAATTCTAAGTTCTTGACAAAAAATCGGCCCCGCTGTGACAAAATTCCCGAATTCTCACATTTTGTCAAAAGATCCGGCGCCGGCCTTACTTGCCATTTCCGCCCGGGAACGCTATCATAACCCCATATTGTTCTTCGGGGAGGAAAGTTATGGCGACCAAGACTTCCGCTTTTGCAAAGACGCCGGTGCTGGTGCCGCTGGCCATGCTGTGCGCCCTGCTGTGGGGCGGCGCGTTTCCGGCCATAAAAATCGGATATCAGGTACTGGCAATCGGGGCATCCGATTCCGCACGGCAGATCCTGTTTGCCGGCGTCCGCTTTACGCTGGCCGGTATTCTGGCCTGGATCATCGGCAGCCTTCTGAACCGCCGGCCGCTTATCCCGCGCAGGGGGGCCTGGCACAAGGTCTTTATCCTTTGTCTTGCTCAGACGGCGGTGCAGTATTTCTTCTTTTATATCGGTCTGGCCCACACTACGGGAGTCCGTGCCTCTATTCTGACCGGCATGGCCTCTTTTCTGTCCCTGCTCTTCACGGTATGGATCTACCACTCGGAGCCGCTCACGGCCCGCAAGGTTTTGGGCTGTCTGATCGGCTTCGGGGGCGTCGTGCTCATTGAGACCGGCGGTACCGGGCTGACCGGCGGGTTTCACCTGCTGGGCGACGGAATGCTTGTCATCTCCACGATCTGTTCGGCCCTGTCCTCTGTCTTTCTGAAGCGGTTTACAAAAGACGAGGAGCCGTTCACCATGACCAGCTGGCAGTTCTTTTTCGGCGGGCTGATGCTCACGGCGGCCGGGTCGGTACTGTGCCGAATCCAGCACGGGAAGGTGATGCTCTTCGCCGCGGCGCAGGAGAGCGGGCAGCTCGGAAAGGGCATCCTGGTGCTGCTGGTTCTGGCAGGCATCTCCGCAGTGGCCTATTCGGTCTGGGGTGTACTGCTCAAACACAATCCGGTCTCAAAGGTCACCGTCTTCAACTGCCTGATCCCGGTTTTTGGAACATTGCTCTCCCTGTGGCTGCTCCGGGAATCGGCCTCTCAGCCCCTCTGGGTCATCCTTTGTTCGGTACTGCTGGTAGCCGTCGGCACGCTATTGGTGCAATATCGGAACCAGGACGCAATAGATGCTTGACCGGTGGGGACAGGTGCGGTAAAATGAGAAATCGCTCAATTAGATTTTTCACAATTTGTCTATACATTAATTAAGAAAGGGGCTCACAAATGAAAGTCGACTACAATCCGTGCAAGGTCGCACTTCTGACCGGCTATCTCGGTGCCGGCAAGACGACGCTGCTCAACAAAATTCTGGCCCAGCCGAACGGCCATAAAATTGCGGTTATCGTAAACGACATCGGAGAAGTCAATATCGATGCGAACCTTATTGCTAAAGGCAGCACCATCGACATGACAAACGGCGACCTCGTTCCGCTGACCAACGGCTGCATCTGCTGCACCCTGAGTCAGGACCTGGCCCAGCAGCTGTCCGACCTCGCCTGCACCCGCAAGTACGACTATATCGTCATCGAGGCCAGCGGCATCTGTGAGCCGATCCCAATTGCCCAGACTATCACCATGATGGGCAACGCCACGGCAGAGCAGAATATGCCGGAAATCGTCAATCTCGACAACATTGTCACCGTCGTGGACGCCGCCCGTTTTGCCGATGAGTTCTCCTGCGGCGAGGTTCTGCAGGAGGAGCCGGAGGACGAAGAAGATCTTGCCTCCCTGCTGGTCCAGCAGCTTGAGTTCACCAATACGGTCATCCTGAACAAGGCCGACCTGGTCACGGACTCCGAGAAGGAGCGCATTCGTGCCGTCATTAAGGCGCTGTCCCCGAAGGCGGAAATCGTCGAGGCCACTTACGGTGACGTCGACATGGGTGAAATCCTCGACACCGGCCGCTTCGACTTCGAATCCGCCTGCATGTCCGCCGGGTGGATCCAGGCCATCGAAAATCCGGAAGAGGAAGAAGAGGGCGAGGCCCTGGAATACGGCATTCAGACGTTTGTCTTTGAAACCCGCAAGCCGTTTGACATGGAAAAGCTGCAGAACGTCTTCATGGAGTGGCCGGTCAACGTCATCCGCACGAAAGGCTATGTCTGGTTCGCCGAGAACCCGAACGACGCCTTCATCCTGGAGCAGGCCGGCCGGCAGGTCACCATTCAGCCCGACGGAATCTGGCTCGCCTGTGCCACCGAGCAGGACCGCGAAGAGGCCTTTGCCCAGTACCCGGACCTGAAAGACGACTGGGACGATGTTTACGGCGACCGCGTCAACCGCCTCGTCATTATCGGCCAGGATCTTGAAAAAGAAGAAATGACCCGCGAGCTCAACAGTGCGCTCTCCGACAAGGATCCTATCGGCTGATTCTGCCCGCAGGAAAAGCAGCTCCCCGGCAGAAAATCTGCTGAGGAGCTTTTTTGTCCATGTGTTAACAGAAAGTTCCCATTTGTTTCCTATGATGAAAAGCATATTGTTTTATCAGGAGGCCGCCTAACATGGATGAAAGCCGTTTGGAAATCCCCATTCTCATCAAACTCATCGCGGAGGCATCGGAGCGAGATGTCAACCGCCAAATGAAGGACCAGGAGGTCACAGCGACACAGGCACGCGCTCTTGGCTACCTTTCCTATGCGAACCAACCAATCCCGGAGAAGAAGCTGGAAAAGGCCCTGCACATTTCACAGCCCTCGACCGCCGGGCTGGTCCACCGCCTGCAGGACCGCGGGCTCATCGCGACATCTCCCTGCCCCGACGACGGGCGCTCAACGCTGGTGGCACTGACGGAAAAGGGCTCCAGGAAAGTATCGGAAACCCGTGAGGCGGTCGGCCGCACCCAGAAACTTCTAGAACGAGATTTCTCCGAAGAGGAGAAAGAAGCCATTCGAACCTATCTGAGTAAAATGCTCCGCACTCTGCAGGAGGAAGAGGCACGAAACGCCTCAGACAAATAAGGAGGAAACGCTCTGTGATCAAGACCCTTACCGGGCAGATAAAACAGTATAAGCGGGACACGATCCTGACGCCCATTTTTACGGCGCTGGAAGTTATCATGGAGGTTCTGATTCCGTATGTTACAGCGCGAATCATCGACCTCGGCATCTCCCAGCACAATATGCACAATGTGTGGAAATACGGCATCATGACGTTGGTTATGGCGCTGTTCGGACTTCTGTTCGGCACGCTGGCCGGTGTCTTTGACGCCTCTGCCTCCACCGGCTTTGCCCGGAATCTCCGGCAGAGCATGTTTGAAAACATCCAGCGGTTCTCATTTTCCAATATCGATAAATTCAGCACCGCCGGACTCGTCACCCGCATGACGACAGATATCACAAATGTCCAGATGGCGTTTATGATGGTCCTGCGCATTGCCGTCCGCGCACCGCTGATGATGATTGTCAGCCTTATCATGTGCATCGTCATCAGCCCGAAGATCAGCCTGATCTTCCTCGTGGTACTCGTCTTTGTCGGCGTCTTTCTCGGACCGCTGATGAAAAAGGTTACGGTCATCTTCCGGAAGATGTTTGACCAGTACGACCTGGTCAATGCCGACGTGCAGGAGAACGTCTCCGGTATCCGCGTCGTCAAGGCCTATGTCCGCGAGGACTATGAGAACAGCAAGATGTTCCGTGCGGCCAAGCGGCTTTACGATCTGGCAGTCGCTGCGCAGAGCCGGACGGCCATCGTCATGCCGGTCATGATGCTCGCCATCTACGGCGCCATGATCGGCGTCTCCTGGTTCGGAGCGAAGTTTATCGTCGCCGGCAGTATGACGACCGGTGAGCTGACTTCGCTGTTCAGCTATGTCATGAGCGTCCTCATCTCACTGATGATGCTCGGCATGATTATCGTTATGCTGGTCATGAGCAATGCCTCTGCCCAGCGTATTACAGAGGTCCTGGAGGAGGAGCCGGATATCGTCAACCCGGAGAACCCGGTCATGGAAGTGCCGAATGGCTCTGTAGACTTTGACCACGTGGACTTCTCCTACAAGACCGGTACCGGAGAGAAGACCCTTCAGGATATTGACCTGCACATCCGTTCCGGTGAGACCATCGGTGTCATCGGCGGAACCGGCAGCGGCAAGAGCTCCCTGGTCAGCCTCATCAGCCGGCTCTACGATGTCGACACCGGATCGGTCCGGGTCGGCGGCCGCGACGTCCGGGAATATGATCTCGAGACGCTCCGCGACAAGGTGGCCGTCGTTCTCCAGAAGAACGAACTCTTCACCGGCAGCATTCTCGACAACCTGCGCTGGGGCAAAGAGGACGCTACGCTGGAGGAGTGCCAGCGCGTCTGCCGGGTTGCCTGCGCCGACGAGTTTATCGACCGCTTCCCGGACGGCTATAACACCCATATTGAACAGGGCGGCTCCAACGTCTCCGGCGGCCAGAAGCAGCGGCTCTGTATTGCGCGGGCCCTGCTGAAGGATCCGAATATCCTCATCCTGGACGATTCCACCAGTGCGGTGGACACCGCCACCGACGCAAAAATTCGGGCGGCTTTCCGAAATGACCTCCCGGAGACCACGAAAATCATCATTTCCCAGCGCATCTCCAGCGTACAGGATGCAGACCGCATCCTCGTCCTGGATGACGGCAGAATCAGCGGCTTCGACACCCATGAAAATCTGCTGCAGGGAAATGCCATTTACAAAGATATCTACGACGTCCAGATGAAGGCCGGCGGAGATTTCGACCAGGCGAACTGAGGAGGGGGAGACTGCTATGCCAAATCAAAGATCATCCCGTCCCCCGAGGGGAGCAAGGGGGACCGCAAAGGTGGAAAATCCGGGCAAGACCCTGCGCCGCGTTCTGCACTATATGGGCAGCGGCTATAAATTTTCTCTTGTTGCGGTCGTTTTCTGTATTATTCTTTCTGCACTGGCCCAGGTCTACGGCGTCCTCTTCATGCGGGACCTCGTGGACGACTATATCGTCCCCCTCATCGGCCAGTCCCATGCGGACTTCGGGCCTCTGGCCGCGGCACTCGGCCGTCTGGCCATCGTTTTTGTCGTCGGTATTCTGAGTGCCTACGGATACAACCGAATTATGGTCAACGTGAGTGAGGGCACGATGAAGCGGCTGCGTACAGAAGTGTTCTCCCATATGGAATCACTTCCCATCCGCTACTTTGACCAGCACTCGCACGGCGACATCATGTCGGTCTACACCAACGACATCGACACCCTGCGGCAGCTGTTCAGCCAGAGCATCCCGCAGCTCATCAACTCGACAATTACGGTCATTATGACGTTGGTCAGCATGTTTATCCTGGACCTTCCGCTTACCTTTGTCTCCATATTCATGGTCATCGTCATGCTGGTGGTCATCGCCAATCTGGGCAAGGTCTCCGGCAAGTATTTCACCAAGCAGCAGAAGGACCTCGGCGCCACGGACGGCTACATTGAAGAGATGATGAGCGGACAGAAGGTCATCAAGGTCTTCAACCACGAGGAAAAAAATGTCGAGGCGTTTACGGAGCTCAACGACGAGCTGCGGGACAGCGCCAACCGCGCCAACCGTGTCGCCAATATCATGATGCCCATCAACGGCAACCTGAGCAACGTGAGCTACGTCCTGTGCGCCATTGTCGGTTCGGCACTGGCACTGTATTCCCACACCGTTACCATCGGCACCCTGATCTCCTTCCTCAGCATGAACAAGAGCTTCAGCCAGCCGGTCACCCAGGTGGCCATGCAGATGAACAACATCATCATGGCAATGGCAGGCGCCGAGCGCGTGTTCAAACTGCTTGACACCCCGTCCGAGGAGGACGAGGGCTATGTCAAACTCGTCAACCTGGAAGAAGATGAGAGCGGCAGACTCCACGAAACTCCGGAGCGTACCGAGCGCTGGGGCTGGAAGCATCCGCACCAGGCAGACGGTACGGTCACCTATACCGAGCTGAAAGGCGAGGTCACCTTCGACCATGTCGATTTCGGCTATGTCCCGGAGAAAACCGTTCTCCATGACATCTCTCTGTATGCAAAGCCCGGACAGAAGATTGCCTTCGTCGGAAGCACCGGCGCCGGCAAGACGACTATCACCAACCTGATCAACCGGTTCTACGATATTCAGAGCGGAAAAATCCGATACGACGGCATCAATATCTCCAAAATCTGCAAGCCGGATCTTCGACGTTCCCTTGGCATCGTGCTTCAGGATACCCATCTGTTTACCGGCACTGTCATGGAGAATATCCGCTTCGGACGGATGGACGCCTCCGATGAGGAGTGCATCGTCGCCGCCGAGCTGGCCAACGCCGACGGCTTCATCCGCCGCCTGCCCGACGGCTACAACACCCGACTGGAAAACGACGGCGCCAACCTGAGCCAGGGACAGCGCCAGCTCATCGCCATCGCCAGGGCCGCTGTCGCCGACCCGCCGGTTCTCATTCTCGATGAGGCGACATCTTCCATCGACACCCGTACGGAACAGCTGGTCCAGCAGGGCATGGATGCCCTTATGACCAACCGTACTTCGTTTGTCATTGCCCACCGCTTGTCGACGGTCCGCAATGCCGACTGCATCATGGTCCTCGAACAGGGCCGCATCATTGAGCGCGGAACGCATGACGACCTCATTGCCCAGAAAGGGCGGTATTATCAGCTGTATACCGGCAATAAGGCGGAAGAATAAAATAGACAGTTCCGTATGGATGGTTTAAAATAAATAAGATGTTTGCGGCCCTCCCGGCATCACCCGGGAGGGCCGTTTTCGAAGGGAGGAAAACGCATGGCCGCCGATACCGATGTCATTCTCGTCTCCATGGATGATACGCCGCGCGGTACCGAAGAAAAAATGCGGGCCCACCGGACCGGCGCTCTGCACCGGGCATTTTCAGTGTTTCTGGTCAGCGGTGACGGCAGGATGCTGCTGCAGCAGCGCGCCGTCGGAAAATACCATTCCGGCGGACTCTGGACCAACGCCTGCTGTTCGCACCCGCGCCCGGATGTCGCTCTGCAGGAATCCGTACACGACCGCATGCGGGCGGAACTCGGTGCCGACTTCCCCGTAAAAGAACAGTTTTCCTTCGTCTACCGGACGGTCTATGCACCGAATCTCATCGAGTATGAGTACGACCATGTCTTCCTGGGAACCGCTTCCACCGCTGCGGTTTTTCACCCGGACCCCGAAGAAATTGCGGCGCTCCGCTGGGTGGAGATCGGACAGCTGAAAGAGGACATGGTACGGCATCCGGAGCACTATACCAGCTGGTTTTTTACCGCCGCCGAGGGCATTTTCCGGCGGCTGAATTCGTCTTTCTATGAGAGGAGCAAGTCATGAATCCAAGGAAAATGATTTTCGCATCGGACTCCTTTAAGGGTTCTCTGAGCCAGGAGCAGATTCTTTCCATATTAAAGGAGTGCGCCAAAAAGCAGTTCCCGGACTGCAAATGCGTCTGCCTGACCATTGCCGACGGCGGCGAGGGGACGGCGCGGGCCGTCACGGAAGTGGCCGGCGGCAAAATGCGCACGGTCAAAGTGCATGATCCGCTGATGCGTTCCCACAAGGCGGCCTATGGAATTCTGCCGGGCGGCCGCGCCATCATTGAGATGGCGGAGGCCTCGGGTCTCCCGCTGGTTCCCGAAGACAGGAGGGACCCGCGCAACACCAGTTCCTACGGCACCGGTGAACTCATTATGGACGCAATCAAACAGGGCTGCAGAGACATCCGCATTGCCCTCGGCGGCTCCGCCACAAATGACGGCGGCATGGGTGCTTTCCGCGCCATGGGCTTCCGCTTTCTTGATGAAAACGGGGAGGAACTGGAAGGCTACGGCCGGGACCTCGCCAAAGTCCGCGACATCAAGACCGACCAGGTCCCCGACGCGGTCAAGCTCGCCAGTTTCACCATTATGTGCGACGTCAACAACCCGCTCTGCGGCCCGGACGGCGCCACGTATGTCTTTGGCCCCCAGAAGGGCGGCACGAAGGAAATTCTCGACGAACTGGAGGCGGGCATGGAGAACTATGCAGAGGTGGTCGCCCGCAAAACCGGCGAGCACTATGAGGGGTTCAGCGGCACCGGCGCTGCCGGCGGACTCGGCTTCACCTGCGCAGCATTTCTCCGCGGCCACATCCGTTCCGGCATTGAGACCATATTAGATCTCGTCCACTTTGACGATATGCTGCTCGACACCAACATCTGCATCACCGGTGAGGGGCGGATCGACGGTCAGTCCATGCACGGCAAGGCCATCCACGGCGTGGCGAAGCACTGCAAAAAAGAGGGTGTCCCCTGCATCGCCCTGGTCGGCGATGTCGCCGAAGGCTACGAGAAGATCTATATGCAGGGCATCACAAAAATCTACCGTACCCGCAGTGCAAATATGTCCCTCAAAGAGGCCATGACCGACGCGGAGCGGCTGTATCGGCAGAAGGCCGAAGAAATGTTCCGCGACATTGCAAATGGCAATCTTTACGGAGGCTGACCCATGAAATTCTATCTGCCAACCAAAGTTTACGAGGAGGTCGGCTGTGTCCGCAATCATGCAGCGGAACTGGCCTCGTTCGGCCGCCGGGCGCTGATCGTCACCGGCCGCCGCTCCGCCGACTTAAACGGCTCGTTTGCCGATGTCGCAGCTGCCCTGGAAGGGGAGGGCTGCAGCTGGGTACGCTTTTCCGAAATTGAGGAGAACCCGAGCGTCGAGACCATTCTGAAGGCCCGGGACTTCGGCCTGCAGGAGCAGGCGGATTTCGTCATCGGCATCGGAGGCGGTTCACCGATGGACGCGGCCAAAGCCATCGCCCTTATGATTTACAATCGGGACAAAGATGCGTCTTTTCTCTATGAATCGGGCAACCCGGTCACGGCGCTGCCGGTCGTCGCGGTTCCGACCACCTGCGGCACCGGGTCCGAGGTCACCGGCGTCTCGGTTCTGACCCGCCACGACAAAAAGACCAAGGGAAGCATCCCCTATGCCCTGTTCCCGCAGCTCGCTCTCGCAGACCCCACCTACCTGAAAGCAGCCCCCAGTTCCGTGCTGCGATGCACGGGCTGTGACGCCTTGGCGCATCTCTGCGAAAGCTATATCAACAGTAAGGCGACGGATTACAGCCGCATGCTGGCGGATGCCGGTCTCCGGGTATGGAGCCGAAATCTTCCGGTCCTGCTGACCGAGCGGGAACCGACCAATGAGGATTACACCAATCTGCTCTGTGCCTCGACCATGGCAGGAATGGCCATTGCCCAGACCGGTACGGCCGTGCCGCATGCATTGAGCTACGGCCTGACCTACGATCTCGGGGTCGCCCACGGCCGCGCCTGCGGCCGGTTCCTCGGCGGCTACCTGGCGGAGGCGCCGAAGGAGATGTCGTCCCACGTGCTGGAGCTCTCCGGGCTCGGCAATCTGGACGCCTACTATGAGTATTACGACCGCTCCTGCAGCCGTCCGGAGCTCTCAGACGAGGAGGCAGAGCGCGTCGTGGAGCGGGTTATTGCGAATCCCGCAAAATGGAAAACCGCCCCGTTCGAGGTGAACGAAGCGGTTCTCAGGAAAATTGTGAACTCATAATCCCGCGCTTTTGGTACCTTACTCTGCTGAATCAGAAGTTGGGCCCGAGTTTTGAGGCTTTTTTGGGGACCGAACTGCGAAATATGGAAAACCGGTACCAGGAATTTAGTCATAGCATAGCTGATGATTAAAAATCCTGGTACCGGTTTTCTGCATAGAGCGGTCAGGCCCTTATTAAGCGGTTTGTTTTAGTTTTCGTACCGATGGTCAATGACCCGTTTGGTTTTCTTCGTACTGCGGGGCAGTGCGCCCTTGCTGACGATGGAGACCACAGGGGTCATGTTGATCTTCGTCTTGAAACGGTAGGTGATTTCATCCCGCAGGGCGGCGGAGTTGGCGTCGTCCTCCTTCTCGACGAGCAGGGTCAGGATGTCCTTGTTGTTCATGCGGTCCAGAACCACCTGGTACTCACTGGAGGCGCCGTCGATGGTGGCGAGCAGCTCCTCGATCTGGCTCGGGAAGATGTTGACGCCGTGGACCTTCATCATGTCGTCGGAGCGGCCGAGGATGGTCCCGATGCGCGGGTACTTGCTGCCGCAGGCGCACTCGCCCGGGATAATGCGGGAGAGGTCGTGGGTGCGGAACCGGATGAGCGGGGCGCCCTCTTTGACCAGGGTCGTGAGAACGATCTCACCGACTTCGCCGTCCGGGACATTCTTGCCGGTTTTCGGGTCGATGATTTCAAGGTAGACGAAATCGTCCCAGATGTGCATGCCGTTGTGCTCTTTGCAGTCAATACCGATACCGGGGCCGTAGCACTCAGTCAGGCCGTAGATATCATAGGAGTCAATGCTGAGCTCCTGGTTGATGCGGCGGCGCATTTTTTCGCCCCAGCGCTCCGAGCCGATGATGCCCTTGCGCAGGTGAATCTGGTCCTTGATGCCGCGGCGGTCAATTTCCTCTGCCAGAAGCAGTGCGTAGGACGAGGTGGCGCCGAGGACGGTGCTCTGCATGTCGACCATGAACTGCAGCTGTTTTTCGGTGTTGCCGGGGCCCATGGGAATGGCCATGGCGCCGAGTTTTTCGGCGCCGAGCTGGAAGCCGATGCCGGCGGTCCAGAGACCGTAGCCGGGTGTAATCTGAATGCGGTCTTTATTGGTGATGCCGGCCATCTCGTAACAGCGGGCAAACTGGGTGGCCCAGTCGTCGACATCTTTCTGAGTATAGGGGATGATGACCGGGGTGCCGGTGGTACCCGAAGAAGAGTGGATGCGGACAATTTTTTCCTCCGGGACGACAGAGAGACCGAGGGGATACGCGTCCCGCAGGTCCGCCTTCTCGGAGAACGGCAGGCGCTCAAAGTCCTCCTGGGTCCGGATGCTGCTGATGTCCACGCCTTCCAGCTTCTTTTTATAGAAGCAGTCTACGCGGCTGATCCGCTCCAGCTGGGTGCGGATCATGGCAAGCTGTTCGTCGGTAATGTTCAAGAGAGGTTCCTCCTTACTCCGCGCCCATGCGAAGTGCCCGGAGATTCATCTCCTGGAACTTCTCCGGAAGGCGCGTCTGAATGGCCCGTTCCAGTTCGCCCATCGAGAGCTCCAGCTTGCCGCTTTTGACGGCGGCGCCGAGCATGACGGTGTTCAGAACCTTCGGGGTGCCGATCTCGGCGCAGATGGAGGCGGCGTCCACAACAATGACGTCGTTTCGGGTCTGCCGGAGATAGGCAATTGTGTTTGCTCCTTTATAATGACCGAAGCCGAGCGATGCAGTGACCGGAACGACGGCCTGCTCGCAGACGACTACAGAACCATTTTCTTTCAGATAGGGCAGGCAGCGCTGTGCCTCGCCGGGCTCAAAGCCCAAAATGAGATCGGCCTGGCCGCGGGCGATCATGGGAGAGTAGATTTCGTCTCCGATGCGCACGTGGCTGACGACGGAACCGCCGCGCTGGGACATGCCGATGGTCTCGGCGGTACGTGCCATGAGGCCGCGGTCCATGGCGGCAAGGGAAATCAGTTTTGAGGCCAGGACGATGCCCTGTCCGCCGACGCCGCAGATGAGAATGTTATTCATGGTCAGCACCTCCCACTGTGACAATGGCGTTCTTCGGGCAGACGTATTTGCACAGACCGCAGGCTGTGCAGAGGCCCGGGTCGATCACGGCTTTTCCATCCTCTTTGGAAATGGCCGGACATCCGATTTCCCGGATGCAGCGGAAGCACCCGATGCACCGGTCGGCCTCAACTGTGCAGACCTCTTTCGGCTTCGGTGTCATCGCCGCGCAGGGATAGCGGAAAATGATGGCCTTGACGCCCGGAAGCGCCGCGGTCTCTTTGACGACGTCAATTGCTTTGTCCAGCTCCATAGGATTGACAGTGGCAATGTGTTCGACGCCGCAGCCCTCCAGGACCTTTTCAATGGAGACGGGTTTCACCCGTTTGCCCATCATGGTGAATCCGGTACCGGGATGCGGCTGGTGGCCGGTCATGGCGGTGGTGGAGTTGTCCAGCACGCAGACCGTGAGTTCCGCCTGGTTGTAGACCGCGTTGATGACGCCGGTGATGCCGCTGGCGAAGAACGTGGAATCGCCGATAAAGGCGAAATATTTCTTGTTCGGCTCTGCGTGGTATAGGCCCTGTGCCTGCGTAATATCGGCGCCCATGCAAAGGCAGGTGTCGACCATGTTCAGCGGGGCCGCGTTGCCCAGCGTGTAGCAGCCGATGTCTCCTGTGAAGACCGCGTCCTGTCCCTTCATGGCCTTCTTGACCGCCAGGAAGGAGGAGCGGTGGGAACAGCCGGCGCAGAGGACCGGCGGGCGGACCGGAAGGTCCGGTACGGGGGCGAGGTCCTGTTTCGGGGCCTCTTCCGCGCCCTCCGGGAAGGAGAGCAGCGGGGCATCGGAGCCGAGATAGTTCTGCAGCGCTTTTGCGACGATTTCAACGGTGTTCTCGCCGGAGGCCGGGAGTTCATCGGTGTACTTGCCGCGTACGGTGACATCCAGGTGATACTTTCCAATGGTGTGCATCAGCTGATCTTCGAGATACGGGTCCAGCTCTTCGACGGCGAGCACTTCTTTGACCCCGTCGAGGAAAGAGAGAATCAGCTGCTCCGGCCACGGGAACGGCGTGCCGACTTTCATCACTTTGACGCCCTTGTACCCGTTCAGGGCCTCCATGACGTATTCATAGCTAATGCTGCTGGTGATGATTCCCTTTGTCCCGCTGCCGCTGACTTTGTTAAAGGGGCTCTCGCTCTCCTCCGCTGCCAGCTGTGGGATGCGCTCTTTGAAAATTTTGCGGTGGTTCTCGTTGGACAGCCGCGGGAAGATGACCCAGCGGCCCGGGTCTTTCTCGAAGCCCGGCAGCGGGGCGAGTTCCCCGCGCTCCTGGACATCGACGACCGCACATCCGTGATCTACCCTCGTAACCGGGCGCACAATGACCGGGGTACGGTATTTCTCGGAGACGTCAAATGCGTGCAGCACCATGTCGTAGGCCTCTTCCGGCGAAGACGGGTCGAAAACCGGGACTTTGGAGTAGAGACCGAAGGTGCGGGTGTCCTGCTCGGTCTGGCTGGAGATGGGGCCCGGATCGTCGGCGACGACGAGGACCATTCCGCCCTGGATTCCGACATAGGACAGGGACATCAGTGGGTCGGTGGCGACATTGAGCCCGACCTGCTTCATGGTGACCATGCAGCGTGCGCCCGCAAATGCGGCGCCGGCCGCCACCTCGAGGGCGGCCTTCTCGTTGTCGGACCACTCGACGTGGATGTCGCCAGGATTATGTTTGGCCACGGTCTCCAGCACCTCGGTAGAGGGCGTGCCGGGATAGCCGGCGACACAGCGGACGCCGGCCGCAATGGCGGCGAGGCCCATGGCCTCGTTGCCCATGATAAACTGTTTTGCCATTGGAAACGACCTTTCCTGGTAGAATTATCTGTATAAAACCATACTATTATACCGCAAATCCTCTTCAATTGGGATCCTTTTGTTTGTAGTCTCCCGGAATCCCGTGTATAATGTTTACCTAACCCAACAAACGGACAGAAATGAGGATGTCATGCGAATCGAAAACGGACTGGTATATCGGGAGGACGGCGCATTTCACGAGGAGACCGTCCGCATCCGCGGACCGCGCTTTGCCGCCTTCTGCGACGACATGGACCGCCTGGACGCGAGCGGCTGCTACGTGCTTCCCGGCCTTCTGGACATGCATCTGCACGGTGCCCACGGTGCAGAGTTCAGCGACGGCTCCCCGTCATCCCTGACGGAGCTGGCGCAGTATGAGGCCGCCCACGGTGTGACCTCCATTGTGCCCACGACGATGACGCTGCCGCGCACCCGCCTCGAAAAAATTGCGGACTCCATGGCTCCCTTTCAGCCGACCGAACGCTCCGCCAATGTGCTCGGTATGCGCCTGGAGGGCCCGTTCCTGTCCGCTGAAAAATGCGGATCGCAGGAGACCTCCTGCCTTTGCCTGCCAGATGCTTCTCTGGTCCGGGAGCTGCAGGAGCGCTCCGGGAACCAGGTCGCCGTTGTCGACCTCGCACCGGAACTCCCCGGCGCAATCGACTTCATCGACGAAGTAAAGCCGGTCCGTGTCAGCATCGCCCACACGGCGGCGGACTATAACACCGCCCGTACGGCTATCCGCCACGGCGCCAGCCACCTGACGCACATGTACAATGCCATGGCGCCGTTTGCACACCGGGCGCCCGGACCCATCGGCGCGGCCTCCGACGAGCCCGGCTGCACGGTGGAACTTATTGCGGACGGGGTACACAACCACCCGAGCATGGTCCGCAATGCCTTTCGCATCTTCGGCGCCGACCGCATCTGCCTTATCAGCGACAGCATGCGCGCCACTGGAATGCCCGACGGCACCTATGAGTTCGGCAGCCACGAGGTCCGGGTGGAAGGAAAGCGGGCGCTGCTGAAAGACGGGACGATAGCCGCCAGCGTCACGAATCTTTACGACTGCATGGTGACCTGTATCCGGGACATGCATATTCCTGTCGAACAGGCGGTACGGTGTGCATCGCTGAATCCCGCGCGGTATCTTGGAGTTTCCGACCGGGTCGGCAGCATCGCCCTCGGCAAGCAGGCGGACCTTATTTTGGTCGATCGGTATTCCTTGGCGCTGCGGGGCGTCCTGCTGCGGGGTGAGGTGCTGTGGACCGATGGAATTTCCGGATAAAAAAAGAACGCGCCGCGGCGCGTTCTTTTTTCGTTCTAAGCATCTTTATGCAGGTTCTTCTCCCTGCATCTCTTTGACCTCATCCAGCCACATGCGGACTGCCGCGTCGGTGGGCATGCGCCAGTCGCCGCGGGGGGAGAGGGTGACAGATCCGACTTTCGGGCCGTCCGGCAGGCAGGAGCGCTTGAACTGCTGGGCGAAGAAGCGCCAGTAGAAGTTGCGCAGCCAATGGAGCAGCACCTCGTCGGTGTATTCCGGCCGGTCGGCGAATGCCGCCTGTGCAAGATGGAAGATTTTGCGCGGGGAAAAGCCGAAGCGCAGCACGTAGTAGAGATAGAAATCGTGTAGCTCATAGGGGCCCACCAGCTTTTCGGTCTGCTGGGCAATTTCGCCGTTTTCCTTGGCGGGCAGGAGCTCCGGACTGACCGGGGTGTTCAGGATGTCGACGAGGACGTCGGACAGCTGCGGGTCGCCGCAGGTGTCAGCGGCGTAACGGACCATGTGGCGTACCAAAGTCTTCGGTACTCCGGTGTTGACGCCGTACATGCTCATGTGGTCACCGTTGTAAGTGGCCCAGCCGAGGGCGAGCTCGGAGAGATCTCCGGTGCCGACGACAATGCCGCCGCTCTTGTTGGCGACATCCATGAGCTCCAGCGTGCGGACACGGGCCTGGCCGTTCTCAAAGGTGACGGAGAGGTCGTCTTCGCTCTGGCCGATATCCTTAAAGTGGCTGCGGACCGTGTCTGTGATGTCAATTTCCCGGAACGTGACGCCCAGGCAGTCGCACAGGATTTCCGCGTTGGAGCGGGTCCGCTTCGTCGTGCCGAAACAGGGCATGGTGACGGCCAGCACATCGGAAGCCGGGCGGCCCAGCTGCTTCATGGCGCGGACCGCGACCAGCAGGGCGAGGCAGGAGTCCAGGCCGCCGCTGATGCCGATGACCGCCGTCTTTGCGTGGATGACATCCAGCCGGGTGGCGAGGCCGCGGGCCTGGATGTTGAAGATGAGTTCACAGCGCTCCGCCCGGCGCGATTCATTGCCCGGCACGAACGGATTCTGCGGGATGACACGGGTGAGCGGGTTTTCCACGGGGTCGAGATGGAAGGAGACCCGGACGAAGTCCTCAGAGTTTTCGGCCTCATAGGTGGTATTTTTCACCCGCTCCGAGGTGAGCTTTTCCACGTCAATTTCGGTGATGCAGTCTCCGCTGCCGAAGGGAACGCGCTCTGCGAGTACGGTGCCGTCCTCGCAGATGAGGTTGTGAGAGGCAAATGTCATATCCTGGGTACTCTCGCCGTAGCCGGCACTGGTATAGAGGTAGCCGCAGAGCAGGCGGGCGCTCTGGTTGCGGACCAGTTCGCGGCGGTATTCCGCCTTGCCGACGGTCTCGTCGCTGGCAGAGGGGTTGGCGATGATGGTGGCGCCGTTCAGGGCCAGGCGGGTGGACGGCGGCAGCGGGCTCCAGAGGTCCTCGCAGATCTCCACGCCGAGGACGAACGCCGGCAGGTCTTCGCACTGGAACAGGATGCGCGTGCCGAAGAGCACGTCTTCCCCGAAAAAGTCGACGAACGTGTAGGTCTCCGGGGCGCGGGCAAAATGCCGCTTTTCATAGAATTCCGCGTAGTTCGGGAGAAAGGTCTTGGGGATAAAGCCGAGGACGGCGCCGTTAGCGACAACTGCAGCCGTGTTGTAGAGCTTTCCGTTCACCTCCAGCGGCAGGCCGACAACCGCGACAAGATTCATGACAGCGGTGGCGTCTGCAATGTCACGCAGCGCCTGTCTGGCACCTTCCTGCAGGGGGTGCTGGAAAAACAGGTCGGAGCAGGTATAGCCCGTAATGCAGAGTTCGGGGAAGACCGCGAGCTGAATCCCCTTTTCCTGGGCATCCTGCATGGCGGCAATGATGCGGGCCGCATTTTCTTTGCAGTCGGCGAGCCGTACCTCGGGGGTAATGCAGGCCGCTTTGACGAATCCGAAGTTCATAGTGAGGACTCCTATCTCTCTTATGATAATCATCTTATTATAAACGATTTGACAATGCCGGGCAATTGGTCTACAATCAGGACAACTTCATCAGACAGTTCGCTTGCACCATCCTGTCTCTAAAGAAAACCAGGGCTTCCGATGTGCAGGCCTGTTCTGCGCATCTTTTTTTGCTTTTAGGAGGAGGAAACGAAATGTACACCGTATCTGCCAGGGCACATTTTGACGCCGCCCATTTTCTGGCGGGGTATCCGGGCAAATGTGCGAATCTCCACGGGCACCGCTGGACCGTTGTCGCCGAGGTCCGGTCTGAGACTCTGAATGCCGGTTCCATGGTCATCGACTTCAAAGATCTGAAAGCACCCATGCAGGCTCTGGCCGACGAGTGGGACCATGCCCTCCTCATGGAGGAGGGGACGCTGAAGCCGGCGACCCGGACGGCGCTGAACGAAGAGGGCTTTCGCATTGTGATGCTGCCCTGCCGGCCGACGGCGGAAAATCTCGCCCGGCTGTTCTTTGAGCGCCTGCAGGGAGCTGGTGTGTCCGTCAGCCGCGTCAAAGTCTATGAGACGCCGGACACCTATGCGGCGTATGAGGCATGAGTATGGCGGAATTTCAAATTGCGGAGACGTTTGTCAGCATCAACGGGGAGGGCAGCCGGTCCGGCCAGCTGGCCTGCTTTCTCCGTTTCCCGGGGTGCAACCTGAACTGCTCGTTCTGTGATACGAAGTGGGCCAATGAACCGCGCGGGGACTGGGAGATCCGGAAAACCGACGATCTTTTTGACTTTGTCCGGCAAAGCGGTGTAAAGCTTATCACCATTACAGGTGGAGAGCCCCTGCTGCAGCGCGGCTTGCCGGAACTTTTGGAAAAACTGCACGAACTGCCCGGGACAGAGGCAGAAATTGAGACCAACGGGTCGCTGCCCATTGAAAGGTACGACGCGGTGCCATGGCGCCCGCACTTTACACTGGACTGCAAGCTGCCCGGAAGCGGCATGCAGGCGCATATGCTCTACGAAAATTACGACCATCTTCAGCCGGGCGACGCCGTCAAATTTGTCTGCGGCAGCCGGGAAGATCTCGACGAGGCACGGAAGGTTATCGAGACCTTCCAGCTTCCCGACCGGTGCGATGTCTTCCTGAGCCCGGTCTTCGGGCGGATTGAGCCCGCCGATATGGTGACCTATATGATGGATCATGGAATGAACAACGTGCGGCTGCAGCTGCAGATTCACAAGTTCATCTGGGATCCGAATGCGAAGGGAGTCTGACCAATGAAAGCACTTGTTCTGTTGTCCGGCGGCGTGGACAGTTCCACCTGCCTTGCCGCCTGCGTCCACGATTATGGGGCGGAGAATGTCGTCGCTCTTTCCATGTCCTATGGACAGAAGCACAGCCGCGAGGCGAAGTCCGCCCAGGCGGTGGCGGATTATTATAAAGTTCCGCTCTACTCCATGGATCTCGCTGAGATCTTCCGCTACAGCAAGTGCTCTCTCCTGGAGGGCCGCGACGCGGAGATTCCCCACGAGTCCTACGCCGATCAGCTGAAGGAGTCGGATGGCAAACCGGTTTCCACTTACGTCCCATTCCGCAACGGCCTGTTCCTGTCCGCTGCCGCCAGCTTCGGCCTCTCTCTGGAGTGCAGTCTCATCTGCTATGGTGCCCACGCCGACGATGCGGCCGGCAACGCCTACCCCGACTGCAGCCGTGCGTTTGTCGAGGCCATGAATCAGGCGGTATGGGAGGGGAGCGGACATCAGATCCGCATTGAGGCCCCCTTCGTCGACGTCCCCAAGGCCGAGGTCGTACGCCGGGGCCTGGAGCTGAAAGTCCCCTACGAGCTCACCTGGAGCTGCTATGAGGGCGGCGACGAGCCCTGCGGCACCTGCGGGACCTGCATCGACCGCCAGAAGGCTTTCGAGGCAAACGGCGTACGCGATCCGCTGCTGAAAGGAGAATAATATGGCACTCACAAAACTCGGCTCCGGCCATACCTCGTACCCCACAGATTATGACCCGTCGGTCCTTGAGACCTTTGACAACCGCCACCCGGACAACGACTATTTCGTCAAGTTCAACTGCCCGGAGTTTACGAGCCTCTGCCCCATCACCGGTCAGCCGGACTATGCGACAATTACTATTTCCTACGTCCCCGGCGCCAAAATGGTGGAGAGCAAATCTCTGAAGCTCTACCTGTTCAGCTACCGCAACCACGGCGACTTCCATGAGAACTGCGTCAACACCATCATGAAGGACCTGATTGCTCTGATGGACCCGAAATACATCGAGGTCTGGGGCAAATTCCTTCCCCGCGGCGGCATCTCTATTGACCCCTACTGCAACTATGGCAGACCCGGTACCCGCTGGGAGCAGGTGGCCTGGGACCGCCTTTCCCACCACGATCTTTATCCGGAGCGTGTGGACAATCGATAATCAACCGAAAAGGACCGCAGCATTTGCTGCGGTCCTTTTTTTGAGCAGCGGCCGCACAGGCGGGTACAAATGAGAATGCATGTGCGCTCTGAATTTACAAATTTACTTTTGTCAAACTTTTACAAAAATAAAACGCACAGTTCGCCAATGTGTCATTTTTGCGACAGGTCCATTGAAACGTAGAAATGCGGATACTAGACTAAACTTGTTTGCGGCAGTAACATCACTGGATCCGCGGAAAGGGGACCATTATGGCAGAATATCTGAACAACTATCCGAACATTTTTGTCCACGGCTTTACCGGATGGGGTGAGACCGACGGCATGTACAAGCTTATGCATTACTGGGGCCTTGGAAACAAAGATCTCATGAAGCATCTGCGGCAGCAGGGAATTGAGTGCTACTCTCCGGCGCAGGGCCCGTATGACTCGCTCTGGGACCGCTCGTGCAAACTCTGGGCCTACCCTGTTCGGCGGCACCGTCGACTTCGGCAAAGTTCACAGCGAGAAATACAGGTATGCCCGCTACGGCCGTACCTATGAGCACGGCGTACTGGAAGACCTCGGTAAGACTGAGGCCCATAAGAAGATCAATCTGTACGGCCATTCCTTCGGCGGACCGGTCGTCAAGTTCTTCGCCGATCTCTGCGCCCGCGGATCCGAAGAAGAGCGCGCCGGTACCGATCCGGACGATCTCTCCCCGCTGTTTGCCGGCGGCCACGCGAACCTCATTCACACCGTTACCACGCTGGCGGGCGTCAACAACTGAACGACCCTTGCCACCCTCCAGCAGAAGGCCTTCCCCGTGCTCGACCCGATTCTCTTCGGCGGCACCGGCCTGCTTGGCAACTCCCATATCATGAAGTTCCTCGACTTCGGCAACCAGCAGTATGGATTCAATGATTATTACGACAACATCACACTTGCCAGACCGACAGATCCGAAAAAGCTGGCAGAGGGCACGAAGACCATTACCGAGCACCCGGATGACAACTCCACCTATCAGATGACCATTGAGTACTGCAAAAAGATGAATGAGAAGCAGGAGACCAATCCGCATATTTACTATTTTGCACAGCGCGGATCCAACTCCATCCCGATGCCGAATGGAAAACACCTTGCTTTCCCGAGCCCGAATCTGTTCTGCACCATACCCGGATTGTTTGTCGGTGCCATGCTGCCCAAAGAGACCGGCGGCTATCCGGTCGATGAGAGCTGGTATGCGAACGACGGCTACGTCAACGTCCCCGGCCAGAGCGCCCCGTTCAACGCGCCGCAGGCCGACGGGAACTATGACGGCATGACGTTCCGGCCGGGCATCTGGTACAATATGCCGGTCGTTAAACATGACCACGTTTTCTGGAACGGCTACAGCGGAAGCCGCCGCGAGTACTTCGAGACCTGGGACCGCATCATTGCCGTCAACCGCAGCCTGCCGGATGCAGACTGAGAAAAAAAGATGCACTGCAGATTGCTTTTCTGCAGTGCATCTTTTTGCTTTTTTCCTTATGCGGCTGCGGTTTCCTTCGCCGCTTTTCTCTGTTTATAGATGCGGTAGCGTCTCCGCAGGAAGCCCATGAACCTCTGCATGACCTTCAGACACGGGTAGGCGAGCAGAAGGAAGACGATGAGAATGAGCCAGGACTGGCCGGTCAGCGGGCTGATCTGCACCCAGTCGCGGAACATGGTGAACGGGATAATGCAGATGGCGATGATGGATGCCAGGCTGAATACCACGCAGACCAGACGGCGGTAGTGGTTCAGCGGCTTGGCGTCTTCCCAGATCATCAGATTGCCGACTGTCAGCATGACGATGCAGGAGATGGTGTAGAGCTGGGAGTTCGGGAGATGAAACCCTTGGGCAAACAGCTCAACCCCGACCAGCAGCAGAACGTCGGTGAGGCCCCCGGGCGCCGCGCGATACAGTACATTCGGCAGAAAGTGGCCGTGAAAACGCTCATGGTTTGCCTCCAGAGAGAGGAAGAAGGCCGGATAGCCGATGGTCAGAGAACTGATAAGGGAAAGCTGCAGAGGCTGCAGCGGGTATGGCCATGCGCAGAAGGCAGCCAGCAGTGCAAACAGGAACGAAAAGATATTCTTGACCAGGAACAGCGACGCGGAGCGCTGAATATTGTTGATGACCTGCCGCCCTTCATTGACGATGGAGGGCATGGAGCGGAAGTCGGAGTTCAGCAGGACCAGGGAGGAGATCTGCGAAGCGGCCTGGGAGCCGGAGGCCATGGCAATGCCGCAGTTGGCCTCTTTCAGGGCGAGGACGTCGTTGACACCGTCGCCGGTCATGGCGACCGTGTGGCCCTGATCTTTCAGCGCCTGGACGAACTTTAGCTTCTGCTGAGGCGTGACGCGGCCGAAGACCGTGTAGCGCTGGATGGCGTCGTAGATCTGCGCATCGTTTTTCAGCGTGGTGGCGTCGACATATTTGTCCGCGTCCTCAATGCAAGCCTGCAGGGCAACCTGTGAGACGGTGACCGGGTTGTCGCCGGAGATAACCTTGACCTTGACGCCCTGTTTGGCAAAATACTGGAATGTCTTGTCCGCGTCTTCCCGGATACGGTTGGTAATGCAGACAATGCCAATGGGGGTGACAAGGCTCTTGTCAAGTACATTGTTGTCCTCGTCGTCGACGATGAGCCCGTCGGTGTGGGCGATGAGCAGGACACGCATACCCTGTCTGGCCCATGGGTCGATGGCGTCTGCGACCTCGACCGCCCGCGGCCCGAGGATGAATTCGGGGGCGCCGACAAGATAGCTGCCCTTTCCGGCAAACGTGATGCCGGAATACTTGTTTTCCGACATGAATGGAACCGTCTTGACGGGCTCCCACCCGGGGGCGCCGTCTTTGCGGTAGAAAGCTTTCTTCATGGCAATGGCCGTGTCATTATCTGCGTCCATCGTCGTGTAGAACGCGTTGAGCATGTCTTTCAGCTGGCTTTCTGAACAGACCGTTTCGTCCAGACTGATGAGCTTCTGGACGTCCATGCCCGGCTGGGTGATGGTGCCGGTCTTGTCGACGCACAGGACGTCAACCCGGGCCAGCGTCTCGACGCAGTTCATGTCCCGGACCAGGACTTTGCGGTGGGTCAGACGGACGACCGCCAGGGCCAGGGCGACAGAGGTCAGGAGATAGAGGCCTTCGGGAATCATGCCGAGAAGCGCTGCGACCGTGGACTGAACCGAGGCTTTCATCGTCATGTCCAGAAAGAATTTTTCCCGCAGAAACAGGAAAATGCCGACCGGAACCAGGATGATGCCGATGATTTTAATGAGTTTGTCCAGAGAGGCCATCATTTCGGACTTGCCGACTTCCACGTCGCTCTTGGCCTCCGTGGTGAGACGGGAGGCATAGGATTCGGAGCCGACGCGGGTCAGCTGCGCAATACAGCGTCCGGTGACCACCGTGGAACCGGATTTCAGCTCGTCTCCGGGTACCTTTTTAATGGCGTCGCTCTCACCGGTCAGGAGGGACTCGTTGACGGAGATGTCCCCGACACGGACCACCGCGTCGGCGATAATCTGCTGGCCGGTGGAAAATTCGACCAGGTCGTCCCGAACCAGCTGGGAGGACGGCAGTTCCAGGGTCTTTCCGTCCCGGCGAACCCGGATTTTCTCCTCCGCGAGGATGGAGAGCTTGTCGACAGCCCTTTTGGAACGCAGCTCCTGTATGATGCCGATGAGGCAGTTGGAGATGACGATGACCATGAAGAACAGATTCGTATAAGAACCCACCGACAGGAGCAGGATGGCCATGATGACAAAGATAAGGTTGAAGTACGTAAAGACGTTCTTCTTGATGATGTCCCTGGTCGTCCGGCCGCCGGTATTCAGGTTGATATTGGCGAACCCCGCCTCCATGCGCGCCCGAACCTGGTCGGAGGTCAGGCCGGTGCCAAGAGGTGCGTTGACCGCCGGTATTTTTTTATAGGAGTCAAAGCGCCCGTAGTCGCTCCCGTTCGGGTCGCCGGCTCCGGGGCCGGCCGCTGCAGGCTCGGCCGCTCTGGCGGTTGTTTTCCTGTGCAATGGCATACATACGCCTCCAAGAAGTAGGATTGCTATTAAAATACCCTTAAAAAATGAATGTGGAGTTAATTATAGCATAATTGTCCGATTGCTCCAGAGAATCTGGTAGAATAGAAACCAGAAAGAAGGGAAATTATGAAAAAGCTACTGCTCGCCTCAGACTGGACGGTACAGGCGGAGGACGGCCCGGTCCGCTCCGTCACACTGCCCGACGATGCCATGCTCCACAGCACCCGCTCGGCCGGCGCACCGAGCGGCGCCGACGGCGCGTGGTTTGACCCTGGCGTCTTTCACTATCGCCGGGAGCTGGATGTCCCGGCAGAGTGGGCGGACCTCCAGGTGCGCTTCCGGTTTGAAGGGGTCGGCGGCGCGTCAGCCGTCCGTCTGAACGGCGTCGTCATCGGGTCGCATGTCAATAGCTATACACCGTTTGAGGTCTCAACGAAGGGTGCCATCCATCCCGGGAAAATCAATGAGCTGGAAGTCGTCTGTGACTGCACGGCAATGCCCTCAGGCCGCTGGTACGGCGGAGCGGGACTCTGTCGTCCGGTCTGGTGTCTGGTCGGTCCGGAAGAGGGCTCCATTACGGAAAAAGACGTCTTTCTCCGCACCGAATCGGTGGAGAAAGACGGGACTGCACGGGTCCGCATCTCAATCGAGAATGTCCCGGAAGGGGCGGAGGCGGACATTGTGCTCTCCCAGGGCAAGCAGGTTGTGGCGCGGCTCTCCGGTTCCGACGCAGTGGCGGAAATTCCAAATGCGCTGCTCTGGTCGGAGACCGGAGCGGACCTCTACCATGCCCGGGTCACCCTGACCCGCGGCGGCATTCCGCTGGATTCCGTGCGTATCCCCTTCGGCATCCGTACTCTCCAGTGGGGACAGGACGGCCTGAAACTCAACGGAAACAGTCTGAAACTTCGGGGCGGCTGTCTGCGGCAGGACAGCGGCATTCTTGGAATGGCCTCCTTGAAGGAGACTGAGAACCGGCGTGTGCTCCGTCTGAAACAGGCCGGGTTCAATGCGGTCCGCTGTGCCGGCGGGCTGCCGTCGGAGGAGCGGCTCAATGCCTGTGACAAGTACGGAATGTATGTCATGGTTGAATTTTTCGACACCTGGTACCGGCATAAGGCGGAACACGATTATGCAGACCATTTTGCCTCCCACTGGCGGGAAGACCTGAATGCCGCGGTGCGGACCGCCCGCAACCATCCCTGCGTCCTGTTCTATTCCCTCGGCAGCGGACTGACGGAGCCGACGGAGCTGCCGGGCGTCCGGACCGCGCGGGAACTGGCGGACTTTGTCCGCGCATTGGATTCCACCCGCCCCATTACGATGGGTTTAAACCCGGTCATGCTGGGCGGCAGCTACACGCTGCAGAAACTGGAAAAGCGCTTTCGGAAGGCGGAAAAGAAAGAGTCCGGCCGGAACCGGGGAACCGCTGCATTCCAGCAGGCGGCAAACGTCGTCGGGCGCACGGTCGGAGCGGCGGGCGGACTTCCGCCGATCGATCAGGCCCTTGCCCCGCTGACCGATATATTAGATGTAATAGGATATAACTACGGCGCAGCCCGTTACCGGAAAGACCGGAAAAATCACCCGGAACGGCCTCTGGTCGGGACGTCCATCTTCCCGGGGGAACTGTACGATGTCTGGAAAATGACCGAGCAGGACTCGGGCATCCTTGGCAACTTTGTCTGGTCTGCCTGGGACTATCTCGGTGAGGCGGGCAAAGGTGCATGGACTACAGACGCCTCCGCCGTCCGCGGCGGAGCCTATCCGTGGATTTCCAACGGCTCCGGTGCTTTCGACCTCATCGGCACCCCTACAGCACTGGCCCATTATGCTGAAACTGTCTGGCGCTTTGCGGACCAGCCGTGGATCGGCGTACAGCCTCCGCGCATTGACAGCCGTCCGCTTGTCCGCTCGGCCTGGTGTCTGAGCAATGCGGTGGACAGCTGGGCCTGGCGCGGCTGCACGCATGCCCGCACGACAGTAGAGGTCTATGCACCGGCCGGCGTCTTTGTCCGGCTGCTTCTGAACGATGAGACCGTCGGTATCGGCCGGCTGAAGAAGAACCGGGCGGTATTCCACGTGCTCTATGAGCCGGGCTATCTGACCGCTGAGGTCTGCGACGCCCATCTGAAACCTATTGGAACGGCGACCCTTCGCTCGTCGGCCGGCGCACTGCGCATCAGCGCGGAGGCTGAGCAGAAAACGGCGGTGGAGGGAGACATCGTCTTTATCCCGGTTACGCTGCGCGGTGAAAATGGCGTCATCGAGTGCGGAGACGACGAGACGCTGCGCTGCACGGTGGAGAACGGAGAGCTTCTCGCATTCGGAAGTGCCGACCCCTGTCCGGAGGAGCCGTTCCCATCGGACACGGCGGTCACTTACCACGGACGGGCCCTCGCTGTGGTCCGCATTGGGCCGTGCGGGAGCACGACCGTCACATTCCATTCGGACCGTGCAGGAGAAGCCCCTGCGTCTGCAAAAATTCGTGTTCTGTAGGGCCTGATTTCTTGCTTTTCCACGGAAGTTGTAGTATGGTGAAAAGCACGAATCATGCGAATTTAGGAAAACGGTTTAATTAGGAGCTGCACAATGAAAGTACTGATTCTCGCCAACGGAACCGGGGGCGGTCACAACGCCGCTGCCAATGCTCTGAAAGAGGAGTTTATTGCCCAGGGACATGAAGCCGTCATGATGGACCCCTTTTCTCTCAAAGGACGCACCTCGGGGAGATTAACGAGCAAATTTGTCAACAACACTTATACGATGGCTGTACAGAAAATTCCGCACGTCTTCGGCTTTTTCTATGGCCTCGGAGAAATGTTCAACTCGGGTGTCACGGACGGACCTGTTAAAACGCCGGTCTACTACTGGAACTACAATATGGCTGAGAAGCTGTACGCACATATTAAAAAGGAAAAGTATGATGCCATCCTTGCCGCTCACCCGTATCCCGGGGAAATGATGGCTGCCATCCACGCAAGAGACCATCACACTCCGCCGGTCTTCTGGGTATCGACGGACTACCACTGCATTCCGCTGACCCGTGAGTCCATGTCGGACAACTACGTCATTGCTTCTTCCGACCTTATGGATGAGTACATTCGGTACGGCATTCCGGAGTACAAACTGTATCCCATCGGCATTCCGGTGCGCCGGGAGTGCCGCACGAATCTGACGCAGCAGCAGGCCCGCAAGGTACTGGGCCTGGACCCGGATAAGACCTACTTTATGATCTCCGGCGGCGCCGTCGGCTCCGGTAAAATCCTGGAAGGCGTTACGCTTCTGGCCGGACGGTATCTGACGAACCCGAATGTTCGAATTATTGCTATCTGCGGTGCAAACGGGTTCCTATACAAGCAGATGAAGCGGCTGTTCTCCGACAAGGTTATCATGATGGAGCACACCGACCGAATGATCGAATATATGACCGCCGCCGACATCCTCATCACCAAGCCCGGCGGACTCTCCTCCTCGGAGGCGGCGTCTATCGGAAAGCCCATTATCTTCATTTCGCCTATCCCGGGCGGGCTGGAGTCCTCCAATGTCAGGTTCTTCCAGGAGCATGGCATGGCGGTCTATGCCAAGAGCATCAACAAAGACCTCCTCAAATGCGTCGATGAAATTATGCAGAACAAGGACTTCGCGGCTCAGATGGTGGAAAACCAGCGCAAATATGTGAATCGCGACGCGGCGACCGATATCGTCAATCTGGTGGTGGAGAAGGTCGAGTGCGGTTCGGAGTTCCGCAAAGACCTGAGCCGAAGCAAGAAGGCAATGGACCGGAAGCTGGAGCAGGAGCGGCTGGAACAGGAGGCAAAACTCCGTGCGGAAATGCAGGAGCAGAAAGCCAAGATGAAAGCGGACAAAGCTGCCGAGAAGGCCGCCGAAAAAGAGCGGAAATCTGCGGCAAAGCGTGCAGCGGCTGCCGCCAAAAAAGCGGCGAAGGAAAAAGCGCGGCAGGCTCGTCAGAAAATATCCAAAAAAGACAGCGAAAAATAAAAGCCATTCAGGGCATACTGCGGAAATATCTGCAGTATGCCCTGCTTTTTTGTCGGTGAGACCGCTTGCTCGGACGGTACGGGTGCTCAGAGGGAACTCAGGAAGGGATTTTACCAAAATTTAACATCGGGCAGAGCATCGGTCATGTAAAATGGTAGAAGTACCTGCAAGACAAAGAGAATTATCAGACATAGGAGGTCTCTGATTTCTATGATCTATCTCGTCGAAGATGACGCGAATATCCGGGAACTGGTTGTCTACACGCTGAACAGCACCGGGTTTGAGGCCAAAGGCTTCGGCACACCGTCAGCTTTCTGGCAGGCGCTGGAGGAACAGCAACCGGAACTTGTGCTGCTTGACGTCATGCTGCCGGAGGAGAGCGGACTCTCCATTCTGGAAAAACTGCGGGAAAATCATCAGACCCGCAAACTCCCCATTATCATGCTGACCGCCAAAGGGTCGGAAATTGACAAGGTACGGGGTTTTGAGCTCGGTGCCGACGACTATATTCCGAAGCCATTCGGTATGATGGAACTGGTGGCCCGGGTAAAGGCACTGCTGCGGCGGACCACAGAGGAACGCGACGAGAGCATTGAGGAGTATACCATAGCAAATCTCTACGTTTCTCCCAAGAAACACAAGGTGAAAGTGGACGGTGAGACCGTCCATCTCACCCGCAAGGAATTTGACATGCTCTGCTGTCTGCTGGAAAACAAAAACATTGTCCTGACCCGGGACCAGCTTCTGAACCGCATCTGGGGCTATTCCTTTGACGGCGAGAGCCGGACGGTCGACGTCCACATTCGGACGCTGCGTCAGAAGCTCGGGACGGCCGGAAGCATCATAAAAACCGTTCGCGGCATCGGGTATAAGATTTCCGATGAAGACTGAAAACCGACCGAAGCGCAGAAAACTGCGCAGGCGTATCTTTTATTCCATCCTGTTTATCGCTCTGCTGTGTCTTGTGTTCAGTGCTCTGGTGGAAGGGGCGCTCATGCAGAGCCAGTATAAAGAACAGCTTGGGGAAAATCTGAAAAGCGGCCTTCGCACTCTGCAGACCTATTGCAATACCCATGGAGGCTACCGCGCAGCAGGCGACTTTTCATCGGACTACCGCATTACCGTCATCAGCCCCAAAGGCGACGTGCTGTATGACAACATGAGTAAAAACGCGTATGAAAAGAATCATTCCGACCGGCCGGAATTTATTCAGGCCATGAAGGGCGGCATTGGGTTCAGCGAGCGCGTCTCTGAGACGGTTCTCCGCCAGAGCATGTATGCCGCAGTCCGGCTGAACGACGGCAATGTCCTGCGGCTCTCCGGGACCCGCTATAATCTGCTGTCCGTCCTGAAAAGGGCACTGGTTCCCATGCTTGCGGTTCTGGCGGCTCTTCTGCTTCTGATTCTTTTCTCCGCCCGGAAAATTTCCGGACGCATCACAGAGCCCATCAATAAGATTAATCTGAAGAATCCGTCTGACAGCGAGGTCTACGAAGAGCTGGAACCGCTGACACGGCGCCTCACTGCCCAGAACCGGCAGATTGCCGAGAATATCCGGCAGATGGAGGAGGAGCACCATTCCCAGGACCGAATGCGGCAGGAGTTTACCGCAAACGTCTCCCATGAGCTGAAAACTCCGCTGACCTCTATCTCCGGCTATGCGGAGCTAATTGAGACGGGCATTGCAAAAAAAGGAGATGTTCCGCGGTTTGCGGGCATCATCCACAAGGAGTCCCAGCGTCTGATCACGCTGGCAGGAGATATCATCAAACTCTCCCAGATGGACGAGAATGAAGTTAATGTCGTCCGGGAGGAAATTGATCTCTGGGACACCTGTCAGTCTGTTCTCATGCACCTTCAGCATGCTGCTGAGAAAAAACAGGTTTCCCTGAATCTGAAGGGGGACCACGTCTCCATCATCGGCGTTGCGCAGATTGTGGAAGAGATGATCTTCAACCTGTGTGACAATGCCATTAAATACAACCGCGAAGGCGGTGACGTTACCGTTAAAATTCGAAAATACACGGACGGAATTGAGCTCTCCGTCTCGGACACCGGTATCGGTATTCCGGAGGAGGATCTCCCCCATATCTTCGAACGCTTCTATCGGGTGGACAAAAGCCATTCGAAGGCTATCGGCGGAACCGGCCTTGGGCTCTCCATCGTCAAACACGGTGCCCAGTACCTGGATGCAAAGGTCTCCGTTGAGAGCCATCTGGGGGAGGGCTCAACGTTTCGCATCCTGTTTTGAACATTTTCATGTTCTTTTCATATTGCAAGTACAGGATATTTCTTTATAAAATAGAAGAAATGAAATAATATTGTTAGGCAGTCTCTGTAAACGATTTTCAGAAAGAATGGAAGAGAGAATATGACAATTTTCAATTGGATTTCCATGCTCGGCGGCCTTGCGTTTTTCCTCTACGGAATGAACATCATGTCGGCCAGCCTGGAAAAAGTGGCCGGCGGCAGTATGGAAAAACGTCTGCGCCAGCTGACTTCAAGTAAGACCCGCGGTGTTCTGCTCGGCGCCGGCATCACTGCTGTCATCCAGTCCTCCAGTGCCATGACGGTTATGCTGGTGGCACTTGCCAACTCCGGCATTATGACGCTGGAACAGACGGTTCCGACTTTGCTCGGCTCCAATATCGGCACGACCATGACGGCGTGGATTCTCTCACTCACCGGCATCAACAGCACCAACTTTTTTGTTTCCATGCTAAAGCCGGAAAACTTTGCACCTATCATCGCCATCGTCTGTGTCTTTATTCAGATGGCGACCAAAAAGCAGAAGACCAAAGATGTTACGACCATTTTAATTGCGTTTGCCCTTCTTATGTCTGGAATGGCGACGATGAGTACAGCATTGAATCCCATCGGAGAAGTTCCGGCCTTCCGTCAGATGCTCATCGGTCTCAAGAATCCGATTCTCGGCGTTCTCTTCGGCATGGTATTTACCGCTTTGTTGCAGTCCTCTTCGGCTGTCTCCGGTATTATCCAGGCGCTGTCTCTGACCGGACTCCTGACTTACGGCATTACAATCCCTGTCATTATGGGTCTTAACATTGGTACATGTATTACAGCAGTTATTGCCTCCATTGGTACGACGAAGAACGCCAAACGGGTAGCCTGTGTTCATGTTTCATTCAACGTCATCTGCACAGTTGTTTTCCTAAGCATCTGGCTTATTCTGGACTCCATCTTCCATTTTGCTCTGACCGATGAGGCCTGCAATCCGGTCGGTATCGCCATTGTCCACACCTTGTTCAACGTGCTCGGTACTCTGATGCTTCTGCCGTTTACCAATCAGCTCTGCAAACTGGCCGGCAAAATTATTCCCGACTCCCACAAAAAAGGCAAACACCGCCGCCGCGGACGCACGCAGGCCCCGCTTCTCGATGAAAACCTTCTGACCATCCCGGCCTTTGCTGTCAACAAGTCCTATGAGGTCACCAAAATGATGGCCGATGCCGCAAGAGATGCAGTCCTTGCCAGCATCCCTCTTATTGGACATTACGATGAGGAAACCGACCAGCAAATTGCCGCACTGGAAGATAAGACGGACAAGCTGGAAGATCAGCTGGAACCTTTCATCATTAAAATCTCCAAAGAGGAGCTCAGCGACCACGAAATAAAAAAGGTCTATAAGATGCTCCACTCCATTCCTGACTTCGAGCGTCTGGCTGACCACGCGGTGAACCTGACGGAAATCTCCAAGGATATCTCCAATAAAGGCATTGAATTTTCTCATCTGGCCACGCAGGAGCTGCAGCAGCTCTACCGTGCAGTCGAGGAAATCCTGAAGCGTACCATTGAGGCCTACGACCAGGACGACATTGAACGCGCCAAGACCATTGAGCCGCTGGAAGAGGTCATCGACGGCATGAGTGATGAAATCAAATCGCTTCAGGTCAAGCGTCTCTCCGCAGGCAATGTCTCCGTGGAAATCGGCTTTATTATGACCGACCTTCTGACCAATCTGGAGCGTATCGGCGACCACTGTTCCAACATTGCAGTTGCGCTCATTGAAGGGGAATCGGAGAACTTTGACCACCACGATTACCTCGACAATCTAAAAAACGATAATCAGGAATTCCTGACGCAGTATGCGGACCTGAAGAAAGAATATGGCCTGCAGCCTGCCGCTGTGGAGGGCGAGACGCAGGAAGGAAAAGAAGCAAACTAACAGAAATATTTAAGCAGCATGTCCGACCAATTGCAGGAGCGGCCATGTTGCTTTTCTACAACTTTACAATTTCGTCATATATTGTTTGGAATATTTCTTTATTTGAACCGTAAACTGTAAATGTCAGACGGAGCTGTGTAGGCAGCGGCTTCGTATGAACAACTCTTTTTTCTATTTTCTCCTTTGTACGTATTTCGTACAGAAAAGTATTACCCCCTCATTTTACAGAGGAAACCCTTGTGGAAACACAGGGGTTTTCTTATGTCAGAATTTGGACAGGCTGTTGGCTGAGATTAACAAAATAATAACAATTATGCCATATCTTTTAGGCTGTTCTTTTCTACAATAAGAGCGGAAGGAGGGCGAAAGCACCATGAGTAAAACCATGAATGTACCGGTACCGTCCCAACCAACCTACTTATCCGTCTACGATCCGCAGCACAATGCGGAGCTCTGGAACCGACTCGGACAATACTGCTATCGGACCGGAGACATTGAGCGGGCCAAAACGATGTTCTTTCTCTCCAAGCTCTATGACGGTACCTTTCAAATTGATCCCCAGTATATGGAAGATCTTCTTCAAAAAAAGCAATAGTTTATTCTGGCTTTCTTCATAACAGAAAACAACTGAAACAGCCCGCACGGTTATGCCGTGCGGGCTGTTCCTTTGGAGACGATCAAAACGAGGGCGCATTGCTGAACTGCAATGCGCCCCGAATTGGTTTCTGGATTATTTTTCTACTTTTCGTGCAACCGGAATTTCACTCTTCATGGCGCCGGTCGGGCAGACTTCCACGCACTTGAGGCAGGTTCTGCAGAAGCTGGCCGCCTCTTCCTTCGGGACCATCGGATTGATGGTGGTGGCGAATCCGCGGTGGTACAGGCCGATAAAGGTCTTGCCGACAACCTGGGAGCAGGTACGGTAGCAGAGACCGCACAGAATGCACTTGTCCGGGTTGTGGGAAATGAAATTGGTGACCGGGACAGTGGGCCGCTTATGGACTTCACCCGGGTATTTCTCTGGATGGACATCATACCAGTTGGAATACTTGATGAGCTGGCAGTCATAGTAGTCATGGCAGCCGCATTCCAGACAGCGCTTGGCTTCCTTTTGCGCCTGTTCCTCGGTGAATCCGAAGTAGATGGGCTTGAAGTTGCCTTTGCGCTCCTCCGGGGAGAGACCCGGCATTTTAGCGCGGGACTCTTTCGGGCGGTCCGCGAAATCGGCTTCCGTCTTTTCATCTGTGACGAAGTACGGCGGTTTGTAGCGGACCTCGTCGCCTTCCAGGTGGTTGTTGATGCAGAACGCGGCCTTCTGAGCCTCTGCAATGGCCTGGATGGCTATGCCGGCACCTTTGTTGGTGATGTCGCCGGCGGCAAAGACATTGTCAATATTGGTGCGGAAGGTCATCTCGTCGACAAGAATGGTTCCCTTACGCTCGTGGAGCTGAAGACCGTCGATACCGGCGGTATCCGGTCCCTGGCCGATGGCCATGAGAACATTGTCAATTGGGATATCCTCAATGTCGCCTTCAATGGGAACCGGGCGGCGGCGACCGGAGGCATCCGGTTCACCCAGCTTCATCTTCTGGAGCTTCATTCCGGTCAGCTTCCCGTTTTCGCCGTAGAACTCATTTGGCGTGGACAGGAATTTGAACTGAACGCCCTCTTCCATGGCCTCATCAATTTCAATGTCAGATGCGGGCATTTCTTTGCGGGTGCGTCGGTAGCAGACATAGACGTTCTCCGCACCAAGGCGGACGGCTGTACGGCAGCAGTCCATGGCGGTGTTGCCGCCGCCGCAGACGGCGACGTTCTTCCCGAGCAGCGGCTTTTTGCCGAGACCGAGTTTCTCAAGGAAGTCGATACCGCCGATGACGCCGTCCAGGTCTTCCCCGGGAACGCGCATGGGCATGGAGGTCCAGGCGCCAATGGCGAGCAGTACAGCATCGTAGTCGTTCTGGAGGTCAGCAAACTGGATATCTTTTCCGAGCTTGACGCCGTTTTTCATGACAACGCCGGCGTCGGCAATGATTTTGACTTCCTGGTCGACGACCGTTTTGGGAAGCCGGTATTCCGGAATACCGTAGCGGAGCATTCCGCCCATTTTCGGCATCTGGTCAAAGATGGTGACCGCATGGCCGTAGCGGCGGAGGAAATAGGCTGCGGTAAGGCCGGCGGGGCCGCCTCCGACGATGGCAACTTTTTTGCCCGTGTCGGGCTCTACCGGAATTTGATATGGCTCATCGGCGAGTACTTTGTCTGCCGCAAACATCTTGAGAAAAGCAATGCTGATGGGTTCTTCTACCAGCTGGCGGCGGCAGGCGTCCTCACACGGATGCGGGCAGACCCGTCCAATGCTGGCGGGAAGCGGGAATGCGTTATAGATGGTGCTGACGGCAGCCTTGTAGTCGCCTTCGGCAATTTCTTTTACGTATTTCTGACAGTCGGTCATGGCCGGACAGTGCAGCTTACATGGGCCGCGGCAGTCGCCGGTGTGGTCGGAGAGGAGCAGCTCCAGTGCAACTTTGCGTGCACGGACGACGCGCTCTGTGTCTGTATGGACCACATAGCCTTCGCGCGGCTTTGCCGAACATGCGCGCAGAAGTTTCGGAACGCCTTCCACTTCCACGACGCAGACGCCGCAGGCGCCGTAGATGGCGGTTTTTTTGCTGAAGCAGAGGGTGGGAATTTCGACGCCGGCACGGGTGGCAGAGGAGAGGATGGTGTCACCGGGCTCTGCCGTAATCTCCACACCGTCAAGTGTATATTGGAATGACATATTCTTCGCCCCTTTCTCACTGTACCTTTACTGCGCCGAAGCGGCATACGGTCTTACAGTTGCCGCACTTGACACAGAGGCTGGTGTCGATACTGTATGGCTTCTTGAGTTCGCCGGAAATGGCTTTGGCGGGACACTTCCGTGCACAGGCGGAACATCCGCGGCATTTGTCCTTGTCAATGGAGTAGGTGATAAGGGCACGGCATTCACCGGCCGGGCATTTCTTCTCGTTAATGTGAGCCTCGAACTCGTCGCGGAAATAGCGGATCGTGGTGAGGACGGGGTTGGGAGCCGTCTGGCCGAGTCCGCAGAGTGCGTCATCCTTAATGGCGTAGCAGAGCTCTTCGAGCTTTTCGATGTCGCCCTCTTCGCCTTTGCCGTCGACAATGCGGCCGAGAATTTCCTGCATGCGTTTGGTGCCGAGACGGCAGGCGACGCATTTGCCGCAGCTCTCTTTGGCCGTGAAGTCCAGGAAGAATTTGGCCATGCCGACCATGCAGGTCGTCTCATCCATGACAACCATGCCGCCGGAACCCATGATGGCACCGGTGGCGCCGAGGGCTTTGTAGTCAATAATTGTGTCCAGTTTGGAAGCGGGAATACATCCGCCGGAGGGTCCGCCCATCTGGACCGCCTTGAACTCTTTGTCGTCGCGGATGCCGCCGCCGATATCAAAGATGACTTCGCGGAGCGTTTTGCCCATGGGAATTTCCACGAGACCGCCGCGCTTGATTTTGCCGGTGATGGCGAATACCTTGGTGCCTTTGGACTCCTCAGTGCCCATGGCCGCAAAAGCTTCTCCGCCGTGGTTGATGATCCACGGAACGTTTGCGTAGGTCTCGACGTTGTTGATGTTGGATGGCTTATACCAGTAGCCTGCCTGGGCGGGGAACGGCGGTTTCAGACGCGGCATGCCGCGTGCGCCCTGCAGGGACTCAATGAGTGCGGTCTCTTCGCCGCAGACAAAAGCGCCGGCGCCCTGCTTGATGATGATTCTGCAGGAAAAGTCGGAGCCCATGATGTTGTCCCCGAGATAGCCTTTGGCCTCAGCGTCCTTGATGGCCTGTTTCAGGCGGACAATGGCGAGAGGATACTCAGCACGGACATAGACAATGGCGGTTTTTGCGCCGATGCTGTAGGCACCGATGAGCATGCCCTCAATGAGCGTATGCGGGTCGGATTCAATGACCGCACGGTCCATGAATGCACCGGGGTCTCCTTCGTCGGCATTGCAGATGAGATATTTTTCATCTCCCTCGGCGTCCCGGGCTGCTCTCCATTTGAAGGCGGTCGGGAAGCCTGCGCCTCCGCGTCCGCGGAGTCCGGCGATGTCGATCTGCTGGATGACCTCTTCCTGGGTCCAGTGCTCGTTGAGAATTTTTCCGATGGCGGCATAGCCGTCCCGGGAAATGTACTCGTCGATGCTGGTGGGGTCGATCAGTCCGCAGTCGCGGAGCGCGATGCGGGTCTGGCGGTTCAGAAATTCTGCATCGTCGTCGCTGATATGAATTATGTCCAGAAGGGAGAGGTCCTTGGAACATACGGCGGCGTAGATGGTGTCTGCATCTTTTTCCGTCAGTTTGACAAGACGATGTAATTCGCCGTCGTCGTCGTAGAGGTCTACGATGGGCTCCAGGAAGCACATGCCGATACATCCGGTAATGCCGAGTTTGACGTCGTTCGGGTTGTTTTCGCCGAGCAGTTTTGCAAGACGGGAATAGACTGCTCCGGCACCTGCTGCAAGTCCGCAGCTGCCTTCACCTACCAGCAGCTTCATGCGTCAGCACCTCCCTCTTCCTCTTCTTTTCGAATGGTCCGGAGTACCTGCCGCGCTTTGTCCGGCGTCAGAGTACTGTAGACTTTGCCGTTGATCATCATGACCGGGGAGAGGCTGCAGCAGCCGAGACATGCGACGTGTTCCAATGTGAACAGACCATCCTCGGTGGTTTCACCGGGTTCGATGCCCAGTTCGTCGGAGACGGCGGCGGAGATAAGCTCCGAACCGTTGACGTGACATGCAGTCCCCTGACATAGCATAATGAGGTACTTGCCCACCGGGTGGAGCCGGAACTGGGCATAGAATGTTGCGACACCCAAAATTTCAGCAATGGCAATGCCGGTTTCTTTCGAGATGAGTTCAAGAACATCTGCCGGAAGATAGCCATAAATGTCCTGGGTCTGCTGAAGGATTGTAATTAGACTGCCGGGAACGTCCTTGTACTCTGCGAGAACAGGCTCAATTTTGGTGAGGTCGCTTTTTGTCGTGACTTGTGCCATAGATTTCCTCCTAACTGTGCCCTTCAACAGAGCACGCATTTCGTTTTCTGCAAGAGATCAGAAAATCTTTCAACTTATTTTACCATATTCCACGGGCGATTTTGCCGTAAATTTATGCAGAATGATGTTAGTTTGTTAACAAACGAACGGCAGGCACATTTATTAACAAAATAGAAAGATACGGAATCTTCAATTCAAAAGTCTGCCTCAGCAAACGTGGTCCAGAGTTTTAAAGTCGCTTAATCCAGTTCGTTTTTGACGATATAGTTTACGGTATCCAGCACGGTCTCTTTGGCAGGGCGCGGATTCCATCCCAGAAGACGGCGTGCTTTTGTGTTGTCCCGGTGATACTTCAAACCGATCATCGTGTTCAGGACTTTCATGGCCGGATTGAATTTCGCCATCAGGGAGATCAGGAAATCCGGGACAACTGCCGTGCGGATTTTATACTCCGGGAAAGCTTCCTTCATAATCTTTGCCATCTCCGCATGGTCATCTCCTCGGACTCTGCGATAAAGCGCTGTCCGTTCGCCGCATCCTGCTCCATGGCCAGCACGTGGAGATGGGCGAGATCGCGTACGTCGCCGATGTTGTTCTCATCGGTCCAGAACGTCTCGTCGATCTTCGGGTTCGGATCTTTTTTATCCGGATAGTTGGCGGCCTCCGAGGAAGTCATGACGACCTTTTTCACTCCGGCGCGGATGGCGGCCTGCAGAACATGTTCCACACCCTCCACGGCGATCGGGATCAGAGACGGGTCGTCCATGTTGTCCCCG
>UQOE01000008.1 GCA_900542575.1 uncultured Oscillospiraceae bacterium
GAATTCACTTTAAAATATACGCATTCAGAATCTCGCCCATGACCATCAGATGGTTGTCCTTGTTGGCGCCGGTGGCCTCGCTGGGCACATTCTGCGGGTAGAATTTCGCGATGGCCGGAGAGGTGCCGAGGGTGTAGTCCTGCATTTGGGAGTAGATAACTTTGCACTCCAGCGTCAGCGGTGCCTCTTTGACGCCGGGGACGGAGATCGTGGTCGGCGTCTCCAGCGTGAGGCCGGCCTCTTTTACCTTGTTGGAGTTGCGGCCGGAATGGCTGCCGCAGTATTTGAGAATTTTTACGGCGTCATCGTGATTCAGCGGAACATTTATGGTAAATTCCGGGTTGGCGTCGAGCTGCTTTTTGGTAAAGCGGCCTTCACGGATATAAGCGGTGAAAACAGGCTTTCCCCACTCGAAGCCCAGAGAGCCCCAGCCGATGGTCATGGAGTTGACCTTTTCATCTACCATGGTCGTCAGAAGGACGCCGCGGGGAATTTCACTGACAATTTCTTTCGCGTAGTCAAATGCATTGATTTTTTCTTTCATGGTAAGGATGCCTCCTTATGGATTCTAAATCAGATAGGGGTGTAAATGGTATTCTAGTCCAAATGGACCGGCAGTCAATGGCAAAAATTGCACAATTCCGAAAATTTGTGGAACTGTGTAAATTCTGCCGATTTCCGGCCTGAGAATTGAGTCATATTGAAAACGAGGACTGTCGGAAACAGTCCTCGTTTTGAATCTCGATTATTTATTCTGACAGGTCGTGGATAAACAGGCCGCTCGGAAGTTTTGGCTCAAACCAGGTGGATTTGGGCGGCATGAGCTCGTGGGCATCTGCAATGGCAATCAGCTGGTTGAGCGAAGTGGGATACATGGCGAAGGCCAGATTCATATCTGATGTCGCGCGCCGCTCCAGTTCCTCCAGTCCGCGGATGCCGCCGACGAAGTCGATCCGGCTGTCTTTTCGCGGATCCTCGATGCCGAGGACCGGTGCAATGAGATTGTTCTGCAGAATGGAGACGTCGAGGGAGTCCACCGGGTCGTCCGGGGGATACGTGTCGGGCCGGGCAGTTAGTTTGTACCAGCTTCCGTCGTAGTACATGCCGAATGTGCGCGGCGCTTCGGGGCGGTAGGGATGCAGCTGCAGCTGACATTCAATGTCGAAATTCTTGTTTATGCCCTGAAACAGCTCCTCTTTGGTCATGCCTTCCGGCGTGCGGATGACGCGGTTATAGTCCATGATCTGCAGTTCATCGCTCGGGAAGGCGACAGCGAGGAAGCGGTTGAACTCTTCATACCCGGTATAGGACGGATTTTTCCGGCGCAGCTCCATGCCCACGTGGGCGGCAGAGGCGCAGCGGTGGTGTCCGTCGGCGATGTAGAGGGAGTCAACCTCGTCACGAAAAGCGGTGGAGAGCTGAAGACAAACATTGGCATCGTCTACGACCCAGAGAAGCGTACGGACCCCGCCATCCATGGTGAAATCATAGACGGGAGTGTGCGTCTGCTTCCATTTCTGAATGACGGCGCTGATAGAGCTGCGCCCGCGATACGTCAGGAAGATGGCTCCGGTATTGGCCATGCAGGTGCTGACGTGGCGGATGCGGTCGGCCTCCTTTTCGTAGCGGGTTTTTTCGTGCTTCTTAATAACATTATTAATATAGTCGTCGATCGAAGCACAGCCAACCAGACCGGTCTGAACACGCCCGTCCATATTCTGCTGGAGAATATAAAAGCTGGCATCTTTGTCGCGCAGCAGGTATCCCTTCTTCTCAAAGCTGTGCAGGTTTTCTGCAGCTTTGGCATAGACTTCGTCGCTGTAGGGGTCGGTGCCTTTCGGGAGGTCTACCTCTGCACGGGAGATATGGAGAAACGAATAGGGGTTCTTCGCTGTCAGAGCGCGGGCCTCTTCCTCGTTCATGACATCATAGGGGAGAGCAGCAATTCTGCCTGCCAGCGCAGGGTCTGGGCGCAGTGCGCGGAACGGACGAAATATGGACATAAGCGAAAGTACTTCCTTTCCGGTCAGAGCTCAAAGTCTTCGGGCCTGAAATCGGTCTGTATCCGGGCTTTCGGTTTGGGTGCCCGTTTCAGAGGATCGTATTTAAACTGCCGACAGGAAGAGTTTCGCTGCATGATGCCGTGTTTGACACAGAGCACGGCGTCCGCATCTGGAGCGGGCCGTCCGTGGAGACAGTAGTCGCAGGCCGGGACAATGTCCTTTCGAAAGATTTTTTTCATGCGGAAAACCTCTTTTTGTCGGAGAAAATTCAAACGAAAGAATCATAGCACAGAAGCTGGGGACCTGCAAGAATGACGGTTTGGCTGAACAATTTGGCGAAGACGCCGGAACCGATCAGAATCAAGCATATTTATTGTGCAATTCCCACGAATAAATCATGATTCACTTGTTGGATTGTACAATTCTGAATGATTTTGACTGATCATGATTGAAATTGAACGTCTCAACGGATGTAATGAAGGCGTAGTAAAGAAGAAATGGTGAAACGAAAGGAGACGGACATGTCAAAGCTTGCTCAGGAGCGTAAGTCCCAGATTCTCGACATCCTCCACGAAGAAGGCATGGTCTCCGTAGCGGAGCTGACCCAGAAACTCGGCGCCTCCGAGAGTACGGTTCGCCGGGACCTTCTGGAGCTCGACAAGCTCGGAAAACTGAACCGCGTCCACGGCGGTGCGACGCTGACCGAACGCCAGTTTGTCCTGAGCGAAGATGATATTCAGGAAAAAATCAGCAAAAACGTCTCGGAGAAAAAACTGGCCGCACAGCTCGCCGCTGAGCAGATTACCGACGAGGACTTTGTTTATATCGACGCCGGCACTACGACGCTTCTTATGATTGACTATATTCAGGCGCCCAAAGCCCAGTTTGTGACCAACGGCATTGTCCACGCCCGCAATCTGGCCGCCCGCGGCTTCAAGACCTTTGTCCTGGGAGGGGAACTCAAAGGGGCGACCGAGGCCGTCGTCGGGCTGGCAGCCGCCAACAATCTGCGCCACTACAACTTTTCCAAGGCGTTCCTCGGTGCCAACGGCATCCACGAAAAATATGGCTACACCACGCCCGACGTCGACGAGGCTTTTCTGAAGACCGCCGCCATAGAGCGGAGTTTCGTCTCCTATATTGTGACGGACGCCTCCAAGTTCGGAAAAGTTTCCACCATTACGTTTGGTTCCCTGGACGGCTCCGCCATCATTACCGACCGGCTGCCCGACCAGGTTTATATAGACCACACAGTTGTGAAAGCCTTCGGGGAAAAGACCCGCGGACCGGGACATTAAGGAGGATTCATTCTCATGATTTACACTGTGACGTTAAATCCCGCACTGGACTATGTCATGCGCGCCCCTTCGCTGAAAGGGGAGGACATTGTCCGGGCCGACAGCGCGGAACTGTACCCCGGCGGCAAGGGGATCAACGTGTCCATGCTCCTTCATGAGCTGGGTGTGCCGACCCGGGTGCTCGGCTTTCTGGCCGGGTTTACCGGAGCGGGTCTGCGCCAGCTGCTGCAGGCACAGGGCATTGACACCGACTTTGTCGGCCTTCCATCCGGATCCACCCGTATCAACGTCAAACTCTATGCGCCCGGGGAACTCGCGGTCAACGCGCCGGGCCCGGACGTCCCTGACGAGAGCGTGGAAGCCCTTCTCACCAAACTGGACGCCCTCCAGAAAGGCGACCGGCTGGTACTCGCCGGCAACGTGCCGAGCAGTCTGCCGGAAAACATCTATGAGACCATTTTTCAGCGGCTGAGCGGAAAAGATGTGGACATCACCGTGGACACGACCGGCGAAGGCCTTAAGCGTGTGCTTCCGTACCATCCTTTCCTCATCAAACCCAATCACCATGAACTCGGGGAGCTCTTCGGCGTAAAGCTCGACAAACACGACGAGGAGAACCTGACCAAATATGCCAAAAAACTGCAGGAGCAGGGCGCGCGCAACGTGCTCATCAGCCGCGGAAGTGCAGGCGCACTTCTGGTTGACGAGAACGGCGAAGTCCGCACGACGGGCATTGTGCCCGGCGAAGTGGTCAACAGCGTCGGGTGCGGCGACTCCATGGTCGCCGGTTTCCTGGCCGGCTACGAAATGGAGGGCACCTACGACGCCGCGCTGCGCTGGGGCTCTGCAGCCGGAAATGCCACGGCGTTTTACGACGGCATTGCTCCGGGAGAAGACGTCCGCAACATCTATCAGAAGTATTTTCAGGGGTAAGGTGACGCTATGAGAATCAAAGATTTGCTGACCGCGGACGCCATCAAGCTGGGGGCGTCGGCGAGCGACAAGGAAAACGCCATTGACCAGCTCATCGCCATACACGAAAAAGTCGGAAATCTCAACGATGCCGCCGGCTTTAAAGAGGCCATTCTGAAACGGGAGTCGGAGAGCACAACCGCCATCGGCGAGGGAATCGCCGTCCCGCACTCCAAGACCAACACCGCCAAACACCCGGGTCTCGCCGCCATGACGGTTCCGGACGGCGTCGACTACGATGCGCCGGACGGCATGCCCAGCACCCTGTTCTTCATGATTGCGGTACCGGAAGGCGCTGGCGACGCCCACCTGGAAATCCTCTCCCACCTCATGATGATGCTGATGGACCCGGACTTCGCCAACGCCCTGCGCGGCGCCGAAACGCCGGAGGAGTTCCTGAAGATTATCACGGAAAAAGAGGCCGAGAAGTTTCCGGAAGAGGAGCCGGAAGAGGATACCGCTGCCGCGGCACAGGAATCAAATCGCGCGGAAGAGGAAAAAACAGCTCCGGAAGAGGCGGTTCCCGCCTACCGCATTCTCGCCGTGACCGCCTGCCCGAACGGCATTGCCCACACTTTTATGGCGGCAGAGGCCCTGGAGCGGGCCGGCGAGGAGATGGGACTTCCGCTCAAGGCTGAGACCAACGGCGCCGGCGGCGCCAAGAACGTTCTGACCGCGGAGGAAATTGCCGCGGCGGACGGCATCATCGTGGCCGCCGACAAAAAGGTTGATATGGACCGCTTTGACGGCAAACCCGTCGTAAAAGTAGAGGTTTCCGCCGGCATCAACCGCCCGAAGGAGCTCATCCAGGAAATTGCTGACGGGAAAGCGCCTGTCTGGCACGCCTCCGGCAGCGGAGAGGAGAGTACCGCTTCCGGCAAGACCGAGAGCGGCTGGCACAAAGTCTACCAGGAGCTGATGAGCGGCATTTCCCACATGCTCCCGTTCGTCATCGGAGGCGGACTGCTGATTGCCATCGCCTTCCTCATCGACACCATCTTCTGCCAGGTTCACGGTATTCAGCCGGGTGCCGAGTTCGGCTCCATGCTGACTGCGTCCAAGTGGTTTAAGACCGTCGGTAACCTCGCATTTGACTTTATGCTTCCGGTCCTTGCCGGATTCATCGCCTACGCCATCGGCGACCTACCGGCCCTGGCGGTCGGATTTGTCGGCGGCTATATGGCCAAGATCGGCTCCATCTGGAGCGCGCCGGGCGGAAACCCCGACGGCATCTCGGCCGGCTTCATCGGTGCCCTTATTGCAGGCTTCGCGGCGGGCTACGTCATCAAGCTCCTGCAGTTCTGCTTTAAGAAACTCCCGAAGAGCCTCGACGGCCTGAAGCCCATGCTTCTGTATCCGCTGTGCGGTATTGCGTTAATCGCGGTCATTATGTGTACTATTGATCCGCTGATGATCCTCATCAACACGGCCTTCGGTACCTTCCTCAACTTCCTGAACGCCAAACACTTAAGCGTCCTGCTCGGCTTCATTCTTGCGGCCATGATGGCCTCTGACATGGGCGGTCCCATCAACAAGGCGGCCTATGTCTTCGGTACCGGCATGCTGACCGCAGCCGTCGGATACACCGGAGCAGCGCAGACCATGTGCTACGAGATTATGGCCGCCGTCATGATCGGCGGTATGGTCCCTCCCATCGCCATTGCACTGGCCACCTCGTTCTTCCCGTGGAAATGGACCGCCCAGGAGCGGAAGACCGGCCCGACTCTCTACATCATGGGCCTGTCCTTCGTCACCGAAGGCGCCATCCCCTATGCGGCGTCTGACCCGGGCCGGGTACTCCCGAGCGTTATGGTTGGCTCCGGCGTGGCAGGTGCCCTGTCCATGCTGTTCCACTGCACGCTCCGTGCACCCCACGGCGGCATCTTCGTCATCGCCACGGTCGGCGGCTGGTACTGGTACCTGCTGGCGCTTGTGGTCGGCTCCATTGTCGGTATGTTCATGCTCCTCCTCATGAAGAAGAACGTGACCACACCGGCCGAGGCCAAAGAGGCAAAACGTCAGGCAAAAGAACAGAAAAAAGCAGAAAAAGCAGCCAAGGCTGCCTGAATACAAAAAAGGAGATTTTACTATGGTAGAGCAGAAAACCAAAGTCGTAAACAAAGAAGGATTCCATATGCGCCCGGCCAACAACTTCATCAAGGAGATGGCCAAGTTTAAGAGCACCATCACATTTGACATCGATGGAAAAGAAGTCAACGCCAAGAGCATCATGAATATCATGGCAGCCTGCATCAAGTTCGGTACCGAGCTCACCGTCAAATGCGACGGCCCGGATGAGCAGGAGGCACTGGACAAGGCCGTCAGCCTCATCGAGTCCGGCCTGGGCGATCCGGAATAAGACCACATACAATACCAAGGAAGGGGACGGAGCTATGCAGAAAGGAATCGGCGTATCGGAAGGGTACGGAATCGGAAAAGCCGTTGTCATCAAAGAGGTCGATCTCGACTACAGTTCCGTCTCCTTCTCCACTCCGGAAGGAGAAAAACAGCGGCTCCAGGGGGCAGTTGCCGCCTTCAAGGCCGAGACGGAGCAGATGGTGGAGACACTGACCGCTTCCGCCGGGGCTAAACAGGCGGAAATCCTACAGGGCCACATTGAGATGATCAGCGACCCGTTTATGGTTCAGCAGATGGAAGAGGCCATTGACGGCGGTGCCGTTGCGGAAGCGGCGGCCGACACGGTCTGCCAGTCCTTCCACGACATGTTTGCCGCCTCCGGCGACGAGCTGCTGATGCAGCGCGCCTCCGACGTCAGCGACATCCGTGACGGCCTGCTGTCGCTTCTGCTTGGCGTCAGCCAGGTGAATCTCGCCGCGGTCCCCGCGGGCAGCATCCTGATTGCCAAAGATTTTACCCCGTCCATGACCGGACAGATCAACCCGGTCAACACGGCGGGAATCCTGGCGGAAATCGGCGGGTATACCTCCCACAGCGCCATCCTGGCCCGTGCCATGCAGGTGCCGGCGGTGCTCTCACTGGCCGGTGCCACCGCCATCACGGAAGGGTCCACCGTCATTCTCGACGGCGCCTCCGGCGAAGTCCTGGTAGAACCGGATGAAAAGACACTTGCGGAATACCAGAAAAAGCAGCGCGCATTCCTGGAGGAGCGGGAGGCCCTCAAAAAATACCGCACCCTCCCGACGGTCACGTCGGACGGCGTCCGCAAAGCTATCTACTGCAATATCGGCAAGCCGGAGGATGCCCGTGCGGCAGACGACAACGGATGCGAAGGCATTGGCCTGTTCCGCACAGAGTTCCTGTTCATGGACCGCGCAGAAGAGCCCTCCGAGGACGAGCAGTATGAGGCCTATTCTCAGGTCGCCAAACGCATGGGAGACCGGGAGGTCATCATCCGCACGCTGGACATCGGCGGCGACAAGGACATCACCTATTTGAAGATGGAGAAAGAGGACAACCCGTTCCTCGGCCACCGCGCCATCCGCTACTGCCTGGACAGCCAGGAGCTTTTTAAACGCCAGCTGCGCGCCATCCTGCGCGCCGGGGCAGACGGCAATGTCAAAATTATGCTTCCGCTGATTACCTGCGTCGAGGAAATTGAGGCCGCCAAACAGCTGGCAGAGCGCTGCAAAGAGGAGCTGAAGGAAGAGGGCGTGCCCTATGGCGACTGCCCAATCGGCATTATGGTGGAGACGCCTTCTGCCGCCATCCTCTCCGACGTCATGGCGCAGCACGCCGCGTTCTTCTCCATCGGCACGAATGACCTGACCGGATACATTATGTGTGCCGACCGCGGCAACCCGCAGGTCGCCAATCTCTATGACGCCATGCAGCCCTCTGTGCTGCGAGCCATAGAGACAGTAATTCGAAATGCCAAATCTGCCGGTATTCCGGTGGGCATGTGCGGTGAGGCGGCTGCCGACCCGCGTCTTATCCCGTCCCTGCTGAAATGGGGACTCGACGAGTTTTCCGTCTCGCCGTCTTCGGTCCTGAAGACCAGGGCGGTCATTGCAGAAAATCCCGCTGAGTAAGCGGATTTTATAGTAAGATCCTTAGAACCGGAAAAGGCCCGTTCTCGTGAGAGATCGGGCTTTTTCCGCGCATTTTTGTAGAAAAACGCACGGGATTGGGCACGGGCACGCGTGGATGCCGAAAATAATGCGCAAAAAAACTAGGAATATTGGCCAAATTGTCAAATGATTTTTTAGGCAATAAGACGTATAATCTTGTTACCTTGGATAGTGAGGTCACTATCCTCTGTGAAAGGAACCTGTGTAAGTGGCAGAAAAGATTATTCGTTTTGACAATATGGAACAGGCCGCTGAGCTGTTCGGCGTTTTTGACGAGAATATGATTCTCCTGGAAAAGGCGTTCGGAATTACCGCCGTGAATCGCGGCGGCCAGCTGAAACTCACCGGGGAAGAGGACGCGGTAGAGCTTGCCTCCAAGACGGTGGACGGAATGCTCCTGCTCATTGAAAAAGGCGAACGCCTGAATGAGCAGAATATCCGCTATGTCATCTCCATGGTTCAGGAGGGCTCCGGCGGAAAGCTCGCCCGGCTTATGACCGACTGCATCTGTATTACAGCGCGCGGCAAACCGGTCAAGGCCAAGACGCTGGGACAGGAGCAGTACGTAGAGGCTATCCGTGATAACACAATTGTCTTTGGCATAGGACCAGCCGGTACCGGAAAGACCTACCTCGCTGTCGCCATGGCGGTCAAGGCGTTTAAGGCCAAAGAGGTGGAGCGCATCGTCCTGACCCGTCCCGCCGTAGAGGCAGGCGAAAGCCTGGGCTTCCTTCCAGGTGACCTGCAGCAGAAAGTAGACCCCTATCTTCATCCGCTTTACGATGCGCTATTTGACATGCTGGGGCCGGACAGTTTCCAGAAACAACTGGAGCGCGGCACAATTGAAGTCGCACCGCTCGCCTACATGCGCGGCCGTACCCTGGACGACAGTTTCATCATCCTGGACGAGGCGCAGAATACGACCTCGGAACAGATGAAAATGTTCCTGACCCGTCTCGGTGCCGGCTCCAAAGCCGTCGTCACCGGCGATGTCACCCAAATTGACCTTCCCCGGGGCAAACGCTCCGGACTCATAGAAGTTACCCATATCCTCCACGGCATCGAGGACATTGCGACCGTCCGGTTCAGCGACAAAGACGTCGTCCGGCATCATCTGGTGCAGGAAATCGTCAAGGCCTATGCCGAATACGCCGAGGAACAGCAGAAGACAAAGAAAAAACACGCCAATTAAATAGAGAAGAGGAAATCAGCAGTTATGGCGCACAAAGTAAAAGTTATTATCTCCAACGACCAGAAAAAAGTGAAAATTCCGAAGGGCATGCGGCTTCTTATTCGCCGCTGCTGCACCGCTGTTCTCGTTATGGAGGAGTTTCCGCAGGACGCGGAGGTCTCCGTCTCCATCGTCGACAACGAGCGCATCCATGAACTCAACAAACAGTACCGCAATATTGACAGCGAGACGGACGTTCTCTCCTTCCCGCTCGGCGAGAACGGTGTCTATGACATCAACTATGACACCAATGAGGCGGAGCTCGGCGACATTGTCATCTCACTGGAAAAGGCAGAGGAGCAGGCCAAACGTTACGGCCACAGTCTGGAGCGCGAAGTCGGCTATCTTACGGTTCACTCCATGCTGCACCTGCTCGGTTACGACCATGAGCTCGGCGGCATTGAACTGGTCCGCATGCGCGAAAAAGAGGAAAAAGTTCTCACCGAACTCGGCTTGCGCCGCGACGGCAACTACTACATGGAGGACGAATAACGAATGGCTGAAGAAACCAGAACCGCTTTTCTCTCCATTGTCGGAAAGCCCAATGTCGGCAAATCCTCTCTGCTCAACCGGATGATCGGCCAGAAAGTCGCCATCGTCTCCAACAAGCCCCAGACCACCCGCACCAAAATCATGGGCGTTCTGACGGACGGACCGGTCCAGCTGGTCTTTACCGACACCCCGGGCTATTTTCACCCGCGCAACAAACTCGGGGAAAAGATGATGGAGGCGGTCTCCGACAGCATCGCCGGCGTGGACGCGGTCCTCTTTGTCGTAGAGCCGCAGCCCGGTCTCTCGGAAGAGGAGCAGGAGCTGCTGAATAAGCTGAAGCAGTCGGGACTTCCCACTGTTCTGGCCATCAATAAAATTGACACCGTTGACGAGAAAGAGCAGTTAATGCCCCGCATTGCGGAGCTCAGTGCTCAGATGGAGTTCGCCGCCATTGTTCCGGTCTGTGCGGTTAAGGGCGACGGTGTCGACGAGCTGCTGGAAGAGCTCAAAAAGCTGGCAGAGCCGTCCGTACATTTCTTCCCGGACGACGCGCTGACTGACCAGCCGGAGCGTGTCATCGCCGCAGAAATTATCCGCGAAAAAATGCTCCGACTGCTGGACAAGGAAGTTCCCCACGGCACCGCCGTCAGTCTGGACCGCTTCTCCGAGCGTACCAACAGGGCGGGAGAGGACATCCTTGACATCGACGCCACCATTTTCTGCGAGAAGGAGTCCCACAAGGGCATCATCATCGGCAAAAAGGGCGCCATGCTGAAGAAAATTTCCACCTATGCCCGTGAGGACATGGAGCGGTTCTTCGGCTGCAAAGTAAATCTCCACTGCTGGGTCAAAGTCAAAGAGGGGTGGAGAGACCGGGAAAACTACATCCGGGACTTTGGTCTGGACAACAGCGGAGAACTGTAATATTGGAAAGCATAAAAGAGGGTCTGCTGAAGAGCAGGCCCTTTTTTCTCATGGAGAGGAATGGAAAGATTCGGCCTGATTTTCGGAAATGGCGAATCGTCTGGTCATCTATTGTTTTTTATCTTTCTTTCTACTAGAATATTCCAGATAAGAGCAGAGGGGGGAGTAGTATGACGGTAGAGACCGACGGCCTTGTCATCAAGGAACAGCGGGTCGGCGAGAGCGACAAGCTCATCACCATCCTCACCTCGAAATTCGGCAAAATCCGCGCGTTTGTGCGGCGGGCGACGACCGTCAAGAGCAGACTGCTCTCCACCACGCAGCTGCTGAGCTACTCCGACTTTGTGCTCTACAAAGGCAAGGATTCCTATACGGTTAACAGCGCTTCGCCGAAACATTCTTTTTTTGCTCTGTATGATGACATGGAGGCCTTAAGCATCGGATTCTATCTCGCCGAGCTGTTCGGTGAGCTGGCGCCCGAGAATGAGGAGTCCGAAGAAATGCTCCGCCTGCTGCTGAATTCGCTGTACCTTATGGCGGAGAAGAAGCGCAGGCCGGTGCTCGTCAAGGCCACCGCCGAGCTGCGTGCCATGTCCGACTCCGGCTATATGCCGGACCTGGTGGCCTGCGCTGAATGCGGCACGTACGAGACCGACTTCATGTATTTTAATCCCGCCAGCGGACGGCTTCTGTGCCGGAACTGCGGAAGCGGGGACAGCGGCATGAAACTGTCGCTCGGCGCTGTAACGGCCATGCGGTTCATACTTTACAGCGAGCCGAAAAAGATATTCAACTACAAGGTGACAGCGGCTGCGGAGAAGGAGCTCTCCCAGGCGGCGGAGCAGTTTGTGCTCCGGCAGACCGGGCGGGGCTACCGCACGCTGGACTTCTATAAACAGCTTCCGAAGGGGTAACAGATATTTATGAAGAGGCAGAACAGACACGAAAAAGCACTGGAATTCGACCGCATCCGGGAAATCCTGGCGGGCTTTGCCGCCTGTCAGGATGCCAAAGTCATGGCGGAGGAACTGGAGCCGGCGCAGACGCTGGCCGAGGCACAGGATCTGCTCCAGGAGACGCTGGACGCCCATATGCTGCTCGCCAAGTTCGGCGGCCCTTCGTTCGGCGGCCTGATCAATGTCAACAACCGGCTCTACATTGCGACCACCGGAGGCGTTCTCTCCATGGGAGATCTCCTCTCCGTCGGCTCAACCCTCCGTACGCTTCGGGGCATGACCGCCTGGTACGATTCCTGCGAGGGAATCGATACCGTGCTGACCAAATATTTCCTGTCCATCACGCCGCAGAAGTATCTGGAGGACCGCATCTATACCTGCATCCTGTCCGAGGACCGTATGGCCGATGATGCGTCGCCGGCGCTAAAGGATATCCGCCGGCGCATGCACGCGCAGGAGAACAAGATCCGCGACAAGCTGGACCACATCATCCACTCGGACCACTACGCCACCGTCCTGCAGGACGCCATTGTCACGGTACGAAACGGCAGATATGTCGTCCCGGTCAAACGGGAGCACAAGAATGAGATTGCCGGCCTGGTGCAGGACACCTCGGACTCCGGCGCCACCGTTTTCATTGAGCCCATGTCCGTCGTCGACGCCAACAATGAGATCAAAGAGCTCATGGGCAAGGAGCGCGAGGAAGTGGAGCGCATCCTGACGGAGCTCTCTGAACAGGCCGGAGCGGTCTACAACGAGACCAAGCTGAGCTATGAATCAGCCGTTTACCTTGCGTTTGTCTTTGCGAAAGCGCAGATGGCCTATTCCATGAAAGCCGCTGCACCGGAGCTCAATGACAAGGGCATTACCGACCTGAAGAAGGCCCGCCACCCGCTGATCGACCCGAAAAAGGTAGTCAGCACCAACATCCGCCTCGGCGAGGACTTCGATACCCTGGTCATCACCGGCCCGAACACCGGCGGCAAGACGGTCTCCATTAAAACGGTTGGTCTCCTGACCCTGATGGCCTCCTCCGGGCTGATGATTCCGGTGGCAGACGGCAGCAAGGTCTGCGTCTATAAGCACGTTTTCGCCGATATCGGCGACGAACAGAGCATTGAACAGTCTCTGTCCACCTTTTCTGCCCACATGACCAATATCGTCCATATCCTGGGGCAGGCCGACGAGCACTCCCTGGTGCTCATCGATGAGCTGGGCGCCGGCACGGACCCGGTAGAAGGTGCGGCACTGGCTATCGCCATCCTCGAACAGCTGCATCTGCAGGGGGCAAAAGTTCTGGCGACCACCCACTACGCGGAACTCAAGGCCTATGCGCTGAACACCGACCGCGTCGAGAACGCCTCCTGTGAATTCGACATTGAGACGCTGTCCCCGACCTACCGGCTCATCATTGGAACCCCCGGGCGGTCCAACGCCTTCGCCATCTCCACCCACCTGGGTATGCCGGACGAAGTCGTAGATCGCGCGCGCGATCTGATCTCCGATGAGAACACGGAATTTGAGACCACAGTGGAAAAGCTCGAACAGAGCCGGGCCGCCCTGGACAAGGAGCGTGAGAAGGCCGAGGAGGCCGCCGTCGCCGCCGAACAGGCCCGGAAAGAGGCGGAGGCAAGCAAGGCCGAAATCGAGAAGCTACGGGACGAGGAGACCGAGAAGGCCCGCAAAGAGGCGAAGCGCATTGTGGAACACGCGGAGCGGGAGGCCGCCTTCTTCATGGACGATCTCGACCGTCTGAAGAAAGAGCGGAAGCGGGCGAAAGATCTCGCACAGGTCTCGGCCGATGCCAAGCGCACCATCCGGCGGCATGAGAATAAGCTCGACGATATTACGAACCCAATCGCGGAGCTGGCGGAGGATGACAATTATGTCCTGCCCCGTCCGCTCAAAGTCGGAGACTCCGTCATTGTGGCGGATCTCGCGGAGCCGGCCACCGTCACGAAGCTGGCGGACAAGAACGGCATGGTGGAGGTCACCGCGGGCATCCTGAAGACCCGCGTCCCCGAGTCCAGGCTACGGCTGGACGAGAAGGGGAAGGCAGCCAAAACACGGAAGCCGAAGCCGAACCGGCGGGGCGGCAGTCATCTGGACTCCAAGCTCAACAAGAGCGTGGACACCACAGTGGATCTCCGCGGCATGGACTCGGAGGAGGCCGTCAGCACGCTGGATCGATTCCTCGATCTCCAGTACCGCGTCGGCATCCGCCAGTTCACGGTCATCCACGGAAAGGGCACCGGTGTGCTGCGCAAAGCCGTCGGCCGCTACCTGAAAAACAACAAGCGGGTTGAGAGCTATCGGCTGGGCACCTACGGCGAGGGCGAAGAGGGCGTCACCATCGTCACGCTGAAAAAATAATTGTGCTTGACTTTCGGGTGGGAAATCCGTATAATAGCGCATGTAAAGAAACAAACTTTACAGCAGAAGCCGCCTGAAAAAGCGGCTTCCTCTTTCGTCTGGGTCAAAAAACGGAGGGACCGGAACGTGGCAAAGGCAAAGGATTTTGAGCGCATCAACATGCTGCTGGACTTCTACGGCGAAATGCTGACCGAGCGGCAGCGTTCTTTCCTGGAGTACTACTACGTCGACGATTTCTCTCTGGCGGAAATTGCCGAAAATGAGGGCATCACCCGGCAGGGTGTCCGCGACGCCATCAAACGGGCGGAGAAGCAGCTCTTCGAAATGGAGGAAAAGCTGGGGCTCTGCCGGCGGTTTGAAGAGGTAAAGAAGGGCCTGGACGACATCCGCATGTACGCGGAGAAAATCAACGAACACAACATGCGCACAGGTCTCTCGAGGGAGATCAACGACGCAGTGGTGCAGATTAAATTTATCGCTGACACGCTCAGCGAATAACCGCCAACCAGGCAAGAGGAGCTGTCTATGGCATTTGAAGGCTTATCCGACCGTCTTGAGTCGGCATTTAAGTCCCTGAAAAGCAAAGGCTCTCTGACGGAGGCCGACGTCAAGAGCGCCATGCGGGAAGTCCGCCTGGCTCTCCTGGAAGCCGATGTCTCCTATAAAGTGGCCAAGGACTTCACGCAGAAGGTCACCCAGAGGGCAATCGGCGAGCAGGTCATGAAAAGCCTGACCCCCGCACAGATGGTCATCAAAATTGTCAATGAGGAACTGACCGACCTCATGGGCGGCACAGATGCCCGCCTTATGACGGCCAGCCATCCGCCGACAATCGTTATGATGTGCGGTCTGCAGGGCTCCGGTAAAACCACCTGCTGCGCAAAAGTCGCAAAAAAACTCAAGGGCAACGGCAACCGGCCGCTGCTGGTCGCCTGCGACGTCTACCGTCCCGCGGCCATCAAGCAGCTGCAGGTGGTCGGCGAGAAGGCCGGGGTACCGGTGTTTGAGCGCGGCCAGGGAGACCCCGTGGAAATTTCCAAAGAGGCCATCTCCTATGCCAAAGACCAGGGGTATGACTATGTCTTTATCGACACCGCAGGCCGACTGCATGTCGATGAGACCCTTATGGAAGAGCTACAGAACATCAAGGCGGCGGTTCATCCCACCGACGTTCTGCTTGTCGTCGACGCCATGACCGGCCAGGATGCCGTCAACGTCGCGTCTTCGTTCAATGACCAGGTCGGAATCGACGGCCTTGTCCTCACCAAGCTCGACGGCGACACCCGCGGCGGCGCCGCGCTGTCTGCCAAGGCCATCACCGGCAAGCCCATCATCTACGTCGGCACCGGTGAAAAGCTGGATGACCTCGACGTCTTCCATCCGGACCGCATGGCTTCCCGTATCCTCGGAATGGGCGACATGCTCTCCTTTATTGAGCGCGCCGAGCAGCAGTACTCCGACGAGGAGGCCGCCAAGCTCGAGAAAAAGCTGCGCAAGAACAAATTTGACCTCAATGACCTGCTTTCCAACATTCAGAAAGTACGTAAGCTCGGCAATATGCAGGATGTCATCGCTATGATTCCCGGTATGGCCAAGCAGGCAAAGGACATTGACATAGATGAAAAACAGTTTGACCGCCTCGAGGCACTCATCTATTCCATGACCCCCGAAGAGCGCGAAAAACCGGCCATCATCAACCCGTCCCGGAAACGCCGCATTGCGGCCGGCTCCGGTCAGAAAGTCGAGGATGTCAACCGTCTTCTGTCTCAGTACCGTCAGATGCAGAAGATGTTTAAACAGATGAACAGCAAGAAAGCGCGCAAGCAACTCCGCAGAATGGGCATGAGCGGAAACGCGGCAGACTTGAATAAGGTTGACTTCAGCAAGCTGGGTATGTAAAATCATTCCGTAATTTTTATTTGAACTACTTTTTTGGAGGAGAAAAAACATGGCAGTTAAAATCAGACTCAGAAGAATGGGCGCAAAGAAGCAGCCGTCTTACCGCGTTGTTGTAGCAGATTCCAGATTCCCGCGCGACGGCCGTTTCATCGAGGAGATCGGCTTCTACGATCCCACCGTTGAGCCCCCAGTTATCCGCATTGACCAGGAGAAGGCCCAGCAGTGGATCAAAAACGGCGCACAGCCGACCGATACTGTCCGCGCACTCATCAAGAAAGCTGCAGCCGCAGAAGAGAAATAATGGAGGCCTTTATGCAGGAATTACTCATTCACATTGCCCAGGGGCTTGTGGATGACCCCTCCGCCGTCCGCGTCGACGTGGACGACCCCAATGAAAACGGCGTCACGGTCTATCATCTTCATGTGGCACCGGACGACATGGGAAGAGTCATCGGAAAGCAGGGCAGAATTGCCAAGGCCATCCGTACGGTCATGCGTGCCGCTGCCAATCGCAGCGACAACCGTATTGCCGTGGAAATTGACTAAGGTTTTCTCGGGGTACCCCGTCAGGGGTATCCCTTTTTTCATGCAGGAGATACTATGCGAAAATCGTATTTGCAGGTCGGAAAGATCGTCGGGACCCACGGGGTCCGCGGCGAATGCAGGCTGGATCCGTGGACCGATTCCCAGGAGGTCTTCGACGGCCTCTCGACTCTCTATCTGGATCCGGAAGGCAAACAGCCGGTTCGGGTGCTCCGCGCCCGGCCCCACAAGCGGCAGGAACTGCTGACGCTGGAAGACGTGAAGGATCTCGATGCCGCGGAAAAGCTCCGGGGAACCGTGCTCTACGCGGCCCGGAAAGATCTTCCGCTCAAAGAAGGCGCCTACTTCATCGCCGAAATTCTCGGCTGTGAGGTCCGGGACGCCGACGACCCGGAACGGATCTACGGCAAGGTCACGGACGTCACAAACCACGGTGCCGGCGACATCTGGTCGGTCCGGAAGGAAGGAAAGACCGTCCTGATGCCCGTCCTCCCGGGGCTGCTCGTCGATGTCGATCTCGATGCAGAACGCATCCTGGTCCGTCCCATCCCCGGTATCTTCGATGATCCGGTGGAGGTCAAGGGGGAGTGAGTATGCGGATTGATATCATGACACTGTTCCCGGAGATGTGCGAGGCCTTTCTGTCCGAAAGCATTATCGGGCGGGCCCGCCGGGCCGGAAAAGTGGAGATCGGCTGCCATAACATCCGGGATTACACCGAGGATAAGCACAATCGTGTGGATGACTACCCTTACGGCGGCGGAACAGGCATGATTATGCAGGCACAGCCGATCTACGACTGCTACCAGGCGGTCCGTACCCTCTCTGAAGCGCCGGCCCATCTGGTCTATCTGTCCCCCTGCGGGCAGACGCTGAATCAGGACAAGGTCCGGGAACTTGCGGAGGAGGAGCATCTTGTGATGCTCTGCGGCCACTACGAGGGTGTGGACCAGCGCGTCCTGGACGAGATCGTAGACGAGGAGATCTCAATCGGCGACTACGTGCTGACCGGCGGAGAGCTGCCGGCCTGCGTCCTCGCCGACAGCATCTGCCGCATGCTGCCCGGCGTGCTCGCCAATGAGGACGCCTATACCCTGGAGAGCCACTACAGTCATCTGCTGGAGCATCCGCAGTATACACGCCCGCCGGAGTGGAGAGGCCGTGCCGTTCCTCCGGTGCTTCTGTCCGGCGACCACGGGAAGGTAGATCGTTGGAAACTGGAGGAATCGGTCCGGCGGACCTGGGAGCGGCGGCCCGATATGCTTCGTTCTGCCTCTCTGACCACGGAAGAGACCGAGATCCTCCGCAATTTGGAGAGGAAAGAAGGAAAATTAACCGGACAGCAGACCTGAATCCTGGTACTTTTTGGCAGTTACCGGGCACGGCAGCCCTGAAATCTGTGTAATACATGCAAAAACTGAAAAAAATTATGTGTAATTTCTACAAACATTACGCAAACGAAAATAAAATGTTTGGATTTGCGGACGAATTCTTTTGGTTTTCAAAAAATCGGCGGTTTTTGCGTTGACTGTCAAATGCTTTCAAACTATAATATTCAAGAAAATTAATTGACGGTCAGCAGCACCTAGCCTGCCGCCTAACAATTTTAAATGTGAGGGAATTTGCTATGTATGTTAAAAGCGTAAAGGTTCAGAATCAGGTTGGTTTACATGCCCGTCCGGCTACGTTCTTCATTCAGAAAGCGAATGAATTCAAGTCCTCTATTTGGGTAGAGAAGGATGAGCGCAGAGTCAACGCAAAGAGTCTTCTCGGTGTTCTCTCCCTTGGCATTATGGGCGGCACTGAAATTAAAATCATGGCCGGCGGCTCCGACGAGGAAGAGGCAGTCAATGCCCTCGTTGAGCTGGTTGAGTCTGGTTTCGCAGAGTAAACATAGAAGCAAATATTTCGGATATGCTGGACACTGCAGAGAACATCTTTCTGCAGTGTCCTTTTGCAGTTTTCAGAAACGGAGGCGGCGAATATGGAAAATCCTGAAATGCGTGCACTCCGGGAACGCTCCATGCGCCTGCCCATGAGCCCCGGGGTCTATATTATGAAAGACGGCAGGGGACAGATCATCTATATCGGCAAGGCGAAGGTACTGAAAAACCGGGTCAGCCAGTATTTCGGCTCCCAGCACAACCACAGCGAAAAAGTGCGCCGCATGGTGGAAAATGTCCGCAGCTTTGACTACATTCTCTGCGGCAGTGAGTTTGAAGCCCTGATCCTCGAGTGCAGCCTGATCAAGCAGAACCGCCCCAAGTACAACATTCTTCTCAAAGATGACAAGGGGTACAGCTATCTGGAAGTGACCGGCGAAGACTGGCCCCACATGCGGCTTGCCCGGCGGCGGGAGGACAACGGAAGCCGATACCTGGGCCCATACATCAGTGCCTTTGTGGTCAATGAGTCCCTGGATGCGGCGCGGAAAATCTTTCAGCTGCCGGACTGCAATCGGACTTTTCCCTGCACCGGAGCCAATCGGAGGCCCTGTCTGAACTACCATATGGGCTTCTGCAGCGCACCCTGCGCCGGTAAAATCAGCAGAGATGCCTACCGGGACAGCGTCGACGAGGCGGTCCGGTTCCTGCGGGGCGGTTCCAAACCCTATCTGGAGGAACTGGAAAAACGGATGGAGGCCTACTCGGAAAATCTGGAGTTTGAAAAGGCCGCAGAGGTGCGGGACCGCATGCTGGCTATTAAGCGGCTTTCGGAGAAGCAAAAGGTCATCTTCGAGGGGGCGGAGACGGAGGATGTCTTTGCCCTTGCAAGGGAAGACGAGCGCATCTGCTTCAATGTCCTGCGCTTCCGCGACGGCATGCTGACCGACTCGGAGACCTATTTTGCGGAACTCGAGGAGTCTCTGGAAAACACCCGCGCCGAAATGCTGCAGCGCTACTATTCCCTCCATGAGGACGTGCCGCCCCGGGTCATTCTGGACGGCTCCTGCGGAGAGGATACGGAGCTGCTGGAACAGTGGCTCACGAAACTTGCCGGCCGAAAGGTCACGCTGTTTGTCCCTCAGAGAGGGCGCAGCTATGAGCTTGTCAGCATGTCCAAGAACAACGCCTATGAGAAAATGGCGCAGACCCATAAGCACGCCAAAAACGATACCGCGGTCATAGAGCTCGGCGAACTGCTGGGACTCCCCAAGGTGCCGGATGTCATTGAATCGTATGATATCTCCCATACCGCCGGAGCCGACGCAGTGGGTGCCATGGTCGTGTTTAAAAACGGTATTCCGGACCGCAGCTCCTACCGCAAGTTCATCATCAAAGAGGCCCAGGGCGGCGACGACTACGGCGCCATGCGAGAAGTCCTGACCCGTCGGTTTCAGCGGTATCTGAACGAGAGGGACCCGGCTGACCCGAACCCGTCCGGATTCGCGCGGAAGCCGGACCTCATCCTCATGGACGGCGGCCTCGGCCAGGTTCGTGCGGCGGAAGAGGTACTGGAAGTGCTTGGGCTCTCCATCCCGGTCTTCGGTATGGTGAAAGACAGCCGGCACCGGACCCGCGCCATCACCTCGGAGGGCGGAGAGATTACGATTGCCCAGTCCCGCAAGGTTTTTGCACTGGTCACCGGCATCCAGGATGAGGTGCACCGCTCCGCTATTACCTACCACCATGAGCGGCACAATAAGAAGGCCAAACACAGTGAGCTGACGGATATCCCCGGTATCGGCCCGAAGAAGAGCGACATCCTGCTGCGGGAATTCGTCACAATGGACGCCATAAAGCGGGCGGATATTGATACACTGGCGCGGACGCCAGGCATCAGCAACCGGGACGCCGTCAACATCAAAAAGTATTTTCACTATGAGAACGGCTGAAATTGACAAAGGTCGAACCATGGTGCACAATAACGGTGAGTAATCGAGAATTCATACAGAAGGGAATCCAGAATATGAGAGTCATTACGGGCTCTGCGCGGGGTACCCGCCTCGCGGCGCCGGAGGGCCGTGACGTGCGTCCGACCACCGACAAGGTCAAGGAGTCCATTTTCAATATTATCCAGTTTGAACTGGAGGACCGCAGGGTGCTGGACCTGTTTGCCGGTTCCGGGCAGCTGGGCATCGAGGCTCTGAGCCGCGGCGCCGCAGAGGCGACGTTTGTGGACAGCAGCGAGCGCTCCCTGAAATTCGTCCGTGAAAACCTGGTGAAGACGCATCTGAATGACCGTGCGTCCGTCCGCCGGAGCGAGGCAAAGCAGTTCCTGCTCACCACAGCCGGGCAGTTTGACGTAGCACTTTTAGACCCGCCGTACCATTTCGGCATTCTGAATGAAGTGCTTCCTCTGCTGGAGACGAAGATGTCAGACAGCGGCGTCATCGTCTGTGAGACGGCATCGGACGAACCTCTTCCGGAGACGCTGGAGCGGTTTGCCGCTGCGCGGACTTACCGCTATGGAAAAATCAAGCTGACCGTCTATCGGCCGAAGGAGGAAGATACCAATGCCTAACGCCATCTGCCCGGGCAGTTTTGACCCGGTGACCAACGGTCATCTCGACGTCATTGAGCGGGCTTCCGCCCTTTTCGACCATGTCACTGTTGTGGTCATGACCAATTACCGAAAAGCGGGGCTCCACACATTTACCGCAGAAGAGCGGAAGGAGCTCATAGAAAAGAGCATTACGCATCTGCCCAATGTCGAGGTGGACATCTCCGACGGCCTGCTCGCCGAATACGCCCGGGAACACAATATTACGGTTGTCGTCAAAGGGCTGCGGGCGGTCACCGACTTTGAGGACGAATTTCAGCAGGCCATTGCCAACCAGCACATGAATCCGGAACTGGAGACCGTCTTCCTGCCGTGCAGCCAGCAGAACATGTTCTTAAGTTCCAGCCTGGTCAAGCAGATCGGCACGCTGGGCGGCGATATCACCGAATTTATTCCGTCTGCTGTCGCAGACGATATCATCCATCGCTTAAGGAGGGAAGTCTCAAATGCCACAGATTGAAGACTTTTTGCAGGAAATTGAGGACGTCCTGGACGAGGCACGCTCGGTCCCGTTCAGCTCCGGACGCGTCAGCGTCGACCCGGATGAAATCCGGGATATCCTGGACGATCTCCGGGATGCACTCCCGTCGGAAATCCGCGAGGCAAAGGTCATTGCCTCCGAGCGGAAGGATATCCTCTCCCGTGCGCAGGCCGATGCCGCCAAGACCGAGGAAGATGCCCGCTCCCGCAGCGACGCGCTGATCGCCGAATCGCAGAAGAAGGCGGACGAGACGGACGCCAGGACCGAGGAGGAGCGGCAGAAGAAACTGGCCGCCGCGGAAGCGGAGGCGAACAAGATTGTAGCAACCGCCCAGAAAGAGGCCGCAGAACTGGTCACCAAGGAGAGCGTCGTCAAGGACGCGGAGGCCAAGGCCGACAGCATTCGCCGCGAATCAGAACAGTATATTGCCGACATGAAAAAGCGGGCGGAGGCTATGATGAGCCAGACGAAGCAGTCCTCCGACGAAATGCTCGCGGAAGCCCGCTCCCGCTCTGAGAGCCTGATGGCGGAGGCAAGCCGGCGTGCTCAGGAGACGGAGGCCAATTCGACGCAGGAGGCGCAGGCCCGTGTTCAGCAGGCCAGCGAGTGGGCGCAGAACGCCACCAACAGCACCTCTGCCTATGTCAATGAAATCGTCAATGAGACGGAGAAAAATCTCGCCAGGAGCCTGAGCGAGATCAAACGTCTCCAGGCGCAGATCCAGACGGCCAACCAAAACCTGCAGAGCGACCTGGGCCGGCCCGCCCGTTCTCCGGAACAGAAGGCCAAGTCCGCTGAGCGCGCACGCGCTGCAAAGTCCGAACAGCAGGACTACGGCAGAAATCCGCACCGCTATTTTAAATAAACAGAGTCAAGGGGCACCGCGCGGAACGCGGTGCCTTTTTCAGGAGATCCTATGAGAATTGACAAAGCTATTGCCTCCCAGGGGGCCTTCTCCCGCAGCGAGATCAAGAAACTGATCCGCAAAGGGGAGGTCAACGTCGACGGACATCCGGTCCGGGACCCGGGTACCGATGTAGACCCCGAGCAGAGCACCATCCGGGTTGCAGGGAGTCTGCTCCGATACCGGGCCCATCTGTACCTCATGCTCAATAAACCGACCGGCGTCGTCAGCGCGACGGAAGACCGGAGCCAGCGGACCGTCCTGGATCTTGTGCCGGAGGAGCTGTACCGCGGCGGTCTGTTCCCGGCCGGCCGTCTGGATCTGGATACCACCGGCTTCGTCCTCCTGACCGACGACGGCGCCTTTGCCCACCGCATCCTCTCACCCCAGAACCATATCTGGAAGACCTATGTTGCTTCACTGGCGCACGCGCCGAAGCCCGGAGAACTGCAGCCGCTTCTGGACGGGATTCGTCTGCGGGACGGCACCCGCTGTCAGCCCGCCAAGGTGCACATGCTGGACGATACCACGGTGGAAATCCGCATCTGCGAGGGGATATACCACCAGATTAAGCGGATGTTTGCCGCGACGGGCAACCATGTGGAGCGGCTCCACCGCACCGCCATGGGCGGTCTCCCGCTCGATCCGGCCCTGGCGCCCGGGGACTGCCGGGAGCTCACAGCAGAGGAAATGAAACGGCTGACCGAACCTTCTTCCTGAAATTCGGACGGAAATTCTGTTTTTTTGAATTCTATATTGTTATTTCTCATTTTCTTGTGTATTATAAATAAGAAGATAGTAAATAAATTGTTCAAAAAGTACAGAAGCAAATCCAATTTGCCTAAAAAAATCAAGCTGATTTCGGCATAATATCTAAACAAATAATTCTGGCTTGGGGACGGCACACAGCCGGCAGGAGGAATGTAATATGGCAAACAAACTGTTTCAGGGAGTTATTCATCAGCTGAGAGACGCAGTCGACCGCACAGTCGGCGTTGTAGACGAGAATGGCGCAGTCGTCGCATGCAGCGACATGGAAAAAATAGGAGAACAGATTAAGCTGGAGGGGAAAGATATTCTGACCTCTTCGGAACCGGTCAGCTACGACGGCGTCACCTATTATGTCTTTGACTCCCGTATGAAACATGAATATGCGGTTTTTGTCGACGGAACGGACGACCTCTCTTCCAAATACGCCAAAATTCTGGCCGTCTCCCTCGGCAGCATCAAACAGTTCTACGACGAGAAATATGACCGCTCCAACTTCGTCAAAAATGTCATTCTGGACAACATTCTGCCCGGTGATATTTACATCAAAGCACGGGAGCTCCGGTTCAACACCGACGCCACCCGCGTCATCCTGCTCATCCATATCAACGGCGGCGAAGATGCTACGGTGTTCGATGTCATTCAGAACCTGTTCCCGGACCGGAACAAGGACTTTGTCATCAATATCAGTGAGACCGACATTGCACTGGTCAAAGAGGTCAGCAGTGACATCGAGCCGAAAGACCTTGAGAGTCTGGCCCACTCCATTGCCGACGCCCTGAGCTCGGAATACTACATCAGCGCCCAGGTCGGCATCGGTACCGTTGTCTCCGGCATCAAGGACCTCTCCCGCTCCCTGAAAGAGGCGCAGGTTGCCCTGGAAGTCGGCAAGGTTTTCGACACCGAAAAGGACATTATCAGCTACGACAATCTCGGTATTGCGCGCCTCATCTACCAGCTTCCCACGACCCTCTGTGAGCAGTTCCTGGAAGAGGTCTTCAAGCGCGGCTCCATTGACAGTCTGGACCAGGAGACGCTGTTCACCATTCAGAAATTCTTCGAGAACAACTTGAACGTCTCCGAGACATCCCGGAAGCTGTTTGTCCACCGCAATACGCTGGTCTACCGTCTGGAGAAAATTAAGAAAATCACCGGACTGGACCTCCGTGAATTTGACGACGCCATCGTCTTTAAAGTAGCTCTTATGGTTAAGAAGTATCTCGACTCTACCCCGACCAAGTTTTAATGGTATAATGAAAGCTGCTGTCAGACAGACCAGGTTCTGTCGGCGGCAGCTTTTTCTATTTTCAGCTGCAGGAGTTATTATGATCGAATTTCGAAATGTCTCAAAGGTATATGAGAACGGAACGCACGCGCTGCACCATATCAATCTCCGCATTGGCCGCGGTGAATTTGTCTTTATTGTGGGGCAGTCCGGCGCCGGCAAAAGTACCTTTTTAAAAATGATCATGCGGGAAGAAGTCCCCACAGAGGGGTCCATTCTCGTCAACAACTATGATCTCACCAGGATGAAGGAAAAGGAGATTCCTTATTTCCGCCGTACGATGGGCATTGTGTTCCAGGACTTCCGACTTATCCCGAAGATGACCGTCTTTGACAATGTTGCATTTGCCATGCGGGTCATCGGGGCCGAAGAAGAGGAAATCCGAACCCGCGTCCCCTATGTGCTGGAGCTGGTAGGCCTCTCCGGCAAGGAATCGTCCTATCCGGACGAAATCTCCGGCGGCGAACAGCAGCGCACGGCACTCGCCCGGGCGCTGGTCAACAATCCGACAACGGTCATCGCCGACGAGCCGACGGGCAATGTGGACCCGGAGATGTCCATTGAAATCGTCTCGCTTCTGGACAAAATCAATGAGAACGGCACAACGGTTATTATGGTGACGCATGCCCACGACCTGGTACAGAAGTTCCATCACCGGGTCGTCATGCTGGACCGGGGCCGCATGGTAAAAGACGTCCCGGACGGCAGCCTGCTGGCCAGTTTCCGTCCGGACCTGGTGCCGGAACCCGCACCGGCCCCGGCACCCGACTACGCCAAATATCTGGAAAAGGAGGAGTTCCATGGCTGATACGGTCCTGAGAAAACGCCGTCCCAATCTCCGCTATCTGACCCGCGAGGGCGCACGCAGTATCCGCTCCAACCGTCTCATGTCCGTGGCCTCCATTGTGGTTCTGACCAGCTGTCTTCTGCTCATCGGACTCGGGGCGCTGCTGTTTGCCAATATCAACGTCGCTCTGAAGGGCATTCAGAGCCAGAATGTCATTATCGCATACCTCGACGACGGAATCAGCCGGGAAGAGGCCGCTACGGTGGGACAGGACATCCGCATGATTCCGGATGTCGACCACGTAACCTTTGTCTCCAAAGAGGAGGCCTATCAGCAGCAGCTGAAGAGCCTGGGGGAAGATGCCGACGTCATGGACGGGCTGGACAGCAATCCGCTTCCGGACTCCTACGAGGTCACGCTGAAATCCCTGGACCGCTACAGCAGCGTCGAGACACAGCTGCGTGCGGTGAACCATGTACAGAAAATCCGCGGAAATTCGGAGCTCGCCTCCAAAGTCCGCTGGGTCCGCAGCAACGTCAGCGCTGTCAGCATTGGCGTCTTTGTCCTGTTGCTTCTCGTCTCACTGTTTATCATTGCCAATACCGTCCGCGTTACGATGTTTAATCGCCGCAGGGAAATCAGCATTATGAAGGCGGTCGGCGCCACAAACTGGTTTATCCGCTGGCCATTTCTCGTCGAGGGCATGATCATCGGCGCGGGCTCCAGCGTGGCCGGCGTTCTGCTGGTCTGGCTGGTCTATGGGCTGAGCATGCGCTCGCTCCGTACCGTCTTTGAACTGCTTGGCAGCCAGCCCATCCCGTTCTCCCACGCGGTCGGATGGCTGTTCCTCGGTTTCCTGGTCATCGGAATGCTGGCCGGCGTGCTCGGCAGTTCTCTTTCCATGGCACGCTATCTCAAAGAACAGGGGAGTGTGGTAAATGCAGACACGTAATCCGGTACATCTGGCCGCACTCCGAGGAACTGCAGTGCTGCTGGTTCTGGTCCTGAGCTTCCTGCTCCTGACCCCGCGGGGTACGCCGCGCGCCCGGGCCGTCACGGCGGAACAGAAAAGCCAGCTGAAACAGCAGATTGCCCGGCTGGACCGGGCGATTGACGGCTATGAGAACCAGATTCAGCAGAACAGCCAGCAGAGAGGGCAGGCGAAGCGGACGGCCGGCTCACTGCAGAAACAGGTCTCAGCTCTGCAGAACCAGATTGTCGCGTATAACGGAAAAATCTCTGCGCTGAACCGGAAAATCACCCTGCTGGACCAGGAAATCAGCGGCTATCAAAAACAGATTGACGCCTTGGAGCGGGAGATGGCCCCCACGAAAAAAGTCATCGCCGCCTGCCAGAAGCAGCTCGGCGGGCGGATGCGGGCGGTCTATATGTCCGGCAACGTCTCAACTCTGGAGCTGCTGATGGATTCCTCCAGCTTCACCGATTTCCTGTACCGCATGGAAATGCTGGACCGTATCTCACAGCACGACAATGCAGTCATCCACCGCCTGAAAAAGAGCATTTCGAAACAGCAGGCCCGGCAGGACCGCCTGAAAAAGATGCAGTCCTCGGTGGCCTCTGACCGCGCGGCGGTCTCCGCCTCCCGCAGCCAGGTGGTCAGCGCCCAGGCTACAGTGAAAAAAAGGCAGTCGGAACTGGATGTCCAGATAAAACTGCTGGCTGCCTATGTCGACGCGCTGGACCTCAACAGTGAAGAGGCCAAGCAGAGCATTGAACTCGCGCGCCAGGAACAGCAGACGTTTACTGACCAGCTCAACGGACGGCTCGCCATCACCAGTTCCACCGGCACCGGTACAGTCGATATCCGACTGAATCCGGGCGGAATGATCTGGCCCGTTCCGGACAGCGCCTCTTACATCTCCTCTGGCTACGGACCGCGGGGCGGCACCGTTCACTACGGGATTGACATCGCCGACCCCAATTCCCATACCAGAAACGTCGCTATTGTTGCGGCGGCCGCGGGAACCGTAAAGGTTTCCAGCAACATCTGCTCCCACAACTACGGCAAACATTACAACTGCGGATGCAATGGCGGATACGGAAACTATGTCGTCATTGATCATGGAAACGGCCTGCTCTCCTACTACGGCCACATGTCCCATACCGTGGTTGCCCAGGGCCAGACGGTCCGTCAGGGACAGATCATCGGCTATATGGGCTCCACCGGCTATGCGACCGGTCCCCATCTCCATTTCGAGATCCGGGTCAATAACGGACAGCGCCGCTCTCTCGCAGCGCGAAATCCGCTGACCTATGTGAGAAAATAACAGAGACAAAGAAAATGTCCTCTCTTACGGAGCAATTCGTAAGGGAGGACATTTTGGCTTTCGTCTTTCGTTTTGCGGAAAAGCGGCCGGCTCAGCCGAGGAACGGATATTCCAGAACGTGGGAGGGGACGCGGAAGCAGACATAATTGACGGGCTGTTCTTTGCCGGTGAAATACATCCAGCGCGTCATTTCGACGATGGGCTCTTTTTCTTTGACGCCGAACTCTTCCATTTCCTCGGGGGTCATGTCGCGGACCCGGGTATCGGTGGTGAAATGCTCAATGGGCGTATCTGAGTTAGTCAGGAGATTGTGGGCAAGAGAACCGGTCAGGTCATCGGTGTTGAGCTTGGAGAAGGCAAAGGGCGTATAGTAGTCTTCTTCGACCGCCAGCAGCGTGTTTTCTGTTTTGCGCAGACGCTTAATGTAATAGACGCGGCTGCCTTTGTCCCAGTGCTCGGTCAGGGGAGCATCCTGTACTGTAATTTCATTTTCTTTCAGGACTTCATTGGTGTCCGAGATGCCGAGGTGCTTCAGCATAAAGCTCAGAGAGATGAATGGCTCCAGACCGTAGTGGCGGCTGCGCTCACTGACAAAAGTGCCGACGCCCTGCCGCTTGTAGATGGTACCTTCATTCTGAAGCTGAGCGAGAGCGGTGCGGACCGTTGCTCTCCCAACATGCAGGTCATCCATCAGCTGAAATTCCGTCGGGAGCTGGGAATGGGCCGGATACTTGCCCGAGATAATAAGCTTCATGATGTAGTCCTTTACATAGGTGTAAAGGGTAGGGGAATTTTCGGTTTTGGCCATGATTCGGCCTCCTTTTTTCTGAAAACAAACAAAAACAGACAAATGTGCAATACTAAGCCAATAATACACAACTGTTCTTGAAAAGTAAAGCACATGTACAAACGAAATTGTGAAATATCTTTGAGGATAGAGTAAATACGCCAAAGTTCAAGGAATGGTCATGCGATCGTGCGGTTGTCCTATGTTGACTGTACTTACAGAATAGAACAGGGAGCAGGGAACAACCCGAAAACAATTGGACTTATGAACATAATATGTTATGAATCAGAGGCCGGGGCAGAGAAGTAGGGCCGCAGACTCTGGAAAAACGCATCGGACTGCGCAATGAATGCGTCGAAGTCAAACTGCTCATTCCCGAGTTCCAGCTGAACGATGATGCCGTCTGAGAGCAGCAGGGCCGCCCAGGCGAGGTAGTCGGCGTCGACGCCGGCAACGCGTTCCGCAATTTTTCCTGAGATAGCGGACTGGAACTGCTGATACCGTTCCAGAAGTTTTTTGCGAAGATTTTCATTGCCGCTGGCGGCGCTGGTCAGCAGATGGAATCGGACGGCCGGCTCATAGACGTCCCTCTTTAAAACATAGGTGAAAAGACGGTGAAACGATGTATCCTTGCTGGCATTTTCTGTCCAGAGAAAGAGTTCTCTGTACTGCTGGTCCAGGTAGCGGTTGGCGAGGTCGTACAGAATATCGTCTTTGGTTTTGTAGTGGTAATAGAGGGTCCCCTTGGAAACGCCTGCAGCAGAAGCAATGGCGGCGAGTGAAATTTTGTCGACCGACTCCTCTTTCAGAAGCGCCTCTGCAGCGTCTAGAATTTTGTCTTCCACATTGTCTTTTCTGGGTGCGGCCATAGGGGTCTCCTCTCAAATTCGGTATGCTTCTTATTCTACATCAGAAAAGAGGGTGCAACAAGGCAGAGTTTGTTCGGACATCTGGCACAACATAACAAAATTAAACAGAGATGTCGATGAATTTTAACATATATGCACAAAATCAGGTTGACTTCCCTGACAGATGCCCTGTATAATAGCTATAGTCGGTCAAACGACCGACAAGAAAACGAGGTGACATGATGTCGAGCAATGTATTGCTGAAGCGGAAACTGAAAAAGAAATACAGCGGCCGCGTTCAGCTGCAGGAGAAAGACGGTATTCTTCGTCTGACCGGGGAACTGGATTCTTGGGATGACATCTACCATGCCTGCGCTATGGCGGCAGCAAAGAACAGTACCACACATGTTGTCAATGATATCAGACTGAAGGGAGCGGATCCCATTCCCATGCGGATGCCCTCTTTGCAGGACAAGGCGCTGGAGGGCGCTTCGCCGGATGTACTTGTCATCGGCGGGGGCATCTCCGGCTGTGCTATAGCACGGGAACTCTCCAAATGGAATCTGGATATCCTGCTGGTGGACAAGGAGGCGGACTTTGCTCTCCAGGCTTCCGGCCGCAACGACGGGGAAGTCCACGTCGGCGTCGACCTCTCAAAGGGCAGCCTGAAGCAGAAATACGTCCTGCTCGGCAATCATATGTATGATCAGCTCTGTGAGAACCTGGACGTCCCGTTCCGACGCATCGGTCAGTACGCCTGCTTTACGCAGGGCTGGCTGGAACCGTTCATCAAATGCTACGCATTCTGGCGGAAACACCACGACGGCGTCAAAGACGTCTCGGTTGTGGACCACGATGAGCTGCTCCGTGACAATCCGACCTTTAATCCGGACTTTGCCTTTGCCATGTATAACAGCTCTGCCGGTATCGTCTCTCCCTATGAACTGACGATTGCCTATGCAGAGAATGCGGCGAAAAATGGCGTCAAAATATCTCTGAACACCGCGGTCACATCTATGGAAACCGAGAATGGAGTCATCCGCGCGGTTCACACGAATCGCGGAACCATTACTCCGAAGATCGTCGTCAACGCGGCAGGCGTCTTTGCAGACGATGTGGCGGAAATGGCGCATGACCGGTTTTATTCCATCCATCCCCGCCGGGGCACCGATGCCATTCAGGACCTGAAGTCCGGAAAGATTATCCACACGGTAGCCTCCATAATAGAGATCAACAAAGAGGCCCTGACCGCCCACTCCAAAGGCGGCGGGCTGATGAATACGGTCCACGGCAATATTCTCGCCGGACCCGATGCCGTTGAGTGCCGTGAAAAAGAGGACTATTCCACACGACCGGAGAGCATCGAACGCATTTACAAAAAACAGGAGAAGACCGTGCCGCAGGCCAGCCCGCGGGACATCATCACCTACTTTACCGGCGTCCGCGCCCCGACCTTCGAGGAGGATTTTATCCTGGAATGGGGCCGGAAGTGCGGCAACCTGTATCACTGCGCCGGCATTCAGTCGCCGGGGATTACCTCTGCGCCGGCATTTGCCAAAGATATCTCCAGAGAAATTGCAGACCGGCTGCATGCGCAGACCAATCCGGACTTCGACCCGAAGCGGAAAGGCATCCCGAAACTGAATCAGATGCCGCCGGAACAGCGGGCGGAAATGATTGCGAAGAACCCCGACTACGGCGTCATCATCTGCCGCTGCGAGGAAATCAGCAAAGGAGAAATCCTCGACGCACTGAACAGCCCATACTGTCCGCAGACGGTAGATGCGGTCAAAAAGCGGGTGCGCCCCGGAATGGGACGCTGTCAGGGCGGATTCTGTTCTCCGCTGGTCACAAAAATTATTGCAGAGAAAAATCACACCCCGCTGGAGGACGTCCGCAAGTCGTCCGCCGAGTCGGTGATGCTCTATGGCAGGACGAAAGGAGGCGCTTTCCATGAGGACTGATGTCCTGGTCATCGGCGGCGGCCCCGCCGGCCTGGCCGCGGCAATTGCCGCCAAAAAGCAGGGGGCAGACGTCCTGCTCATTGAACGGGAAAACCGTCTGGGCGGTATTCTCAAACAGTGTATCCATGACGGGTTCGGACTGGTCCGCTTCCAGGAAAAACTCTCCGGTCCGGAGTACGCCGAGCGGTTTATCGACGAATTTTACGCACAGGACATTCCGGCCATGACGCAGACTTTCGTTACCAACCTGGAGAAAACCCAGACCGGTTTTCGTGCTACAGTCGTGAATCGCAGCGGCGTTACGGTCATTGAGACCGCGTCGCTGATCATGGCCACCGGCTGCCGGGAACGTACGGCCAAGCAGGTCTTCATCCACGGGACGCGTCCGGCCGGCGTCTACACCGCGGGCACGGCGCAGCATTTTATCAATCTGATGGGGGAGATGCCGACGAAGCGGTGCGTCATCCTGGGTTCCGGCGACATCGGGCTGATTATGGCCCGGCGGCTGACGCTGGAGGGCGCCGAGGTGGTCGGCGTCTATGAGGTCAAACCGACCCCGTCCGGGCTGACGCGAAATATCCATCAGTGTCTGCACGACTACAACATTCCTCTTTATCTCTCCCATACGGTAACCCGCGTGTTCGGCCAGGACCGTCTGACCGGCGTGGAGATTGCCGAGGTAGATGAAAAGATGCATCCTATTAAGGGGACCGAGCAGCGCATCGACTGCGACGCGCTCATTCTCTCCGTCGGACTCATCCCGGAAAACGAGCTTACGGAACGGCTCGGTGCGGAGATGGATCCCCGGACTAAAGGTCCGAAGTGCGACGCCTCGCTGATGACCTCCGTCCCGGGCCTGTTCTCCTGCGGCAATGCGCTGCATGTCAACGACCTCGTGGACTACGTCTCCGAGAGCGGCGAAATTGCCGGTGCAGGGGCAGCTGCCTTTGCAAAACAGCAGCAGGAGACGGACCGAACCACAATCCCGCTGAAGGCGGGCGACAAGGTCCTCTACATTGTCCCCCAGGCGCTGGATCTAAAGGTCCGCAACGACAAAACTATCGTCTACTTCCGCAGCCGGGAAATTCTGGACAAGAGCGTCTTTCGCATTAAATCCGGAGATCGGGTGGTCTACGAGAAAAAGTTCCCGTTCCTCCGGCCGCCGGAAATGGAAAAACTGGTTGTCAACTTTGACCAGGCAGAACTGTGTCCGAATGATCAGCTGACGGCGGAAATCGAGGTGGCGGCAAAATGAGTGAGACGAAAACCATGGTCTGCATTACCTGCCCGCGCGGCTGCACGATGCAGGTGACGACCGAGGACGACGGGACGATCACCGTAACCGGAAACACCTGTAAACGGGGCGAAAAATTTGCAAAGCAGGAGCTGACCAATCCGACCCGTACCATCTGTTCCACAGTGGCCACCGCCTTTCCGGAGACGCCGGTGCTTCCGTGCCGCGTCTCGGCGGAAATTCCGAAAGACCGCATTTTTGATGTTATGAAAGAAATTAATGGAGTCACGGTCCGTGAGCGAATCGGACGTGGCGACGTCATCATTCCAGACGTTTTGGGACTTGGGGTCGATGTTATCTGTACCTCAGACGTGCTGAAACAGAACTGAAAGGAGAACCAAGAATGGCTTATAAACCCTACAAAGGCTTTGAACCGAAGTGGATCACCAAGGCCGCCGCGCCGGATTCCTACCGCTCCATCTTCCGCTGGGGCGACCCGAATTTCTTCAAACTCCCGAAGGAATCCCTCTACAAGATGATGAAAGACCGTTTCGATGTCGACGATTCCGCCTTCAAAGACTATGCAATGGACCTCGGCTTCGACAAAGTTGAGCTCGGCCCGGAGTACGCGCCGAAGATGGAGCAGAAACATCTGGACTTCTTCAAGAGCGTCTACGGCGACGACATGTCACAGGGCGACTATGACCGTCTTTCGGTCATGTACGGCCAGACCTGCTATGACCTTCTCCGTCTGCGTGAGAAAAAATATGACTCTCTTCCGGACCTCGTCGTTTACCCGAGCACCGCGGAGCAGATTCAGAAGACCGTCTACTACTGCGCCGAGAACAAGATCCCGCTGTATGTCTACGGCGGCGGTTCCTCCGTCACCCGCGGCGTGGAGCCCGTCAAAGGCGGCGTCAGCATGGACATGCGCAGAAAATACAACAAGGTTCTGTATGTCAATGAGATTGACCAGACTGTTACGGTTCAGACCGGCATCTCCGGCCCGGATTTTGAGAACCATCTCAACCACGCCAAAGAGGAGTACGGCACCAAACTCAACTACACCTGCGGCCACTTCCCGCAGTCCTTTGAGTACTCCAGCGTCGGCGGATGGGTCGTCACCCGAGGATCCGGCCAGAACTCCACATATTACGGCTGCGCCCCTGACCTGGTTGTTCAGCAGAAATATGCAACTCCCCGCGGCGAAGTCCTGACTTCCCATTACCCGCGCGAGGCCACCGGCCCGAACATGAATCAGATTATGATGGGCTCGGAGGGCACATTCGGTGTTCTGACCGAGGTCACCATGAAGATGTACCGCTATATGCCGCAGAACCGCCTGCGCTATTCCTACATGTTCAAGACCTGGAAAGACGCCATGGCGGCCGCCCGTGAAATGATGCAGGCCGAGTGCGGCTTCAGCTCCGTCTTCCGTCTCTCCGACGAGGAGGAGACCAACATGATGCTCCGCCTCTACAACGTAGACGACACTCCCATTCAGCCCATCCTCGATAAACTGGGCTACAAGGATATGGAGCGCTGCCTGTTCCTTGGATTCACGGAGGGCGAGAAGGGATATTCCCGCAACGTCTATAAGAACATTTTGAAGATTGCCGTCAAACACGGCGCCATCCCGCTCTCGGGTCTCATCTGCAAGAGCTGGGAGAAAGGCCGTTTCAACGATCCGTACCTGCGCGACACCATCATGGACTTCGGCGTCTGCGTCGACACCCTCGAGTGCTGCGTCAACTGGTCCAATATGGAGAAGGTTCACCGTGAGGTGCGCAAGGTCTGCCATGCACTGCCCAACACGGTTGTCACCACCCATATGTCCCATTGCTATCCGCAGGGCGCAAATCTGTATTTCATCTTCCTGACCCGTATCGACCAGTCAGCGGAGTTTAAGAGATATCTCAACACGATTCTGGACGCCATCCAGAAATCCGGCGCCGCTATTTCGCATCACCACGGCATCGGCAAGATGTTTGCCCCGTGGCTCGAGGCCGGAATCGGCGAGACCGAGTATGGAGTCTTCAAGGTGCTGAAGGATTACTTCGACCCGAACTACACCATGAACCCCGGCGGCACGATCGGCCTGGATCTGCCGGAAGAGGAGAAACGGAAGTTCCGCAAGGGCTACCATGACGGGTACAACACCCCTGCCTGGGATGCGGTTATCAACTACGAGTCAGAGGAGAAATAGAGAGGTAAGCTGACAGCAGAATCCTCCTGCAGAGGCAGGGGGAATTCTGCCTGTCTGCAGAAAGGGAAACGGTAAAGTGAAATGAAACATTATTTTGTGGAGAATCCCGTCTCCGGCAAAAACAACCCCGTTGACATTGTCAATGAGCTGATCATTCCTGCTGCGGAGAAGAACGGGATCGACTACGAGATCTACCAGACCAAAGAACGGGGCGACGGGGAACGCTTCGTCCGGGAGAAATGCAAAGAGGCGAATGGCGCACCGGTCCGATTTTACTCGGTCGGCGGCGACGGCACACTCTATGAAGTGGTGAACGGCGCATTTGGATTCGACAACGCGGAGATCACCTGCGTCCCAAAGGGTTCGGGCAACGACTACATCCGGCTCTACGGCGGGAGAGAGGCTTTTCTCAACATTGAGAATCTGATTAACGGTTCTCCGGTCACGGTCGATGGCCTGACCATTGATGACGGCAGCGGCTGGACGGAAGTTGCCATTAATCAGGCCTCCATGGGCTTTGACGCCGAGGCCTGCGCGTATCAGGGCGCCATGAAAAAATTCCCGGGCGCCATCGGCCATGCCACGTATGCGCTGGCCGGCCTGTACTGCATGTTTACCAAAGTCTACAACACTTTTTCCTGCAAGGTGGACGGGAAGCCAATTCCGGGACCGTTCCTCTTTGCTGTCGGCTGCAACTCCAAATGGTATGGCAGCGGCATCAAAGTAGCACGGTTTGCAGACCCCACGGACGGCATGCTCGACTGTGTCCTGTTCCGCCGTACCATCTGGTGGCCGACTGTGTTTAAAATCGGTCTTTATGACTGGCAGATTGCGGGCACCCACTATAAACGTCCCTACTGTGAGTACATCCGCGGGAAAAAGATGGAGTTCCAGGCGGAGAAACCGGTTGAGATCAACGTCGACGGCGAATGCCGCAAGGTTACCCGGATGACCCTTGAGGTCGCCCCGGGCGCATTTCGCTTTGTCGTCCCGAAGGGAAGCGAGTTCTTCGAAAAGCAGGCCAATCATGATCTTGACACCGATATCGATCTCGGATTCTGGCACAAAGAACCCTATAAAACCATCGCCAACACCCTGAAACCTTTTGACTGGATTGTCAACAAGGGCATCATGGGATATGGCAGAAAACGCCATTAATTGGTTCCTTTCCATAACGGCTGTCCCGCGGTTCCGGCGGGGCGGCCCTTTTTTTGTCGATTTGCCTATGCTACAATACGGTTAAAATGAACCGTTTTGGAGGACGAAATGAAACACTATTTTCTCGCAAACCCGAAATCGGGGAAAAACCGGAAGGGCAATCTCCTGGAGGAGACGATTCGCCCGGCGGCCGAACGTGCGCAGATTGACTATGAAATCTATGAGACCACCGGCCCCGGCGATGCAACTCGATTTGTCCGGGAAACCTGCACCGCGGCAGACGGCGAACCGGTCCGGTTCTACGCCGTCGGCGGAGACGGCACGCTCTATGAAGTGGTCAATGGCGCATATGGATTCCCGAACGCAGAGATCACGGTTATTCCCACCGGCTCCGGCAACGACTACATCCGGATGTACGGGGGAGAGGAGCCGTTTCTCGACGTCGACCGGCTGATCGCGGGGGCGCCGATTGCAGTCGACGCGCTGAAAGTGACAGACCAGGACGGTCGGGAGGAGATCGCCATCAACCAGGCCTCCATGGGGTTCGACGCCGAGGCCTGCAGCAAGCAGGCGAGCATGAAGAGTCTTCCCGGAGTCATCGGACATATGACCTATGTATTCGGCGGCCTGTACTGCATGTTCACGAAAGTCTATCACCGGTTTCACGTCACGGTGGACGGCGCGGAGCAGAAGGGACCGTTCATTCAGTGCACGGTCTGGAACGGAAAATATTACGGCAGCGGCATCCTCGGCGGCACGTTTTCTGACCCGACCGACGGTATGCTGGAGGTTTCTGTCGTACACCGCTATATGAGCTGGCCCCGCCTTTTCCCGTTTATGCTTCTGCACTGGCAGCAGAAATTTGATTTTTACAGGTATCCCTGGACCGACACCCTGCGGGGAAAGAAAGTCGTTATTGAGTCGCCGAAACCTGCGGCCGTCAACGTGGACGGGGAATGCCGCCCGGTAACCGCCTGCACGTTTGAAATTCTCCCGGAGGCTTTCCGCTTCGTCCTGCCCGAGGGGACAGAGCTTCCCCGTACCGACACTCGTATTGATCCGGCCTATGGACCGAATACGGCGCGCAAAAAATGGGCGAGGAGACTCTCACTGTTCGATCTGTTTGTCAATCGCCTTGGACACGGGGATTCGATTTGACGGGCCTCCGTCAGGACGGTAAAATATGGGTATTGAGAGAACAGAGGTGGACTGACTATGGCATATTGTTATCAGTGCGGTTCCCTGCTCGGGGCCCACGATAAATACTGCCCGAAATGCGGCTACAAGGTGGAGCGGAAGACGCCGAGCCGGGAGGAGCGGGAAAAGATGCCCCTCCACGAGAAAATCCGGCTTTCCTGGAACGAAATGCTCGACACCACGGACCACACCTCGGAGCTTTCCACGGAGGACATCGAGTTCGGCCGCAGCTTTGCCATGTTTTCTTATCTTGGACCGCTGTTTCTGGTCCCCCTGTTTGCAGCGCGGAGCTCGCGGTTTGCCCGGTTTCATATTGGGCAGGGAATCAACCTGCTGCTTGCACTGCTTCTCTACAGCCTGGTCATGGCACTTTTCTATGTTCTTCTGTCCTGGGTCCCCATGTTCGGCAATTTCTTTGTCGCGGTCTACGACATCATGGAGGCTCTCGGCATCCTCGCCAGCATAGCGCTGGCCATTCAGGGAATTGTGAATACCAATAACGGAAAGGCGAGGGAACTGCCGTTTATCGGAAAAATCCGAATATACCGTTATTGACAGAAATCTTCTTAGGAGAAATGGGTGAAATTATGGATCCTATCTACGTTACGGGACACCGCAACCCCGACACCGACTCCATTGTCTCCGCCATCGCCTACGCGGCGCTGCGGAACTCGCTCGGTGACCGGAACTATATCGCCGCACGGCTCGGCAACGTCAGCGATGAGACAAATGCCATCCTGAAAAAATTCAATGTGGAGCCGCCGATGTTGCTCTCCAACGTTCGAACTCAGGTCCGCGACCTGAACTACGATACCCCGCCGGCCCTGCACCACTCCGTACCCGTCAGCCGTGCATGGGACACGCTGACCAACTCCGGCAGCATTACCGTTCTGCCGGTTATCGACAGCGACGGAAAGCTCTACGGAATGCTGACTTCCGGAGACATTGCGAGCTATACCATGCGGGCAGTTTCCGACCCGTATATTAACAACGTCCCCATTTACAACCTGCTGAGCGTCCTGGAAGGGGAAATCATCAACCAGATCCAGACGATTCCCGAGGAGCTCTCCGGCGAAGTGGTCATAGCCATGCCGCAGGCCAGAGAGAGTCTCGTGTTCTCCAGCCCGGACAGCATCGTCATCTGCGGCCAGCAGGAGGACATGATTCAGCATGCCATCGACATCGGCGTCAAGGCCGTCATTGTCTGCCAGGCCGACGTCGAGGAAGAGTATCGCATGCTGGAATCCAAGACGCTTATCATCACGACGCCGCTGGACGCCTACCGCGCCGCCCGCCTGATTCACCTGGCAGTCCCCATTGACCGCCTGTGCACAAAGGAAAATCTGATCTATTTCAAGCTGACCGACTACATTGACGATGTCCGGGAAGTACTTCTGAAAAACCGTTTCCGCGCTTACCCCATTGTCGATGAAAATGAGCAGGTCGTCGGTACCCTTGGACGGTTCCATTTAATTAAACCCAAGCGGAAAAAGGTCTTTCTGGTGGACCACAACGAATCCTCACAGTCCGTGCCCGGGCTGAACCAGGCGGAGGTCGTCGGCATCATTGACCACCACCGTCTCGGAGATATCCAGACCAAGACTCCAATCAACTTTACCTGTGAGCCCCTTGGCAGCACGGCGACGATTATCGCCACCATGTACCAGCAGAAGGGACTTATGCCGTCCCGCCGCATCGCCGGTCTTCTCTGCTCCGCCATTATCTCGGATACCGTTATGTTCAAGTCTCCCACCTGTACCGAGACCGACAAAATTATCGCCGCCCGCATGGCGCGCATTGCGAATGTCACACTGGAAGAAGTCGGCGACACCGTATTTTCCAGTGTCGCCTCCGACCGCCCCATCGAGGAGCAGATCTTTACCGACTTTAAGGAGTTCCTCATTGCCGGTCACAAGCTCGGCGTTGGGCAGGTCACCGCGCTGAGCTCCGATAAACTTGTCGCCCAGAAGGACACCATCCTGAAAGCCATGGAGGGCCGCAAAAAAGAGCGCGGCTACGACTATATTCTTATCATGCTCACAGATGTTCTGAAAGAGGGCACGGAACTCTTTTATATCGGCGACGATGAGACCATCTCCAATGCCTATGGGGTTGAGGCACATGATAATGAGTGCTTCCTGCCGCACGTCATGTCCCGCAAGAAGCAGATTATTCCGCGGCTCTCGGAGATGTGGGGCTAATTTGTTCCATACTTGTCAGGAATTCACCATACAGTTGTACACTGTATGGTGAATTTTTTTGACACATGATTCAATGTGTTCAGATATCTGTAAAATTAAGATTTGATTTTTACAAAACTCCTCTTACAATGGAAACATTTAACAGACAGGAGGTACGATAAAAATGTCTGAATACTGCAACAATTATCCGGTCGTTCTTATCCATGGACTTATGGGTTGGGGCGAAAATGATGCCATCAAAAAAGTCTTCGACTATTGGGGTACCGGGAAAGGAAGTCTGGTGAAGCACCTGGAGTCAGAGGGCTATGAAGTCCATTACCCGTCTCTTGGTCCTTTTGCGGGGTCATGGGATCGTGCATGCGAACTCTGGGCCTATCTCTTTGGCGGCACCGTAGATTACGGAAAAGTACACAGTGAAAAATGCCATCATCATCGCTATGGCCGGACCTATGAGCACGGTGCACTGGAAGATCTCGGAAAGACCGAGGCACACCGGAAGATGAATATTTTAGGCCATTCCTTCGGCGGCCCGACGGTCAAGATGTTCACGGAGCTGATGACAAATGGTTCGCAGGAAGAGGTAGAGGGAACTGAGCCCGAGACTCTGTCTCCGCTGTTCCAGGGCGGTCACGGGGAACTGATTCATACCGTGACCACGCTCACCGGTGTTAACAATGGTACGACGCTTGCCGATATGGTAGAACCAAAGTTCGGACCCCTTGTTCGCGGTATCCTGATCGGTACAGAGCTACTTCAGAATACACCGATTGAAAAGCTTTTCGATTTCGGCAACCAGCAGTTTGGACTTGGAGAGTACCCCGAAAATATCCATGCAGTTGGCTTCAATCCATTGAAGAAGACCAAAGATGGCATAGACGCCTATGCAAATGGCCGTATGGATAACATTGCTTATGAGATGACGGTTCAGTTCTGCCACGATATCAATGAAAAACAGGGCGTCAATCCGCATATCTACTATTTTGCTCAGCGAACAGACGGAACCAAAATGGGGAAGAACGGCAAACCGGTTCAGGCCCATATGGGCGGAATTTGCGCGGGACCGGGCCTGGCCATGTGCAAAGTCCTGCCCAAGGGAACAAGAGGATACACGGTAGATGAGTCCTGGTGGCCGAATGATGGCTATGTCAATGTCATCGGTCAGAGTGCTCCGCTGAATCAGCCGGCACTGGACGGAAAATTTGGAATGGATTTTCAGCCGGGTGTTTGGTATAACATGGAGACAGTCGCGGGCGACCACGTTTTCTGGAATGGCATGAGCGGCAAACGGAAAGATTACTTTGCTATCTTTGACAAGATGCTGGAGACCTATCGCAGACTGCCGGATGCATAACAGGTCGCATTCAGATCATAATTCTCTGCTACGATCTCTCTTTGAGGTGAAAGAAATTATGACACGGTTCACAAAAGAAAAGGATCCGATTCTTATCGCGCATCAGGGAGAATTGGATGCGGTCAAAATGTATACTACACTGGAAAAAATGGTTCGGGCGGACAATCCGGAACTGGCTGACGCTTTTCGCGATGCCGCCCGAGACGAGGGAAAGCATGCGGCAATCTGCAAGGCTATTACCGGCCGGACCGACTTAAAAGCGAACCCCATGAACGCCATTGCCGTTTCTGCGCTCTATCGGTTTGTCAGCAGAAAGCTTGCGCTGAAACTGATTTCGGACGGTGAGCTCAAAGCGGCAAAAGACTATGCCCCTTATATTCTCGAGTATCCGACACTGATGCAGCCGCTGCAGGATGAAGTCAAGCACGGAACCATTATGAAATCCTGGAGCGCTCGCGTTTAACTTAAGCTGTAATAGCCAGACAGCTCAGAGGAGTATATTCCTCTGAGCTGTTTTTTTTGAAAAGAAATTCACCACAATTATTCAGAAATGCTCATTAATGTACACTTGAAAAAAATTGATGATTTTTTGGTTAAACCAGTCTAAATATAATGGAAAAGGAAGAAAGGTTTCAGAAATTTTATCTGGAGGGGAATAGAAAATGCAAACAAAGAAGACGAAACCATTTCGCAGGATTCTGTCTATCCTTTTGGCAGCTGTCATGGTGCTTACCTGCATGATGACGGCAGCCTATGCGAAGGGTACTGGCAAAAGATACTACAGTCATTACCCGGTTGTTCTGGTTCACGGCTTCATGGGCTGGGGCGAACAGGATGCGCAGGACAGCAGCAGACCTTATTGGGGATTCAATCTTGTGGATCATCTCAAATCCGAAGGGTATGAGGTCTATCACCCATCGCTGGGCCCGTTTGCCGGAGCATGGGACCGTGCCTGTGAACTCTGGGCCTACCTGTACGGCGGTACGGTCGACTACGGCAAAGTCCACAGTGAAAAATGCCACCATAAACGGTATGGCCGCACCTATTCCAAGGGCGCCATCGCCGATCTCGGCACGACAAAAGCTCATAAGAAGATTGAACTGCTCGGACACTCTTTCGGAGGCCCGACGGTCAAAGAGTTTGTGGAACTGCTCTCCAATGGCTCTGCAGAAGAGCGTGAAGGGACCGATCCGAGCGATCTTAGCCCACTTTTTAAAGGCGGACACGGGGACATTATTCATACCGTTACGACGCTGGACGGCGTCAACAACGGCACGACGCTTGCAGATAATGTCTCTCCGGCTTTCCCGGCCATTGTTCGCGCTATGCTCCTTGTCACGATGATCATGAAGGATGAAAATCTGGAAACCCAGACGATGGATCTCGGCAACGAGCAGTTTGGTCTCGGCGACTACCCTGAGCTGGAGAAACAGATCACGCTTCATTCGCCTTTCGACACGGAGCAGGGAATTGAGGCCTACGCCAATGACACAATGGACAATATTGCGACGGAGATGACCATCGACTTCTGCCAGGAGGAAAACGAAAAGCAGGGCGTTAACCCGCATATCTATTATTTTGCACAGCGCGCCTGCGCAACGAAACAGGGCGAGGACGGCAAACCGGTTCCGCTGGACTTTATGAGTACCACCTGCCGAATCCCCGCGACGCTGATGTGCAGAGAACTGCCCACCGACCGGGTCAAGAGTATTCAGCTGGATGATTCCTGGTGGCCGAACGACGGATATGTCAACGTCATCGGACAGAGTGCACCTCTAAACCAGCCCGCGAAAGATGGAACCTGGGATACTCAATTCCAGCCCGGGGTCTGGTATAATATGCCCATTCTCGCAGCGGACCATGTCTTCTGGATGGGAATGAGCGGCACCCAGAAAGATCTCTGGGCCATCTTTGACCAGATGCTGGACCAGTATCGCCAGCTTCCGGATGCCTGAGACAGAATAAAACGGCGGCCAGCCCGAGAGGGCAGGCCGCCGTTTTCTCTGCCTGAACTTATTTTTTTTCGATTCCCATTTCTATGTTCAGCAGAGCTTTGTGCATGGGTTCGTAGAGATAATGGTTCAGAAGCTGATTGAAATGGGCAAGTTCTTCCAGGGAATGGTTTTCGGAATAGTTCTTGTCGGCCGTGATATAGCTTAAATAAAAAGAATTCAGGATAAGATAAAGATCTTCGTCGGGAAGACTGCTTTTTACCCGGTAATAAGAAAGGGTGCCTCTGGTCCGCCATTCTACAAATTTTTTGACAAATGGAGGGTAGGACAGTCCCTTGTCCAACAGGAAAATTTTGTCCGGTTCGTCCAACAGGGACTGATAGATGGACTCCGTAATATCCCAATGGAGTTCGCCACCTTGAAAGAAATCTTTCTGCGGAATCTCAATGCTGTCCAGAACCTCATTAAGCAGCTCCTCTAGGACGGCGTAGGTGTCCTGGTAGTGGAGATAAAAAGTGGATCGGTTAATTTCAGAGGTTTTGCACAGTTCCGAGACTGTGATTTTATCCATCGGTTTGTGATGCAGTGCCTCGACATAGGCTTTTTTTATCTGCGCTTTGGTATATAAGGTTCTTCGGTCGGTTTTTCGGCTCATGACCATGATCTCCTGACTGAAATTCAAGGCGTTGTAAAGAATGTGATGTGGACTGTACATCTGTTGATAACTTTTGGTTGTTTCCTCATTTCCATATTTTACAATGGCATTAGAAAGTTGTAAACATATGTAGTGAACTTTCTGCCAATTTGGAGGGAATGAAACTGAGGCAGAAAATGAAACAATGGACGGCATTGCTGCTGGCCGTCCTGCTCGCCATTTTCACACCGACGGCGGCCTATGCACTGGATTTTTCAGATGTCATCAGCAACCCACAGGCGCTGCAGACAATTGAAGGGAAAGAACCGATTACAGAGAGCCAAAAGCACGCTGATCGGCAGTCTTGCCGCTGCATCTGTCCAGGGTGCGCAGAGTCATGGCCTGGTCTGCTACATTAAGCACTTTGCCCTGAATGAGGAAGATGCAAACCGAACGAGTGTCCATACTTGGGCTTCGGAACAGGCAATCCTTGGAAATCTATACGAAGCCGTTGCATATGCAGTAAAAGAGGGCGGCGCCCACGGCGTCATGTCTGCACTGAACTGCATCGGCGACAAATGGTGCGGCGAGTGTCCGGAACTTCTGGCGGGGCTTCTCCGCGATGAATGGGGTTTCCAGTGCTGTGCCGTCACCGACTATGCCGGCTTCCCGTATCAGCGTGCGGATTCCGGCGTCCACGCCGGCAACGATCTGCGGCTTACTCCGATGAACAACTTCCTGTATCGCAATATGCTGGAACGCTCCTATATCAGTCATTCGAAAGAGACGGAGGCCGCACTGCGCCGCGCCTCTAAGAATATCTGCTGCATGGTTCTTCAGACCAATCTCTACCGAGAAACATTGGTAAGGGCATGCCGCACGGCATGCCCTTTCTTTCCTGCTGTCTTATTTTTCGCACTTCCAATAGTATACGCAGTACGGCTCCAGGTCAGAGCCGGCGCCGAAATCGTGCGGGGTGCCGTCTGTAAGATCTATGGCGCAGCCGCATTCCGCGTTAAAATCCGCGTGGAAGGTCTCATCGGCGGCATTGACCGCCACCAGGACCCGTTCGTGCTCCGATTTTCGCTCGAAGATGAGCTGTTTGTTTGTCTGCAGTACCTGTCGGTATTCGCCGTAGCAGAGCGCCTCACTGTTATGGTGTGCGGCAGCAAACGCTGCAATGGAGGAGGTCAGATCGTTCCACTCCGGTGAATCGAACGAGGGGCGCAGGTCCAGGTCGGATCCGTCGTGCTTTGTACCCTCTGCACCCCATTCGCTGCCGTAGTAGAGGCAGGGGATGCCGGGCATGCCGAACATGAGCCCGTAGAGCGGGGTCAGCTGTCGCTTGTCGGTGAGCAGAGAGGCGGCCCGGTCCACATCGTGATTGTCGGCAAAGGTCAGGAGATGACGGCCGCGGTACAGGGTCCACGGGTCATTTCCGAACTGGCGGTTCAGGCTGTAGCCGATCTCAAACAGGTTCATGGACTGAAAGCTGGAATACAGGCCTTTTCGGCACTCATAGTTGGTACAGCTGGGCAGAATGTTCAGAAGGCGGTTATAGTCGCCGCCCAGAATTTCACCCACCAGGAAGAAGTCCGATTTCCGTGCCAGGCAGAAGTCCCGGAGCTCAGACAGAAAGAAGTCGGGCAGGAGGTAGGCGACATCCAGCCGAAGGCCGTCGATTCCGAAGCGATCCATCCATTTCCCCACACAGGAGTACAGGTAATTCCGCACCTCGGGATTGTCCAAATTCAGTTTGACCAGTTCATAATGGCCTTCCCATGGTTCATACCAGAAGCCGTCGCCGTAGCCGGTGTTCCCGCCGAAATCAATGTGGAACCAGGATGCATAGCGGGACTGTTCCCGATGCTCTCTGACATCGCGAAACGGGGGAAAATTTCGCCCGACGTGGTTAAACACGCCGTCCAGGATGACCCGCATCCCGGCTTCGTGGAGTGCGCTGCAGACCGAGGCAAAATCGTCGTCGGTGCCGAGTCGCGAATCGAGGCGAAGAAGATCTTCCGTGTCATAGCCGTGGAAGTCGCTGGCAAAAACAGGGTTAAAGAGGACTGCCGTGACGCCAAGTTTCTGCAGATGGGGAATCCATTCCTTCACCTTGCCGATTCGGTTCTGCCCGTCCCGCGGGGCATCCAGTGCTCCGCAGAATCCCAGAGGATAGATCTGGTAGAATACCGCTTCGTCATACCACATAAAGATTCCTCCCTTTCTCGATTCAATAGTCGTGTTCGTCGGTCAGGATGGCCTCTGCCACCCGGATGCCGTCGACCCCGGCGGACACGATTCCGCCGGCATAGCCGGCCCCTTCTCCGCAGGGGTAGCAGCCGCCCAGGACATCTTCACCGAGATAGCACTCATAAAAATCGCCGCGTACGATGCGGACCGGCGAGGAACTGCGTGCTTCCGGGGCAGTCAGCACCGCTTCCGGCATGGCAAAGCCGTGCAGCTTGCCGTCCATCTGAACCAGCGCATCGGCCATGACATCGGTGACGTGCTGCGGCAGAACTTTGCGGATATCGGACGGTGTGACGCCGGTGGGACAGCTCGGGTGCACCGCTCCCATGTGCGTGGAGGGCGTGTCATTTAAGAAATCACCTACCAGCTGGGCAGGGGCCGTGTAGTCGCCGCCGCCGGCCTCAAATGCGGCCCGCTCAATGCGGCGCTGCAGCTTCATGCCGGACAGCGGGTGCTCGTCCGGAAACTGCTCCGGATTGATGCCGACGAGAAGAGCGGAATTGGAGTTTTCTTTGTCACGGGCGAATTCCGACATGCCGTTGACACAGAGCATGCCTTCTTCGGAGGAGGCGTTGACCACTGTGCCGCCCGGGCACATGCAGAACGTATAGGCACCCCGGCTGTGCGGCGGGTGGCAGGCCATTTTATAATTGGCGGCGCCGAGGGCAGGATGGCCGGCAAATTTTCCGTACTGGGCCCGGTCAATCATCTCGCGGGGGTGCTCAATGCGGGCGCCGACGGAGAATGGCTTCTGGATCATCCGAAGGCCGGACGCAAAGAGCCGCTCCACGGTGTCGCGGGCCGAGTGGCCGAGAGCCAGGACAACGGTGTCGGTTTCCAGATCGACCGATTCGCCGGATTCCGTCCGATAGGTCAGACCGTGAATATAGTGGTTGGCCACGATGAGATCGGTCATGGTGCAGCCGAAGCGGACTTCGCCGCCCAGGCGGATGACCTCTTCGCGGATCTTTTTTACGATGCCCACCAGTCGGTCGGTGCCGATATGGGGATAGTTGGACCAGAGAATGGATTCCGGTGCACCGAAGGAGACGAAATCCGTAAAGATTTTGCGGGTGCGCGGGTCCTTGATGCCAGTGGTCAGTTTCCCGTCCGAGAACGTGCCGGCGCCGCCTTCGCCGAACGGGATGTTCGACTGCGTGTTCAGGACCCGGCTGTCCCAGAAGTTATGGACATCTTTGGTCCGCGTCTCCACGTCGTGGCCGCGCTCCAGTACAATGGGCCGCAGCCCAGCGCGTGCCAGAGTCAGCGCACACCACATGCCGGCGGGACCGAACCCCACGATGACCGGACGGAACTCCGATTTTCTTCTGCATTCGACCGGCTGATAGTGATAAAATTCGGACTTCCTGACGCGGCGTTTGTCGCAGCGCTTCAGAATCTTCTGTTCATTCGTCTGGACGTCGCAGTCCACCGTCAGGACAAAGTGGACGTTATCCTTGCGGCGCGAGTCGATGGAGCGCCGAAACAGGGAGACGGATCGGATGTCGGCCGGGCGGATCTTCATAAATTTTGCCGCCGCGGTCTTAACATCGCCTTCGGTATAATCAAGCGGAAGTTTTAATTCGCTGACACGTATCACGTTATGCGTTCTCCTTTCCAGTCATCTGTCTGCCGGCGAGCAGGCCGCTTCCCCAGGCAAAATGCAGGTTGAAGCCGCCGCACATGCCGTCGACATCCAGAATTTCGCCGGCAAAGTAGAGGCCGGGGACTTTCCGGCTCTCGAGTGTTCCCTCTTTCAGCTCCTCAGCCGGGACTCCGCCGCGCGTGACCTGCGCATCTTTGAAGCCCCGTCCGCCGGTCACCGACAGGCGGAACTGTTTTGTGCGCTCTGCGATGACCGCCAGCTGATCGAGCGAGAGCTCCGAGGAGCGGAGTTCTGCAGAGACCCCGGCGCGGCGAAGGATTTCCCGTGCAATTCTTCGGCTGACGATGCCGATCAGAAGTTCCGTCGCCGGCAGGTCGGGCCGCTGGAAGGAGCCGTCCCGCAGATAGTCCAACAGGGCGGTGTCCGGGAGATCTGGGCAGAAGTCGATGGAGACAAATGGCGTTTCTTTTTTGCAGAGCTGAATGGCATCGCCGGACATCTGCATTACCGCAATGCCGGAGATTCCATAGTCGGTAAACTGAATTTCGCCGTCCTCCCGGTCCACGAGCTTTCCGTCCTCCCGGTGCAGGGAGAAACGCCCGCGGGCCCGAATGCCCTTCAGATGCTTTACGGTCCGCAGGTCCTGCTTCCCGCCGGTTTTCAGCTGCACGAGAGCGGGAGAGATGGAACGGTACCGGATACCGAGGGACTTCAGAATGCGGTACCCGTCCCCGTCGGTCCCGAGGGGCGCCGCAGCTTTTCCGCCCAGCGCGAACAGCACCTTGTCGGCAAAATAGAGCTCGTTGATGAGGAACCCCTTCTCGGTGCGCTCCAGCGAAACCACCTGCGTATCCGTCTTGATTCGTACCCCAAGCCGTTCGCACTCGTGCAGAAGCACATCCCGTACCGTAGATGCGGAGAGGGTATAGGGGTAGAGTCGTCCTTCTTCTTCCCGGACCAGAAGTCCGAGGGAGTGGAAAAACTGGACGCACTGGTCGGCATCAAACTGGCGGAGTACCTGACTCAGCACCTGCTCGTCGCCGTGATAACTGCTGATGTCAGCATTGCGGTTCGACAGATTGCAGCGGCCATTGCCCGTCGCCAGAATTTTCCTCGCCGGTTCGTCCATTTTTTCGAAAACGACGATGGCGGCCTTCGGACAGTTCCGTGCCGCCGAGATGGCTCCGGCTAGGCCGGCCGCACCGCCGCCCAGAACAGCAATTTTTGGCATTTGGTTTCCCTCCTTCTCCGAAAAGCTGAGATTGGGAAAAGTATAGTACATTTGGCGGAAGTTGACAACGGAGAGCAGGCGGGGAGAGGCCGATCCTTTCGTACCGCCAGCTCCAGCTTGAAGGTGCCGTTTTCCCGGCCTTGTGGCAATAAAACACCTTGCTCAAAGGCTGGCCGATATCCAGTGCATAGGAAGTTCCGCCCATTTTTTAACAGCAATTCGGAAGTGTTATTTCAAATTTAAAATGTGTGATTTGGCATAATTTTCAGAAATTCTGGAATAACAAATTGCCGGGAATGATAAAAACCGTCCGCTGTGGAGGCAGGGTCTGCCAGGTTTTCCGGCAGCTTTGGACGGAATTTACTCCTGGAAACTTTCCGTCCACCAGAGGCTTGATTCTTGGACCATACTTCCGCAGCAGCAGGTTCCGTCCAAGAATTTGATATCAATCATTTCCGGTCCCGGGAAAATGGTACCGAAGCAGCTATAGGAAGGGAACCAGTACCGCCATTTTTAACCAATATTTGATATATGATAAAAATTTTGGTACCAATTTTCCAAATAGAGCGGTTCTGTACCAGAAAATTCCTCGAAAACTGGGCCTAAATTGCCGGAGAACAAAGTCAGGTACCAATGCTGCGAGAGTGCAGAGGACCAGGAATACAAAAAATGCCGCAGGATTCAAAACCCTGCAGCATAACTTGATTTATCTGTGAAGAAATTCTGCTTTGGCCCAGCCTTCGGTTCCGTAATAATTTACGAATACCCAGCCGTTAACCTCGCTGCTTTCTACGGTTACCTGGTCCCCATTGTTAATGGTTGTAATGATACCATACTTCGTTTTATCCGGTCCATAACGCAGATTGATGTAACTGCGGTCACTTCGTGATGCTACAGCAGGATATTCATTTACGTATGAACTCGGTCGGACCAGATCGTCGGAATCGGTCTCATCGTGATGCTCTTCGTCCTTTACCGTTACTGCAGCTTGGGAACTTTGGACTGCAGTACTGGCTGTCTGCACTGTTGATTTCTGCCGGTTATTCATTATAAGAACGGTGGCCAGAACGGCAACTGCAACAATCAGAACGACGATAAGGATGACGGCCCAGACGGGCAGGCGTTTTTTCTCGGTTGTGGATTCACTCATGGTATTACCTCCTTTTTCTCAATTATAACAGAAAAAGAGGGATCCTATGTTTCCCAATCTTATGAGTGGAATCGAATTACCTCCAATACGAATATGTATAATCCTGTGATTCCCTATAGGTTAAATATTGAATCTCATTCAGATTGACTTTGTAGTTCTCGTCGGGTGAAAAAGATATTTTATATTCTTCGCTTTTATGCGGCGCAATCGTATAGAACGCTTGTTGATCTGCTATCCCATTTGTGAGCACTGCTTCCTCACCGTTGCTTCGCACTCCAATTATCTTATGGAAGAAATATTTACCTTGATCTCCGATTTACCTGGATTCTCAATAATTCCATATGCAACCAAGGTACCATCTTCTTTATAAAACATCTCTGTAATGTAAAAATAAAAAATGACTCGTTGCTTTGGATCATTGGAGTTGGAGGAAATATCGTAATAGTAATATTTGCTGCTGCTGTCATTTCTTGCATCAGGACTTGCATAATAATGGGAATCCAAATATCTTCCTTCCTGTGTCATTTTCGGCTGAACTTTCATCTCCGGTTCTAAGGATTTTATGTCTATGCAAGAGGCAAAAACGGGAATATCGGTTGACAATAACAGGTAAACCGCCACAACCAGTGCTGCGATACGCTGAACGATTGGATTTTTTTCACAATTGTTTTCCACTTTCGCCGGATAGATGCACCCAACCGGCAAAATGGTTTTCTCCCGTGTTAATTTTCCCGCTCTTGCAATTCCCACTGGTAACAAGTAAAATATTCTATGTTTATCTAAAGGGTGAATTCTGCCCTCCCGGGCGCCCAACGGGTGGATGCGGCCGAGCGGCCGACTGGCGCTTATCCATATTGAAAGTAAGGAGATCAACCGTTTATGGAATGGACTGGACTCAATGAGCTCAGAGAGATGTATCTGAGTTTCTTCGAAAGCAAAGGCCATCTGCGCCTTCCGAGCTATTCGCTTGTTCCGCAGGGCGACAAGAGCCTTCTGCTCATCAACTCCGGCATGGCGCCGATGAAAAAATTTTTTACCGGGGAGGTCGAGCCGCCGCGCCACCGCGTCACCACCTGCCAGAAGTGCATCCGTACGCCTGACATCGACGAGGTCGGCCACACCGACCGTCACGGCACCTATTTTGAAATGCTCGGCAACTTCTCGTTCGGCGACTATTTTAAACACGAGGCCATTCCGTGGGCCTGGGAGTTTCTGACCGAGGTCCTGAAAATTCCGAAGGAGAAGCTTTACTGCTCCGTCTATCTCGACGACGATGAGGCCTATGACATCTGGACCAAAGAGATCGGCGTCCCGGAGGACCACATGGTCCGCCTCGGCAAGGAGGACAACTTCTGGGAGCACGGCGAAGGTCCCTGCGGCCCCTGCTCTGAGATCTACTATGACCGCGGCGAAGAGTACGGCTGTGGCAAACCCACCTGCGGCGTCGGCTGTGAGTGCGACCGCTACATGGAAATCTGGAACATCGTCTTCTCCCAGTTCGTCAACGACGGCAACGGCAACTATACGCCCATGGCGCACCCGAATATTGATACCGGCATGGGCCTGGAGCGCCTTGCCTGTGTCATGCAGAACGTCGGCAACCTTTTTGAGGTCGATACCGTCCAGAACATTATGAAAAAGGTCTGCGACATTGCAGGCGTCAAATATCACATCGACGAGAAGACTGACATTTCGCTCCGTGTTGTCACGGACCATGTCCGTTCCGTCACGTTTATGATCGGCGACGGCATCCTGCCGTCCAACTCCGGGCGCGGCTATGTCCTGCGCCGTCTGCTCCGCCGTGCTGCCCGTCACGGCCGCATTCTCGGCATCGACCGCCCGTTCCTCACGGAAGTCGCAGAGGTCGTAATTCAGGAGAACGCCGGTCACTATGACAATCTGGTCGACAAGCACGACTTCATCATGAATGTCATCCGCTCCGAGGAAGAGAGCTTCAATAAGACCATCGACACCGGCTCCGAAGTGCTGGAAGATATGATTGCCGGCGCCAAATCCACCGTACTCTCCGGGGAGGATGCCTTTAAGCTGGCCGATACATTTGGCTTCCCTATTGAGCTCACCGAGGAAATTCTCGCCGAGCGCGGCATGACGGTCGACAAGGAAAAGTTCCGGAAACTGACCGAAGAGGCCCGCGCCCGCGCCAAGGCCGATGCCGCCCAGAAGGACGTAGCAGAGGCCTGGAAGGGAAAGGGAGACGTCACGAAGGACTTCCCGAAGACCGACTTCATCGGCTACACCGAGACCGAGGGCACTGCCAAAATTCTCGGCATCGTCAAGGACGGTGAGCTGGTTGATTCCGCCGATATCGACGAAGAGGTTCTTCTGATTCTCGACCGCACTCCGTTCTATGCAGAGAGCGGCGGACAGGTCGGTGACACCGGCGTCATTGAGAACGGCGCGTTCTCCTTCGACGTCCAGGACACCGTCAAGAGCCCGTCCGGCGTCTGGATCCACGTCGGCTCTGCTTCGGCCGGCATGGTCAAAGTCGGCGAAGAGGTCAGCGCCAAAATTGACGTGGATCGCCGCCATGATATCATGCGCAACCATACGGCTGCCCATCTGCTGCAGGCAGCGCTCCGTGAGGTGCTCGGCACCCATGTTGAGCAGGCCGGCCAGCTGGTAGACCAGAACTATGTCCGTTTCGACTTTACCCATTTCTCCGCCATGACGGACGAGGAGCTCCGCAAAGTCGAGAACCGCGTCAACGAGGTCATTCTCGAGAATATCCCGGTCGTCACCCGCGAAATGAAGAAAGAGGATGCCCAGAAGCTCGGCGCCATGATGCTGTTCGGTGAAAAATACGGCGACATTGTCCGCGTCGTCAGCGCAGGAGACTTTTCCGTTGAGTTCTGCGGCGGTACGCATGCAGATGCCACCGGCAAGCTCGGCCTGTTCAAAATTGTATCGGAAAACTCGGTCGCAGCCGGCGTGCGCCGCATTGAGGCCGTCACCGGGCGCAATGTTCTGAAATATATCGACGGAAAGAACGCCGTCATCGCCAATACGGCTGCCGCTCTCAAAGTCAGCAACGAAAATGAGCTCGCCGCCAAGGCGCAGCAGACTTATAACGAGCTGAAAGAAGCCGAAAAGACCATTCGGAAAATGAATGAGGAACGCGCCGCAATGGAGGCCAAAGAGATGCTCTCCGCCGGTGCCGAGATCGACGGCCTGAAGCTCGTCGTCTCCAAAGTCGATGCCGAGGGCAAAGCCGTCCGCGATCTGGCGGATAAAGCCAAAGAACAGGGCGACGATGTCATCGCGGTTCTCGCAGCGGTCAACGGCGGCAAAGCCACCTTCGCCTGTGCCTGCGGCAAGGACGCCATCGCCAAAGGCGCAAATGCCGGCAAAATTGTACGTGCGGTTGCCCAGATTGCCGGCGGCAACGGCGGCGGACGTCCGGACAGCGCTATGGCCGGCGGCAAGGATGTCTCCAAAGTTCCGGAGGCCCTGGAAGCCGTCGAGGGCATCGTCCGCGGAATGCTGAAATAACGAAAATCGTCTGCGGGGACAGTGAAAATGGGCCCGCCATTCCAGCCGTCCGCGGCGAATTTCAGACCTTTCGTTCCAAACGGAAGACATCCCACGGAAAAAGGAGGATAGTATCTATGGACTGCCTTTTTTGTAAAATCGTTGCCGGGGAAGTTCCCAGCAATAAGGTGTATGAGGACGATCTCTGCTATGCATTCCGGGACATCAATCCCCAGGCGCCGACCCATATTCTGGTCGTCCCGAAGGAGCATATCGCCTCCGTCGACGACATCGATGAGACCAACAGCTCCGTCGTCGCCCACATTTTTGAGGTCATCGCAAAACTTGCCAGAGAAGAGGGGCTCGACAAGGGCTACCGCGTCGTCTCCAACATCGGCGAACAGGGTCAGCAGAGCGTCAAACATCTGCACTTCCACATCATCGGCGGAAGAGACATGACCTGGCCTCCCGGCTAAGCCGAATCCAATCCGAATCTTTTTCAGCAGTCCACTTCCAGCAAAGGGGGCTGCTTTTTTATGGATCGACCGTTTTTCTATCTCGGCGGCGCCTACCTGTTCACCCTGGTGCTTCTGGCACTCTCCGGAACCGGCTTCTGCATTGCCCTTATGGTACTCGCAGCGGCGTGCTTTCTCCTGTTTGCGGTTTTTAACCGGAAACATCGGAACACCCTGTTTCTGGCCGTCTTTGTCCTCTGTCTTCTGGCCTGTTCCCGCTGGCTGGTGGGCATTTATACAGAATACCGTCCTGCCATGGCAATATCCGGCCGGGAGATGCATGTGGAGGGCTATGTGGAACAGCTGTGCCCGGACTCGGAGTCGGGGGCACACCGCTGCGTGATTCGTGTCGTAAATCGCGACGGGGAAAGGCCGCGGAAGCTGCGGATCCGCTTCTCTTCCAGACGAATCCGGCCGGAGGAAGGGGACTATCTGAGCTTTACCGGCCGCCTCTACACCCTGGGATCCGGTGACCCGGGCCGTATGCGCTATTTTCAGTCCCAGCGGATGTATCTGGGTGCTTATTCCTATGGCAATGTCAAAGTTACGCCGCTGGAACGCAGTCCGCTCTCCGGTGCCCGGACGGCACTTCTGCGCGGCACACGTATGTTTTCGAAGCTTCGGCGAAAAATTCATCACCTGTGCAGAGTATGCTCGGAGACCCCTACAGCGGACTTCTGGTTGGCATGCTTCTCGGGGACCGGGGCGGTATGGACGAGACGCTGCGCGGACAGCTGAGGACAGCGGGCATTCTGCATCTGTTTGCCGTTTCCGGGTTTCACTGTGCTCTCTGGACCATGGCCCTCTGGCGCCTCCTCGCCCGGGCCGGCGTCGGGCGGCGCCCTTCCTGCGTTGCCTGTATGCTGTTCCTGCTGTTTTTCTCCGGGCTGACCGGGTTCTCCCGGTCCTGCATCCGTGCGGCGGTCATGCTCTCTCTGCTGTTTTTGGGCCGGATGCTCATGCGGCACCCCGATGCGAAAAACTCGCTCGGGCTCGCTGTCTTCCTGCTCGCGCTTCCGAACCCGTTTGCCGGGGCAGACCCGGGACTGCTGCTCTCGGCCTCAGCCACCCTGGGCATCCTGGAGCTTGCCGGCCCCCTTCAGAGCCTGCGGAGCCCACTTTTTTCCCGCCTGCCGTATCCCATTCGACGGAGCATGGAACGAGTGCTTCCTCCGTTGGAACTCTCTGCTGCCGCAGGCATCTTTACACTGCCTGTACTGGTGCTCACGTTCGGCGGCATCTCGCTGGCCGCTCCATTGACGAATCTGCTGGTGTCGCCCTCCGCCTCGCTTTCCATTCTTCTGACGGGAATCGGCTCTCTGTGTCATTCTCTGCCGGTTCTGCGCCTGCTTTCCCGCTGGTGCTTTTTCCTGTCCGGCCTCAGTATCCGCTATTTGCTAGCCGTCTGCCGCTTTTTCTCACGCAGGCGATTCTCTTATGTCGACCTCAGCGGCCGCTGGTTCCTGTTTGCCCTGGCTCTGGTCCTGCTTCTTCTGGCCGGGGCCATCCTGCTGTCTTACGGAGCGGAATCCGATCGGGAGCTCCGTCTCAGCGCAGGGCTGCTCAGCGGCATCCTTCTTTTGACATCGGTGTTTTCATGGCAGCTTCTGCATCGGAACGAGGTATCGGTGGATTTCCCGGCCGTCGGAAACGGAACCTGCGCGGTTGTCTGCTACGACGGCGGTGCGGCGGTCATCGGCTGCGGCGGGGACTACCGGACCGCCGGCGCTGTATCGGATATCCTGGAGCGGCAGCGCGCTGCCTGCGTTACGGCGGTGCTGGTTCCGCGGGCGGCATCGACTGAGTCCGCTGCACTGCAGGATCTGACGGAAGCAGTGCATCCGGACCAGATTTTTGGTCCCAAACGGCTCTGCGGAGCGGAGGTCACTCTTTTTCCGGGAGTGTCTGTCTGCTGCAGAAGACTGTCCGCGCTGCTGACGGTGCAGGGAATGCGAATTCAAATCTGCTTTCGGCCCGGACCGGCCGATCCCGCGGCCGATCTCGTCTACGTCCGCGGAGCGACAGTGCCGCGGAGAGGCCAGCTGACTGTGGTCTCGGCCGAGGAGGAGCGCATCCTGCCGGACGGCGTCATTCCGACGGCACCCTGCGGCATCTCTGTCCTGTGCCGGAAAGGGAAGTTTCGAATCCGGCGGAACGGTTTGCAAAATGGGGCGGAATTGCTAAAATGGACCCGAATAACTGAATGAGAGGGGGACGACCGCAGTGGCCGATCTCAAAAAAATAGTTCATACCGTAAAGTTTGACGGAAACGGGGCGGGCAAGCCCCAGGTGCAGCTTGTCCCGGGCGGAAAGGAGCACGCGCTCCGCAACAATCCGTTTGACCGGCCCGGCTTTGTCTTCCGGGGCTGGAACACCAGAGCGGACGGCAAGGGAAAAGGACTGGATAACCGTGCCATGGTAGCAGGGGACAGCGACGTACAGCTTTTTGCGCAGTGGCAGCGGGAATTTTTCGGGAAACCGTATCAGGCTAAGAAAATCCTGACCATGGAGCCCGCCCAGAAGCCGGAGCTGTTTGTCAGTGCACAGGGCTTCTGCATGGCAAATCTCCACGGGAAGGCCTGCGCCGCCTGCTGCTTTATCCGCAATACGAAGAAATACGCGGCGGGGGACGAGAGCGACTACGCCTCTTCCGTGGTGCTGTATGAGGTGAAATCGGGCAAACGGATAGCCGCTGCCAACAATCTGCCCATTGACCATGCCAATGCCATGATCTACGATCCTGACAAGGCGCGGTTCTATATCTGCAGCCTCGGGTCCGCGACGAAGCCGGGCTATATTTTCGAACTCGACGGAAAAATGAAGGTCACGGGAAAAATTCTCCCGAAGGGCGGCGGACACATTGGTGCACTGGCCCTGGTCAAAGACGGCTATCTCGGCCTTCGGCCGGTGGGCCATGGCAAGTACGTTCTGGTCAATATGGATCGGAACTGGAAGGTGCTGAGTCAGACCGATATCCTCCAGGGCTATGAGGCCGACTATATTTCACAGGGCATTGCGGCAGACGACAGGTATGTCTACAACATTGCGGCTGATTTCGAGGACGATCACTGGGACCGCCATCAGCGCATGCACATCTATACCCGAGACGGAAAGCTGGCGGGTATGCAGACCATTCCGGTTCCCTACGAAGTGGAGGATGCGGAATTTTTCGGCGGGAAGATGTATGTCAACACCAACCGCCAGAAATCGTGCGAAATCTACCGTATTATGTTATAATTTCTGGTTATAAGTGACCGCACAGCAGGAGAGGGGGCAGCGTCTGTGAATCCATATCTGATTCGGCGCATCGTCCGTCTCTGTCTCTCCGTGGGGCTCATCCTGTTTGTTATCTTCCGGGGGCACAAGCGCAGCTCTGCCATTACCGTTTTCTGGTGCCTGGTTTTTGCACTGAACCCCTATGTGGGGCTCGTGCTCTATCTGATTTTCGGCAGCACTACGCCCATCCGGCTGGCGGCGCGTCGACATCGGATCCGCCTCTATGAACGCGGCTACCGCATGCTCTATGACCGGGTTGCGGACCGGCCGATGGGCCTGATGGACGGTGAGCTTTCCCCTATGGCGGAATCTCTGGCCAAATTCAACTACAACTACTGCCACGCCCCCATATCACGCTATGGGAGCCAGCATATCTATACGGACGGCGCCTCGCATTACCGTCAGCTGTTTGAGGATATTGAGCGTGCAGAAGAGACCGTCCACGTGCTCTTCTACGAGGTGGAGAACGACTACGTCGGGAAAGAATTTATGGACATGCTCGCCGATAAGGCGAAAGAGGGCGTCGAGGTCCTCTTTATGACCGATGCCATGACCGGCCGCTGGCACGTCGCCAAATTTGCCAGGCGGCTTCGAAAAAACGGAGGGAAAGTCCGACTGGTCCGCATGAATCTGACCCATTTCCGAAACCACCGGAAAATCGTCGTGGTCGACCACCGCATCGCCTGGATCGGCGGCATGAATATCGGAAAGCGTTTTCAGAATGAGGACAAAGTGAAGACCCCCTGGCGTGACACCCAAATCCGTCTCACCGGCGACGCGGCTGACGAGCTGGATGCCTGCTTCTTCATCGACTGGTTCTGCAATATCCCCATCTCCTGGCTGGAACAGGCGGACCGCTCTGCGGAGCATCTCCTGGCCCACCTGCCGGAGGAGGGGGACAAGCCCTGCCAGTTTATCACCGGGGGCCCGGCTTCGACCCACGAGACGGTCAAAATGACCTATCTCTCCATGATTACCGCCGCCCGCTCGTCCATCCAAATTCAGTCGCCCTACTTCATTCCGGACGAGAGTATCTTCGACGCGCTGCGCTGCGCCGCCGCATCCGGTGTCCGGGTGGAAATCATGGTCCCCGGCGTCCCGCCGAACGCATTTCTGGAGGCGGCCAACCGCTATTACTGCGGGCGGATCATGCTCTGCGGCGCCCATGTCTACCGGTATCACGGATATCTCCATGCGAAGACCATGACCGTGGACGGCGAGGCCTGCGCCATCGGATCCGCCAACATGGATTACCGCAGTCTGTTTCTCGACGATGAGATAACCGGCGTCTTTTACGGGGCTGAGGTCCCGGAGGCCTATACGCAGCAGTTCGCCGAGGACCGGAGGCACTGCACTGAGGCCGATTCACAGGAGTTTTCACACCGAACCCGGGGCGAACGCCTGAAACAGGCGTTCTGCCGCGTCTTTGAATATCTTTACTGAGGAGGTGAGACGGCTTGAAACTGCAGGAAAAAACACTTTGGAAAAATATCAAAAGCGGCGAGTTTCTGCCGGTCTACCTGCTCACCGGGTCGGAGAACTACCTGAAGCAGAAATATGCCTCTCTCCTGGTGGAGAAGGCAGTCCCGAAGGGCATGGAGGCATTCAATGTTCACCGCCTGAACGGTGACACCATGACGATGGACGATCTTGTTACCGCCGTTCAGGCGCTGCCCGCCATGAGCCCGCGCACCTGCGTCCTGGTTCATGACCTGGACATCGCCGGTCTGAAGGACGCCGACAAGGACATCCTCCTCGATCTCTGTGAAAACCCCTATGACACCTGCACGCTGATCCTATGGCAGGATACCAAAGGATTTCCGCGGAATACCAAAAAGATGAAGGCGCTCTATCAGGCCATCGACCGCAGCGGTGCCGTGGTGGAACTCAACCAGCGTGCCCGGCCCGATCTGATCCGTTTCCTTTCCGGCACATTTCAGAAAAACGGCTGTTCCATCGACCGCCCGACCGCAGAGTATCTAATTGACTGCGTCGGCGAAGATATGAGTGCACTGACCAATGAGGCGGAAAAACTCAGCAGCTATGCGGACGGCAAAGTCACCAAAGCCGATGTCGATGCGGTCTGCGTCAAATCTCTCGAGGCGACCGCCTTTCAGATGGTCGATGCTCTGATGGCACGCAATTACGACCGGGTCTTTGAGACCATTGCCATCCTGTTTGAGCAGCGGGTGGAGCCGATGATGATCTTAGGCGCTCTGATCAGCACCTACTCTGACATCTACCGCGTCAAAGTGGTGGTAAACGCCGGCGGTCAGCCGAACGACCTGAAAAAAGATTTCCCCCAGGCCTACCGCAGCGACTTCAAGCTGCGCAATGCAGCCCGCCGCAGCAAGAACTTCTCGGTCCGGGCGCTCCGCCGATCCCTGGAAATCCTGGCCGGCGCCGATACGGCGCTGAAGAGCACTTCCCAGGATCCGCGCACGGTTTTTGAAAAACTCATGATTGAGCTCGGCATGGCGCGCAAGGGGAGGGCATGAGCATGCTTCACACCGACAAGGTCATCGTGGTGGAGGGAAAGTACGACGCCATCAAACTTGCCAATATTATCGACGGGACCATTCTCCGCACCGACGGATTCGGAATCTTCAAAGACCGGGAAAAACAGCTTCTGCTCCGGCGGCTGGCGGAACGGCGCGGGCTGCTGGTCCTGACGGACAGTGATTCCGCCGGATTTCTGATCCGCAATTTCATCAAGTCCGCCGTGCCAGCCTCCTGCATTACCAATGTGTATATCCCGGATATCTTTGGCAAAGAACGGCGCAAGGACCGCCCTTCCGCCGAGGGAAAGCTCGGGGTAGAGGGCATTCCGGACGAGGTGCTCATCGACTGCTTTCGACGGGCAGGCGTCCGGGAGTCCGAAGCGGAATCTTCTTCTGCTCCCCGGCGTGAGATTACGGCGGCCGATTTCTATGAGGCCGGCCTGAGCGGAAAACCGGGCAGCGCAGAGCGCCGTCAGGCGCTGCAGAAGGCCCTTGGACTACCGGAGCGCATGACGGGAAAGCAGCTGCTCTCCGTCATCAATCTGTTCGTCGATTATGACAAATTCTGCGAACTGACCGGCGCCTCCGACCATTTCTCCATGGAGCTCCCGAAGCAGGCGGCAAGGGCCATAGAAAAGCTGGAAGAAGCCGGATTTGAGGCCTATGCCGTCGGCGGCTGCGTCCGCGACACCATTCTCGGCCGCACGCCGAATGACTGGGACATTACAACTTCCGCTCTGCCGGAACAGACGGAGGCGGTCTTCGCCGATTGCCGCCTGATTGAGACCGGACTGCAGCACGGGACCGTTACCGTGCTGATGGACGGCATGCCGCTGGAAATAACGACCTATCGGGTGGACGGCACCTATGCCGACTTTCGGCATCCGGATGATATCACCTTTACCCGCTCCCTGCAGGAAGATCTCGCCCGCCGGGATTTCACCATGAATGCACTGGCATTCAGCCCGTCACGCGGCCTGTCGGACGCCTTCGGCGGACTGGCGGATCTCCGGGCCCGCCGGATTCGCTGTGTCGGCACCCCGAAAAAGCGTTTTGAAGAGGACGCGCTCCGCATTCTGCGGGCGCTGCGCTTTGCCTCAGTACTCCGCTTCTCTATAGAACCGCAGACCGAGGCGGCTGTTCATTCCTCCGCCCGGCTGATTCTGCACGTCTCCGAGGAGCGGATCGAGAAAGAGCTGACTCAGCTGCTCTGCGGTCCCGGGGCTGCAGAGGTGCTGGAACGGTACCCGGACGTCTTCTCCGTCTTTCTGCCGGAGCTGGCCGATACCGTCGGATTTCATCAGAAAAATCCGCATCACCTCTACGACGTCTATGGCCATACGGTCCACGCCATTGCGGCTGCACCTGCCGATTTGGAAGTGCGCCTGTCACTGCTGTTCCACGATATCGGAAAGCCGAAGACGTTTTCGCTGGATGAGGGGGGAACCGGCCATTTTTACGGGCATGCAGCAGTCAGCGCCGAAATGGCGGACGCGGCGATGCGGCGCCTTCGGTTCCCGACCAAAATACGGGAGCAGACGGTGCTGCTGGTTAAGCATCACCACGACCCGCTGTCCGAGGACCCGAGACGCATCCGGAAGATGGTGGGTAAGTTCGGTGCCGCTTTTGCTGAGAAGCTCATCGAAATTGAGCGGGCCGACGCCATCGGCACCGGAACTGCGAATCCCGCTGAAATTGCAGAGCGGTTTCGCTCGTACCAGGAGGCGCTGGAGCGGGAACTCGCCCGGAAAAACTGCTTCCAGGTCCGGGACCTCGCCGTCTCCGGCCGGGACCTGATGCAGGCCGGCATTCCGGAAGGACCGGAGATCGGAGCTGTACTGAATCAGCTTCTGCAGATGGTTCAGGACGAAACCGTAGAAAACACGCGGGAGGCCCTGCTGGCCGCCCTGAAAGGAGTAAAGACCAATGGTAACGGAAGCGGAAATTGCACGCATCAATGAGCTCTACCATAAATCTCAGACCCCTGAGGGGCTGACGCCGGAGGAAAAGCAGGAACAAATGCACCTGCGCGGCAAATATATTGCATCCATCAAGGACAACCTGGCTGCCCAGCTGGAATCCACCACCATTGTCGATGAAAATGGTAAGAAACATCCTGTTCGAAAAAAACCGAAGGTGAAAATTGTCGGCGGACAGGCGGCGAAGAAAAAGAAAGATGACTAAAATTCCGATTCTCTGCGTCGTCGGCCCCACGGCGAGCGGAAAGACGGCGCTTTCCGTTGCGCTGGCGGAGCGTTTCTCCGCGGAAATCCTCTCCTTTGATTCCATGCAGCTCTACAAGGGCATGGACATTGCCACGGCGAAGCCGACCCCGGAGGAGATGCATGGTATTCCGCATCATATGATTGACTGTGTCCCCGCCGGGGAGACCTACAGCGTCGCGCGATACAAGTCCGACGCCGACCGCATCATCGGTGAGATCCATGCCCGCGGCCGCCAGGTGGTTATGGTGGGCGGCACCGGTCTGTATCTTGATACGGTTCTGAAAAACATCACCTTTTTGGAGGATGACGGCCACGAAGAGATCCGCCGGGAATTGAAGGCGGAACTGGAGCGGGAGGGACCGGAAGCGATGTACCGGAAACTTCTCGCGGCGGACCCGGAATACGCCGCCAAAACGGCACCGGCTAACACCAAGCGGGTCCTGCGCGCCCTTGAAGTTTACAGGGCAACAGGGTACACTATGAGTTATCAAATTGCGCAGTCCCGAAAGCAGCCGGAACTCTATGCACCGACGATCCTCGGCCTGAATACCCGGGACCGGAATGTGCTCTACGGGCGCATCAACCGGCGGGTTGACCGAATGCTGCAGCAGGGGCTCCTTACGGAAGCACGGGAATGGCAGCAGAACGGCGGCGGAGAGACGGCAGCGCAGGCCATCGGCATCAAGGAAATGCTTCCATATTTGAACGGAGAGGCCACACTGGAATCCTGCACCGAAAAACTGAAGCAGGCGACCCGGCACTACGCAAAACGCCAGCTCACCTGGTTCCGGCGGAATCCGGCGGTACACTGGCTCTATCTGGATGATTACAGTTCCGAAGGGGAACTCACGGCAGATGCTGTCCGTACGGCAGAGTTGGCCGGCTTCCCTGACGGCCGAGCAAAGGAACGGGTGGATTCTTGAACGAGAAACAGAGAGAAAATCTGAAGCGGGGTGTCCTCATCGCCCTCTCGGTCCTGATGCTGGTCTATCTCGTCTATCAGGTCTATATGATCTCACACGACTCCGTAAAAACCGAGACAGTCCAGTCGGTCACCGTCAACGATTCGGTCAAGACGGACGTCTTTGTCGTGCGCAGTGAATACTATGTGACCGACAAGGGAGACAGCAGCACGACCATTCCGCTGGTCAGCGACGGCAACCGCGTCAGCAAGGGCGGCGGCGTTGTCGCGGTCTTCTCCGACCCCAAAGACGCCTCCAACTACGCCAGGACAACCCGGCTCAGTGAAGAGCTGAAACGGTACAACCGTCTGAACAGCCAGAACGGAAGCTATGCGGTCAATGTACAGACCATGAACAGCGCTATTTCCGACGACGTCATCGACCTCGCCGAAGACGTCGATTCCGGCGATATGGACCAGGTCCAGGACGACATCTACAATGTCCGGGACACCATTATCACGAAGCAGATAGCTACTGGAGAATCCATTGACCTGAATTCGAAGCTCACAATGCTGAACCAGGAATACAGCGCTCTTATGCAGAAGAGTTCCAGGCACAGCACCATCAATGCCATGTCATCCGGCTATTACATTGACGGATACGACGGGTATGAGAAGACGGTCAATTACAGCAAAGTGAAAGACTTGACCGTCAAACAGGTGAAGAAGATTCTCAAAGCCAAGCCGGTCTATCCGACGGGCAAGACCATCGGCAAGGTATGCAGCGACTTTGACTGGTACATGATCTGCGTTATTCCGAGCAACCGTGCCGGCGTGCTGGCAGAGGGAGATGAGGTCACGGTCAACATGCCCACTTCCTCGGTCTCCTCCGTTCCTGCCAAAGTGGCGGCAATGAATACCAGCGGGAACAAGACCGCGGTCATTCTCTCCAGCAACTGGATGAATTCCTCCATTGCCGCACTGCGCAAAGAGAGTGCCGAACTGGTAATGCACTCCTATACAGGCCTGAAGGTCAATGTAGACGCCGTAGATGTCAATGATAAGGGCGAGAAGGGCGTCTATATTAAGAGCGGAAACATGGCCAGATTCCGAAAGCTGGACATCATCTACTCCACGGACAAATATGTCATCAGCCGGGAACACGAGACCGGCAACTACGTCTCGCTCTATGACAATGTTATTATCGGAGGGAATGGTCTTTATGACGGAAAAATCATATAGCACACAGGAAGAACTCAACGCCTACCGCGCAGAGCGGTGCCGGACCATCGACGAGAACCTGAAGTGTATTCGGGAAAAGATGGCCGATGCCGCGGTTAAGAGCGGCCGTAATCCGGAGGACGTCCGGCTTATGGCGGTAACCAAGACGGTAGACGTCTATTTCATCAACTACGCCATTGACCACTGCGGAATCGACCTTATCGGGGAGAACAAAGTGCAGGAAATGCTCCGCAAGAAGCCGGATATGCATATGGACCATGTAGAGCCGCATCTCATTGGGCATCTGCAGACCAACAAGTGCAAACAGATTGTGGGCGAAGTCGACATGATTGAATCCGTCGACAGCCTAAAAGTTGCGAAGGAAATCTCCAAGCAGTCAGTCCGGAAAGATGTCTGCACCGACTTCCTTATTGAGGTCAACGTCGGAGAGGAGGAGTCCAAGACCGGTATGCCGTTTGCAGAGGTCACTGATACGCTCGCAGAAATTGAGACCCTTCCGGGCATGCGTTTCCGCGGCCTGATGGCCATCCCGCCGATCTGTGAGGATGAGACCGTTCTGCGGGGCTATTTTTCGAAAATGAATCAACTCTTTATTGACATAAAGTCCCAGAAAAAGGATAATAGTAATATAAATGTGCTCTCAATGGGCATGTCTGCCGATTATGTCCCGGCTATTCTGGAAGGCGCAACAGAAGTACGCGTCGGTACGTCCATTTTCGGCGGGCGCATCTATGACTGAATTCCAGCAAATTTCTATTTGCTCTCTATATTAACGCGCACTTTGCTTTTGGAGGAAATCGAATAACATGGCTAGTTTTATGGATAAACTCAGAAATATCACGGGGTTTGAACCGGAAGACCCGGACGATCTCGAGGATTTTGAGGACGATTTTGACGATGAGGAAGAGGCCGAAGAGGCTTATGCCTCTGCACGGGCTCCGCAGCCTAAGCCGACTTCGCGGCTGGGCAGCCGACACGGCGGCAATGTAGTCGACATTCCGACAAAGGCAACGCTCCAGGTCGTCCTGGCCAAGCCGGAACGGTTTGACGACGCCAGTGCCATCGCAGACCATCTGAATGAAAAACGCACGGTTGTACTGAACCTGGAGTCCTGCAATCGGGACGTCGCACGCCGTCTCATCGACTTCCTCAGCGGTGTCGCCTATGCCAACGCGGGGCAGCTGAAACGCGTGGCCAACAGCACGTTTATCATCACGCCCTACAATGTGAGTGTGACCGGCGACCTGCTTGACGAACTGGAAAACAACGGCATGTTCTTCCAGCAGGAGAAATAACAATAACTTCGCAAGGGCACACCGAATGCTGGCGTGCCCTTTTTTGCGGTATCCATTCTGAAAAATCAACAGGAGAATTAATATGCTCACACCCAGACAGCTGAAAAGTTACAGTTTTACTTCCGCCGGGCGGAATTCGTACCGTGCATCCGAGGTCGACGCCTATATGGAGGAAATCTCCCGCTCCTATGAGCAGATGTTCCATGAAAATGCGGAAATGGTCAAAAAGCTGAATCTTCTGGCTGATAAACTCGCGGAATTCCGCGCCGACGAGAACAATATCCGCAACGCGCTCCTCGAGGCGCAGCGAATGAAAAATCAGATTATTGACAAGGCGGAGGAAGAGGCGAGAGACCAGCTGGCGGCCACCAAAGATAAAATCGAGGAGACCCGCGCCAGCATCGACGCCAAGACGTCCGAAATTTTGGACCGCGCCCAGGAAGAGGCCGACAAAATCATTGCAGATGCCAAATTTGCTGCAGAGGAGACCAACCGGAGCGCGCAGGCCGAGGCGGAGAAAAAGGTCCGCGGCGCGCAGAAGGTTGCCGACGATATGCTGACGGCGGCCCAGGAGGAATACGACAAGACGGTCGGAAGCGTTGCCAGGCAGGCAGAACTGGAAAAACAATATCTGGAGGAGCTGCAGAAGCAGTCGGAGCAGCTTCGCCGGAAGCTTATCAATACCTATTCCATGGAAATTGAACTTCTGAATGCCGGCAGTGACGACGATGCCCGCAGAGAAGTTCTGAAGAAGTATGAGAACGAGGCCGTTGTCACCCGTCCGGAAATTGACTCTATTTACACGGACCCCGACCTCGCATCCAACATCAATTTCAGCTCTTATGTTGAGGCGGACGAACAGGAAGAGACCGAGACGGACACTGCGTCCAAAGCCGAAGAGGCGGCGGCCAGCCTGGACGAGACCAAAAAGCAGGCCGCAGCAGTGGTGGAACAGCAGACCGAGCAGCTCTCCGAGGACATGGACAACCTCATGAAAAAGGCCGAAGAGGTCGCCGGCACAACCCTTGACGACATGTCCAAACCAGACGGGGACGACGAGGACGATGAAGAAGGCCTCGGCAACATTGACGAGTACCTCACCGGCAGCGAAGACGCGGAGGACGATACGGACGAGTCTGCATCCGAGGATACGCCGACAGAGACGTATCACTACTTTGACAGCGACGAGCGGGAAGAGGACTGACTGCATGGCCGCTATCCTTTCCGCCGTTTTGGTACTGGCTCTGGTCGGAGTGGATCAATGGACAAAATATTGGGCGCTGCATGCACTGACGTCGGGGAGAACGGTCACCGTTCTTCCCCATGTGCTGCAGTTTCGCTATCTGGAGAACACCGGCATGGCGTTCAGCATGTTCTCCAACCGAACCTGGGCACTATCCGGTTTGACGATGGTCATTCTGGTAGTGCTCATTGTGCTTTTGTGCAGGGGTACGTTTTCTACACGCGGAATGCGTATCGGTGCGCTTCTCATCCTCTCCGGAGGGTTCGGCAATCTGATCGACCGGGTTTTCCGCCATTATGTGGTCGACTTTATTGAATTTACATTTACGAATTTTGCGGTCTTTAATTTTGCAGATTGTTGTGTTACCATAGGGGCTGTCATTTTGGTAATTGCCATTTTTGTCGATTTTGCACATCCGTCCGAAAAGAGGACACAGGAGCGGTAACATGGAGGAGACCATCTACGAATATATAGTTCCGAGTGCCTGCGACGGCAGTCGGGCTGACGTCGTCTCCGCTGCCCTCTGCGAGCCGCTCACCCGTTCCGCTGCACAGAAGCTGCTGGAGGACGGACAGATTACCTGTGATGGAGTTCCGGTCTCCAAGAAGCAGAAGCTTCGGGAAGGAGACCATCTGCGCATTGTTGTGCCGGCTCCCAGAAAACTGGAGGCGAGACCGCAGAACATTCCGCTGGACGTCGTCTATGAGGACGAGGATCTGCTGGTGGTTAACAAGCCCAAAGGCATGGTGGTACATCCGGCTCCGGGCAATCCGGACGGAACACTGGTCAATGCGCTGCTGTTCCACTGCGGGGACTCCCTTTCCGGCATCAACGGCGTCATACGTCCGGGCATTGTGCACCGTATAGACAAGGACACCAGTGGGCTTCTGGTGGTCGCCAAAAATGACTATTCCCATGTCCGTCTTGCGGAGCAGATCAAAGAACATTCCTTTACGAGGGAATACCGTGCCGTTGTCCATGGAAATATCAGACAGGACAGCGGAACCGTCGATGCCCCCATCGGCCGCTCACCGAAAGACCGGAAGAAAATGGCAGTGACAGACCGGCATTCACGAAATGCCGTTACCCATTTTTTCGTCCTGGAACGGTATGGCAGCTTCACCTATCTTCGCTGCCGACTGGAGACGGGGCGCACGCACCAAATCCGTGTACACATGGCCTATATCGGTCATCCTCTTGCGGGAGACCGGGTCTACGGGCCGTCCAATACACCGAAAAATCTGAACGGCCAGTGTCTGCACGCCGGCCTTATTGGATTTATCCATCCCCGCACCGGGGAATATATGGAGTTCCGTTCGGAGCTCCCGCCGTATTTCCAATCCTTTCTGCGCGGCCTGGAACCGCTGCGCCGATGAACCATTTGGAGGGTCAAAATGGACGAAAAGCAGAAGCTGGAGCTGAAAAAAGAAGCTCTGAAAATTCGTATGGCGGTTATTGAGGGAACCTATAACGCCAAATCCGGTCATCCGGGCGGCTCCCTCTCCATCGCGGACATCATGGCATATCTCTATTTTCACGAGATGAAAGTAGATCCGCAGAACCCCGACTGGGAAGACCGCGACCGACTGGTTCTTTCCAAAGGTCACACCGCACCGGCGCTCTATGGTGCGCTTGCGTTGCGCGGCTTTTTCCCTCTGGATGAAATTCCGACGCTCCGCAAACCGGACTCCCGCCTGCAGGGCCATCCCAGCATGCGCATGACACCCGGCGTCGACATGAGCACCGGATCGCTCGGACAGGGTATATCGGCAGCTGTCGGTATGGCTCTTGGGGCCAAACTCAAAGAGAAAGACTACCATGTCTATACCATCCTCGGCGACGGTGAAATTGAAGAGGGAGAGGTCTGGGAGGCCGCCATGTTTGCCTCTGCTAAGAAACTGGACAATCTGGTTGCCGTAGTCGACAACAACAACCTCCAGATTGACGGCACACTGGAAGAGGTCAACTCTCCTTATCCCATCGATGAAAAATTTTCCGCCTTCGGCTGGTATGTCATCAAGATCAACGGCCATAATTTTGACCAGATTGACCGTGCCTTCCAGGAGACGCGCCGCTGCAAGGGTAAACCCACGGTCATCATCGCCAAGACCGTAAAGGGTAAGGGCGTCTCCTACATGGAATATGCTGTCGAGTGGCACGGCAAGGCACCGAAAGAAGAAGAGTATCTGGAAGCTATGTCCGAGCTCCGCGAAGAGCTCGCCGAGCTGGAAGAAGAAGCATAAGGAGGCAGTCCCATGGCACAAATCACAAAAGCAACCCGTCAGGGATACGCAGACGGACTTCTGCTCCTCGGCGAGAAAGACGAAAATGTCATCGTTCTCGATGCAGACCTTGCCGGCGCCACCTATACCGGCAAGTTCAAGGCAAAGTTCCCGGAGCGTTTCTTTGACTGCGGCATTGCAGAGCAGAACATGATGGGCATTGCCGCCGGCCTCTCGCTCTCCGGTTTCACCGTATTTGCCAGCTCCTTTGCTATGTTTGCGGCAGGACGTGCTTTCGAGCAGATCCGCAATTCCATCGGCTATCCGCATCTGAATGTCAAGATTGCCGCCAGCCATGCCGGCATCTCCGTCGGTGAAGACGGCGCTTCCCATCAGTGCAATGAGGACATTGCCCTGATGCGCTCTATCCCGGGCATGACAATCATCAACCCGGCAGATGCCGTGGAGGCCCGTGCTGCCGTACTCGCGGCCGCCAAATACGTTGGCCCGGTCTACCTGCGGTTCGGCCGTCTGGCAGTCCCGATCATCTTCAACAAGAGCAACTATAAATTTGAGTGGGGGAAGGGCATCCAGCTCACCGAGGGAAACGATGTTGCCATCCTCGCAACAGGCCTCATGGTCAATGAAGCCCTTGTGGCTGCGGAGAGCCTGAAAAATGACGGTATCAACGCACGCGTCATCAACATCCATACCATCAAACCGCTCGATGAAGACATTGTCCTGAATGCCGCCAAAGAATGCGGATGCGTCGTCACCGCAGAGGAGCACAATATCATCGGCGGTCTTGGCGGAGCCGTCTGTGAGTGTCTGAGTACCAAACTTCCGACCCCGGTCTACCGCATCGGCGTCGAGGACGTCTTCGGCCGTTCCGGCCCGGCCAAAGATCTTCTTCACCTCTATGGCCTGGACTCGGCTCATATTATCTCTGCCTGCAAAACGGCGGTACACAATAAGGGCTGACGTACGTTTCTCTGAAAAGATTGTTCCCGGGCGCTGTTCTGGTGCCCGGGACTTTTGAAAAATAATGAGAAATCGCTAATTTTGTCTTGATTTTTATTAGCAAAATCTATATAATATAAAACGTCGCCAAGAGAGACTAGGACGGCACAACAACTGAATCGGGATGTGGCGAAGTTTGGTATCGCGCTTGGTTCGGGACCAAGAGGCCCCGGGTTCGAATCCCGGCATTCCGACCACAAAAAAGCCTTGAAACTGCGTAGTTATGCGGGTTTCAAGGCTTTTTCCTTTTCTCCCGCATTGCGCGGAAATCGGGCAAAAAGGGGCTGTTTTGGTACCAATGTATACCAGAATGTATACCGGCTTATCGGAAAATGTTCCTTTGTCCTGAACAATTTTTTTATTTTCTGTACGATTGTCCAAAAACAGTCGTCCGTCTTTATACGCGTATGATATGATGGGCTTGGGTAAAACAATCGTATGATAAAGGAGGAATTGTAATGATCCAAAACAAGAACATCGTACTGACCGGCTGCAACAGCGGCATCGGATACGAAGTGCTGAAGCTTTTCCTGGAGGGAAACAACCGGGTTCTCTGCGTCGACAAAGACACCTGGAATCTGGACAAGCTCGGCAATTCGAATGCCATCATCATGCAGCAGGATGTCTCTTCCAAAGAAGGAGTCGATGCAGTCTTTGAACGTGCAGAGAAAGAGTTCGACTTTATTGATATCTTCTATGCCAATGCGGGGTACCCGTACTATGAGGAAATTGACTATGTGGACTGGGACCGCACGGCCTCCATGTTCGAGACAAATGTCTTCTCACCGATCTATTCCTACGAGAAGTATCGCGAATACCTGAACGGCCGGAAGGGGATTATGGCCATTACAGTCTCCGCCATCGGCACCATGGCCATGCCGGGTTTCACAATTTATTCTGCCTCCAAATTTGCCATGCACGGGTTCCAGCAGGGACTGCGGCTGGAGCTCCCGAAGAACATTCAGCTCACCTGCCTGTATCCAATTGCCACAAATACCAACTTTTTCTACACGGCCAATCCCATTAAATTCTTTAAGCCGTTCCCGGTTCAACAGCCGGATCACGTGGCGAAATGTATGGTTCGGGGAATTGAGAAAGGTACCGCTGAGGTCAGCCCCAGCAAGCTTTTCGACTTCGCAATCCAGCTGATGAAATTTGTGCCCATCGTTCGTACCCTCTATTGGGATGCGGAAAAGGTCAAATTTGAAATCTACAAAAAGGACAAAAAGAAAGCAAACCCGCCCCCCAGCAAAAAGGTCTATTAAGGAAATGAATTCCGAAGCTGCTGCAGGAAATTTTCCTGCAGCAGCTTCTTTTGACTTTTGCGTCCAGTTGCGTTATTTTTTAAATAACAACAATCGGCAAGTCCGATTCGGGAGGCAGGCCATGAAATATTCGACTCGCCTGAGCGACGCGGTCCATGTTCTTATCTATATCTGGCAGAATCAGCGGGAAACCGTCACCAGCAGCCAGATTGCCAACAGCATACACACCAACCCATCCTATGTGCGGCAGCTGATGGCACAGCTCAAAAATGCCGGCATTCTGCGCAGCACCCAGGGCTGTGCGAAACCGACACTCGAGCGCCCCGCAGAGGACATCACGCTGCTGGCCGTATATCGCGCGGTGGAAGGGGAAAAGCTGCTTCTGCACCAGGATCAGGACACCAATCCCGGATGCCGGGTCGGCACAAATATTCAGGCTTCTCTCGCAGACTACTACAGGCGGGTGCAGAATGCTGCAGAGCGGGAAATGGCGAGTATCACCCTGAAGGACATCATTGACACTTATCTGGAACGTATGGACCGGGAGAACAAAAAAACGCCCCCTGCGGCGGCAGAGAGCGAATAATCTCGAATGGAAGCACGGAGAGACATCCGTGTTTCTTTTCTATATTCCGGGGAGAAGTTTTTCCCGCAGGCACTGTTTAAAGGCAAACGGGGATTCGGCCAGGACATCGTGCCCGGTGTCGTCAAACCAGATCAGATCTTTATCGGGCGCTGCAATGGCATTATAGTAGTCATCCAGCAGAGATGCGGGTGTGTTCTGGTCCTGGCGTCCCTGGAAAATGTAATAGGGTACGTCAAAGACAGGAATATGGGCCAATAAGTCAATTTTGGCGAGCTGGGGCCACATGCGTTTCAGGCAGAGCTGATACCCTTTCGCAGTCCCAAGTTTGTCCTCCAGCGTAAACTCCCGGGACAGGAGGATGGGCAGTGCAACGCTGGTCAGATAGCTCTTGCTCTCGTGGTTCTGCCCGCCGTATTTTGTGAGAAGCCGCCGCTGTGCCATCAGGCCGTCGAACCCGCCGTTGTAGATGCCGCCGGCAGGGGGGCCGATACGCTTCAGTATGGCAAGATCTTTTTTGTTCCCGGCCTCTTTGGCTTTTCGCAGGACGTACTCATAGGAACGGTCCTCATTTTTCTCTGTGTTGACGAGCTGCCCGTATCCGATATAGGCGCTGACCAGTTCCGGATAGCGGTCGACGACGAGGGTGCCGAGGCAGGTGCCCCAGCTCAGACAGCAGAGGATGATCTTCTCTTTGTCCAGGGTGCGGCAGAGGTACACAAGGAGATCTCTGCAGTCAGAGACAAGCTGTTCGATCGTCAGGGTGTTCGGGTTGCAGCCGGCATAGGAACCTCCGGTGCCGCGTTGGTCCCAGGAGACGACGGTGAAGTCATCCGTCAGATCCAGGTCCTCCCGCGCAATATCCGCGCGATTCGGCACGCCGGGCCCGCCGTGAAGAAACAGCAGAACCGGATGGCCGATATCTGTGCTCCAGATATGGATGGTCTGCGGGAACCCGCCGAGCGTTACCTTTTCTTTTCGGTCAATGGTCAGGGGTCTCATATTCATATTCCTCCTTTCCGGTCAGCATAATCCATCTCCGAGATAATTGATAGCAAAAAAACGAAATTAAATGTCTGACAATGCTTCTGCCGTCAGACCGGCAAATTCCACCGGAAGACTGAAGGCGCAGTTGTGGACGCCGGGGTAATAAAGAACCGGCGCATGGAGCAGCTCTGCAGAGCGCAGCGTTTCCTCGTAAATCAGGGTACCTTTGCTCTGCTCCCCGACGGCAAACAGCACAGGGATCTTTTTCAGCGCCTCATAAGGGGTGCGATACCGGAGCAGAAAAGTCCGGTCATAGCGGAGCAGGGCCTCCGCGTCCGGGCGGATGTTGGCAATTTCCTCTTCAGTCGCAGCGCGTCCGCGAGTATCCTTTCGCTTCAGAGGCGGGAAGAAGACGCCGGCTCTCTTTTGACGAAAGATGCGGTCCATGCTGAAGGCCGGCTCAAACAGCAGGAGCTTCCGGATGAGATCCGGGTGCAGCTCCGCCAGCCTCTCTGCGACAAAACCGCCGAGGCTGTGGCCGACGACAAAGGCCGGCTCTCCGCCGCCGAAGGCGCGGATCAGCGCCGCTGCATCCTCCGCGTGGGCGGTCAGAATGTCGTCGGATGGATGCGTCCCACTGCGCACATGGCCCCGCCGGTCATAGGAGATGACATGGAAACGTGCCGAGAGCAGGCGGCCGGTGTCTTTATAAAAATCCGCATCCGTCGCTGCTCCGTGGATCAGGAGCAGGAGCGGCCCCGTTCCGGATTCCCGTACATACAGCGGCGTGCCGTCAAAGCTCTGAAAGCTGGGTTCTCTGTAATACATAGCTGCCTCCCAATTTGTTCGATGCTTTTACCATATGCGGCCGCCGGCAGTTTGTCAAACCGCCCGCGCGATTCATTGATATTGCCGGCAACTGTTCTGATGTTCCCATGCCGGGGAGAATTTTACCCGGCAGATATTTGATCGTCTCCTATAAAAAGGGCCCCTGCAGAAATTCATTCTGGACCGAACCAGTAAAATCGGACAATAGCAAAAAGCCCCCTCATGTAGGATAAT
>UQOE01000009.1 GCA_900542575.1 uncultured Oscillospiraceae bacterium
TGGAAGGAAGTGACTGCCGCTTGAATGGTAATCCCACGCTGCCGCTCCAAAAACATGGTGTCCGTCCTCGTTGTCCCTTTTTCGACGCTCCCCGGTTCTGAAATGGCTCCGCTGGCATATAGCAGGCTCTCCGTCAAGGTCGTCTTTCCAGCGTCTACATGGGCAAGAATTCCAATATTGATTATTTTCATGTGATTGTCCTCCCTTTACTGCCCCGAAGGGCATAAAAATCCCCAGCAGTAAAATACTTTTACCACTGGGGATGATAATTTGCGGACATACACATATACAGCATACACCTGTTTGTGAGTGCTGTTTTTGGGGATATGTCAAAATTGATAAGGCAAAAGTATTCTTAAATTGGGTACAAAAAACTAAGCCCCTACAAAAGGGACTATCATAATCCTTTGTTCCCACTATTTGATTATAGTTTTATTTAAGAATACCTTGCCGCATATTTTTTACTCCTTTTCTGGAATTGAGTTATTATATCACATCAGTTTTAGGAAAACAAGTATCTAAAAGAAATTTTTCTTCCCCTTATATGTAACAATCATACCGGCTTCCTAACGTTCAGAATGGTTTCTACTGTCTGCTGCGGTGTTTGGTTGGAATTGTCCAGCCAAAAGCCGATCCGTGGTGTTGTCTGCATTTTACTAAATACAAATTCAATGTATACAGAAAGAAATATATAAGGAGTGGGAGGGATTCCGCCGTAGTCGGCATTGTAGGAAAATCCAAAAGTTTAGATTTTCTCAAAATGCTTATCTTTTGGTCTTTGGTTCGGAATAGTGTAGTGCTGGCGGTCTATCTATTGTTTTCGGTTGCTTGCTTCTTTACCGTACATGAGCATTTGCACCAGGGTTATCGTTACCGTAACCTTCCAGAAGGTTGATCGCACCCCAGATACCAAGACCTGCACCGAGTGCTACTACGAGAGTCTGCAGAACAGTTACTGCACTGTTGAAAAATGCCATAATAAAATCCTCCTTGCCGCTTTGGGCTTCTTAAAAAATAGTGGTTGCTGCCATAATGCTTCGGCTTGTCACCTGTGACCGTTCTTTTTATCTGCTAACCGCAGTGGTTTGTCGCCGGACATGCTCCTGCATCAGGACAAAAGAAAAGCCTTCTGTTTTCTCACAGAAGACTTACAAACAATAGTGATTAAATGTGGATCTCGACCTTTTGGCTGTCGTAATAGCCTAAGATATCGAGGATCTCTTCCAGGTACTTCTTACTCCTGGCGTACTTTTCTCCGGTATCCAGACGGATCCAGATCGTAGATTCGTTCGGCACAGTATCGATGCTGATGATGTGGTCAGCATTCAGATATTCCTGGCCGGTGTAGATGAATTTCGCCATGCTTCCTCCTTACCTTGACTGGTCCTGTTTCTTCGGGATCTTAGGTGCTGCGGGAGCATGGCCTTCCGCTTTTTTTGCGGATAGATCCGAGAGAACAGAACCTTTGTCCCTATCCTTATAGGCTTCCAGCATGCCTTTCAGTTCCGCACTGGAAACCTGACGAGTCTCCTTGGACCAGATGCCTTTGCCGCTTTCATCAATCCCGGTCTTTACCGAGCGGGATACGGTAAAGGCTGCATCCTCTGCGACCTTCATCCAGACGCCCTTGCCAAACTGGTTGTCATGGATCATCTTCGGGGAGATCACAAAGCTTTCCCAGGGACGCTTATCCGCAGGATCCGGGTTGGGGATCTTTACCTCAACCAGTTCCTTACCTGTCTTGGAAGTGAAGGGTTCACTCACCAAGCCCTTACCGAACTTGATGGTGATTTCTTCGGCTGCAGGCGGTGTAATCATCTCGCCCCTCGCCATCATTTCCTCGGCTTCTTTGACGAAATCAGGGATCCCGTCATTTACAAAACCGGCTTCATAAGCCATTTTGTTTTTCCTCCTTATCCTTCAGCTTCAATGACTAAGAACTCGTCGCTTGCCTTAAGCTTAGCCCTGGTATCCAGGAACTTCTCAATATCAAAGAGGAGCTTCTTGTCACAGTCTGCCGTGTATTTGAAGTTCGGGTGCTGTGTCAGATCGTACTTATCTGACAGAAAAGGACGAACACCGCGAAGCTGCAGGATGCATTTGCTGCCTTCCAGCACTGCCAGTTCATCCCGGCTCATCAGTTCCTTACCAAGTTTCTGATAGTTGGTTCCATAGCTGGGACTATTGCCTCGGGTATCCGAGGTATTGAAGGTATCGATCGTTTCCTTGCCCAGGGCTTCGGCCAGGTCTTTCAGAGTGGAAGGTTCACTGCCGCCTAAGAAGATCTGCGTATCGCAGTTGCCGATGATGGTATCGGCATTGTCCTTGTAGATTGCTTTTAGCTGTGACTTGGCCTGCAGCACCAGACAGGCTGATATCTCACGGCTTCGGATGGTGGCGATCAGCTTCTCCAGGTTCGGGATCTGGCCGATGTTCGCCATCTCATCAATCATGCAGCGTACATGCACCGGAAGTCTGCCTCCGTACACATCGTCTGCTTTCTCACACAGCAGGTTGAAAAGCTGCGTGTAGATCATACTGATCAGGAAATTAAAGCTGCCGTCTGTGTCTGACATCATCAGGAAGAGGGCAGTTTTTTCATCTCCCAGGGTATCCAGTTCCAGTTCATCGTACATGGTAATGTCTCGGATCTCCTGAATATCGAAGGGAGCAAGTCTGGCACCGGCAGAGACAAGTATGCTTTTTAAGGTCTTGCCCGCCGCTAATTTGAACTTAGCATATTGGCGGACTGCGAAGTGGTCAGGCTTCTGTTTCTTCAGTGCTTCAAACATCAGATCCACCGGGTTCTGGAACTCTTCGTCATCCTCACGGACCTCCATGGCATTGATGAACTCGATCAGAGTGGCGAAGTTCTGTTCCTCCTTCGGTGCTTCATAATGGATATAGCCGATCAGTGCACAGTAGAGCAGCGTTTCCGCCTTATCCCAGAACGGATCGCCGCCCTTACCATCGCCTTTGGTGTTGGCCATGAGAGTCGTGGTCAGCTTCAGGATGTCCTTCTCCGAATGGATATAGGCAAATGGGTTGTAGTGCATCGACTTTTTGAAGTTGATGGTGTTGAAGATCTTGATCCGGTACCCGGCATGGACGAAGGCGTTGCCGACCTCTAACAAGGTGGTGCCCTTCGGGTCAGTCAATACATAGGAACTATGCAGCTGAAGCAGGTTTGGCTTGATCCAAAAGCGGGTCTTACCGGAACCGGAACCACCAATGATCAGTACGTTTTTGTTTCTGGCATGGGCCGGATTCTTGGGACGATTACCCATCATGAGGCGTTCTGTCCTGGTGAGGATCACGTTGTTCTCGAATACCGGGTCCATGAAGGGCTCGATATCCTTCGGTCCGCCCCATCGGGCAGAACCATATTCCTCATTGTGCTTATAGTGCTTGGCATTCTTGCCGCGAAGATAAACGGCAAGCCGTAAACCACCGCCGCAGATTGCACCGATGAAGAGATCCAATGGATGGAAACTCGGCATCGGATTACTGAAGGCCACACCAACCATACTGAAAAAGGAGACCAGCTTTTTGGAGTAGTCAGCTCCTTCTGCCAGTCTCCAGGCCTCACCGATATTGGTGCAGAGCAGGCCAAGCAGTACATAAGGGAGGGAGAGAATCAGGATCTTTTTCAGTTTCTTTGTATTCATCGGTCCTGAATCCTCTCTTTCTGTTTCTGCAGTACCTTCGCAGGCAGTGCAGCCACGATCTCCTTCAGCTTGCTCAGCTGCTTGAGCACGCTCGGCTTCTCCTTACTCTTCAGAACATCTGCCGTATACGCATTGAATGCAGAGGTCAGTGCATCTGCATCCCTGGCCTTAAAGAAGCAGACATATTTCGGGATCTCGCCGGTCTTATCCTTCACGATGGCATAGTCAACGCCATAGCTTCTGGCATATTTCTCAAAGCCTCGGATATCGGTTTTCGCGATATCGATGCTGGAAACGCCCTGATTCTGACCGATCAGCTCCTTGATGGACTGCTTTCCAACAGGCTTTTCATTGGCATTCTTGGCCTTCACATTGGCCCTGTGCTGCATATACTTTTTGAAGCCTGCGATCAGGGTATTGGCTGTAAGTCTGGTCGTACTGATGGCCAGGTTCACCGTCCTGTTTTCGATTTCTTCCTGCAATTATGGTCACCTCCTTTGCCGGAGCAGAGGATCAGTGACCATCATGCTCAGGCTTTTTATGCTTGGGTTTTGCAGCCTTTGCAGTTTTTTCGGCTGCCTGAACTGTTTCCTTCGGCTTCTTCTCAGCAGTCTCTTCAGGAACGGGGAAAGCCATAATGCTCTTGCCCATCTTGACGAAACCCTCAGGCTGCTGGAACATATCTGAAAACTTGCTCAGCTGCTCCTTGGAAAGAGAGCCAAAGCTGTCTTCGGTAAGTCCGACTACCATGAAAGGACCGGCGACAATGTCATAGACCTCGCCCTGGTCATCACGAAGAGCACGGTTCAGAGGAAGTCCCTCCAGCTTGCCCTCCTCATTCATGATCAGGCCGACATTGTCATCGAAGGGATATGCCACCTCGATGCTGCCGCCGACCACGGCCTGCAGATTCTCCAGTTCGGCACCGACCTGCATCTCGTAAGGCCTTTCACCGGGATTGACCATGAGAACGGTGATGGTTTCTGCCTGCTCGGCTTCCCCAAAGCTCATGCCGGGGGCAGGCGCATCTGCCAACATCTGTTCCTGCATTGCCTCACGGGCCTCAAAGGTTCTGGCATTCTCAAAGATGTGGGCTTCACTGTCATAGTGGAACACGCTGTCGGAAAGCCTGTCTGCCGGAGCCACCTCGGTCTGGTTGATGGACTGGACCATTTCTTCCAGATTGGCAAGCTCCATGCTGCCGTCATCCGGGATAAACAGCACCTCATGAACAGAAGAAGGGAGGACGAAGAAGTCTCCGCCCAGGGTCTCTGCCGCCTGGTCCATAAAGCCGGGATACTGAATAGCGCAGGCACCATTCTGGCCGCCTTCAATAGAAGCCACCCACAGAGGAGAAGGTTCGTCGGGGATCATACCCGCCCCGAAGTCACCCATCAGCTCACGCATTACATCGCTCATGTTGCGGAGAGTCGCCGGGTGATTCTGCTGGGCCGCCTCCAAAGCATCGGTATGGAGCTGAACCGGCTCGATCCCGTAGTTCTGGACCATGTTGTTGGTTACCAGAATGCTGGAGGAGCCCTGCTCATTGCTCTCCATCTCGAAGCGGTACACGACCGCCATGTCTTCAACGATCTGGTGAGGAATGTCATTCAGACGTTCTTCATTACCGGCAACGGGAATCATCTGCATGGTCAGCGTATCCTTCATCTGGTCATAATCCATGAGAGTGCGGACATCAAACTCGGGCATGTTGGCAGATACCTGAGAGACCGTATCGATCACACTGCGGATGGCCGCATCGACGGACATATCTCCGGCTTCCACATGGTCAAATACCGGCTGCAGGTTAATGGTTGCGGCAATGTTGCTGCCTTCGGGCTTTACCGCCATACCGGTGTAGGACTGGCCCTGCAGCTTGTTTACTTCCTGCATTTCCACAGACATCTCCGGGAAATGCTTCTTCACAGCCTCCATGGCCTGTTCCTGAAACTGTTCAAAATCCATAGCGCACCTCCTTATCGCATCTCAAAGAAGTGGATCTCACCGTCGGATGCATCCATGATGGCACGGAAGGGACACTGACAGCATTCGCAGCAATCGCCGCAGTCGTAGTCATCCTCCTCGTCAATCTCGTCATTCTCCTCATCATTCTCGTCATCGGCGGAGAGAATGCCGGTGAGCATCTCGGAGACAGTGATCAGGGCATCTCCCAGCTCCTCCAGAAGCTCGGCCACTTCACCGATCTCGGCCTCAAGGGCGTCAAAGCTCTCACTGATGTGTTCCACTGCGGCAGCCTCAGCCTTCAATCTGTGCATGGCTTCGACCTGCTTCTTCATAAGATTCATGTCAAATCTGTTCATCATAAGTTCTCCTTTTCGTAAAATAGAAAAAGCACCGTCAAAAGGTAGTGTTTTGACAGTGCTCATATGGTTATCGTCCCTGGTCACGCTGCTTTCGCTTTTGCCACTGTTCCAGCAGCTTGATGATGGTATCCTGCATCTGCTGGGTGGAGTATGACTTGGGGAAGTATTTGCGAAGCGTTTCATTTCGAAAGGTGACACGCTCCAGATCACCCTTCTTTATTTCGGTCATGATCTCTCTGACAGCATCCAGGGTAAATCCGCCTTCCTGACTCAGCTTTTTCATGCGCTGCGCCTGGGAGAGAGAGGGAGCTGTCTGCGCCAGATCCATGGCCTCCATAAATATTTCCTGCTCTTCGGGTTTCAGGTAGGACAGTTCAACCGCAGGGTTGAAGGAAATCTGCTTCTGATCTACCATCTCCAGAAGGTCGGGAATCAGGTTGGTAAGACGGATATATCTCTTAACCTGGGTCATACTATCATTAGACGCCCTACCGATTTCCTGATTACTTAACTTTGGACCAACTTGGTCCAAAGTTAAATCACTTCGCTGTCCCTGATGTTTCATCGCCTCCAGCTTCATCTTATAAGCAAAAGCCCTCTCACTGGGCAGAATGCTTTCTCGCTGCAGGTTACTGTCTACCATGAGGACAGTTGCTTCATCATCCGTCATATCACGGACAATGACCGGAACCTCATCCAGCCCTGCGGCTTCAGCTGCGTGAACTCGCCGGTGCCCGGAGATGATCTCATAACCACCGTCTTCCAAAGGCCTTGCGATGATGGGAGTTAATACTCCGTACTGAGCAATGCTTTCGGTCGTCCTGAGCATCGCCTCATCATCGACTACCTTAAACGGATGATTCTTGAAAGGAACCAGATCAAGTATCGAAATACTCTGTATGCGTTCCTGTTTTGCCTCAGCGCGGCTCGCATCTGTTTCGAAGATATCATCGTAACTGCTCAAGCTGATGTTTGCGCCTTTTTTCGGCATCGTGGATCACCTCCTTTGAAAGCTTTCTGTAGGCATCAGCTACCTTTCCGCCGGGATCATGAGCAAAGATGCTCTTGCCCTCGGCACTGATCTCGGCTGCACGGACAGATCTGGGAATCTCTACATCAAAGACCTTCAGCTTGCTGCCGTAGGCTTCCCTGATAAGAGAGGCAATCTCCTTAGCATTGTTGGTTCGGGAATCCACCATTGTGAGGAGAATTCCTTCCACCCGTAGCTTCGGATTGATCTGCCGTTTCACCTTATTGACTGTCTGAAGTAACTGCTCCAGACCCTTTGCGGACAGATACTGTGCCTGAACCGGCACCACCAGCTGGTCCGCCGCAGCCAGTGCATTGACCGTAAGCATTCCAAGGGAAGGCATACAGTCCAGGATAATGAAGTCGTATTCCTTTTTCAGAGGCTCCAGGTACTGCTTGAGAATAGATTCTCTGCTCATGGCATTTACCAGAGAAACCTCCAGGCCTGACAGTGCAATGCTCGCAGGCATCAGGTCCACGCCTTCTTCGTGCGTCAGGATACCTTCCTTTAAGGGGACAGGCATATCCTGCATGACCTTTGCCATCTGATCGGATACCGTCACCGGCAAGTCATCGGGCCTCGGATATCCTAAGGAAATCGTGAGGCTGGCTTGCGGATCCATATCCACCAAAAGGACTTTCTTACCTTCCTGCACCATACCGATACCAAGATTCTCAGCTGTGCAGGTCTTACCGGTTCCGCCTTTCTGGTTTACACAGGCGATAACCGTTGCTTTGTTCTGCATTTCTTTGTAACCACCTCCTTAAAACTTGCCGGAAGCCATGTCGTTGTTCACCCATGCCTGATAGTATGGGCTGATGGTCGTCGGGGCATTGAAGAGAGTGGCCAGCAGATACTGCTTCATGTTGCGGACCTCGGTGCTGTTCTTCTGAAGACAGATCAGCACATAGTCAATGTGGTCCTTTGTCAGCTTCATGAACCGGCTCTTGACCACTTCGGTTGGCTTATCATCTCCGGCAATACGGATGGTCTTTCGCTTGGAACAACAGGTATCCACCAGCAGATCCAGAATGCCTTCCAGAGTTTCCTCTTCAAAGCGATGCTCCTGAAGCAGAATATCGAAGTAAAGGCTTTCTCTGAAATAGCTTTCATACTGAGCATGCTCACGCATCCCTTCGTTCCTATCTGCCGATAAGAAAGGATCAGTATCACTATATTCAGTATTATTAACCTCAGTATTACTTCCTCGTACTTCGGAAGATTCCAGAAACTGCGTTTCTACGACTCCAGAATCGTCCATTTTACGATTCAAGATCCGTCCATTCTGTCCGACGGACAAAAAGTTCTTCACATAGATGAGATTTGGCTTCCCAAGTCCCTGACGTTTTCTCTCGATCAGCCCGGCACCCACCTCCAGCTCACGAAGCATCCGGTTGACCTTCTTATCACTGCAGCCGATGGCCTTCATGATCTGGTCGATGGTGTAGATGATATAAACACGGCCCTGTTCATCCACCCAGTTGTTTCTGGCGGATAACCCCATGCGGTCCAGGAACAATCCATACAGAATCTTGGCTTCTGCGGATACATCCTGAAAGGCAGGATCCGTAAACATCACCTTAGGGACACGATAGAAGGAAAACTGATCCGACTGCGCCCCGTAGAAATAATCAAACACCCATCTTCACCACCTCCTCCGTGATCTTATCCTTCTTCAGAGGCTTATCGCGAAGAGTGGAACGGTGCTTCTCAAAGGGGCAGCGTACATACAGACAGGAGCGGTACTTAAAATCCGGCTGGTAGTAAGGACACTTTCTGCAACTTGCAGGTGCCTGATCACCGGCCTTCTTTACTAGCTTCTCGTAATGACGGAAGCGTTCCTCGGCCTTACTCATGGGAACCACCAGCTTTCTTACGTCTTTCCTGAAGCCACTTATCCAGGTCCTTGTAACAGCACGCGCTGACACAGGGCTGGCCTTTGGCATAACAGCAGCCTTCACATTTCTTTTCCTGTTCGGTCTTAACGACCTCTGCCAGGTAGTAGCAGTTTTCCTTGCCCAGAATGCAGCCGATCTTTCTGTTCTTATAAAAGTAACAGGCACGGCAGCTATCCGGACGGTCTGCATGGTATCTGATACCATCGATCACCTTAATTCTCTTACTCATAGCGATATCCTCCGTTGAAGTTGATACATCTCAGGGAAGTCCTGAAATGACAAAAGCCCCGCAGTGATTTTTCGTCACTACGAGGCTATGTAAGATATCGATTATTTAATTGTGAGGGAGAGAGCGAACTAAGATTTATCTCTTGCTTTCCGAGAATTGGTATGCAGCGTCTATCCACTCCAACAATTCGTCATCCATTTCCGCTTCGTGCGCAAGGGCAATATGATGCGTCCATCTGCCCGGATACGCTTCAACTGAAGCAAGAACTCGTGGATGGTCCAAAGGATACGGAAGCCCGACAGAGAGCATCACAAATTCTTTGGGCCAGTCCTTTTTGCGCTTTTTCGAAGTGGACACCATAGCAAACATATGCCGATTGTAAAAGGATATCTGCGTCTTGGAAACTTTAATGCTCATGTTCAGATAACGTTTTTCCAAAACCGAAGCTATCTCCTCGTATAATGGGAGCATTTTCGGATAGTCATTCCAGAACATTATTTCATCGGTTGTCATATGGATAACCCCACAAATTATGATTTCACTTCCCACCGGCTAACCTAGGCGGGCGATTTTGGATTTTCAAAGATTTAAAAACATCTCCGCTAAAGCAGTCTCAAATTTCTTTGCAGAAAAATTTCTCACGCTATGGAATTCTCGGAAATTTCAGCCCGAAAACAGGCTTTTCTGCACAGAAATACATAGAGAAACAACGGAGAACAGTTGACAGGCCGCCGGATTTAGCAGAAGCCTCAGAAGCGGCATTTTCGGCCCGTTAGCATTTCAGGCCGGATATTGGTTTTCTGCAAGAGGACCCCTTTTTATATTAGCGGAAAACGGCCCCAAAATCCTTGAAAAAAGTAACGCGGAAGACATTTTTCGTATCTTCCGCGGTTGTTGACTGGCGTCCCTGGCGGGATTCGAACCCACGGCCTTTCGCTTAGGAGGCGAATGCTCTATCCTGCTGAGCTACAGAGACATTTATTCAAAAAACCCTTATTTTTCAAGGCTTTTCAGCCTTCCGGGTAAGGACCGGTGTTCCTTTTGAACTCTGTTTGGGTTAGCAGATCCGCCGATTTTCTCATCGAATTTCGAAGGCGATTTTGCTAACGAACACGATATCCTGAGTTCTGCATTAGCAAAACCCGTGAAAAGTGAACGGCGAGTCGAACTCCAATCAAGAAATGAATTTTTCAAAATTTCTCTGTTAAACATTTCCTTAGGAGGCGGACGCTCTATCCAGCTGAGCTACGGAGACCTGTGCACACGATCATAGCAGAATTCAGACAGGAATGTCAAATCGGCCACATGGCCGACATTGACGGTGGCTTGTGCAATTGATACAATTAGTTTGGCATTATATTCTATGTTTTTGTAGGAGAATGAATATGAATCAGACCAAAGTGTACAATGACTATCCAACTGTCTTCATCCACGGCTTCCTCGGCTGCGGCATGGACAACGGCCTCACCAGCATTTTCAACTACTTCGGCTCCTTCACCAAGAATCTCGAACTGGAGATGAAGAAGTACGGCTATGAGGTCTATGTGCCCTCGCTGGGTCCCTTCAATGGACTCTGGACCAGAGTCTGTGAACTCTGGACGTATCTGGTCGGAGGGACCGTCGACTACGGCAAGGTACACAGTGAGAAATTCCACACGGAGCGGTATGGCCGGACCTATCCCGGAGTCCTGAAGGACCTGGGCCAGCCCGGGAAACACGCAAAAGTGAATCTCGTCGGCCACAGTTTCGGCGGCCCCACCGTCTGCCTCTTTGCGAGCATGCTGGAATCGGGCTGGGAAGAAGAGCGCGCCGGGACACCGGAAGAAGAGCTCTCGCCCCTGTTCCAGGGCGGCCATGGCAGCTGGCTTCACACTGCCACCACCATTTCGGGTACCAACAATGGCACCTCCGCCTGCGACGCCATCGGTCGTCCGCTGCGCACAGTCGCCAGCGCTGCCATTTACGGCCTCGGGGTCCTGTACGGCGACACCGATCTCGTCAAGTTCTACGACTTCCAGAATGAGCACTACCATCTCATGATGGCGCCGGGCAGACACAGCCATCATTTTACCAGCCCGCTGGATAAAAAAGCGGAAATCAAAAACCTTATTGAGTCGGACGAGGACATCATGTGGAATATGACCGTCGAGTTCTCGAAAGATCTGGCGAAATCCTATGTCATGATTCCGACGGCCTACTACTTCAACCGCCGCGGGCGGAAGACGCATCATTGGCGCACCATGGAGATTCCGGACAAAGGCATCAACCCCATCTTTCTGGCAACAGCGCCCATTATCTCCCTTTACCGCAATAAGAGGCTGGGCATTGACAAGTCCTATGCCGCTTCCGACGGCGTCGTCCCGACCGTCTGCCAGGGACATCCCGAAGGCAGCCCGTTCAAAGAGTGGAAAGAGGGCGAAGAATTTGTGCCGGGAATCTGGCAGGAAATGCCGGTGGAACCCAAGGACCATGAGGCGTTTGCCGGTATGTTCTATCCGGCCGGCCCGTTCTACTGCTACTACCGCACCATGCTCCAGGGCTTCCGGGAGCTGCCCGACGGCAAAGCGTGAATCGCGCACCGAAAACAGAGTCCCCCGTATCATCCGGATACAGGGGATTTATTGCTGTCTGCAGATTTACTGTTTGGCGCCCTGGTCGAACTTCTCGAGGACCTTCATGGTGACGGCAAAGCAGTTGGCAATGCCCTCTTCGTTCAGGTTGTCATAGGAGTCCTTGCGTGTGTGATAATAGCTCTCCAGCTTGTGGTTCAGGCCGGTGATGCCGGTTACGCGGAAACCGCCCTGCGCGAAGGCTGCCGAATCGGTCGCGCCGCCGAGGGGCGGGACCCAGCCCTTCTTGCACGGGATGCCGAGCTCCTGTGCCGATTCATAGAACAGATCCGAGACATCTTTGTCGGCCTTAACTGTGCCGTTGAGGTCGCGGTAATTGACCATGAGATATTTCGGGTCGTGGATGGTGTCGTAGGAATAGATGAAAGTCGGGACATCGTCGAACTCGCCCTTGTGGGCTTCGCACCAGGCCTTCGCGCCGCGGAGTCCTGCCTCCTCAGAGCCGGAGAGGACAACGCCGATTTCGGTGTTCTCGAGCTCAATGCCCTCATCTTTCAGGCTCTTGAGAACTGCCATGCCCATCTCACAGCCGGTGAGGTTGTCGTTGGCGCCGTCGACGACGCGGTTCTCATTCCACAGCCAGTACAGACCGATGAGGAACGGGACGAACAGCAGACCCCAGAGGCCGGCTTTCTTCAGACCGGCATCAGCGATCTTGCCGAACGCGCCCTCTTTTTTCCAGCGCATGAGGCCGAGGATGGTGTAATAGAAGATGGAGGAGAAACCGAGGATAGCGTGGCCCTCAAAACCGACGCCGCCGAGCTTGTAGTTGACCGGCCATTCCCAGGCGGCATCCGGATGGCCGTTAAAGATGATGCGGCGCTTGACTTCGCCCTTCGGCTTCTTGATGGCGGTCATGTTGTGGCCCATCTTCTTGGGGAACAGCGGATCCATCATCTTAATATAGGCACCGAACTGCACCAGCGCAATGGTCAGCGATGCGGCATTCAGGCCGACCGTCACCGCAGGTGCGGCAAAATAGGATGCAATGCTTGCCAGCGTCAGGCTGACGGAATAGTAGATCCAGCCGTAGAACGAACCCGGGTTCTCCTCGAAGGACTCCACCTCCGCGCTGTCACACCCGAGATCCTTAGCCATCTGGGCATAGTATTCACAGGCCTGCTCCTCGCCGCGGGTACCGGGGCTGCGCTTCTCAAACGTCTTGCAAACATGCGTAATATCGCTGACGATCCATTTCGCGATATCCGACTTCTTATCAATGATTGCTTTGAGATCCATAACTCGACTCTCTCCTCCTTGTACAGAAAAATGGAAGGAGCGCCGCAGTTTCCCCTGCCGGCGCTCCTTTGCGATCCATCCTCATTATAAAAACCGCAGGCACTCGGACGATTGTTCATTTGCGAACGACTGTCCTTGTTCAGTTGTCCGGTTTGACGGGAGTACCTGACTTCGTTATGATCTAGACAAAAGGAGGAGACACTATGCATTTTCCAGTATCATCGTTTTCCGACCGCATCCCGCTGAACAACGGCGAGGGCATCCCGTGCCTCGGGTTCGGCACCTACAAGACCACCGGCACCGAGACGACCCGTGCGGTCACCGCCGCCCTCGAACAGGGCTATCAGCTCATTGACACGGCCTCCTACTACGGCAACGAGGCCGACATCAAACCCGCCATCCGCTTTCTCCCGCGCGATTCCTATTATCTCACCACCAAGCTGTGGAATACCGACCGCGGCTATGAGCGCGCACGGGCTGCGTGTGAAGAGTCGCTGGATCGCCTGGGCGTCCAATATCTGGATCTGTATTTGATCCACTGGCCCGCCAACGAAAAGCAGTTCGGCGCCGAGGCGAACAGCCTCAACGCCGAAACCTGGAACGCCCTGGAGGACCTCTACGCGGAGGGGAAGGTCCGTGCCATCGGCGTATGCAATTTTAAACCCCACCATCTGGAGACCCTGCTGAAATCGGCGCGCATCAAGCCCGCCGTCAACCAGATTGAAATCCACCCGGGCCGCGCCCAGGCGGAGACGGTGCGCTACTGCCAGGACCACGACATCGTCGTGGAGGCCTGGAGCCCGCTGGGCCGACAGCGCGGCTTTGACAACGAGGTTCTGACCTCCATTGCCGCCGCCCACGGCAAAAGCGTGGCGCAGGTCTGCCTGCGCTGGGAGATTCAGAACGGCGTCGTCCCCATTCCGAAAACCGTCAGCCCGGACCGCATGTGCGAAAACCGGGACGTCTTCGACTTTGTCCTCACCGACGAGGAGATGCACCAGATTGACACGCTCCCCTTCCTGGGCGGGAAGATCCAGGACCCCGACGAGATCGACTTTTAATCGCACCCGGTCCAGTTGATCTCGGGGGCATCGCGGAACGTGTTGTGCTCCACGAAGTCAGGCATGCGCGGATGGCTCGCCGTCAGCACTTTGCTCGCGGGGCCCAGATAGGCGCCGATCTCCTTTTGCGCGCTGCTGCCCCAGAGCATCCAGGCGACGCCCTGCCGGTCCAGAAATGGAATTAAGATGCGGCGAAACGGTTCCCAGAGTTTCTGGTGAGAACCCGCCTTCCCCGGCCGGACGGTCAGCGTGCTGTTGAGGAACAGCACACCCTGCGCCTCCATAGCGTCAAACCACGGCGTCGGCGGCAGAATCTGAAAACTGCCGTCGGCAATCTCGCCGCGCAGCTGCTCCATGGAGATCTTCTCCCCGGTCTGATTAAACCGGATTGCCTTAATCATGTTGCGCAGCGACGCCTGCTTAATTTTGACATCCCATCCGCGGCCGGTCAGCTCCGAGACCTCGAACGCGCGCCCCGTCGCCTGGGGCACATTGTCCCGCTCATTCCAGGACGGATACGGGTCCATCCCCACAATGCAGTACCGCACCGGGGTGTCCATGCGCAGAAACCGCAGCACATTTTCCTTTGCCGGGTAGAAATCCTCGCCGACCGCCGCCTCAATTTTGTCCAGTACGGCGCAGGTCTCGGGCGTCATCAGGGCGTCCCACTGCGGCGCCCACTCGGTCTGAAACATCGTCATCATCCTTTCCGTCCCATTTTACCATGTTTCGGCCCTGTGTTATAATCCTTGCAGATTACCCCCTGGAGGTCCCGCATGAACTTATCCGATGCAAATGAAATCAAAGCCCTGCTGCACGCAAACGGCTTTAACTTCTCGAAATCCCTCGGCCAGAACTTCCTGATAGATCCGGAGGTCTGTCCGCGAATGGCGGACGAAGCCATCCCCGACGCCTCCTACGGCGTCCTGGAAATCGGCCCCGGCATCGGCGTCCTGACCGTCGAACTCGCCCGCCGCGCCGCAAAAGTGGTCTCCGTGGAACTGGACGACCGCCTGTTCCCCATCATGAAAAAGACGCTCGCCGACTTCGACAACATTGAGCTCGTCCACGGCGACATTCTGAAGCTGGATCTCCACGCGCTGCTGCGCGAGCATTTCGGGGACATGCCCGTTGTCGTCTGCGCCAACCTGCCGTATTACATTACGTCACCGGTTATCACCAAACTGCTCCAGGAGCATCTTCCCATTGAGTCCATCACCGTCATGGTGCAGAAAGAGGCCGCCGAACGCCTCTGCGCCGAAGTCGGTACCCGCCAGGCCGGTGCCGTCACGGTGGCCATTGCCGCCTACGCCGAGGCCGAGCAGCTGTTCTTCGTCCCCCGCAGCTCGTTCCTCCCCGCCCCGAAGGTCAACAGTGAGGTGATCCGCCTGACTCTCCGGGACACCCCCATACCGCTTCCGGACGAGGCCGGTTTTTTCCGCGTGGTCAAAGCGGGCTTTACCCAGCGCCGCAAGACCGTCGTCAACTCCCTCTCCCAGGCATTCGGCCTCCCCAAAGACCGCATTCGGGAAATGCTGGCTGCCTGCGGCCTGGCCGAAAACCTGCGCCCCGAGGCGTTGACGCTGGACGACTGGATCCGGCTGTACCGGATGAGCAAAGCGGATTGAGTGCCGGGAGACCTGGGGAAGATATTCCCCACTTTTTTACCGGGTAAAATTTTACCCGCCCGGCCTAAATCCGCATTTTTCGGAGAAGTGCGCCCGATTCAGGGATTCTCCCCAACCCGCGCGCCGCTGCGATTGGACGGAATTTCCTCTGCAGACATTTCCGTCCAACACCGGTCTGAAAATTGGTCGTACTTCCCTTCTCAGCGATTTCCGTCCACTCTTTTGATACAAAACGATTCAATCACACTCAAAACAATTTATTTTTTCGCAGATATACTACATATTTAAATATATTGTACTTTATTTTTGGACGGCATCCCCTCCACAGGAGATTCCGTCCATCATTTTGGCCCCTGGTGGACGGCATCCTCTAAATCCGCCGCTTTGGTCCACTTTTCTGCCCGCATTCCGCTCACGCGGACCCGGTAAAACACTCAACAAAAAAGTCATACTGCAAACCGACAGTCTGCAGTATGACTTATTTTTTATCTTCAGTGAATGCTGGACACAATGGCGACCACGATGCCGGCCACAGCGGAGGCACCGATCAGCGATTCGGCGACAATGCGCTGAATGCGGCGGGTGCGGTCCTGCCTGGCCGCCTCTTTGCGGACGGCCTTCTGCGTTTTCAGCGGGGCTGGTTTATTTTTTGTTTTTTTTTTCGATTTTTTCGGCTTGCGGCGCTTTTTCGGGGCGGCATCGCCGGCGGCGTCAATGCTGCCGTTCTCGGCCCAGAGTGCCATCATGTGGAACAGCACTTCAATGGCGCGGTAGATGAGGTGCGGCGGCGTTTCGCCGGACTCACCGGCAATTTTCGCTGCTTTGGCGGCGCTGCCGTCCGAGATGCTGGCGTAAATGTTGTACTCGGAGTCGCCCGATTTTCCGGTCGTCGCGTAAACTTTCGTAACAGAGGCGCCGATGGAGTCCTTGTTGGCCTCGAATGCCCCGCGGGCAAGTGCAATGGCGTAGCCGTCGGCGGTGCGGTCCTCCCGATCCAGGGTGTAGTCGGTCAGGTGCAGGACGCCGTCAAAATCGACGCCCTCTTCCTGCATTTTGCGCAGGAAGTCGACCGTCTTGGTGTCAGCGACGGCGACCGTTGCATTCTTTTCACGGAGCTTCCGGGTGACGTCCTCAATGTACTGGCGGTTGAACTCAGCCGGCTGATCGGTAAAGAACGCGTCACCGGTGTCGGCGGGCTGTTCTTCGGTACCGGCGGCTGCCATGGCGGCCGCGGCCGTGACCGTGGACCCCTCCTGTTTCGGGGCCTCCGGAATGCCGTTCCAGGCGGTGCGCCGTTTTGCTTTCGGCGCCTTTTTCTTCTTTCCGCCGCCGACGGGCTCGGCGCCCTCCAGGGCATCGTCTTCCCGGACGCTGCTGACGTCGAGATTGTCGCGGAGATAGGGGAAGACGCCGTCTTCCAGAAGAAAGTCCAGTCGGGTCGGATCCAGAGGAAGGACAAACATAATCTGAGTGTCTGTGCGAATGGCATAGCCGCTGTAGAGGCCGTCCTGAGAGATGATGACGTCGGCTTTGGACGGCATCATCGCCTGTTTGCGGACCAGCTCTTTTTCCAGCTCTGGGTAAGTGCCGACGATGAGACGCTGTACGGTCTTATGGGGCTTGCACTTAAAGTGGAACTGGCTGGCAATGAAGTTCTTGAACGCGAGAAAGTAATCTGCTTTGGTGGACAGCAGGATGATGTCATCCGCCTCGACTGCCTCGTTCAGGCCCTTCATGAAATCGAATTCGCTGCCGTAGTCGGTGAAGGCGAAGTCGCCTTCGTAGGCCTGAGAAAAATCCTTCAGGATGAGGGTCTGTGCGGCTTCTATGTCCGGCGTGATGTCGTTGCCGAGACACATAAATTTAAAATTCATTGGACGATACCACCTTTGTCCTTAATTGATTAGTGAGCGGCTGAGGGTTCCCATTTCTTCGCCTGGGCATACGGGTTGGTCAGACCCTTTGCGTCGTAGTAGGCCTGCGGGAACCGCGGGTTCGGATTTTTGACCACGTGGCGCGTGCTGACGTGTTTGCTCTCGCCCGGACGCACCATGCGGCCGACGATGACCAGACGGCAGTCGTCGAAGTCGTAATTGCAGGTGGAGAGCGTGAGAATTTTGTCCGTCGTGCTGATATCTACGCCGGTGGAGTAGAGTTTGCGCTGGTTGATCTGCCGGATAAACTCGGCGAAATCGGCGTCGCTGGAGAACTTGTTCCAGGTGTAGTTGAACAGATAGCCATTGTCGCCGTCGGCGTTGCCGTTTGAGATAAACACGGCATAGACCTTGAAGTAATAGTCCTTGTACAGCGTGTCAAACTCAATAAGCGGGTTTTCCTTAAAGCCCTGCACCGAGCGATACGCCTTGAGCGGCGTGAACATCTGGTCATCCCGGCGCATGGAGTGAGCGTAGATGGTGCTGTTCTGGTCCAGCGTCTTAATGCTGTTGTAGGAGCTCAGGAACGGAGTTCCGTATACAGTATACTCCTTATTGAAGTTGTGTCTCAAATACTGGTCGTCGTTGCTCCCCTGCATAACAGGGTAGTTGATGTTGAGACCGGGGATGCTGATCCACCCGGCGAGGTCCTGGTTCTGGGCGTACAGCGCGGCAAACTTTTTCTGCATGCCGTCCGGGAATTCCACTCCGGGGTACTTCTGCCGGATTTCCGCCCAGGAAGAATTGTTCTCCGCATTCAGCATCTTAGAGAGCTTGCTGGTGCTGTGGGAGTTCTGGTAGGACATGATGCCCGCGAAGGCGAAATAGATGACACATCCTATGAGAACAATGGCAGAGAGCAGAGACACGATTTTGCGGATGGACTCTTTCGCGCCGTCCCCTTTTCGCGGAAACAGGTCGCGGAACCGCCGTTTGGGTTTTCCGCCGTTCTGCTGCGGCGGACCGCCTGCCATAGCAGGTGCGCGGTAGCCCCGGTTCTGCTGCGGGGGCGGCGGAGGACGCCGGCCGCCGTTTCTCTGCTGGGGCGGACGCCGATAGGCCGGCTGCACAGGCGGGCGCTGCTGGCGCGGAGCCCCACTGCGATTCACCTGCTGCGGCGCACGCCGGCCATTGTTCTGCGGCGGTACTCTTCTCTGCTGCGGGGGAACCGGACGGCGGTTCTGCGGCGGACGCTGCTGCTGTCCCTCCTCCGGGCGCGCGCGGTAATAGCGGCGCTGGTAGGCCGAGCCTTCGGGCTGGTTTGTATTGCGGTTCATCTGGACGTCGCCCTCGGAGACGACGCCGTCCTGAATGCGACGGGCCCGGCGGCGCGGACGGGCAGGCGTGCGCTCCGCCGAATCGTCGGCGTAATCATCTAATAAGGAATCGACATAATTCCAGTACTGGTCACCCTTTTTGGCCAAAGTGGGATGCCTCCTTACTTCTTTCCGCTGCCGTCCAGTGAGTCGCTGTAGACGACCGTACGGCGCGGATCATACGGAATAAAATGGTCGTCCGCGTAGTGGATTTTGGCCGGCTTTCCATTGGCCGGCTCCTCTTCCTCTTCGGGGACAGGCGGCTCCGAAGGCTCCGGCTGCACGTCTTCTTCGTCCTGCGGATCTTCGGGCTGGTTTTCAATGCTGTCAACACGATACAGAAAATTACAGAAGTTCGGGGCGTCATCATCCAGACTGATGTCGCCGAACCCATACTGGTCTGCAAGAGATTCCGTCATGTTTCTCGCTCCTTCTCTTTTTATACGATGGAAATGAGGGCTACTGCCTGGGCGGCCGCTTCGCGGACCAGGCCGGGCTGTGCCGCCGTCTGCGGCTCAATTCTGCCCTGATGGACCGCCAGCAGGATAAGGCAGACGATGTCCACCAGAACGGCGAGCCAGAGCAGCGTCTTCTTGGCGATGGTGCCGGCAGAGTCCCCTTTGTGAAATGCGAAATAGGTGCCGAAAAAAGTTTCATCTGACATGGCTGGTTCCTCTTTTCAAAAGTTCGGCCGCGAGCCGGAGCGCCCGCTCCGCTGCAGTCGTGCGGTTATATGCCCGCTCTCCGTGGGTGCCGGTCTGCAGGAGTACATACTCCATGTGGGTTCCGTCGGAGACGGCAATGTGAATTTCACCTTCGGGGTGTTCTCCGTCCGGACCCGGTCCGGCTACGCCGGTGATGCCGACGCCGAGGTCGGCGTCCCCCAGGACGCGAACCCCTTCCGCCATCTGTTCGGCGACAGGCCTGCTGACCACCGAATATTTCCGGATGGTCTGCGGGTCCACGCCCAGGACCTTCTCCTTAATGCGGGAGGAATACGAGACCACGCCGCACTCAAACACCTCGGAGGCCCCGGGGATATCGGTCAGCGCCTTGGCGGCCAGGCCGCCGGTGCAGGACTCCGCCAGCGCAATCTTTCGATTTTCCCGGCGCAGTTCCGTGACAAGTTCTTCTGCGGTCTCATGTAAGCCCATGGAGAATCCTTTCTATCATAAAACGTATTGTGCACAATGCTTTGAGCAAACTGTGAACGTTTTGAAAACGCTCACCGCTCCCCTCTGCGGACAAAGAGGAACTTCACGTTTTCCACCGCCCGATCGATCATGGGCGCGTAGTCCATGTTGGCCTCCGCCGCCTCAATCTTTTCCAGCGAGGGGTGCAGCTTCGGGTGCTTCGGCGTGAAAACCGTGCAGCAGTCCTCGTAGGGCTCGATGGAGGTGTCGTAGGTCCCGATTTTCCGGGAGGTGTCGACGATGTCGATTTTGTCGGTGCCAATGAGAGGGCGCAGGACCGGGAGATCGGCCGCCGCGTCGGTGCAGCGGATGGCATCCAGCGTCTGGCTGGCCACCTGGCCCAGGCTCTCGCCGGTAATCAGGGCGCCGCAGTCGTTTTCTGCGGCAATGCGGCTCGCCACGCGCATCATCATGCGGCGCATGATGACCGTGAACATCTCTTCGGGGCAGTCGTCCTTGATGTGTTCCTGGATTTCGGTAAACGGGACGATGAAAAATTTCATATTACCGGCGTACTCCGCCACCTCATACATGAGGTCCGTGACCTTCTCCTCCGCCCGGGCGCTGGTGTACGGCGGCGATGCAAAATGAATTCCGGTCAGCACCAGGCCGCGCTTGGCCATGGTATAGGCCGCGACGGGGCTGTCGAGACCGCCGGAGATGAGGATGGCGGCCTTGCCGCTGGTTCCGACGGGAAGTCCGCCGGCACCTTTGAGCTGGTTGCCGTGTATGTATGCGCCCTTCTGCCGAACTTCGACGTTGACGACGAGGTCCGGATTGTGGACATCGACCGAGAGATTCGGGTGGCGCTTCAGCAGGTAGCCGCCCATCTCCCGGGAGATCTCCGGGCTCTTCAGCGGAAAGCTCTTGTCCGCCCGCCGGGATTCGACCTTAAATGTCCGGATCATATCCAGCTCATCGCCGAGGTATTCCTCCGCTGTGCGGAGAATCGTCTGCATCTCTTTTTCGCAGACGGCGGCGCGGGAGTAGGCCGCAATGCCGAAGACCTTGCCGACCTCCTCGGCCGCCTGGTCCATGTCGGCGTCCTCCTCCAGAGGCTCAATGACGATGGTGGACTGGGACTTCGTCATCTCAAACTTCATCAGAGGCTTGAGACGGCGCTTTAAGTTGCGCATCAGAGCGCTCTCAAAAGAACCGCGGTTCAGACCTTTCAGGGCGAGCTCGCCGTTCTTGATTAAAATGATCTCTTTCATACTGGCTCCTATCCATGTTTGCGGAGAGTGGCGATGGCCTCCCGAATGGCGGCGGCGGTGTAATCCACTTCCTCCTGCGTGTTATAGCGCGAAAAACTGATGCGCACCGCGGAATCGATGCGTTCCGGCGACAGGCCCATCTCCTGCAGCACCCGGCTGCGATGCCCTTTGGAGCACGCGGAGCCAGTGGAGACATAAATACCCCGCTCCGACAGGAAGTTCCGCAGGACCTCCGACGGAATGCCCGGCACGGACAGATTCAGCACATACGGGAGCGCTTCCTTCGCTGAGTTGACGACGACGCCGACCCCCTGAACCTGTTCCACCAAGGAGTCCCGTAGCGCCTGCACATGGGCGCGATTCGCGGACAGATCTCCGACTGCGGCTGCCGCCGCGGCGAAGCCCGCAATATTCGGCATGGCCTCGGTCCCGGAGCGGAGCCCCCGCTCCTGGCCGCCGCCGAGCAGGTAGGGCTTCAGGCGGACGCCTTTGCGGACGTACAGGAAACCGACGCCCTTGGGGCCGTGAATTTTATGGCCGCTGGCCGAGAGCAGATCGACCCCGAGCTGTTTCGGGTTCAGCGGCATCTTGCCATAGGCCTGCACGCAGTCCGTATGGATGAGCGCCGGCGCGCCGGCCCGCCGCACCGCGGCCGCGGCCGCTTTGACCGGCTGAATGCTGCCCACCTCGTTGTTGACCATCATCATACTGACGAGGATGGTCTTCGGCGTGACCGCATCTGTCAGGTCCGCCTTGCTGACGGTCCCTGCGGAGTCCACCGGCAGCCGAACCACCTCAAAGCCGAACTCCTCCAGCCGCTTCATGGGCTCCTCGACGCTCGGGTGCTCAATGTCCGTTGTGACAATTCGTTTGCCCCTGCGGCGAAGCGCCAGGGCACTGCCGAAAATGGCGAGATTGTTGCTGTCCGTTCCGCAGCCGGTGAAAATGATTTCCTCCGGCAGGGCCCGAAGCGTGGCGGCGACAGTTTTCCGGCACTCCGTCAGGAAACGGTTCGCGTCGTCCCCGGGTTTGTGCAGCGAAGACGGGTTGCCCCAGCGGTTGGTCAGGGCGTCTACTGCAGCATCCACGGCCTCCTGGCAGGGTTTGGTCGTGGCACTGTTATCGAAATAGCATTCCATGGATTATGCAAAGTCCTTCATATAAGATTCATCGGCGTTCTTCCGCAGCCGTGCGATCATTTCCGCCGCATCGGGTGCGCGAAAGATCGTGCTGCCGGAGACGAAGCAGTTGGCCCCGCCGGCGGCACAGAGTCCGATATTTTCCGCGTTGATTCCGCCGTCCACCTGGATGATGAGGTCTTTCCGGCCGCGGCGCTGCGCCTCGGCGCGGACCGCTTTGATTTTCGGCACCATATCTGCCATAAATGACTGCCCGCCGAACCCGGGCTCTACGGTCATAACCAGGACCATCTCCAGACCGTCCAGGTACGGGAATACCGCTTCCGCCGGCGTCCCCGGCTTCAGGGCAATGCCTGCTTTCATGTTATGCTCGTGGATAGCACGCACGGTCTCGGCCGGATCGGAATCCGATTCCAGGTGGAAATCAAAATAATCGGTCCCTGCGTCGGCAAAGGGGGCCACATAGGCGAGCGGATCCGAGATCATCAGATGGACATCGGCGACGCCCTTCTGGGTCTTCGTCAGACTCTTGACCACCGGGACGCCGATGGTGATGTTCGGGACAAAGTGGCCGTCCATGACGTCGTAGTGCATCCACTCGGCACCGGACGCCTCCATGCGCGCAATCTCCTCGCCCATACGGGCGAAGTCGCAGGAAAGAAGAGACGGGGAAATGATAGCCATAAGCAGCCTCCTGAAAGAACGAATTACTAAAACAATAATAAAGTTTATCATAATATAAAAAAATAGGAAGCGAAAAATGTCAAGGGGTTCCTGAAAATTTAAGATTTGGAAGGCGCGTGCAGACAAGATGTTCGCAGAATCCGGAATTTGTGCTTTTCACTAAATGGAAAATATGCTATCATTCTAGCAATTCTATTTATTTAAACCTATTAAGGGGGATTTTCCATGAATATCGCTGTATTGGGCTACGGCACAGTCGGCTCAGGCGTGGTTGAAATCATCAACACGAAGCACGATGTCATTCTGGGCAGAAATTCGAAAGAGGATCTCAACGTCAAATACATCCTCGACCTCAAGGATTTTCCGGACGACCCCAATCACGACAAAATCGTCCACGACTTCAACACCATCCTGGAGGATGAGTCTGTTGAAATCGTCGCCGAAGTCATGGGCGGCGTTCATCCGGCTTACGACTTCTCCGCTGCGGCACTGGCTGCCGGCAAACACGTCGTCACCTCCAACAAAGAGCTGGTCTCCAAGAAAGGCGCCGAGCTCATTGCCATTGCCAAGGAGCACAACGTCAACTACATGTTCGAGGCAAGCGTCGGCGGCGGAATTCCGGTTCTGCGTCCCATCGCATTCGACCTCGCCGGCAACAATATTGAAAAAATCAACGGCATCCTGAACGGAACCACGAACTTCATCCTCTCCAAGATGATCTTCGAGAACCTCACCTTCGAGGACGCCCTGAAGATTGCACAGGACAACGGCTATGCCGAGAAAGATCCCACCGCCGACGTCGAGGGCATCGACGCCGTCCGCAAGATCTCCATCCTGAACAACCTGGGCTTCGGCTTCGGCGTCAACCCGGACGAAGTTCACACCGAGGGCATCACCCACATCACGCTGGAAGATGTCGCCTATGCCGAGAACTATGACTGTGTCATCAAGCTCCTCGGCACTGCGGAAAAGCTCCCGGACGGCAAGAACTATATCCTCGTCGGCCCGGCCTTCGTCCCGAAGACCAGCATGCTTGCCAAAGTAGACGGCGTCCTCAACGCAGTCATGATCCACGGCGACAACGTCGGCGACGTCATGTTCTACGGCCCCGGCGCCGGCAAACTTCCGACTGCCTCCGCCGTCGTCGGTGACATTGTCGACTGCGCCAACCACAAGGACGAGCGCCGCACTCTCAACTGGGGTGACGAAGACATGTCCCGCATTGCGGACTACATGGAAGTCCCGAACAAATACTATATCCGCCTGAAAGTTACCGACCCGGACAACGTCCAGCACGAAGTCCGTGAGGCTTTCGGCAGCATCTATCTGCTCGCCAGAAGCGGCGCCTACAACCAGGAGCTCGCCTTCATTACCGAGAAACTGACAGAAAAAGAAGTCCGTGCGAAACTCGACTCCCTGTCCTCGGTCAAGCTCAAATCGCTGATCCGCGTAGCCGACTGCTGATCTAAGGAGGACAACAATGGCTTTATTCGTACAGAAATTCGGCGGCTCTTCCGTCGCCAATGCCGAGCGCGTCAACAACGTCGCCGACATCGTCGCCAAGACCTATCTCGACGGCAATGACGTTGTGGTCGTTGTCTCCGCACAGGGCGACACCACCGACGATCTCATCGCCAAGGCAAACGAGATCAACCCCAAGGCCTCCAAGCGCGAGATGGACCAGCTCCTCTGCGCCGGCGAGGAGATCTCCATTGCACTCCTGGCCATGGCCCTGCAGAAGCGCCGCATTCCGGTTATCTCCCTGCTCGGCTGGCAGGCCGGCTTCTATGCCAGCTCCGCCTACACCAGCGCCCGCATCCACAAAGTCGACTGCGACCGCGTCCGCTCCGAGCTGGACAAAAACAAGGTTGTCGTCGTCGCCGGCTTCCAGGGCATCAACAAATACGATGACCTGACCACCTTCGGCCGCGGCGGTTCGGACACCTCGGCCGTCGCCCTTGCCGCCTCCCTGAACGCTGACAGCTGTCAGTTCTGGAAGGACGTCCGCGGTGTCTACACCACCGATCCGCGCAAGGTTCCGAACGCAAAGAAACTCAACGAGATCACCTACGACGAGATGCTGGAGCTCTCCACGCTGGGCGCCCAGGTCCTGAACAACCGCTCCGTCGAGATGGCCAAGAAATACAATGTCCCCCTGGAGGTCCGCTCCAGTCTTGAACCCGATATCCCAGGCACAATAGTCAAGGAGGTTGCCAAAGTGGAAAAGATGCTCATCCGCGGTGTCACCAAAGACACCCATGCCGCCCGTATCTCTGTTCTGAAACTCCCGGACGAGCCGGGTGTCGCCTTCCGCCTTTTCCAGGCCCTCGCCCAGAAGCGGGTCAACGTCGATATCATCCTGCAGTCCGTCGGCCGCGACGAGACCAAGGACATCTCTTTCACCGTCCGCGACACCGACGTCGACATCGCCAAAGAGGCCGTTCTCAACACCTTCGAGGAGATTGACGAGAACAACATCAAAGTGGACACCAACGTTACCAAGGTCTCCATCGTCGGAGCCGGTATGGAATCCCACCCGGGCACCGCAGCCAAGATGTTCGAAGCCCTCTACTCCGCCGGCATCAACATTTCCATGATCTCCACCTCGGAAATCAAGATCTCCGTTCTCGTGGCCACCCCCGACGCGGACAAAGCAGTCGCCGCCGTCCACGCCGCCTTCTTCCCGGAGAACTGACGCAGATTAAATCGATTTGAAAAAGGACCGCCTTCCTGATATGTACCCTCCTTACTGGACACCCAGTAGGGAGGGTATTGTTTTGCGTTATTCATACGAGTTCAAAATGAAATGCGTGGAGATGTATAAAAAGGGTGAGTATCCAGATACTCCGGAAGGGATTGAAACCTGCAACTTTCACATTACAATTCGCAGATGGGTAAGAATCGTAGACTCCTGTGGACCGGAAGCATTAAGACATAAATCTCATAACAAAGTCTGGACAGCAAAAGACCGTTACGAATTAGTTGCCAGAGTGATTGCTGGCGAGTCAATACAAGCAGTTGCATATTCTGTTGGTATTTCTCATGGTCAACTATATAACTGGGTATGTAAATATAAGACTCTAGGATATAATGGGCTAAAAGAATTAAATAAAGGAAGGCCAACGGAGAATCCTAAAATGAAAAAGAATCCTGGTTCTCGAAATATCGAGGAATCTGAGCACGAAGAACTGATCCGCTTAAGAGCGGAAAACGAGTACTTAAGAACAGAAAATGCAGTAATAAAAAAAGAAATCGCCTTGAGGGAAGAAAAGCAGGCTGCGCAACTCAGGGCGAAAAAGCGCAGATTGTCAAAGAACTCCGTGAAGAAGGATATCAATTAAAACATCTTCTTAAAGCAATGAAACTGGCCAAATCGACATATTATTTCGAGCTTGGGAAGAAAAGCAAATTTGAAGAACGAAATAAAGAAATTACCCAAGAAATACAAACTATCTATCGTAAGAACTACGGCAGATATGGCGTAAGACGGGTATATAAAGAACTGCACAGTAAAGGCTATAACGTCAATCACAAACGTGTCCAGAGAATTATGCATGAGGAAGGCTTGTTCGGGAAACGGCCAAAAGCAAAGTATCATTCTTACAAAGGAACAGTTGGTGAAACCGCAGAAAACATTATTAACGGAGATTTCACTGCAGATGCTCCACTTAAGAAATGGACAACAGATGTTTCTCAATTTAGCTTTTCCTGGGGAAAATGTTATTTGTCACCAATTCTGGATATGGCTACAAACGAAATAATTGCTTATGACCTTTCGCTGCATCCAAACTTGGAACAAGTTAAGCGAATGCTCAATCAAGCCTTTCAGAAATTCCCCAACGTATCCGGGTTAATACTTCATTCCGATCAGGGGTGGCAGTACCAACACAAATACTATAGAAGTAAACTGAAAGAGTTTGGTGTCATTCAATCAATGTCCCGAAAGGGAAATTGCTATGACAATTGCATCATGGAAACATTCTTCGGCAGAATGAAGACAGAGATGTATTACGGAAGCCAGAAAGGATATAAGTCCTTTGAAGACTTTACGAAAGCAGTAGATAAATATATTTATTACTACAACAATGAAAGGATTCAAAAGAAAACAAAATGGATGCCCCCTGTAAAATACAGGGAAGCATCCATGAATTAAGCCGCTTCAAAATCAATGTGTCCAGTTTATTGGGTACATATCATCCAGCGGTCCTTTTTGTGTCTTCTATTGCAAAAACGCCGCCCCGGGGAGCACCTGGGACGGCGATCAAACATTCTGAATCGAGCGGATTATTTGGTGTTGGCGTTGAGAGAGGCCAGGGCGGTCTTCTGGGCACGCTCCTTGGCAGTGGGCTTGTAGGCCTTCGGGTGATAGTACTTGTCCAGCTTCTTCTGCGTGTTGCCCTTGCGGAAGTAGCGGATGATGTTCTGGACCGGTGGGCGCAGGGTGTCGCTCATCCAGGTCATGGCGTACTCGACCGTCGCATCGTCCTCTTTAGCCAGACCGACGCCGAGCACTGAGACAGCGACCAGGCTCTGCGTGTCCTTTTCGCCCTCGTCGTAGAAGAGATTCAGAGCGCGGAACAGGCGCTTCAGGACCTGGCGGTCCTTAGACTTGATGGCGCCGATGACCGGTTCCGTCACGTTGTCCTGGATGTACTCCTCCGGCAGGAAGCGGCCGTACTGGTCAATGTTTTCGTCGGCTTTGCCGCGGAGATCCGGGAAAATGCCCTCAAGGCGATAGGCGAGATCCAGCGCGTCGAACTGCTCGTCGGCGCGTTTGCCCTTCTTGTGGGCGTTGGTCGTCTTCGGATTTTTCGCATTCTTTTTTGCCGGGGCAGCCGTCTTTTTCTTTCCGGCCGGAGCGGAGCTGCCGCCCTTCTTCTTCGATTTGTCGACGGCCTCATAGACGGGGTCTATTCCGAAGAAAGTGGCAATGCAGTCAATAATCTCATTGCCGGCAGAGCGAAGGTCTTTCTGGCCCCAGTCCTCGTTCTGGTTCTCAAAGAGCGTCTCGGAGAGCTCATGGAACTCGTTTTCGCCTGATTTGGCGGCGAGAATTTTCATGGTGCTTCCGGAGAACTCCAGGCGCGCCGTGCCGGCGCTGCCCTCGTAGTTGACAGAGGTCAGGCTGGTGTCCGACGTGTCAATGCTGGCATGGTCCTTGGAGTCTGGGACCTCTTTGGCCTCCAAGCCGGCATTTGCCATGGTGCCGCTGATCTGCTTCATGAGCGTGCGGATGGCTTCGATAGTGTCGATCATATCTATTACCTCTTATATATCTCGATGGTAAAACATATGAATTTTACCATAGCCTGTGCCCTTTGTCATCACATTTTTCGTTGCACGCCCTAATTGCTTATGATAGAATCTTAGCCGTATAACATGAAGTCTGTTAGTTTCTCCGGGAGGGCAAACGCCATGAAAAATGTACTGGTCCTGTTCGGCGGTGTATCCAGTGAGCACGATGTCTCTACAGTCTCCGCCGCATCTGTTATCTCGAACATTCCAACCGACCAATATCAGCTGTATCTGATAGGCATTACGAAAGAGGGCGACTGGTTCCTGTACGACGGCTCGCCGGACGATCTGCCCGACGACCAGTGGCTGAAAAAAGGTACCCGCCGGAAGGCGTTTCTCTCCCCCGACCGCTCGGTCCACGGCATCACCGTGGTTGAGGACGGGAAAGCGGAAAACATCTACATCGATATTATTTTCCCCGTACTCCACGGAAAGAACGGCGAGGACGGCACCATGCAGGGCCTCTTCCAGCTGGCGGGCATCCCCTTTGTCGGCTGTGACGCCGCCTCTTCCGCGGTCAGCATGGACAAAATCTATACCAACTCCATGGCGGACGCCTATGGCATTCCGCAGGCGCGCTGGGACAGCATTACCGCATACGAGTATAAGACCGGACAGAAGACGCTCCAGGAGGTCGCCGACAAACTCGGATTCCCCATCTTTGTCAAGCCGGCCAACGCCGGCTCCTCGGTGGGCATTTCAAAAGCCCACAACATGGAGGAGCTGGAGGCAGGACTGAACCTCGCACTTCAGAACGACTCCCGCGTCCTGTTCGAGGAGTTCATCGACGGCTTCGAGGTTGAGTGCGCCGTCCTCGGAAACGACGACATCCAGACCGGCGTCGTCGGACAGATTACCCCGGCCAACGAGTTCTACGACTATGACGCCAAGTACGCCAACGCCGCAAGCCTGCTGAACATCCCGGCACTGGTCCCGGAGGCCGCCCGGAACGAGGTTGCGGAGCAGGCCAAGCGCGTCTTCAAGGCCCTCGGCTGCACCGGCTTCTCCCGCGTCGACTTCTTTGTCACGAAAGCGGACGGCAAGGTGCTGTTCAATGAAATCAACACCATCCCCGGCTTCACCTCCATCAGCATGTATCCGAAGATGTTCGAGGCCGCCGGCGTGCCCTACGGCGAACTCTGCCGCCGTCTGCTCCAGCTCGCCGAGGAAAAATGGGGGGCCGCTTCCAATTGACCAGAGAGAAAAACCGGTATCGCATTACCATCCACGATATCCACAACGTGGACCAGGAGGTCTCCGACACCACAATGACGGTGTTCGGGAACCTCATTCCAGATGACTACGGCTTTACCCTCCGCTACCTGGAACAGTCCGGCGAGATGGAAGGCTTTGCCACCGAAATCGGCTATGACGCCGACGCCAACACCGTCTCCATCCGCCGCCGCGGCGACAGCTCCATGGAGCTGTTCCTCGAAGAGGACAAGCGCCACAACTGCGTCTATGATCTGCCGGAGGGCCGCCTCATCATGGGTGTCTCCGCCCGGAAGGTCAACACCTCCATGAGCCGCTTCGGCGGGCGCATGGACCTCGTCTATGATATCGACTTCAACGCGGGCTTCGTGTCGGAGAACACGCTGGAGATTACTGTAAAGGAGATATTCTGAATGTCCAATCCTGTTTCCATCGCCAAGCAGCAGCTGCGGGACAAGGTCACCGGCGCCATGAACGATCTCATGGCCGAGGGCGCCCTTCCCCAGGGCACTCTGCGCATGTTCAACATTGAAGTACCCGCCGACCGGAAGAACGGCGACTTCTCGGTCAATGCGGCCATGGTCAACTCCAAGACCTTCCGCATGCCGCCCCGCAAATCCGGTGAACTCATTGCTCAGAAGCTCGACCTTTCCGGCACCTACTTTGACCGCTGTGAGGTGGCAGGCCCCGGCTTCCTGAATTTCTACTTAAACCAGCGCTATTACGCCGATATCCTCCTGAATATCCATTCCCAGGGAGATCAGTTCGGCCGCTCCGACTACGGCCAGGGCAAAAAGATGCTGGTGGAATTCGTCTCCGCCAACCCGACGGGCCCCATGCACATGGGCAACGCCCGCGGCGGCGCACTGGGTGACTGCCTCGCCTCCGTCCTGGACTGGGCCGGCTACGATGTCTCCCGTGAATTCTATATCAACGACTACGGCAACCAGATTGAGAAGTTCGCCATGTCCCTGGACGTCCGCTACCGCCAGCACTTCGAGGGCGAAGACGCCGTCGAACTTCCGGAGGACGCCTATCACGGCGCCGACATCCGGGAACTGGCCGAAGCCTTCATTGCGGAGACCGGCGAAAAATATCGGAACGCCTCCGAGGAAGAGCGCCGCAAAGCCCTTGTCGACTTTGCTCTCCCGCGCAACATTAAAAACATGCAGGATGCCATGGAAAAATACCGGATTCACTATGACACCTGGTTCTACGAGAGCTCCATCCACAAGGACGGCGAAGTCCGGGACACCATCGACGAACTCACCGCCAAGGGGCTGACCTACGAGAAGGACGGCGCCCTCTGGTATAAGAATATCGAGGTCCAGACCAAACGCCTGCTCGCCGCCGGCAAGACCCAGGAGCAGATCGACAAGCTGGAGCTCAAGGACGATGTCCTCATCCGCAACAACGGCAACCCGACCTATTTTGCCGCTGATATTGCATACCACCGCAACAAGCTGGTCAAGCGCGGCTATGACAAGGCCATTGACGTCTGGGGCGCGGACCACCACGGCCATGTCGCCCGCATGCAGGGTGCCCTCGACGCCCTCGGCATCGGCGGCGACCGCCTGGATGTCGTGCTCATGCAGCTCGTCAAACTGACCCGCGACGGCGAAGTGGTGCGCATGTCCAAGCGGACCGGCAACGCCATTACACTAACCGACCTTCTGGATGAGATTCCGATTGACGCCGCCCGCTTCCTGTTCAACACCCGCGAAGCTGGCTCCGAGATGGAATTTGACCTCGGCCTCGCCGTCCAGCAGACCTCTCAGAACCCGGTCTACTACTGCCAGTACGCCCACGCCCGCATCTGCAGCCTCATCCGCAAGATGGCCGACGAGGGCAAAGAGCCGCAGGAGTGTACCGCCGAAGAGCTGGAGGTCCTGACCGATCCCACCGAGCTGGAACTCATCCGACACCTCTCCATCCTTCCCGATGAAATTGTCACCGCCGCCCAGGACTACGACCCTGCGCGCATCACCCGCTACTGCATTGAACTTGCAACGCTGTTCCACAAATTCTACAACGCCTGCCGGGTCGATGTAGAGGATGAAACGCTCGCCAAAGCGCGCCTCTACCTGTGCGTCTGCGTCAAGAACGTCCTGAAGAACGTTCTGACCATGCTGAAAATCACTGTACCGGAGCATATGTAATGATGCGGAAATTGAAATCTGCCGCCGCACTTCTGCTGGCGCTCCTGCTCCTCTGCATGACGGCACTCCCCGCCGCCGCTGCCACAACCCGCTGGCAGCGCAGCCAGAAGCCGAATGCCCAGGCCGGCAAAGTGGAACTCTACCCGTACCGAATTTATCAGGACGGTAACACTCTAAGCATCGATATGTACCTTGTCAACGGCAAGGACCGGCCCATCACCGACATTCAGCTGAACAACGTGCAGGTCGTCTGCGACGGCTACGTCCTCGCAAATGGATCCCGCGAGCTGGACGGAACGCTCAAGGCGGGGACCCGCCTCCTCTTCCGCATGGATTTCCCCAACACCTCCGGCGGCAATGTCCGCGGCTCCTCCAGAGTCACCTGCTCTGCGGAAATCCGATACCACTACGCAAGTTAATTACTGTATTAGCTCCCCGTTCCTTGTCGGGGGGCTTATTTTTATCAAACGATTTGAAATGTTGGCATGATATTCCGTAAAGCGAGTACCGATTTTCGATTTTTCGATTTTCTGCTGACGCTTTTAGAAATGTGTCGAATATTCAGGCTCTTCCAGGAACAAATCTTTGATATATCGGTCAATTACATCAATGGAAAGGGGCTTCTCCCTGGATTCCACCGAAATAGTGAACCTCGGTCCCGAAACATAGCCGTTCTCCTGATAAAGCAGCAGCTTCCTGGCGGCTTTATTCCTGTAGTCCTCATCATCCATCATGCCGAAGTGTTCATAGATGACTTCTGTTTCACTCCTGGGCTTATAAATAGTGAAGTCCGGATAGACCCAGCCATATCCGCTCATATATATTCCGCACTCATAGCGAAATGGGACATCATAATGCAGAAGCCGGCTCACAATCAAAACTTCGGACTTTGAGCGGACACGCAGACCATTGGGGCAGACATATTTTGCACTCTTTGGAGGCTTTTTCTGTCGGAATGGTTTCTGTTCCCATTCCCGCCGTCTCTCTGCACAAAGATCCAAGGGTTCTGCCAGTTCCTTCATCCTTGGCGGAAGTGTGTCATAAACCTTTTCGTAGGGAATGGCCGGGAAATGTTTCTGAAAAAGCTTCATGGCATTCTGTTCCTTTTTTGCAGACTGCAGGATATTTTCCAGATATCGCTTTTCCACCAGCGTTCGAATGAAATCCTCCTCCTCTGGTGCATGCAGATAACGGGTCCCGTCTTTTCCATGGAATTGAAAGTATCGGCCTCTGAGCGCCACTCTGCCTTCCGGCATCTCGGAAAGAATGTTCTGAGCACGCGCTATGACTTTTTCTATTTCTTTGGAACGTTTCATGAGGCCATCATAGTGAGTGCCTGCCCCCGCCGCAACCCTTTTCCCCCCGAAGGTATCAAATCAGGAACGAACGGCATCAATTGGGCGCCCCGTTTCGCAGATCTGCTCCGTGCTTTCTCTTTTCCCTTGCCCGTAAATATAGTATAATGAAGAGCAAATGGGCTCGCCTGGCCGGGCCTGTTTAATGAAACAGACAGGAGCTGATTATTATAAGAAAACGAATTCTCGCTGCACTGCTTGCAGCGGTCCTCTGCCTCTCCCTTGCGGCATGCGGAAAGGAACAGAGCAACACGGTGACCATCACATTCCCGGAGGGGAGCACGGTCATCGACATTGCCGAATCTCTGGAAAAAAACGGGGTCTGCAAGGCAGAAGACTTTGAAAAAGCCTGCCGTTCGGTACCGGACGGGTATAACCGTCTGTTCTCGGACTACAGCGCGGACGGACGGGTCTTTGCCCTGGAAGGCTATCTCTTCCCGGACACCTATGAATTCTATAAAGGAGAGAGCGCAGACATGGCGGTCAAGCGTTTTCTCGACAACACCAACGCCAAAATTACCGACCAGGATATTCAGGACGCCAAAGCCATCGGCTTTACGCTGGACCAGGCTCTGACCTTCGCCTCCATCGTTCAGACCGAGGCCTCCGACCCGAAACAGATGCCCGGCGTCTCCTCGGTTTTCCACAACCGGCTTTCCTCGGTCAATTTCCCGTATATCGGGAGCGACGTCACAAGACAGTATGTGGAGGTCAAGTGCAAGTCGTACATTGAGAAAAACGGGCTGGACTACAATACGCTATTCGGCAACTATTGCACCAACGACGGCTACACCTTTAAACGCAAAGGACTGCCGATCGGTCCGGTCTGCAGCTGCGGCACCAATGCCCTGCAGGCGACACTGCATCCGAAGAAGAGCAAATACTACTACTTCTTCACCGATCCACAGGGCGGCTACCACTACAACGTAAACTACGCCGACCATGCCAGGCAGTACGCACAGGCGCAGAAAGGGACCGCAAAATCATGAAAAAATTTATTTCCTGGAACGTCAACGGGCTTCGGGCCTGTGTCAAAAAGGGGTTTGAAGACACATTCCAAAGTCTGGACGCCGATATTTTCTGTCTGCAGGAGACCAAACTGCAGGAAGGGCAGATCGACCTGCCGACCGAAGGGTATCACCAGTACTGGAACTATGCAGAGCGAAAAGGTTATTCAGGTACCGCCATCTTCACCAAAGAGGAGCCGGCTGCAGTAACCTATGGGCTCGGCATCCCGGAACTGGATACTGAGGGACGGCTGATCACACTGGAATTTCCGAAGTACTACTTTATTACGGAGTACGTACCCAATTCCCAGGGAGAGCTGAAACGGCTGCCTTTCCGTATGCAGTGGGAGGACGCATTCCGCGCCTACGTCTCGGAGCTGGCGAAGACCAAACCGGTCATCCTCTGCGGCGACCTCAATGTCGCCCACCAGGAAATCGACCTGAAGAATCCCAAGACCAACCGCGGCAACGCCGGCTTCTCCGATGAAGAACGGGCAAAATTCACCGAACTGCTGGAGGCGGGGTTCACCGACACGTTCCGGTACAAGTATCCGGATGCCGTCGGCATCTATTCCTGGTGGTCCTACCGCTTCAAAGCGCGGCAGAACAACGCCGGATGGCGCATTGACTACTTTGTCGTCTCCAACGACATCCGGGAGCGCATTGCCGACGCAAAGATTCACACTGACATTCTGGGCTCCGATCACTGCCCGGTCGAACTCGACCTGGACATCTGACCTGAACCTGTATTAGGGAGAAATTCATATGCCAATCAACAACATCAAATTCACGACCGAAACACCCAGCGACGTAAACGAAGAGCTCATGAAGCGTTTTGACATCTCTGTCGTTCCGCTTCACGTCAATGTCAACAACAAAGATTACAAAGACCAGATTGAGCTCGACGCCCAGGGCGTTGTCGACATCTACAAGGAGACCGGCGCTCTCCCCAACACCTCCGCCGTCTCCGTCCTGGAGTATGAAGATTTCTGGAAACCGTTCCTCGACGCGGGCAACATCATTGTCCATAACGCCATGAGCTCCGGAATCTCCTCCACCTATCAGAACGCCTGCATTGCGGCAAAAGATCTGGATCCGGAAGGAAACCGCATCTACGTCCTGAACTCCAAGGGTCTCTCCGGCCAGACTGCCCTGCCCATCTATAAATGCGGTGAGATGGCGGAAAACGGCGCCTCCGTAGAGGAGATCGTCAAGGCCATGGACGAGTACAATCAGAAAGTGGACAAGACCTTCATCATCACTTCCCTTGAGTTCCTCCGCCACGGCGGCCGCTGCTCAGCACTTGCCGCGTTCGGTGCCAACCTGCTGAAACTCAAGCCCCTCATTTCCATGGAGGGCGGCTCCATGTCCGTCCCCAAGAAATACCGCGGGAGCGATGAAAAAGTATACCTCGAATACTTCCGGGACCGCCTCGACCACGCCGGCGACTACGACGATGAGTACTGCATTATCACCGGCGTACTTCTGGACCCGGATCTGCTGAAAAAAGTCGAGGACCTCGTCAAAAAGGAATACCACTTCCAGCACATCGTCTATCATCCGTGCAGCTGCGTCATCACCTCGCACGGCGGACCGGGCGCCATCCTGGTTGGCTTCCTCCGCAAATAAGAATCTTTTGTCAGGAGCTGAAAGCTTATGAAGAGACAACTTCTTTCGCTGCTGCTCGCTCTGACCTTTCTCGGAACCGCCTCCGTTCCGGCAGCAGCCGCCGTATCTGCGGCGACTGCTGCCCCACGGACGGCGGTTGTCCGTTCTACGACGGTTCCCAGTACCACTGCCGCTGCGGCGCGTCCGCAGAAAAAGGCAAAACCTGCCTCCGAATCGCATCTGCGGGACCTGCGGGAAATTGAGACGAGCTGTGCAGACCCCGGCGGCCGCGTGCTCTGCGCCGCCAACGAGGGAATGCCGCGGGTTTACCCTGAGGACTCCCTCTCCGGCATCCGCGCATGTATAGAAGCCGGCGTCGATCTCGTCTCAGTCTCCGTCCAGGAGACGAAAGACCATAAGGCTGTGGTTCTGGAAGACAGCTCGCTGAGCCGGATGTGCACCAACGCCGGCGACGGATCCGCCGCCAGGGGCAAGGTCAGCCAGTACACCCAGCAGGAACTCACCACCAGTTTTTATCTGCGCAGCGGACACGGCGGGGCAAACCGCGGCTCCACCGGGGAACGCATTCCGACGCTACGGCAGGCCATTCAGGCCGCGCAGGGCGGATGCATGCTCTATATTAAGAACGGATGGACCCATGCACGGCTCATTAACCAGATCGCGCGGGAGCTGGATGCCACAGACCAGGTCATCCTCGGCGGGGCGACCTCCTATGATCCGGTCCAGCACTTTATCCGGGAGACCGGCAGTCCCATCTGCCACATGGCCGGACTTTTCCGCGATATGACCGCAGATGAATCTGCGAAGTCGTTTGCCTCCAATGCCCTCTCCGCCGGCATGGATATCGTGCTCATGGAATCGGATAAGGACTATTCCTCCATATTCAAGGAGTCCACGATCAAGCAGTTCCGAGGGAAAGGGCGCGCCATGATCTCCGCCACGACCGCGGCGAAATCCGGTGAGCACAAAGACAATCTCGAGGGCTGGGAGGCGCTGATTGAGAGCGGCTACAGCATCATCGAGACCGACTATCCGCAAGAGCTGGCCTCTTATCTGAGAGATCTGGAGAGCTACCGGAGCAGCCTGAACACGCTCATCCGCCAGGCAAAAACCGTACGCTCCGCCGACTACCCGAAGGACCGCGTCAAGACCTTTGAGAAGGCGCTGGAAGATGCCGAGGCGCTTGTGTCGCAGGGAACCGTATCCCGCACGCAGCTCGATAACGCCCGCTATGCCCTTCAGGAATCCATGGATGCCTTGGACACCGGCGAGGCAGAGGTCCGCCATAAGACCAATCCCCTCACGGTTGTGCTTGTCATCCTGCTGATCATCATCGTTCTCGCCATCGTCCTGTATCTTCGGTACCGCTGGAAGAAGAACGGACGGCGTCCGCCGAAGCGGCCGGCCCCCGACCCCGACGAGCCGGATCTGCGGGATCTCGCCGCCGAAGCCACCCGCGAAGTCCGGGAAGAGGCGCACCATCTCGGCGAAATGGCCCGACAGAAGATGGAGGAAAGCCGGAAGTCGGAGGACGAACCGGATGCTCCCCCGCCCGATCCGGCCCATGACCCCGACGACGGTCCGTCCCTGTTTGACCAGTTCGACCGCTGAAAAAAGAGTACAAAAAAAGACCTCCGCGGACGCGGAGGTCTTTTTTCATCGTGTTTCACTGCTCAAAATTCGGCATGTTTAGCTGAAGAGGCTTGCTACCCGGCTCAGCGCTCCGGTAACACCATTCATGATGTCAGCCGTGGAGTTGATAATGCTGGCTGTTGCATTTGCCGTCTTGCCTGCCGCACTGCCAAGAGTACTGTAGTCAACGTTGTTGTTGAATGCAGAGGCTGCAGTGTTGAGGTTGTTGAGAAGGTCAGCAGAAGAGTTTGCAAGGTTGGCCGTAGAATTGACAACGCCCTTTACTGCGCTCTGGGTAGACGGAGAAGCGACTGTGTCGCTCAGCGTGCTGAGACTGCTGACAAGGTTGCTGTTGATATTTGCGATATCTTTGCCGTTGATGCCCAGCGATTTGCCTGCGCTGGAGATGCCGTTGGAGATGTCGCTGACGAGTCCGCCGTTCATCATTCTGCTGAGAGAGGGACCGAGGTCTCCCATAAGAGAGGCAGCAGAACTGTTGAGTGTGCCGAGGCCGCCGGTAAGTTCGGTCAGAAGACCGTTCGTGGTACCCAGGATGTCAGTGAGATACTGCATAGTCTGGGAAAGGTCAATGTTGTTGAGGCTCTGGAGCGTGGTAACCAGGCTGCCGAGTGCCTCCGTACCAAGACGGGTCAGTGCCGGAAGGTACGTAGAAGATTCAACCGCGGACTGGAAGATGGTGTTGATGCCGTTAAAGAAGCTCTTCAGGAACGGAACCAGCGTGTCCAGAACCGGGTCCTCGTACTTGACGAGTACGACGAGAAGTGTTCCGCCGATGATCATCATGACGATTGCAATTATCAGGCAAACAACTGCGATGATTAGTCGGATGTTGGAACGGCTCCTCAGTTTCTCTTGATAGTCTAAGGATTTTGTCAGACGCTCCGCTTCAAGTGTGTTGCTCACACGCATGAGCGCTTCGCCGATCATATTCTCCTCAGAGGATATGGTGCGTCTGCGATCGTCCATATCTCTTCTCCCTCACTTTCACTGTAAATTCACACATTGTTAGCAGTTTGAGCAGATAAATATTCACTTTACATTCAGTATACCGAAAAGGATTTGACAATTCAAGACGATTCCACCAGAAACGAACACCCGTTCCATGAAAATACGGTCAAAATTTCACGGGCTTTAACTTGTTCTTTCAAGTCGGTCAACAGTTTTTGAAGGAAACGTCTGGAAACAGAGTTCGGCCGTAAGCAAACATTTTTCACGCTTCTGTCGTGGATTTATCATAGCATCCGGACTGACGGAAAGATATGGAAAACACGAACACAGGCCGTTTCCGGGCACGCCCAGAAGCACTGACAAATGTAAAGAAATTGGTCCGGAGAAAACGGTCAAGTGCTGTCATTATTCCCTTGAAGCACCCCCTCCTTTCTGGTATTATTAAATAAAGAACAATGACAAATTTTCCTATTTTTCATATAGTTTGTCAATTCCAAGACGGAACACGTCGGAGAAGAAGCTTGTTTTTCCGTGCTCTGTCTTCTTTTTATCAAAAGTACAGCCGCGAGAGGTGTGTCTGCATGGCACTGAAAAATGAAAATCTGGATGTCCCTGTCTATCTCTTTCATCAGGGCAACAACGCAAAGGCCTATGAGTTCATGGGCTCACATAAAGTAGAGGGTACCAGCACGGTCATCTTCCGCGTTTGGGCTCCGCATGCAGTCTCCGTCAGTGTTGTCGGGGACTTTAATAACTGGAGCCCCGACGCCGCCCCCATGCATAAAATTTCAGACAGCATCTGGGAAGTCGGTATCGACGGGGTTCAGGTCTATGACGCCTATAAATATAGTATTGCAGCCCGTGACGGGCGCACTATCCTGAAGGCAGACCCTTATGGGTACCACATGGAAACCCGCCCGGGCACAGCCACCAAGTATTATGAGCTGGACGGCTACGACTGGAACGACGCCAAATGGCTCAAAAAGCGCGCCGCATCCAGCATTTATCAGAGCCCGGTCAACATCTACGAGGTGCATGCCGGTTCCTGGCGCCGCCACGGGGAAAACCCTCCCCCGGACGACGATGAAATCCACGACGACACTTTCTATACCTATCGTCAGCTCGCCGACGAGCTGATTCCCTATGTCGCCGACATGGGCTACACCCACATTGAGTTCATGCCGCTGTCCGAATATCCGTTCGACGGCTCCTGGGGCTACCAGGTCACCGGCTACTACGCCGCAACTTCCCGCTACGGCACGCCGAAGGACCTCATGTATTTAATTGACAAAGCCCATGAGGCCGGCATCGGCGTCATCCTGGACTGGGTTCCGGCCCATTTCCCGAAAGACGCCAACGGCCTGTTCGAATTTGACGGCGAAGCGTGCTATGAATATGCGGACCCGCGCAAAGGCGAGCACAAGACCTGGGGCACCAAGGTCTTCGACTACAGCTGCAACGAAGTCCAGAGCTTCCTCATCTCCAACGCCATGTTCTGGTTTGACAAGTACCATGTGGACGGCCTGCGCGTCGACGCCGTCGCCTCCATGCTCTACCTCAACTATGACCGCAAGGACGGCGAGTGGATCCCGAATGAGCGGGGCGGAATGGAAAATCTCGAAGCGGTTGCATTTCTGCAGAAGCTCAACGAAAGCGTCTTTCGGGAACACGGCGACGTCATGATGATCGCCGAAGAATCCACCGCATGGCCCATGGTCTCCAAGCCCACCGACATCGGCGGCCTCGGCTTCAATTTCAAGTGGAACATGGGCTGGATGAACGATGTCATCCGCTATTTCAACCTGGACGGTCTCAGCCGGAAGTATAACCACGACTGCCTGACCTTCTCCTTCTTCTACGCCTTCTCCGAGAACTTTATCCTGCCCATCTCCCACGACGAGGTGGTCCACGGCAAGGGTTCTCTCATCAATAAACATCCCGGGAGCCCGGACGACCCGGTGCAGTATGCCAAGAAATTTGCTGACAACCGTGCTATGCTCGCCTACATGTACTCCCATCCCGGGAAAAAGCTGCTCTTCATGGGCTGCGAGTTTGCCCAGTTCAGCGAGTGGAACTACAAGTCCCGCCTGGACTGGAACCTCCTGGACTACGACATGCACTGGAAATTCCAGAGCTATGTCCGCGACCTCAACAGCTTCTACCGCAGCACCCCCGCATTCTGGCAGATTGACTACAGCTGGGAGGGCTTCGAATGGATCATTCCGGATGACAACCAGAACTCCATTCTCGGCTATAAGCGGACGGACAAGGACGGGAACAGCATTTACTGCCTGCTCAACTTCACCGAAGTCAGCCGCTCCAACTACTGCATCGGCTGTGAGAACGGGGTCTACGAAATTGTGTTCAATTCCGACGACCCGAAATACGGCGGAACCGGTGTCAGCACCACCGGAAAAGTCACTTCGCAGGACGTCCCCATGCACAGCCAGGAAGCCAGCCTGTCGCTGACCATCGCCGGCTTCTCCGCCCTCTACTTTAAAAAGACGGCGGACCTGCCGAAAAAGGAAGCGGCAAAACCGGCTGTCGAGACGAAGTCCGAATCGAGCATGGCAAGTGCCCCCGCCGAGAAGAAAACACCGGCGCGCCGGGCCAGCTCCCGCACCCGCAAAGTCGGAACCGGGCGCCGCAGCAAAGCGGCATCGGCAAAAAAGACCTCCTCCCGCCGTGCCGGCGGACGGACGGCCAAGCCGAAAAACAAAACCTGATTTGACTCCGGTCTGCTCTCGGACAACAGGCCGGTCTCATAGATTCAAACTAACAATAGGTGAAATTAACAAAAGGAGTCCTAACTTATGGCACGCAAAACTGAATGCATCTCCATGCTTCTTGCGGGCGGACAGGGAAGCAGACTCGGCATCCTGACACACAAAATTGCCAAACCTGCTGTTCCGTTCGGAGGAAAGTACCGCATTATCGACTTCCCGCTGTCCAACTGTGTCAATTCCGGCATCTATACCGTCGGCGTTCTCACCCAGTACCAGCCTCTTGAGCTGAACGACTACATCGGCAACGGTGAGCCGTGGGACCTCGACCGCTCCGGCGGCGGCGTCCATATTCTCTCCCCTTACCAGCAGATCAAAGGAACCGACTGGTATAAGGGCACTGCCAATGCCATCTATCAGAACATCAACTTTATTGACAAATACAATCCGGAATACGTCGTCGTCCTTTCCGGCGACCACATCTACAAAATGGACTACGCCGACATGCTCAGCTTCCACAAGGAGCAGGGTGCCGCCTGCACCATCGCTATGCGCGAAGTCGAGTGGAAAGAGGCGTCCCGCTTCGGTCTGATGCTCGTCAACGACGACCACACCATCTCCGAGTTTGAGGAGAAGCCGGCGCATCCGCGGAGCAACAAGGCCTCCATGGGCATCTATGTCTTCACCTGGGAGAAACTCCGCTCCTATCTGATTGCCGACGAGGCAAATCCGAACTCCAGCAACGACTTCGGCAAAGATGTCATTCCCGCCATGCACGCGGCAGGTGAAAAAATGGTCGCCTATCAGTTTGATGGCTACTGGCGCGACGTCGGAACCATCGAGAGTCTCTGGGAAGCCAATATGGACCTCCTCTCCCCCACCTCCGGCATCAATCTGAACGACCCGAACTGGACCATTTATTCCAAGAGCCCGAATGCGGCACCGCAGTATATTGCAGATACTTCCAGTATTTCCAGCTCCATGGTCTCCGAGGGCTGTGAAGTGGCCGGAAACCTGGAGAACTCCATCCTGTTCCCCAACTCGCAGATCGAAGAGGGCGCACAGGTCAATTACTCCATCATTATGCCCGGCGCCGTCGTCAAGAAGGGCGCTGTTGTGGAATACTCCATCGTAGCTGAAAACGCCGTCATTGAAGAGGGCGCAAAGATCGGCTCCGCTCCGGAAGCCGTTCCGGAAGATCAGTGGGGAGTCGCCGTTATCGGCTCCGACATCACCATCGGGGCAAATGCCATTGTCCCCGCAAATGTCATGGTCGACGAAAATGTTGAGGAGGGTACCACTTATGAGAGCAAATGATGTACTGGGAATTATTCACGCCCAGGTCTACGATTCCAATGTGACGCAGCTCACCAGCGTCCGTACAATGGCATCGGTTCCGTTTGGCTGCCGCTACCGCTTCATCGACTTCCCGCTTTCCAACATGGTGAACGCCGGTGTAACCAGTGTGGGCATCGTCACCAAAGACAACTACCAGTCCCTGATGGACCATATCGGCTCCGGCAAACCCTGGGACCTCGCACGGAAACGCGAAGGCATGTTCCTTCTTCCGCCGTACAACACGTCGTTCGTCACCCCCGGCACACGGGACAGCCGTATTGACTCTCTCATGAGCAATCTCGACTTCCTGAACCACGCCCGGCAGGAATACGTCATCATGACCGACGCCAACGCGGTCTACAACCTCGACTTCGACGATCTTTTCGAAGCACATACCGAATCCGGCGCGGATATCACTATTGTCTACAAACACGGCAAGACGCCGAAGCTCTCCAACGCCATGGTTCTGACCATGGACGAAGACAAGCGCGTCACAGACATCGCAATTTCCGGCGACGTCGAAGACGAGGTGGACTACTCGTTCAATATCTTCCTCATGCGGAAGTCGCTGCTGGAATATCTCATCAAGAACGCGGCTGCCCATGGCCAGCACTCGTTCAGCCGGAATATCCTGCAGCCGAATGTCGACAACCTGAAGATCGTCGGCTATGAGGCCACCGGCTTTGCTGAGCTCATCGACTCCGTTCAGACCTATTACAACGTCAGCATGTCCCTGCTCCAGCAGGAAAACCGCGCGGCGCTGTTCAATAAGGAAAATCCCATCGCAACCAAAATCAGCGACAATGTTCCGACCAGTTACGGCCCCGAAAGCAAGGCAGCTAATTCGCTCCTCGCCGATGGCTGTGAAATCGAAGGTACGGTTGAGAATTCGCTCCTGTTCCGCGGCTGCGTCGTAGAGCGCGGGGCGGTTGTCCGGAACTCCATTCTCATGCAGGGCACCGTCGTCCACGCCAATGCACATCTTGACAGTGTCATCACGGACAAGGACGTCACCATCACCGCGAGCCGCAACCTCTCCGGCGACCCAACCTATCCTATCTATTTTGCCAAGGGTATCGTTGTCTGATTCTGACCGAATTTTCCATGGAGGAAATCTACTATGAATATTTTATTCGCTTCCAGCGAGGCCACTCCTTTCGCCGTCAGCGGCGGTCTGGCCGAGGTGGCAGGTGCACTTCCCAAAGCGCTGACGCAGAAGGGACTCGACGTCCGCGTCATCCTGCCGCTCTACGGCTGCATCACCGATGAGCAGAGACAGGACTTCCAGTACCTCCTCAATTTCGACGTCCCCGTTGCCTGGAGAAAGCAGTATTGCGGCGTATTCCAGACGGAGTACAACGGCGTCACCTATTATCTCATTGACAACGAGTACTATTTCAAACGCTCCGGCCTCTACGGCTACTACGACGACGCCGAGCGGTTCGCCTTCTTCTCCCGCGCCGTTCTGGAGACCATCCAGCACCTTGACGGGTGGAAGCCGGACATCATCCACTGCAACGACTGGCAGACCGCTCTTATTCCGGTCTATTACAGCTGTTTCTACCGCTATGCACCCGGCTATGAGAATATTCGGACGGTCTTCACCATCCACAACATTCAGTACCAGGGTCTCTACGGCATGGACATCCTCAACGAAGTCGTCGGTCTGGACCCGAAAGACTACGGCATCATCGAGTACGACGGCCTTGCCAATTTCATGAAGGGTGCCATTGAGACCTGCAACAAGGTCACTACAGTCAGCCCGACCTACGCCAACGAAATTCTGGACCCGTGGTACTCCCATGGTCTGGACGGCATTCTCCACAACAACCTGTGGAAACTGGTCGGTATCTTAAACGGCATCGACGTAGACAGCTACAACCCGGCCACCGACCCGAACATCGCCGCACATTTCTCTGCAGACAATAAGAAGGGTAAGGCCAAGTGCAAAGCCGCTCTGGAAGACCGCTTCGGCTTCGACCACAAACCGGAGGTCCCCATCATTACGATGACCTCCCGCCTCGTCGCCCATAAGGGCCTGGACCTCGTCACCGCCATCATCGACGAGCTGCTCTACAACACCGAGGTCCGCATCATCGTCCTCGGTTCCGGCGACAGCTCCTATGAGAACTACTTCCGCGGCGTCGCAGAACGGCATCCGGACAAGTTCCGCCTGGAGCTCGGTTTCCAGCCTTCTCTCGCCCGCGTCATGTACGCCGGTGCAGACATGTTCCTCATGCCTTCCAAGAGTGAGCCCTGCGGTCTCTCCCAGATGATCGCCCTCCGTTACGGCACGCTTCCCATTGTCCGCGAGACGGGCGGCCTGAAGGACTCCGTCAGCGACTGCGGCGACGGCAAAGGCAATGGATTCACATTTAAGACCTACAATGCCCATGATATGCTTTGGGCCATCACCCGCGGCATTGACCTCTTCTACAACGACAAGAAGACCTGGGGCGAGGTCGTAGACCGCGCCATGCATTGCGACAACAGTTGGGGCAGATCGGCAGATCTTTATATAAAGATGTACCACGAAGCTCTTTCTTAATTTCACCTACAGTAACACCAAAAGAAGGGACTGCTGCAAAGCTGTTTTGCAGCAGTCCCTCCCTTTTCTTTTTCAGCAGGATGCCCGGCGGCGGTTTTTTTTCCGCCGGCTCTGTGTTATACTTTCGTACACAATCAGAGAAGCGAGGCCAGCTCCAGGTTCAGCCGGTCATAGAACCACTGAGCCGTAACGGAGACCGAGGACGGTACCGCCTCTTCCGGCGCAGGCGCTGTCTCCGTCTTTGTGCTCTCGTGCAGCCGGTGGCCCAGCCGGAGCAGCATGAACTGCAGCTGATCCTCCCGGACCGGGTTCTCACCCAGCCAGGAAGGCGGAATCTCTCCTTTTTTTACACCCTCCCAGAGGGCAAAGTAGTTGGCCGTCCCATAGAAGTCCAGCAAATCCTCATCCGCGTTGCCGCGGTGTTCCGGGGACACCCGGTCCCACAGCAGCAACTGTACCCGCAGGAATGTGGTCATAGAGGCCTCTTCCTCACCGGAGAAATCCTCGGCCAGCTGGTTCGGGGAAAGCTGGAGGACATCATTTGTGTGGCCCAGCAGATAATCGCAGCTGACGCCATAGTAGTCTGCGGAACGGACCACGAAATCGAGCCCGGGCTCCCGGATGCCGTTCTCGTAGTGGGACAGCAGGGCCTGGGAGACCCCCAGGGCACCGGCAGCCTCTTTCTGACTGACTTTTTTCCGCTTTCTCTGTTCCGCCAGACGGCGGGCAAATGGTGTGGACATGCCGTTCACTCCTCTCCGCTGTTTTCGCTATCATTTTACTCTTTCATCCTATCCGGAGGCAAACCAATGAAGACCTATCAACTTCATATTATCCGCCATGGCCTCACCCAGGCCAATCTGGACGGCAAATACATCGGACACCGGGACGTGAATCTCTGCGCCCAGGGAATCGCCGACCTCAACAAGCTGAAACGGGACTACATCTACCCGGATGTACCGGTTGTATTCACCAGTCCCATGAAGCGCTGCCTGCAGACCTGCGAAATTCTGTACCCGAACATTGAGCAGCCTCTGGTCATCGAGGGGCTCATCGAGTACAATTTCGGTTCCTTCGAGGGCAAGACGGCCGAGGAGCTCCAGGACAATAAGGACTTCCAGAACTGGCTCAGCGGCGGACTGGATGCAGAGCCCCCCTTCGGGGAATCCAACCGCGAGTTCGGCGAGCGGGTCGGCCAGACCTTTATCCAGATCGTCGACGCCATGATTCAGACCGGCATGCCGGAGGCCGCCATCATCACCCACGGCGGCGTCATGAACGCCATCATGTCCATGTTTGCCCTGCCGCAGGCCCCCATGACCGACTGGATGTGCGATGACGGCTTCGGCTACTCACTGCTCATCACCCCATCTCTCTGGTCCCAGGGCCACAAGGTTGAGGCCCGTGCCAAGTGCCCAATTGAGCGGAAGACCTTCAACCCGGAGGTCGACTGATGGCAATTCAGGGTGCAATTTTTGACATGGACGGCACGCTGCTGGACTCCATGCACCTCTGGCGCGGATGGGATGTCCGATACCTGCAAACCCTCGGCATTACGCCGACACCGGAGCAGTCGGAGAAAATGACGGGCATGATGCTGGAGGAGCTGGGCGAGTACATCCCGAAAACCTTCCACCTGGATCTGACGCCGAAAGAGGTCATCGACGGTGTCAACCGAATGCAGGAGCCGGGCTATTTCCACGAGGTCACGGTCAAGCCGACCGTCCGGGCGACCCTGGAGAAACTCCGCCGCCGCGGCGTCCCGATGGTCCTCGCCACCGCCACCGAACGCTACCTGACCGAGGGCGCGCTCGATCGGCTGGATCTCGCCAAATACTTCCTGAAAATCTTCACCTGCCACGAGATGCACAAGAGCAAGTACGAACCCGACATTTTCCTCGCAGCGGGCGCTTTCCTCGGCACGCCGAAAGAATCCACCTGGGTATTTGAAGACACCTGGTATTCCATTCAGGGCGCCCTGAAAGCCGGATACCCCGTGGTCGCCGTGGAGGACAGGTGGTCCGCCCACAACCGCGACAAAATCCGGGCCCATGCCAACCGCTACGTCGTCCATCTCGGCGATCTGGATCTCGATACGCTGTAAAATATTACACGCCGCTGCAGAATGGCTCTCTGCAGCGGCTTTTCTGTTCGGAATCGCCCTGCGCCCAGAGACGACCATTTCTACAGTTCCAGGAAGTGTTATTCCAAATTGCCTGGTATGATTAAAAGCAGATCGACGCAGAGGCAGAGTCCGCTCAGATTTTCAGGCCGTTTTGGACGGAATCCTGGCCTCAGTACTTTCCGTCCACCGCAGACCGGATTCTTGGACTGAACTTCCCCAGCGGCATATTCCGTCCAAGGACTTGATACAAAACGTTTCTGAAATACTCAAAATAGATTTTATTCTTCTATTTACCAGCTGGTTCCGTCCAACAACCCCAGTGCAAATATAAAAAGCGGCCAGCCCTCAAAGGCAGGCCGCTGCTCTCTGCTTCCGTTATGCAGGGAAAAACAGTGCGACAAAGTACGGAAACAGGCCACAGAAGAGAATGCCGGTCAGAATGGTCAGGCCGTATTTCTCGACATAGGCAAAGCCATACATGATTGCAGCTGGAATGGCCAGGAAGATTTTCGAGACCATCTTTGCACTGCTTTCCCTGCCATAGAGGTTGTCCCACATATTCAGGACATCGTCCTCCAGCGGGTTGCAGTTCGTCAGGAACGAGACGCCGACGTAGAACAGGATGAGCGAGAGGACGTCGAATTTTCCGAGGTAGAAAAAGTTGACTGCCGCCGGGAAAGAGACTGCCAGTCCCAGCAGAAGCATGATGATATGCGGGAACCAGCAAATGCAGAAGCTGCCGGCCTTTCCGGCGAGCTCATGGTCTACGTGTCCGCAGAGCTCATTGTTCTGCATGTACTCACTGTCGTTGATCGGCACTTTGTAAATGCGGCAGAACATCTGCTCCAGGAACCCTTTCAGCAGTGTACCGGGGAACGTGATGTATTTGATGATTTTATAGAACTGATTCATGACAGAACCCCCTTCCCGGTCATAAATACCGATTTCACAGTCTTTTTGCCCGAGAGAATCTGGGTGACGCTGCTGTAGACCTCTTCATTGTTGTTTTTGAGGAGCGCGGTAACCTCTTTATAGATGTTCTGCTCTTTCTGATAAGTCTTCTTGTCGCCGGATTTCTTCGCAGCCTGAGCGCGGAGACCGGCCGTCAGCGCGTACAGATTAATGTTTTCTGCCGTACTCTGATAGCTTACAGCCGACAGAGCGTATTCTTCCGCAGCGGCATAGTTCCCCTTCAGGAGCTGATAGACCGCCATCTGATAGTTGATGGGGCCGGAGGTGTTGTCAACACTGAGGCCGTTGGTGAGCGTCTCTTCGGCATCCGCCATCTTGTTCTGCATTCTCTGTGCATACGCCTTGTAGGCATAGCTGTAAGAATCTTCTTTGTTGAAGCGAAGAATTTTGTCGGAGTAGGAAATGGCGTCATCCCAATTGCATCGATTCAGACTGTACTCGGCATAGAGCGGAAGGTACAGGTTCTTATACTGGCGGCCCTCTTTCCGGATGGCGTCAATATACCCCTTCTGCACGGACGGCTTCTGTCCGGAGGCCGTGGAAATCCACCACCGGAAGAAATTGGTGTAGGCGACATTGCTGTCCTTGCCTTCGACCGACTTGTTGAATGCTGTCAGCGTCTTCTGATAAAAGTCTTTCGCGCTCTTTGCACTGGAAGCAGAACTCTGCATAGCGGTCTGCAACGCAGTAGCTGCGGCGTTGTACTCGTTGTACTGTTCCTGGGCCTTCTTCGCATAATGGTTGGAGGGGCTCTTCAGTTCCTTGGGCGTATAGTGCGTCGCGATGAACGAGTTCAACTGCTCCATTTCCGTGACGCCGAGTTTTCGGTAAAGCTTTACCTGGTTTTTCCGGTATTTGCTGCCATAGGTCAGCCGCCCGCCGCTCTGGTCAATCAGATTATTGATGGTCTGATAGCGGGACAGCGCCGTGACCGGCCGGTTTTCCATAGCACACTTCTGGGCCGAGGCCGTACCGGAGAACAGGCTCCACCCCTGAACGGTAAACAGAACGGCAAAAGCCAGGAAAAACAGGGCGATGATGGGGATGAGGAAACTCCACCAGGTGAATTTTCCCGGGTTCTCCGCGGCCGCCGCATCAGCTGAAACGGCTTCTGCAGCAGGTTCTGCAATGGTTTTTTCTGCGGGTTCTGCAGCTTTGGAATCTTTTTTCTTCATTGCTGCCTCCTTTACGATTTCATTCCAGCTTTTCTCCGGCTGTTCCGCGCGCAGCCGGTCAATTTCCGTCTGGAACATGTCTCGAATGTCGGAGAGCTCCTGGTCCAGCTCCTCTTCGGAGGGAGGGAGGAACGGGTCTCTCTGCGGGGTCTCGGGTTCAGCCGTCCCGCGCTTTGCGGCGGCACGGGCAGCGCGCCGGGCGGCATGCCGTTCCGACCATAATTTGTGTTTTGGCATTGGACCGACTCCTCTCCGCTGACATCAAGCTTTTTTCATTTTAACATATCACAGTATATTTTGAGGCAGAAACTAACTTTTCTGCAGAATTTCTTGCATTGTTCTGCGCGCGGTGATAAAATTCGGTCTTGAATACGCAAAAAGAAATGAAGCAGTATTATAAATGTAATATCTGGAAGGTGTAAAGTCTTGAAAACAAGAGAAGATATTCGCAACGTTGCAATGATTGCCCACGTTGACCACGGGAAAACGACTCTGGTAGACGCCCTCCTGAAGCAGAGCGGTACCTTCCGCAGCAACGAGCAGGTAGAAGAACGCGTCATGGACTCCAACGACCTGGAGCGTGAGCGCGGCATTACGATTCTTTCCAAAAACACTTCGGTACACTACGGTAACACCAAAATCAACATTATCGACACCCCCGGCCACGCCGATTTCGGCGGCGAGGTTGAGCGCATCATGCTCATGGTCGACGGTGTTCTGCTACTGGTAGATGCTTTTGAGGGTTGCATGCCGCAGACCCGTTTCGTCCTGAAAAAAGCACTCGCCCAACGCAAAAAGGTCGTTGTCGTCATCAATAAAATCGACCGGCCCGGCGCACGCCCGGCTGAGGTCGTCGACGAGGTCATCGACCTGTTTATCGAGCTCGGCGCAGACGAGGACCAGATCGAGTTCCCCGTCGTCTTCGCCTCTGCGAAGGACGGCTACGCCTCCTATGACAGCAATGCCCGTTCCGGCGACATGCGTCCCATCTTTGAATCCATTATCAAGGAGATCCCGGCGCCCAAGGGCGACGTCGACGCCCCTCTTCAGGTTCTGTTCTCCTCGCTGGACTACGATGACTATGTAGGCCGCATGGGCATCGGCCGAATTGAGCGCGGCACCATCCGCCAGAACGAGCCCATGATTCTCTGCCGCCGCGACGGCAGCCAGGAGAAAGTCAAAGTCTCCAAGCTGTATGTCTTCGAGGGCCTGCAGAAGAAGGAGGTCAAAGAGGCCTCCGCGGGTGAAATTATCTGCGTCGCCGGCATCTCAGACATCAACATCGGCGAGACCGCATGCGACATCAACCATCCGGAGCCGCTCCAGTTCATCCATATCGATGAACCGACCCTCTCCATGAACTTCATCGTCAATGACAGCCCCTTCGCCGGCCGCGAGGGCAAATACGTTACCTCCCGCAACATCCGCGACCGCCTGTTCAAAGAGGTCGAGACCAACGTCTCCATGCGCGTAGAGGAGACCGAGTCCACCGACACCTTCAAAGTCTCCGGACGCGGCGAGCTGCACCTCTCCATTCTGATCGAGACCATGCGCCGCGAAGGATATGAATTCGCCGTCTCCCGCCCGAAGGTCATTTTCAAGACCGACGAAAACGGCAAGCGCCTGGAGCCCATGGAGGATCTCTCCGTCGAGGTCCCCGAGGAATATGTCGGCACCGTCATTGAAAAACTCGGCTCCCGCAAGGGTGAGCTGACCGACATGGTCGCCAACCCGGGCGCCGCCACCCATCTGGAATTCCACATCCCGTCCCGCGGCCTCATCGGCTATCGGAGCGAGTTTATGACCGATACCAACGGCAACGGCATCATGAACCAAATCTTTGCTGGCTATGAGCCCTATAAAGGTGAAATTGAGACCCGTGAACGCGGTTCCCTCGTCTCCTATGAGCAGGGCGTCACTTCCGCCTATGGCCTGTTCAATGTTCAGGACCGCGGCACCATGTTTGTCGGCCCCGGCGTAGAGGTCTATGAGGGTATGATCGTCGGAGAATCCACACGGAGCGACGACATTGTCGTCAACGTCTGCAAGACCAAACACCTGACCAACACCCGTGCTTCCGGATCCGATGACGCGCTGCGCCTGGTTCCGCCGACCCACCTCAGTCTGGAACAGTGCATGGAATTCATCGCCGACGATGAGCTCCTGGAGATCACCCCGGAATCGCTTCGTCTGCGCAAGACGATCCTCTCCAAGGAAACCCGCATGAAAACGGCGGCCAAGAAGAAAAAATAATCCGCTGCAATAAAAAAGATGTGCCGCAGGCCTGCGACACATCTTTTTTTATTGGAATCGTTACGAGACCACTTCGCCGGTCAGGGCATTGACCTGGACCTCTTCTACGTTTCCGTGGCTGTCGACGCCCTCCAGGGAATAGTAGAGCGTCCCGTCCTTTCCCCGCTTCATGCCCTCCAGATTGAAATCATAGTCCGGATATTTTTTCTGCGCGGATGAGAGGGCGCGGTCGCCGCTGACTTTCACGTCACGGTTATTTGCGTCAACCGTGGAAGCCGTTGTCGTCACCGTCTCCTCAGAGGCATTCTCCTGCGTCTGGCCGGAATACGAAGTCATGGAAAGCCTGGGTGCATTTCTGCGCGCCTGCATGCGCGGAATGAAAACAGCCAGAAGAATGGCAATAACTGCTGCGATTGCGATGACAATCCAGAGCACTTTCTTTCCGCCGCTGTTTTTCTGATATGCCATATAGTAACACTCCTTTTCTGCATGATATCTTCCTGCCCGCCCATCGTACACGGACTGACCGAAAAAAGCAAGACGCCCGTTCTTTCTCTTTGCGTTTGTCTATTTTTATCTTCCGCCCGTCTTTATTCGTTCAACATATGTATCATATTTTGGTCATTTATTCATAATTTTTGTAAAAATACTTTTCGATTGTCTGTGTGTTTTGTATAATAATAATGTTAACAAAAATACAAAACTGTCTAATGTCGGACAGGTGAAGGAAAGGGGATATCCCATGGCATCCAACAAAGAGGACCTGCGCGTCTCCCGTACGAAACAGCAGCTGAAGGATGCGCTTCTCTCCATCCTCCGGATCAAGCCCATCGGCCGCATTACCGTTACCGAGCTCTGTCGGAAAGTCGGTCTAAACCGCAACACTTTCTACAGCCATTACCGTTCCCCCGTCGAACTGCTTGACGAAATTGAGACTACGTTTTTCCGCAGCCTCGGTGAGCCCATCGAAGGGCTGATCAAAAGCGGAAGCAGCTATGAATCGGTTATCCGCCATCTGACCCAAATGCTCTATCAGGAACCGGACCTCGCAAAACTCCTTTTCTTCGATTCCACCACGCCGCTCCACAAGAAATTTTCCCAGATGTGCTACCAGGTCGTCGTTCAGCATTGGTCTGACAGAGAAAGCGGAAAAAGGGAGAGCCTGCCGGGCCTTTATACCTACCTCTACGGCGGCACCCGTGAAATGCTCCACCAGTGGATCGACGGCGGCTTCCGCGAGACACCGGAGGAAATTACGAAGGAGATCGTATTTTTCAACTCCACGCTGTTGACGGAATCGTTTCTGAACAGCCGTTACAGCAAATAATATATTGGGAGATATAGGAGGTAAGTTCATGTACAAAAACAAATACCCGGTCATCCTGCTCCACGGCTTTATGGGCTTTGGAGAGCAGGACGGAATTGACAAGTTCTGGTCATATTGGGGGTTCCGGCCGGACATCCATCTCATCCAGTATCTGCGCAGCGAAAACTATGAAGTTTTCGCGCCGTCCATCGGCCCTGTGGGCAGCGCCTGGGACCGCGCCTGCGACGCCTATTACAGAATCATCGGCGGTACGGTTGACTACGGAAAAGTCCACAGCGAGAAGTACCACCACGCCCGGTTCGGCAGAACGTATCCCGGCATTCTCCCCGACTGGGGACAGCCGGGCCGACACGAGAAAATTGACCTTGTCGGCCACTCCTTCGGCGGCCCGACGGTCCGCGTTCTTGCCGATCTTCTGGCCGACGGCAGCGAAGAAGAGCGGGCAGGAACCGACCCGGACGACCTCTCACCTCTCTTTGCCGGCGGAAAAGCCGAGTATCTTCACTCCATTACAACGCTGGCCGGTGTCAACAACGGCACCTCCTGTGCCTCTTCGCTCGGCAAAAAAGGCGTCCGCGTCGTCAACACCCTGTACCTGTCTGTCGCCTCGGTTCTCGGCGACACCCCAATTGTCGATAAACTCATCGACTTCCATATGGACCAGTGGGGCATTCAGCAGGATCCCGCCAAGCGGGAAAAAGCGGAACTTCACCTTCCCAAAGTCCGCGAAATCCACAACTTCAACCAGAACGCCCGTGACTCCGTCGGCTACGAGATGCAGATTGAGGGCATGTATGTCATGAACCAGGAGCTCCACGCCGTCCCGAACGTCTACTACTTCGCAGTTCCCAGCTGTATGTCGGACGAGAAGGGACGTATGGAACGGAAATCCTCTGTCATAGCGAAAATCGGGAGCATCCTGACCCAGAATAAACGCGGCCACGACAACTCCCTGAGACGTTTCGGCTTCGACCCGGATACCTGGTGGCCGGAAGACGGTTTTGTCAACACGGAGGGCACCAAAGCACCCTTTACGGAACCCTCTGCAGACCTTCCCGCAGATGTCTCCACTGTCAAACCGGGTATGTGGTACAACTGGCCGGTCCAGCACCTGAGCCACGTCTCCTTTATGGGTGCCGATATGAAGAAGAAGGACTACTACGCCTGGTTTGATGTGTTCATGAATTTTTTAAACAAGATACCGGACTAATATGCTACAATACCCCTGAATCGACTAAGGGGGTTCCAGCATGAAATTAATGATTGCATCCGATATCCACGGCTCAGCCAGATACTGCCGGGACATGCTCGCGGCCTTTGACCGGGAACAGGCGGACCGCCTGCTGCTGCTCGGCGACATTCTCTACCACGGTCCCCGTAATGACCTGCCGGACGAGTATGCGCCAAAAGAGGTCCTTGCGGCGCTCAACGAGCGGAAGACACAGATTTTCTGCGTCCGCGGAAACTGCGACACGGAAGTGGACCAGATGGTTCTGGACTTCCCCATCCTGGCAGACTATGCGGTCTTTCCCGTCGGCAGTACGCTCATTTATGCCACCCACGGACACAACTTCAACACGAAGACGCCTCCTCCGCTTCAGCACAGCGACATCCTGCTGCACGGGCACACCCACGTCCCGACCTGGACGCCGTTCGGCGACGGAAATCTCTACCTGAATCCCGGCTCCGTCTCCATTCCGAAAGAGGACAGCCCCCACAGCTACATGACGCTGGAGGGTGACACCTTTACCTGGAAAGAACTGGACGGCACGGTTTACCACACACTGAGCCTCTCCGAATAACAAAACGGCCAGCCCGAAAGGGCTGACCGTTCTTTTTTAGGCTGTATTCACATGCTGTCCTGTCCGGTGAGCAGCTCGTAGCGCTCCTGCTCGTATTCCCGGCAGGCGTGTTCCCACTGCTCCGTCTCGGATTCAATTTGGCACTGCATATGATAGACGCTGATGTCGTCTTCGAGAAAATGCATGATGTTGTACGGGTACGAGGTCTGAATATCTCCGATTTCCGCCCGCAGTTCCTGGATACGGGTACGGTAGGTGTCATGGATGGCGTTCAGCTCTGCATATTCAAACGGGAACGGCAGGGACGGGAAGTCCTCGGTCTCCCGCTCCAGGCGCTTCAGTTCATACAGGTTGCCGTCCCGGTAAGCGATGACCATGCGGCGCATAAGCGCTGGATAGTGGCAGCAGCCATCCGCCGCGAGAGCCGGATGCAGTTTCAGCGCCACGTTTCCGTAGGACTTGTCGAGTTCCGCCTCGTCCGAGCCATAGAACTTATTGATTCGGCGGTGCTGGTTCGCGCGTTTCATACGCTCTGCCCGTGCATGGAGCTGGCTGATATAGGGCTGAAATTCGTTGTCCAGGTCAGAGGCAATGGACGGCAGGAAAACCGGCTCTTCGACATCAAACAGAAGCTGGATGAGGATGATTTCTTTCTGCATGCGCAGAGCCCTGTAGCGGGCGCGATATGCGCGGTACTCATACTGGCCCATCTTGTCCTGGTACTGGTCTTCCAGCTGTTCGCAGATGCGGAACTTCAGGCGGTCACGCCGCAGAGTCAGCGAAATCAGCTCTGTGCGCATTTGGGTAATTTCCTGCAGAATGGTGTGGGTATCTGGGCGGTTGGGCATGCGTTCGTCCTCCTTCCAACACAATCAATTTACACTTTTATTATAATCGCTCCCGCCGCCGGTGTGGGAGCATTTTTCAGAACATCTGCAGTATTTACAATTCCTTTTGCACCGCTTTATAATGAAAGCGGACCCAATTCATATTCAGGAGAATTGCTATGGACAAAGAACTTTACAACAGCCTGCGCAGCCGCAAAATGCTGGACATTCTGGACGGCGATACCGGTTTCGGCATCATCACCATCGCCCCCGGCGTCAATGTCCCCATTCAAATGCCCTATCTTACGGCCCGGGACATCACAAATCTGTCCCACGCATTTGGGTTTGCCGCCCACTATGACACCGCTGCCCCCGCACGCAAGGCCATGCTCGACGACCTCATTACCTGCTGCATTTTAAACGAGCGGACACCGGAACTGCTGGACACGCTCTTCTCGGAAGAACAGTTTCACAACGTACTCGGATACGTTGCGGAAGAAAGCAAGGACGCCGCATATCAGACGCTCCTGAATGAAATCCTCATTCAGATTAACCACGCTCTGGAATTTGACTCCTGCGAACTCGTATTCCGGGACGGCCACTATCTGCTGGAAGGGGCCGGCATGGAGCCAAAGCGCACCATTCTGAGCACCATTTCCCAGGATACCGTCAAAGATACCCTGGTCCGGGCCGAGAACGACCTCAGCCGCGGCGAACCGGAAAATGCCGTCAGCAAAGCCCGCACACTGACGGAAAATGCGCTCTGCTACGCCATTGAGAAAGCCGGCGGCACACCGGAAAACAGCAAATCCATCGAGGCCCTTTACAGCCAGTTCTGCGGGCTCTACTCCCCACGAACTGAGCCTCTCACTTCGGTTCTGCCCGCACTCGCACAGGCCCTGTCCAAAACCGAAACCGCCTCTCGAAATGAGATGGGGCGGCTTTATCTTGACGCCGCCATTATGCTCTCCGGCTTCGTCCTCTCCGAAGTAGAGGCAGAGCAATCGCTATGAAGAAGAAGGTATGCGCGCTCCTGAGCGCTTTTCTGCTTCTGTTTTCCCTCTGCGCGCTGCCGGCCGCTGCGGCCGATAAGAACCGGATTGCGGTTCCGAAAACCATCCAGGACACCAGAAACGGCGGAACGGAAACCTTTCGGTACAATGCTGAATCGCGCACGCTGCGCATTGCGGGAAAGGGCAAGGTCGGAGGCATTGGCCTCTATGGGAAAGATCCTGCCTACCAGCTTCCCTTTGCGGCCAGCGGGAAAAGCGGCACGCAGAATATCTGCCTGCTGGAAAACCGGCAGAGCGACCTCATTCTGAGCCAGTGTGCCGCCATCCGCAGCGGGAAAATCCGGCGGGTGCAGACGCCGTCATCGGTCCGCACCTTTTCGCGGAACAGCAGCGGCCTCGTCTCCCGCTGCAGCCATAACAGCGGCACCGCGGCGGCCTTTACCTATAACGCCCGCGGAAATCTGACCGGAATTGTGCTCAATGACCGGGCGCGCTACGGCGGGGGCGACTGCTCCAAGTACTATTTCAGCTATCAGAGAGATCAGCTCAGCGGGTATCATTGGGAGCTCTATCAATACTGGGGCAGATCCACGCTGAAATTCTACTCTAACGGTCTGCTCCGCAACGACTCCTACCGTCTCAAAGACGGCCGCCGCGCTGCCATCTCCTATACCTATTATAAGAGCGGGCTGCCGAAAAAGATTTCGTGTACCGTCACCGGGGAAGATGGAGACATTTGCTACCGTAGCAGTACGCAAATGAAATACAGCCGCTCCGGGGCCATGACCGCCCTATCTTTCTCTGATTCCCAGGGTCGCCGAACCGAATGCCGCATTTCCTGGCAATCTATATGAAACTTTTTTCCAAAAAAGACGTCTTAAAGGTAGAGATCTCAATTGAAGGAGCCCGCCATAATGCGTAAATTTATTTCCATCTTTCTTTCCCTGCTGTTCTGTGCAGCGGTGCTCGGTGCCGTCCCCGCCTCGTCTGCAGAGACTGCCTCCATTCCGAAGGTACTCGCCCTGAACGGCAAAGACTGTTTCGAATACCAGTACTTCAGCAAAGATAAAACGCTGACGATTCGAAATTATACCGATCAAATCAGCTATGAATACCTTCTGCCGCTTGTCCCGTCGGACGATATCAGCCGACAGAACATCATGCTGACCTGCGACTACCGGGACGACTGCATCATCCTCGCTCTGAGCGACCTGGTCCGCAGCGGCATTGCAGAACACATCAATACCCCACAGGCCCACTACGATTTTCAGAGGAACCGCAAGGGACAGGTCGTCTACGGGACAGAGACCTTTGAGACCGACCCCATTCCCTACTATTTCTTCTACGATGCCCATGGACGCCTGGTCCGCATCCTGCAGAAGCTGGAGGACAGCGTACGAACCTACACTTACCGCTATCGCAAAGGTGCCCTGTACCAGATTGAAATCCGGGACAGCTCTTTCCAGAAACTGACGCTGAAGACCGACGTGAAAGGCCGCATTACCTCCTTCACGGAGGTCGACAGTAGCGGGCCCACCCGCATCGTGCAGACCTATGCCTATGACACCGCCGGCCGCCCCGCCGAAGTCACCTACCATGAAGAGGGCGTCGGCGCCGACCCCGTCCACCGCTCCCGCACGCAGATGCAGTATAATGCACAAAATCAGATGACTGGATTCACGTTTTCTGAGCGGGATTCGGAGGGAAAATATGACGCGGACTGGACGATGAAAATCACCCATCAGACCATTTCGTAACAATCGGTAACGCAAAATATTACAAAGTGATAACAACGGAAAAAATCGTGTTGATTTTTTCCGTTGTTTTATTGCTTTTTTTGCCAATTTTCGCCCTCTATTTTATGCATTTTCCCGAAAGGGTAACAAACGGTTACAAATTGCTAACCAACACAGTGTTCGTTTTCTCTCTGTCATATTTTTTAATCATATTTATAAATATGATTAGAATAACTTTGTGTGATCTCACAAAAGCCTTCTGAATTCTGGAAGAAAGTTCGTCAGACCATCCGAAAAAAACGGCTGTTGTCATTTTGCACTAACAAACCATGAAATTTTAGGTTATAATGCTACACATGCCGCGTAAGAGTTATCGAACAGAACAAAAAATCAGACCTCAGACACAGCCAGTTCCCGGCGTGTCGAAGAAACACCAAGAAACGAAAACAGAGGAGTTTTTATTCGTGAAAAAGCTTATCCGCATACTGGCCTGTCTCCTGACAGTCTGTATGTTGACAGCCGCAGTTTCAGTAACATCCGTCGCACAGGCAAGTTCGGAAAACGAACAGACAATCCATGAGTTTCTTACAGAAGACATGAGCCTATCCGATGCAGCCGCCTGCGGTGTTCTCGCCAACATGAAGGCTGAAAGTGGTCTCAGAGCCAACATCTATAACAGCAACCATTCATCCTACGGATTGTGTCAGTGGAGCGGTTCCCGCCTGAACAATCTGAAAAACTACTGCAACCGCAATGGCTATGACTGGCACAGCATGAACGGCCAGCTCCATTATCTGCAGTACGAACTAACCAACAGTTACAAAAGTGTCTACAATTCCCTGAAGGGCATCGGCAACAGTAGCAATGGTGCCTACAATGCAGGGTATAAATTCTGTTATAACTATGAGGTACCTGCTAATCGCACCAGCCGCTCACAGCAGCGTGGCAATATCGCAAAAAATACGTTCTGGCCCCATTACGCATAAGGGCTTGCAGAACCTTTGAGCGGCGTTCATATTAGAACAACAGGGAAAAAATAAGAGTCCGGACGGGTTTCCGTCCGGGCTCTTGTTTTCGTCTCTCCGACCTGCACAGAAATCTTTTCTGCGCCACTTTGTCCGGTTTGGTGGCATTCTTTGCACAAGTCGTGTATAATAGCAATCGTTAAAAATATGACGTTAATTCCATGACAAGGAACCTGGGGTGACCGACTATGGCAGAAAACCACAAGGTATGTAAATGTAAAAACGTGATGTACTCCGATATTGCGGATGCACTTCAGAGCCACAGCAAACTGGAAGATGCGGTCAGTGTATTTGACGACATCCAGAAACAGACCCAGTGCTCCACCGGCTGTGGCGGATGTCATGACAAGGTCATGGACATCATTGCCGACATTCTGTCCGGGGCCGCGGACCAGTAAACTTAATCTTTGGCACCTATCTAACAAGGGCGCGCTGCAGTCGTTGCAGCGCGCCCTTGCTTTTTTATCAGGTTTTTTCCTTATTCTGCCATAAAGAATTCATAGAAGGCCTGGTAGGCGCTGTAGAGGTCCAATTTGGAGATGACTTCAAACGGTGCGTGCATGGAGAGGACCGGAACTCCGATGTCGAGGACATCGACGTCCAGCTCCGCCACATACTTGGCGACCGTCCCGCCGCCGCCGGCATCGACTTTGCCGAGCTCGCCGGTCTGCCAGACGACTCCCTTGCTGTCCAGAATCTGGCGGACCTTGCCGAAGAACTCCGCCGAGCAGTCGGAGGTATCATACTTTCCGCCGCCGCCGGTATATTTGCAGACACCAACGCCTTTGTTCAGGTAAGCGCAGTTATACTTGTCCATAACATCCGGGAACGTCGGGTCAAAAGCGGCGGTAACGTCCGCAGAGAGGCACTCAGACGCCGAGAGGACGTCGTGGCCGTTGGCGCCGGCATTCTCCGCCAGGTCGTAAATGAAATATTTGAAATAGGAGGAGTGCAGTCCGGTGTTGCCGTCGCTGCCGGTCTCCTCTTTGTCGGTCAGAACCGTCACACAGGTGTACTCCGGTGCCTGAATATTGAAATTGGACATAGCCGCTGGATAAGCGCAGACCTTGTCGTCGTGGCCATAGGCGCCGATCATGCTGCGGTCGAAGCCGATATCGACGGCCTTGTAGGCCGGAACCATCTCGAGCTCCGCCGTCTGGAAATCTTTCTCGACAATGCCGTACTTCTCGTAGAGCAGGTTCATGATATTGAGCTTGACCAGCTCAGACTCCTCGTCGTCCTTGAACGGGAGGCTGCCGACCAGGACATTGCACTCCTCGCCCTTGACGACCTGGCCTGCATCGCGCTTCATCTGTTCGCGCCCGAGATGCGGCAGCAGATCGGTGATGACGAACTGAGGCTCACCCGGCTCCTCGCCGATGCGGACCGTGACTTTAGAACCGTCGGCCTTGACAATGACGCCGTGCAGGGACAGCGGCACCGTGGTCCACTGGTATTTCTTGATGCCGCCGTAATAATGGGTCTTGAACAGTGCCATGTCGTTCGACTCATACAGCGGATTCGGTTTCAGATCGAACCGGGGGGAATCGATATGGGAGGCCGCAATCTTCACGCCCTCTGCGGCCGATTTCCGGCCGAAGACGCAGAGCATGATGTCCTTGCCGCGATTCACGCGGTAGACCCGGTCCCCGGGTTTGTACTGTTTGGTCTTATCGAAGACGGTGTAGCCTCGCTTCTCCGCCTCTGCAGCGAAGTAAGCGGTAATCTCCCGCTCCGTCTTCTCGTTGGACATGAAGGTCTTGTATTCCTCTGCAAACGCAGCGGCCTTTTCCTTTACGTCGTCGCTGACGACATTTGCCATGTGCTCCTGTTTATAGAAGAGCTTGTCCTTGAGCGCCTTGGCGCCGCTCTTCTCCTGTGCATTCTGAGCCATATAGCTTAACCTCCTTTAACATTGCGCTTCTGGTAAATTGCCATTGCGCGGTTGATCTTATTGACATAGTGTTCGGTGTCCGACTTCGGAATATGCGTCAGACGCTTCCCGTCCGGTGAATTGGCCGGGTTCTGCAGCCAGGACCGGACGCTGGCAATGCCCGCGTGGTACGCCGCCATGGCGGTGTCCGTATCATTGTCGAATTCCCGCAGCAGATAGTGCAGCAGGTACGTCCCATACCGGATGGAGACCTCCGGCTGGTAGAGATCGTCAAACGTCTCATTGCCGCCGATCTTGGTCTGAACCCATTCAAAGGTCTCCTCTGTCATCTGCATGAGCCCGCGGGCCCCCACCTCAGAGACGGCAAAGCTGTCAAAGCCGCTCTCGGTCTGGATGACCGAGTAGACCAGATTCTCATCGACGCCGTACTCGGCGGCATACTGCTGCACGAGATTCGTGTACTTCAGCGGATACTTCCAGCGGATATAGGCCTGGCGGAACAGGACGACCAGCAATAGAATGACGAGCATGCCCGCAACGCCCCGGACAAGTCCGGAGGTACCGGTTATATTCTTTTTTCTGCTCATTTACATCTCTTCCCCGCCTGCAATCGTTTTTTCTATGATGCCGGCGATTTCCCGCACCTGGTCGGCCAGATCTTCCAGCGTCCCGGTATTGTGGATCACATAGTCGGCGTTCTCCTCAAAGAACTTCCGGTCGTGCTGCGCCTGCATACGCTTCTTCGCCGCCTCTGCGTCGATGCCGTCCCGCTCCATAATGCGGACCAGACGCCGACGGTCCGGCGCCACCACGGAGATGATCAGACCGCAGCGGGAATCCAGGCCGGCCTCAAAGAGCTGTGAGGCATCCAGAATGGCCGCTTCATAGCCCTCCAGAAACGCCTCTTCGGCCTGGGCCAGCATGCGCCGGACAATTTCGGGGTGCGTAATGCTGTCCAGCAACTCCGTCCCCTCCTGCGAGGAGAAGGCCCGTGCCGCGAGCCGGGCGCGATCCAGGGATCCGTCCCCGTTCAGGATATCCGCCCCGAAAAACTGTGCCAGTTCTTTGAGAACCGGAGAGCCTTTTTCGGTGACCGTTCTTGCCGTCTGATCGGCGTCGACAACGGCAAAGCCATACCCGGAGAGCAGAGAGGCCACCGTGGACTTGCCGGCCCCGGTCTGACCGGTCAGTCCGACGATTACGGTATGTCGATTGCCCATAGCAGCCGCCTCACACGTCGATGAACCGGAATTCCGCCGCGCGGAGCAGCCGGTTCATCACGGCGAGTCCGATGCCCTCATCCGAGGGACAGCGGACGTAGATGTTCTGGATGCCCATCTCATCACAGGTCCGCAGATCGAAGAAGAGCTGATGGGCATGGGCGAGCTCGTCTCCGGCGGCACCGAACGGAAGGGTTCTGCAGCGGATGTATTTCTCCTCCCCGTCAAAGACGAGAGCCGCAGTGGTCTGCGGGTCTTTGGCGTTGACGAAGTCGGCAAAACGCTCAATGGGGCCGCGCACAATGTAGACCTCGGCGTTCGGGGAATAGTGTTTGTATTTCATGCCGGGGGAGGCCGCAACCTCGCCCTCTTTCAGTTTGCCCAGCACCGCATCGTCGATATCTACCTCGCCGAGCACCTCTTCCAGCATGGCCGGCGTGACCCCGCCGGGGCGCAGAATGCGCGGCGTCTCCGCACAGAGCGTCAGGACCGTGGACTCGACGCCGACCTCACAGGGGCCGCCGTCGACGATGGCATCGATCTTGCCGTCCATGTCCTCTGCTACGTGGGCCGCCGTCGTCGGGCTCGGTTTGCCGGAGGTGTTGGCGGACGGTGCCGCCAGCGGAACCCCGGCGGCGTCAATAATGGACCGCGCCACCGGATGGGCCGGCATGCGAATGGCCACGGTGTCCAGCCCCGCCGAGACCTCGTCGGGAATGGCGCTGCCCTTCTCCATGATGATGGTCATCGGGCCGGGCCAATAGGCCTCCGCCAGATCATATGCTGAGGAGGGGACATAGGCGACGAGATCCAGATCTTCGAGCTGGCTCAGCTCTGTGATGTGGACGATGAGCGGATTGTCCATCGGTCGGCCCTTCGCTTTAAAAATGTTGGCGACCGCCTGGCCGTCCAGCGCGTTGGCCGCGAGCCCGTAGACTGTCTCCGTCGGAATGGCCACCAGGCCGCCGTTCCGGAGAATCCGGCCGGCAATGTCCGCCTGATTGGGTTTCAGCATTTGGGTTTTCATGCTTCTGTGTCGCCTGCTTCCTTCAGTTTTTCCGCCGTGTCGGCGGTGATGAGCGCATCGATGAGTTCATCGAGGTCGCCGTTGATGATGGCGTCGATCTTGTAGAGGGTCAGGCCGATCCGATGATCTGAGACCCGCCCCTGCGGAAAATTATAGGTCCGGATGCGCTCGGAGCGGTCTCCGGTGCCGACCATAGCCCGGCGGGCACCGGCAATTTCCTCGTGCTGCTTCTCCTGTTCCTGCTTCAGCAGGCGTGACCTGAGAATCTTCAGGGCACGCTCTTTATTCTTGTGCTGGCTCCGCTCATCCTGGCACTCGACCACCATACCGGTGGGTTTGTGCGTAACGCGAATGGCAGAACTCGTCTTGTTGATATGCTGCCCGCCGGCGCCGCTGGAGCGGAAGGTGTCAATTTCCACGTCATTCATGTCGAGATCAAAGTCGACCTCTTCGGCCTCCGGGAGCACCGCCACGGTGGCGGTTGAGGTCTGGATGCGGCCCTGGGACTCGGTCTCCGGAACCCGCTGGACCCGGTGCACGCCCGATTCAAACTTGAACCGCGAATACGCCCCTTCGCCCTTGATTTCTACGGAGATCTCCTTGATGCCGCCCAGCTCGGTGTCGTTTTCGTTCAGCACCTCGGTGCGGAAGCCCTTCGCCTCCGCATACATGCTGTACATGCGGTACAGGGTTCCGGCAAAAAGAGCCGCTTCCTCCCCGCCCGCTCCGGAGCGAATCTCCAGGATGACGTTCTTGTCATCGTTGGGGTCTTTGGGAAGCAGCAGCCGCTTCAGCTCTTCTGCAAACTGGTCCGCTTTTTCACGGGCCTCGCTCAGTTCCGCGGAAGCGAGCTCTTTCATTTCCGCGTCCAGTCCGCCCTCTTCGAGAAGCGTCCGGGCCTGCCCGGCGTCGTCCTCCGCCTTCGCCCACTGGCGATATTTTTCCACAATGGGGGTCAGGCCGCTGTACTCTTTCATGAGAGCGGTATATTGTTCAATGTCCGAGGTAACAGACGGGTCCGCAAGCATACGGCTGATCTGTTCATAGTGCGCCTCTACGCCCGGCAGTTTTTCAAACATGTCTATCCTTGTCCTCCGGGGTGTCGGAAAACGCTCGAATGGCCCGCTCCGCTTTTTTCCGCGGCAGCAGTACTTCCCTTCCGCAGGTCTCGCATTGGAGACGGATATCCATGCCGACGCGGTCACACGAAACGTGTTTCCGCCGCACGGATGTTTCTTTTTCAGGACCACCTGCTGTCCGAGCTGCAGATTCATTTCCGGCACCTCTTTCCTGTCCAAATTTCTTTGATTTTAATAGTATAGAGTATAGCGCGGCATTGTTGCAATGGTCAACCGCTTTAGGGTAGAATGAGGGTAATAGGTATTCTTTGTCAAGGAAAGGTGTGCTGCGCATGGCTTACAAAAGCGACATCGAAATTGCCCAGGAGGCAGTTCCGGAAAAAATCGACAGAATTGCGGCGAAAATCGGTCTCACCGAAGACGATTTCGACTATTACGGCAAATATAAGGCAAAGGTCGACTATTCCTTGCTGAATCAACCGAAGCAGAGCGACCCCGCCAAGCTCATCCTGGTCACCGCCATCAACCCGACTCCGGCCGGGGAGGGCAAGACCACCACAACGGTCGGCGTCGGCGACGCGCTGTCCCGCCTCGGTAAGAAAACCGTCATCGCCCTGCGGGAACCCTCCCTGGGGCCGGTTTTCGGTCTGAAAGGCGGCGCCGCCGGCGGCGGATACGCCCAGGTCATTCCCATGGAGGACATCAACCTCCACTTTACCGGAGACATGCACGCCATCGGCGCGGCCAACAACCTTCTCGCCGCCATGCTGGACAACCACATTCAGCAGGGCAACGAGCTCGGCATCGACGTCAAGAATATCACCTGGCGCCGCTGCGTCGACATGAACGACCGTCAGCTGCGCAACATTGTAGACGGCCTCGGCGGACGCATGCAGGGTGTCCCGCGCGAGGACGGATTTGACATCACCGTCGCCTCGGAAATCATGGCCACGCTCTGTCTCGCTACCGACCTTGCAGACCTCAAGCGGCGTCTCGCCCGGACCGTTGTCGCCTACAACTTCAAGGGCGAACCGGTCACCGCCCACGACCTGAAAGCCGAAGGCGCCATGACCGCCCTTCTGAAAGACGCGCTGAAGCCGAACCTGGTCCAGACCCTGGAGGGCACGCCGGCTTTTGTCCACGGCGGCCCATTCGCCAACATCGCCCACGGGTGCAACTCCGTCATGGCCACACGCATGGCCATGCATCTCGGCGACTACGTCGTCACAGAGGCCGGGTTCGGTGCAGACCTCGGCGCCGAGAAATTCCTGGATATCAAGTGCCGCAAGGCGGGACTCCATCCGGACGCCGTCATCATCGTCGCCACCATCAAGGCGCTGAAATACAACGGCGGCGTACCGAAAGCCGACCTCGGGAAAGAGAACCTCGAGGCACTGGAAAAGGGCATGCCGAACCTGCTCAAACATGTAGAGAATATTACGCAGGTCTATGGACTTCCCGCTGTGGTTGCCATTAACCGCTTTGTCAATGACACCGACGCAGAAATCCAGCTCGTCACCGACAAATGCAAAGAGCTCGGCGTCAACGTCTGTCTCTCCGAAGTCTGGGAACACGGCGGCGAAGGCGGCATTGACCTCGCAGAAGAAGTCATCCGCCTCTGCGAAAACGGAGAAAACAACTTCCGCTTCGCCTATGACACGGACGAGCCGGTCAAACAGAAGATCCACGACATTGCCACGAAAATCTACGGTGCGGACGGCGTCAGCTATACGAAACAGGCGGAAAAAGACATTGCCTCCATTGAGAAAAACGGGTTTGACAAGCTGCCCATCTGCATGGCCAAAACCCAGTACTCTCTTTCGGACGATCCATCTAAGCTCGGCCGTCCCACCGGCTTTACGATTACCGTCCGCCATCTGACGGTCAGCGCCGGTGCCGGATTTCTGGTCGCCCTGACCGGTGACATCCTCAAGATGCCCGGCCTGCCGAAACGCCCCGCCGCCGAGCGAATCGACTGCGACGAAAACGGAAAGATTACTGGACTGTTTTAAAATTGAGACAAAAATCAGGACCGCCAGTTAGCGGTCCTTTTCTAGTTTATTCCTTCACCGCTTTCATCCGCAGGCGAACATAGTCGGCGTACCATTTGTCGTCCTGCTGGAGCGGGTAGCGGAGGCGGTCCACTGCGCCTTCCACAATAGCTTTTCGGTCCTCTTCCCGAACCTGATCAAAAGGTGTTTTCACGAACATGTTGATCCAGTCCGCCATGCCGTTATTGGAGAAGAGCTCGGTGGGGCGGTCGAACAGGAAGGCGTCGGTGACCTTGAATCCCGCTCTCTCAAGGCGGGGCGCATATTCTCCAATCGTCGGGAAGTAAAACGGCATATGATATTCATAGCCGTACTGGCTGAACTCCTTGCGCAGAGCGCGGTGAATCAGCCGGTTGTTGCCGGCACCGCCGAATTCAAACACAAACTGACCTCCGCGGTTCATCGCATTGTACACGCAGCGCAGCATGTCGTCCTGCCGCTCCTCGTCAATCCAATGGAACACCGCGTTGGAGAACACGACATCTACCGGGGTCTCCAGCGTGAAGTCGCAGGCGTCGCCGTTAATAAATGGAATGTCCGGATGGTTTTTGCGCGCCTCTGCCAGCAGTTCCGGCGAGGCATCCAGGCCGATGACATCGTAGCCCCGCTTTTTCAGAGAGGCGGTAAGTTCCCCGTTTCCACAGCCGAGATCCAGTGCTTTGGCCCCCTCCGGAGCGTCAATCAGAGAGAGTACTCCTTCCCCGTACCGGTGAATATAGTCAAAGTTGCTGGCGTACAGCTCTGCGTCCCACGTAATATTCATGCTGCTCCTCCTTTTTCATTCCCATTCACTCTACCAAGAACAGCGGGGCGCTGTCAAACCTGCTTGTACCTGGGAGAGATTCCCGGTAAAATACTTGTGAATAAACTAGAACTGGAGGTAACCGCACATGGAATCCATCCCATCCTGGTCCCTGGAAACATTTGCCGATGAACTCAACTCGAAAGCCCCGGTCCCCGGCGGCGGAAGCGTCGCCGCACTGGTGGGCAGTCTTGGCGCAGCGCTGGCCGGCATGGTCGGTGCACTGACGACCGGCAAGAAAAAATATGCCGCCTATGAGGAAGATATTCAGCGCATCCTGAGACAGGCCGAAGATCTGCAGCTCGAGCTGATGGATCAGATTGACCGGGACGCCAACAACTTCCTTCCGCTCTCCAAATGCTACGGCCTGCCCGCGGGCACCGAGGAGGAAAAGGCCGAGAAGGAAAAAAAGATGCAGGCCGCTCTGAAGAAAGCGGTCACCGCACCGGTTGACATTATTAAGCTCTCCTTTCGCGCACTGAAGCTGCAGGAGGAACTGGTAGAGAAGGGCTCCCGCCTGGCGCTCTCCGACGTCGGCTGCGGCGCCCTCTGCCTGCAGTCGTCCATGAAGATGGCGTGGCTCAATGTCATCATCAATCTGAAGTCCATCCACGACGAGGAATTTGTCCGCAGCATCCGCCAGGAGACAGAGCCGCTCCTGCAGGAGGGCGAAGTGCTCGCATCTGATATTTACGCACAGGTCGAAGACCAGCTGAGCTGAGGAGGCAATATGTCCAATCTGTTAGAATGCAAACCCGTCGCCGCATCTATCAAAGAGCGCTGCCGCAGCGAAGCGGATGCACTGAAATGCCAAGGCATCCAGCCTAAACTTGCCATCCTGCGCGTCGGCGCCAAGGGGCCGGACCTCGCCTATGAGCGGGGTGCCACAAAAGCGCTTACCGCCTGCAGCATAGAGGTTGCGGTACACGAACTGCCCGCCGATGTCTCAGAAGAAGACTACATCGCAGCGCTCCGGGCGCTGAACGATGACGCCTCGGTCCACGGCATCCTCCCCTTCCGCCCGCTGGATCATATCGACGAGCAAAAAGCCATTACGGAAATCATTGACCCGCAAAAAGATGTGGACTCCTCCACCGCCGTCAATATGGGCAAGACCGTACTGGGAGATCCAACTGCCCTGACCCCCTGCACCGCGCAGGCGGTCCTCGAGGTACTGGACTATTATCAGATTTCGGTGGATGGCCGAAAAGTCTGCGTCATCAACCGCTCCAATGTCATCGGCAAGCCCGTCTCCATGATGCTGACCAACCGCCACGCGACGGTCTCCATCTGCAACAGCCGCACACCGGACATGGAGAAATTCACGCAGAACGCCGATATTCTCGTCGTGGCCATCCCCAAGGCCAATGCGGTCAAAAAAGAATGGGTTGCCCCTGGCACCACGGTCATCGACTGCTCGGTCATCCGGGCCAACGGCAAAACCGTAGGCTGCTGTGAGCCGGAAGTCTACGACATTGCCGGAGCCATTACGCCGGTTCCGGGCCTCGGCGGCGTCACCTCTGCCCTGCTCGGACAGAATGTCATCACCGCCTGCAAAGTGCAGAACGACCTGCTCTCATCCAATTCTCATCCGACGGTGTAATGATAGGATCTGCCGTTCAAGGTCTCTGTGACCGAACGGACCGACCCGTCCTTCCCGCAGCTCAGGCCAATCGTCCGGCTCGAATCGCCGCTCTGGCTTATCTGTTTCGGAAAGCCGTCTGCATCATAGGCAAACGTCATCGTGTTGTTCGAAGTGCTCTGGCCCTTCTCTTTCGAAGAGAACGCAGCCCGGGTCACGCGGCCCGACGCGTCCCCGGTGAAATTCACCGTCGCCGTGCTCGATCCACTGATCTCACACTTCTGCAGCGCATTGCCCGCATAGGTAAACTTGTAATTGGCACTGCGGTTTCCGAACATTCCGTCCTCTTTACTGGAGGCACGAATTCCGGTCAGACGGCCCTGCGCATCATAGGAATACGTCAGCGTCTCCTGCGAGGTAGTGCCGTCGACAAACCGCACGGCATGACCCGCGCGTGTCACTCTGCCGCCGGAGGTCTGAAAGCTGAACGCCTCCGTCTCCGCGGCATTCTCACATGCAACCGCCGTCAGCTGACCGGAACGGACCTCGTCCGTCAATGCCAGTACAATAGACGGGGCCGTGTGCATGGCAAGCATAATGCTCTGCCTGGATGCGTCCTTCGAAGTCAGCAGCGGATCAAGCCAGGCATCCAGGCTGCCGGTGCTGTCCTCGGCTGTTATCGTCATCGTCTTTCGGGACTTGCTGTATTTCCAGCTTCCCCCGGTCTCACGGCAGGTCATCTGCCTGGGAAATGAGGCCGCCAGTGCCGGAACGGCACTGATGCTGCATACCAGAAGTAGCGCAAGGATTCCGGGCAACCATTTTTTCTTCATCAATCATATCCCCTTTTTGGTTCGCAAATTGCAATAACAAGTTGGACACCCTCCGCTAGACAGCAGTCTGGTAGAT